>NZ_JBQEOS010000024.1:0-395 GCF_052045385.1 Microbacterium sp. 22296 | reverse complement strand
GTTCCCCGGATGCAGCCGTACGCCCGCCCGTCGCTACCCAGCACGAACGCCTGGTACCGCCCGTCGTCGAGCTTCTTCGCCGCGACCTGTTTGGCTGTCACTCCATTGGGCACGGCCGGCAAGGCGACGGTCGAGGGAGTCTTCGCGGGCATGAGGGTCACACCACTGGGCAGAGCCGGAAGCAGGGTTCCGCCCGCGGTCATCACCGACGCGCCGTCCGACATGACGGTGACCTGGCCGTAGTTGCTCATCGCCAGGTACCTCACACCCGTCATCGCGGTCTGTGTCCAACCGCTCTCCCACACATCATCCGTCCCCCGGATGCAGCCGTACGCCCGCCCGTCGCTACCCAGCACGAACGCCTGGTACCGCCCGTCGTCGAGCTTCTTCGCATC
>NZ_JBQEOS010000023.1:0-402 GCF_052045385.1 Microbacterium sp. 22296 | reverse complement strand
GCTTCGGCTTCGATGCCGCACTGCATGGAGATGTAGAACTCATCTCCGGCGACGCCCTGCACGAACGCGATCTTGTACCCGTCCTCGGAGCCGCCCGAGGCACCGCCCGACGAGGATCCGCCGGAGCAGCCGGCGAGGACGAGGGTGGCTGCGGCGCCGAGGGTGGCGAACGCGAGAGCCTTGCTGTTCCACTGCATTGTGATGACCGTTCTCTCTTGGTGTGATGTCGGATGCCGGGCGTCAGCCGCGGCGTCCTCCGCTGACGAACTTGCGCCAGAGGCTCTGGGTGTTGCCGCGGGTGGCGGCGGTGCGGCGCACCTGGTCGACGTAGACCGCGGTGATGAGGACAGCGCCGACGGCGACCTGCTGCCAGAAGGGCTGCACGCCGGTGATGACGAAGCC
>NZ_JBQEOS010000022.1:0-432 GCF_052045385.1 Microbacterium sp. 22296 | reverse complement strand
CCCGGCGACACGGCCCATGATCTGATCCACCGTCCCGCGCTGCTTGGCGACCAGGTCGAGGTAGATGACGCCGCCCGCGTTGACGACGAAGTCGGGGGCGTACAGGATGCCGCGCTGCGCCAGGCGTTCGGCGCCGCTCCGCTCGGCGAGCGGGTTGTTGGCCGGCCCGCACACCGCGCGCGCGTCGAGGGCGTCGATGACCTCGTCGGTGAGCACTCCACCGATTCCGGCGGGGACGAAAACGTCGGCGGGGATGAGGTGCGCCTCGCTCGGCTCGACCCACGCGGCGCCGAGCTCTTCGGCCCGTGCCCGCTTGGCCGGGTTGACGTCGGTGATGGTCAAGACGGCGTGCTCGGAGGCCAGCCGCTCGGCGAGACGACCGCCGACCTGCCCCAGGCCCGCCACGGTGATGCGGCGTCCGGCGACGTCGCC
>NZ_JBQEOS010000021.1:0-440 GCF_052045385.1 Microbacterium sp. 22296 | reverse complement strand
GTGACCCCGGTCCGACCCGTCACCAAGCTGCGCGCCTCCCAGCACAACAAGTACGGATTCCACGGCCTCTACCTCATCACCGGCACGTCGACCCTCACGGTCAATGTTGTCGAGTCCACCATCGCGGCGGGCTCTCCTGCGACCGTCAAGGCAAAGGTGTCGGGGGGTTCCGTCGGCGTCGCGGGGGCCGCTCTGACGCTCGCGGCCAACCGCGCGGCCGCTCTGGGAGCGACTAGCGGGACGACCGATTCGAGCGGCTCGTTCCAGACCACGGTGACGCCCGACGTGTGGACTCCCCCCGGATCGTCGGTGACCGTCACCGTCGCCGACGAGGCGTCTCAGGCGTCGGACTCGGTCGCCGTGGTGGGGGCGAATGTGCTGGTGGGTTCGAGCAATTATTTCGGGCAGTTGGGTATCGGTTCGGCGGGGAATGATCAGGC
>NZ_JBQEOS010000020.1:0-840 GCF_052045385.1 Microbacterium sp. 22296 | reverse complement strand
CACAGCACTCGCTTTCGCTGGGGGGCGGTGGCGCCCGAGATGGTCAGATCCACACGCGAGATCTCACGGCCGAACAGCCGCGACAGGCGCGTGCGCAGTTCGCTCTGGGCGGCGGCGGCCGCCTCGAGCACGGGGGTGGCGGCCTGCACGGCCGCGGTGTCGTCGAGGCGCGGCACCGGGAACGGCGACGTCACGCGCACGGCGGCGGTGTCGCGGGCCGAGACGATCTCGACGTGGACGTTCTTGGCATCCACCCCGATCACGTCCGCCGCCGCGCGCTGCGCGGTCTTCTCGAGGACGCGGTCGGCGACCTCGACCCGGCCCGAGGGCAGCCCGGGCCCGGCAACCGCGGTGCGGTCGCCGGGCCGGACGGGGGTGACGGTGGTCACGAGGTACTCCGACCCGTGAAGGCGTTGACGATGTTGCGGAAGTCGATCTCACCCGAGGCGACGCGGGCGACGACCGCACCGATCGCCATGAACAGGGCCACGAGGACGAATCCTCCGAAGCCGAAGATCAGGGCGCTCAGCGCGAGGATGAGCCCGAAGAGGGCGCCGGTGGTGACGGGGGTCAACGGACGCGCTTCTCGTCGTCGTCGTTGTCGTCGTCGCCCGGGATGTGCACGTCGTTCACGTCGACGTTGACCTCGACGACCTCGAGACCGACGAGGTGGCTGATGGCACCGGCCACGCGCGAGCGCACCTGGTCCGCGACCTCCTGGATCTGCGCGCCGTACTCGACGACGATCGTGACGTCGACCGCGGCCTGGGTCTCGCCGACCTCGACCTTGACGCCCTGCGTCAGGTCGGTGGCGTTGATCGCGTCACGGATGGCACCGAG
>NZ_JBQEOS010000019.1:0-843 GCF_052045385.1 Microbacterium sp. 22296 | reverse complement strand
CACAGCACTCGCTTTCGCTGGGGGGCGGTGGCGCCCGAGATGGTCAGATCCACACGCGAGATCTCACGGCCGAACAGCCGGGTCAAACGCGAACGCACCTCGCTCTGCGCCGTACGCGCAGCTTCGAGCACGGGAGTCGCCGCACGCACCGCCTCGGTGTCATCCAGACGCGGAACCGGGAACGGCGAGGTGATGCGCACCGCGGCGGTGTCGCGGGCCGAGACGATCTCGACGTGGACGTTCTTGGCATCCACCCCGATCACGTCCGCCGCAGCCCGTTCGGCGGTTTTCTGCAGCACGCGGTCCGCAATGTGCACGCGGCCGGCGGGGAGGCCGGGGCCGGCAACCGTGCGGTTGCCGGCCCCGGGGGAAGCGGTGACGGTGGTCACGATGTGCTCCGACCCTTGAAGGCGTTGACGATGTTGCCGAAGTCGAGTTCACCCGCCGTGATGCGGGCGACGACCACGCCGATCGCCATGAACAGGGCGACGAGGACGAATCCCCAGAAGCCGAAGATCAGGGCGCTGAGGGCCAGGACGAGCCCGACCAGGGCACCCTTCGTCGTCGCGCTCACTGGACGCGCTTTTCGTTGCTGTCGTCGTCGTTGTCGTCGCCCGGGATGTGGACGTCGTTCACGTCGACGTTGACCTCGACGACCTCGAGACCGACGAGGCGGTTGATGGCACCGGCTACGCGCGAGCGCACCTGGTCCGCGACCTCCTGGATGGGGGCGCCGTACTCGACGACGATGGTGATGTCTGCGGCGGCCTGGGTCTCGCCGACCTCGACCTTGACGCCCTGCGTCAGGTCGGTGGCGTTGATCGCGTCACGGATGGCACCGAG
>NZ_JBQEOS010000018.1:0-1411 GCF_052045385.1 Microbacterium sp. 22296 | reverse complement strand
ATCCGCCGCCCGGGCCTGGCGGGGGCGTTGGGGTTCATGAAGACCAAGGACATGGCCGTCGCCTCCCGCGCCGCGTTCGATGAGCTCGGTGCGACCGTGCGCTCGCTGACCTCCCCGGTGGGGGAGATGTCGGGTGGGCAGCGGCAGGCGATCGCGATCGCCCGCGCCGTGCACTGGGCCGGACGCCTCGTCTTCCTCGACGAACCCACCGCCGCCCTCGGGGTGCGTCAGACCAAGAACGTGCTCGAAACGATCCGCCGGGTGCGGGACAAGGGCATCGCCGTCGTGCTGATCTCGCACTCGATGCCGCACGTGATGGAGGTCTGCGACCGCATCCAGGTGCTGCGCCTGGGAACTCGCGTGGCGAACATCGACGCCAAGAACACCTCCATGGAAGAACTCGTCGGACTCATGACCGGCGCCGTCACGAAGGACGACTCCAAATGAGCACCACGACACCCCCCACCGAGACCGTCGCCATCGGCACCTTCGACGACAACAAGCCCAACTTCTTCGTGGGGCTCCTCAAGGCACAGGCCTTCCAGATCCTCATCATCCTCATCGTCATCGTGCTGATCTTCAGCGCGCTGGCGCCGGACTCGTTCGCCCAGTGGTCGAACTTCCGCCTCATCATCCAGAACGCCTCGATCCTCGCGGTGCTCGGCGTCGGGATGACGTACATCATCATCACCTCGGGCATCGACCTCTCGATCGGGTCGGTCCTGGTGTTCTCGGGCGTCGTGGCGGCCATGACGATGCGTGCCCTCGGCGGGGAGGGCTGGGGCGTCGCGACCATCGGCATCCTCGTCTCGATCCTGAGCGGCGTCTGCTGGGGGCTGCTCAACGGCTTCCTCATCGCCAAGGCGAAGATCCCGCCGCTCATCGTCACGCTCGGCTCGCTCGGTATGGCCCTGGGCCTCGCGCAGATCCTGACGGGCGGCGTCGACATCCGCGACGTGCCCACGGTGCTGACGGTCTCGATCGGCTACGGCAACGTCTTCGGGTCGCTGCCCATCATCAGCGTCATCGCGCTCGTGGTCGTGGTGATCGGGGCGATCGTGCTGCACTTCACGAAGTTCGGGCTCTACACCTACGCCGTCGGCTCCAGCGAGCTGGCCGCTCGTCGCGTGGGCGTGAAGGTGGACCGCCACCTCATCTCGGTCTACACGCTGTCGGGAGCGCTCGCCGGTCTCGCCGGCATCCTCGCCCTGTCGCAGTTCTCGACCACGGCGATCGCGGGTCAGTCGCAGACCAACCTGAACGTCATCGCGGCCGTCGTCATCGGCGGAACGTCCCTCTTCGGCGGCGTCGGCACGATCTTCGGAACCGTGGTCGGCCTGTTCATCCCGGCGGTGCTGCAGAACGGCTTCGTCATCACCGGCGTGCAGCCCTTCTGGCAGCAGGTCGCCGT
>NZ_JBQEOS010000017.1:0-22786 GCF_052045385.1 Microbacterium sp. 22296 | reverse complement strand
ATCCGCCGCCCGGGCCTGGCGGGGGCGTTGGGGTTCATGAAGACCAAGGACATGGCCGTCGCCTCCCGCGCCGCGTTCGATGAGCTCGGTGCGACCGTGCGCTCGCTGACCTCCCCGGTGGGGGAGATGTCGGGTGGGCAGCGGCAGGCGATCGCGATCGCCCGCGCCGTGCACTGGGCCGGACGCCTCGTCTTCCTCGACGAACCCACCGCCGCCCTCGGGGTGCGTCAGACCAAGAACGTGCTCGAAACGATCCGCCGGGTGCGGGACAAGGGCATCGCCGTCGTGCTGATCTCGCACTCGATGCCGCACGTGATGGAGGTCTGCGACCGCATCCAGGTGCTGCGCCTGGGAACTCGCGTGGCGAACATCGACGCCAAGAACACCTCCATGGAAGAACTCGTCGGACTCATGACCGGCGCCGTCACGAAGGACGACTCCAAATGAGCACCACGACCCCCCCCACCGAGACCGTCGCCATCGGCACCTTCGACGACAACAAGAAGACCAACCCGTTCGTCGCCGTGCTGCGCACCCAGGCGTTCCAGATCCTGCTGGTACTGCTGGCGATCATCATCGTGTTCAGCATCCTCGCCCCCGAGTCGTTCGCCCAGTGGTCGAACTTCCGGCTGATCATCCAGAACGCCTCGATCCTCGCCGTCCTCGCGGTCGGCATGACCTACGTGATCATCACCGCCGGCATCGACCTGTCGGTGGGCTCCGTCCTCGTCTTCTCCGGCGTCGTCGCCGCGCTCGTCATGCGGGCGATGGGTGGCGAAGGCTGGGGCGTGGCCATCGTCGGCATCATCGTCTCGATCCTGAGCGGCGTGTGCTGGGGGCTGTTGAACGGCTTCCTCATCGCCAAGGCGAAGATCCCGCCGCTCATCGTGACGCTCGGTTCGCTCGGCATGGCCCTCGGTCTCGCGCAGATCCTCACCGGCGGCGTCGACGTCCGCGACGTGCCCACCGTGCTGACCGTCTCGATCGGGTACGGCAACGTCTTCGGCTCGGTGCCGATCATCAGCGTCATCGCGCTGGTCGTCGTCGTCATCGGCGCGATCGTGCTGCACTACACGCGCTTCGGGCTCTACACGCTGGCCGTCGGATCGAGCGAGATCGCGGCCCGCCGCGTCGGCGTGAAAGTCGACGCGCAGCTCATCAAGATCTACACGATCTCGGGTGCTCTGGCCGGGCTCGGTGGCATCCTGTCGCTCTCGCAGTTCTCCACCACCGCGATCGCCGGACAGACCCAGACGAACCTGAACGTCATCGCCGCGGTCGTCATCGGTGGCACCTCGCTCTTCGGTGGCGTCGGAACCATCATGGGCACGGTCGTCGGCCTGTTCATCCCGGCGGTGCTGCAGAACGGCTTCGTCATCACCGGCGTGCAGCCCTTCTGGCAGCAGGTCGCCGTCGGCGCTGTCCTCATCACCGCGGTCTACGTCGATCAGGTGCGCCGTACCGCCGCGACCCGCGGCAACAGCCAGGGCCTTTGGCGCAAATTCCTCAGCGGAGGTCGGCGCGGCTGAGCCGCGGCGGCATCCATTCCTCCACCCCTTACCCAGAACCCGACACACAAGAACGGTGATCACAATGAAGTGGAACAACAAGGCGACCGCACTGACGGTCTTCGGCATGGCAGCAACCCTGACCCTCGCGGGCTGCTCCGGCGGCGCGGCCTCCGGCGGCGCCTCGGGCGGCGCCGAGGATGGGTACAAGATCGCGTTCGTGCAGGGCGTCGCCGGAGATGAGTTCTACATCTCCATGCAGTGCGGCATCGAAGCCGAAGCCGAAAAAGAAGGCGCCACGGTCACCACCCAGGGCCCGGAGAAGTTCGACCCCACCCTGCAGAAGCCCATCGTCGACGCCGTCGTCGCCTCCCAGCCCGACGCGCTGCTCATCGCCCCCACCGACGTCTCGGCCATGCAGGCCCCCATCGCCGCGGCCGAGGCTGCGGGGATCAAGGTCGTCCTCGTCGACACCACCCTGGAAGACCCCTCCGGTGCGGTGTCGCAGATCTCCTCCGACAACGAAGGCGGCGGAGCCGCCGCGTTCGAAGCCATCCAGAAAGCCAACCCCAACGGCGGCAAGGTCCTCGTCGTGTCCACCGACCCCGGCGTCTCCACCACCGACGCCCGCGCGCAGGGCTTCGAAGACGCCGTCGCGAAGGACACCAAGTTCGAATCCGTCGGGGTGCAGTACTCCCACAACGAACCCTCCACCGCCGCTGAGATCGTCACCGCCGCCCTGCAGAAGGACCCCGACATCGTCGGCATCTTCGCCGCCAACCTCTTCGCCGCCGAAGGATCCGCCACCGGCGTCCAGCAGGCCGGCAAGCAGGGACAGGTCACCATCGTCGGCTTCGACGCCGGCCCCGCCCAGGTCAAAGCCCTCGAAGCCGGCACCGTCCAGGCCCTCGTCGCCCAGGAACCCGCCACCATCGGCTCCGACGGCGTCAAGCAGGCCATCGCCGCCCTCAAGGGCGAAGCCACCGAGGAGAAGATCCAGACCGGGTTCACCATCCTCACCAAGGACAACATCACCACCGACGGCGCCGACGCCGTCTACAAGTCCTCCTGCTGAAACCACGGATGCCGGGACCCCGCACACACGCCAGGGTCCCGGCATCCACCCCTCCGCCTCACCCGGTTCAGGGCGTCCGCGACTCGGCGCTCCGCGCTCGCGCAAGACCCCCTCAGCCCGCGTGAGGGGTCAAGATCTGTCGCCTTGCGGCCCCCGAAGCGACAGAAACTGACCCCTCACGCAAGAACCCCGGACCCCGAAACCCCGCGCCCATGCCCGACGTCCCCGCATCAGCCCCCACCTTCCTCCGCGTGAGGGGTCAAGAAATGTCGCCGGGCAGCCCATGAGGCGACAGAAAACGACCCCTCGCGCCCGATTCGACCCACCGGAGCTCCGCATGACCGACCTCACCGCCGCCGCCCTCCCCACGCTCGCGGGCGCCGTGTCCGTGCCGAGCTACGACCGTTCCGCCGTGCGCTCGCGGATCGTGCACTTCGGCGTCGGCGGGTTCCACCGCGCGCACGAGGCGATGTACCTCGACCGCCTGCTCGAGGCCGGGCACACCGAGTGGGGCCTGTGCGGTGTCGGCGTGCTGTCGTTCGACGCGCCGATGCGCGATGCCCTCGCCGCGCAGGACGACCTCTACACGCTCGTCACCACCGCCCCCGAGGGCTCCTCCACAGCCCGCGTGGTCGGGTCGATCGTCCAGTACCTCTTCGCCCCCGACGACCCCCAGGCCGTCATCGTCAAACTCGCCGACCCCGACACCACGATCGTCTCGCTCACCATCACCGAAGGCGGCTACGGGATCGACGACGCCACCGGCGCCTACGCCCCGCGCGACGAACTCACCCTGGCCGACCTCGACGGCTCGGCTCCCCCGCGCAGCGTCATGGGTCTGCTGACCGAGGCCCTCCGTCGGCGCCGGGATGCCGGCATCCCCGCCTTCACCGTCATGTCCTGCGACAACATCCAGGGCAACGGCCATGTCGCCCGCGCCGCCCTGCTCGGCTTCTCCGAGCGCCGCGACCCCGAGCTCGCCGTCTGGATCGCCGAGAACGTCTCGTTCCCGAATTCCATGGTCGACCGCATCACCCCGGTCACCACCGACGAGACCCGAGCGGCGATCGCCGAAGAGTTCGGCATCCGGGATCGCTGGCCCGTGCGCTCGGAATCGTTCGAGCAGTGGGTGCTCGAAGACGCCTTCCCCGCGGGTCGGCCCCCGTTCGACGAGGTGGGCGTGCAACTCGTCGCCGATGTCGAACCGTACGAGCTGATGAAACTGCGCCTGCTCAACGCCTCGCACCAGGCCATGAGCTACCTCGGAATCCTCTCGGGTGCCGAGTACGTGCACGAGGTGTGCACCGATCCGCTGTTCGTGTCGTTCCTGCAGGGGTACATGCACCACGAAGCGATCCCCACTCTGCGGCCGGTGCCGGGTATCGACCTCGACGCGTACTGCGACCAGCTCATCGAGCGGTTCGGCAGCGAGGCCATCCGCGACACCCTCGCCCGCCAGGTCGTCGACGGCTCCGACCGGCTGCCGAAGTTCCTGTTGCCGGTCGTGCGCGAACAACTCGCGAACGGCGGGCGCATCGATCACGCCGCCCTCGTCCTCGCGGGGTGGAGCGTCTTCCTCGAGGGACATACCGAGTCGGGCGAGCCGACACCCGCGGTCGACAGCCGTCTGGACGAGCTGCGCGCAATCGTAGTAGACGACCCGGCGTCGCTGCTCGACTACGCGCCCGTGTTCGGAGACCTGGGGAAGAACTCACGCCTGCGCGAGGCGTTCCTCGCCGCGCGCGCGGCGCTGGCCGAGCGCGGGGCGCGCGGGGCGATCGCGGGCGTCCTCGGCGCCTGAGCGCCGGCCCTGTCAGGGGCCCGGCCCCTTCGACAGGCTCAGGGACCTCCGGACAGGCTCAGGGACGTCCGACAGGCTCAGGGACCTCCGACAGGCTCAGGGACCTCCGACAGGCTCAGGGACCTCCGACAGGCTCAGGGATCTTCGACGACGCAGCGACCACCATGCGAACCCAGGTGGCTGAGCCCGTCGAAGCCACCGGCACCCGCGCGATCCCCGACCCATCGGCGGTCGCCCAGCCAGCCGGCGATCGTGTCGTGGAAGCGCTCCGGCTCCTGGTTCGCCTCGTTGCAGTGACCTGTGGCGTCGAAGGCCACGAGCTCGGCATCCGGATGCCGTTCGACGAACGCCGCCGATCCCGAGAAGGGCACGACGGGGTCGACGCGGCTGTGCACGATGAGCGTCGGCACCCCGGGCCCGGGCCGCGAATCCCCCACCCACGTCAGGGCGTGCGCGTCGACCGCCTCGACGAGGCCGAGGGCCCGCGCACCGAGGCGGCTGCCGAGCACGCGCATCGACGCCGCCGCGACCGTGCGCGGCAGGTGGGCGCTCACGACGGCGTTGTCGACGACCCGCGGCCAGTCGAGCGCCGGGGCGACGAGGACCAGTCCCACGATCGCCTCGCGATGCGGGGACTGCTCGAGCGCGAGCATGGCGATCGTGCCACCCATCGACCACGCCACCAGCACGATCTCGCGCGCACCGCTCGCGACCGCATAGGCGATCGCGTCGTCGACGTCGCGCCACTCGCGCGTGCCGAGGCTCGAGGGCAGGGCGTCGGCGGGTGCGCACTCCTCGTCGCCCGCGTACGACACCACCAGCGACATCCACCCGGCATCCGTCGTCGCCGGCGCCGAACGCAGGGCGCCGTTGCGACTCGAGCGCAGACCGTGCACGTGGATCGTCCAGCGACCGGCCGCTCGTTCGCGATCACCGATCTCCCACGCCTCGGCGGTGCCGCCGCGGCGAAGGGCAACGGCGACGTGGCGGGTGGGGCCGACGTCCTCGGGAGCGCCGATGTTCTGCGACGTCCACGCGGCCGTCGCCTCGCCGTCGGCGAGCCCCTGCGGCCGCACGAGGATCCTGCGGATCACGCGGTCGCGGTCGACCCGCACGACGTCACCGACGGGCAGGTGCAATCCGTCGTCGAACCGCAGTCCGTAGACGCCGGGCTCCCGACTGTCGTCGACGACCGGCACCGACACCGTGTCGCCCTCGATGAACACCGGCGCGAACACCTTCGGTGCGCGCGGCGCGACGAGTCGACGGGCGACGTAGGCCGCGAGCGCGGTATGGGCCGCGAGAACCGTGCCCGCGACGACCGCGGTGCCGACGGCGATGGATCGGATCATGCGCGAACTCCCGTGAGCTGTCGGGTGAGGTGGGCGTCGACGTCGAGCGGAAGCGACACTCCAGTCAGGCGATCCGCCTCTCCCCCGGCCGGATCACCCGCCACCAGCGGTGCCCGTACCCGTCGAGCGACACGTCGAAGCCGCCGCGCTCGAGCGTCTCCGCGCCGGAGTCGTCGTCGAGGAGGTTCACGACGCTCCAGCCTTCGGCATCCGCCCCCTCGATCTCGAGGCGGAACGTGCGACCGTCGGGTGCGAAGTTGTGCGCCGCCACGAGCATGCCGAGCTCGCTCGTCACCGAATGCGCGAGCACGCACGTGTGCGGTTGATCCAGGATGCCGAGTTCCCCCCACCCGATCTCGGGCGAGGCGCGATAGTGCCGCACGAGGTTCTGCACGAAGCGGAGCATGGAGTCGGGATCGTGTCGCTGCTGCGCCACGTTGACGTGCTGCGGGCCGAAGCCTCCGGGCACGATGTCGGCGATGAGCTCGTCGGCGGGCGAGAAGCCGGCGTCATCGGCGCCGGTCCACTGCATGGGGGTGCGCACCGCCGCCCTGCTGCCCTCGATCGCGGGGTTCTCCCCCATGCCGATCTCTTCGCCGTAGTACAGCACCGGCGATCCCGGCAGCGAGAACATGAGGCTGTAGACCATGCGGATGCGGCGCGGGTCGCCCTCGAGCATCGACGGCAGGCGCCGGGTGATGCCGCGCCCATGGATGCGCTGGCCCTTCTCCGGAGCGAAGGCGGCGAAGACCTCGTCGCGCTCGGCCGGGCTGAGCTGGTCGAGGGTCAACTCGTCGTGATTGCGCACGAAGTTGCCCCACTGGTTGCCGCGCGCGATCTCGGGCCGCGACTCGATCGCCTCGCGCAAGGGCGCGGCATCCTGTCTCGCGAGGGCGAGGTAGAGACGCTGGTTGGCGACGAAGTCGAACTGCATCGTCAGCTCGTCACCGTCGGCGTCGCCGAAGAACCGCATCTGCTCGTCGTACGGCAGGTTGACCTCGCCGAGCATCATCGCGTGGCCGCTGCGTCGCGAGACGTAGCCGCGCAACTCCCGAAGGTACTCGTGCTCGGGGCCGTCGTCACCGTCGATGACGAACGGCACGGCATCCACCCGGAACCCGTCGATGCCGAGCTCCAGCCAGAAGCCGATGGCCTTGGCGATCTCCTCCCGCACCTCGGGGTGGTCGGTGGCGAGGTCGGGCTGGTGCCGGTAGAACGAGTGCTTGTAGTACTGACCCGCCGTCTCGTCGAAGAACCAGACACCGTCTTCGACGTCGGGGAACATGCTCTCGGGAGCGTCGGCCGGAACGTCGTCGCGCCACTGATAGAAGTGCCGGTAGCGGCTGTCGGGGCTCGTCCGGGCTTCCTTGAACCAGGGATGCTGGTCGGAGGTGTGGTTGACGACGAGGTCGACGATCACCCGCATGCCGCGATCGTGCGCGGTGCGCAGCACCTCCACCATGTCGCCCAGCGAGCCGTATCGGGGGTCGACGCCGTAGTAGTCCTCGATGTCGTATCCGTTGTCGCGCTGCGGCGAGGGGTAGAACGGGGCGAGCCACAGGCAGGTCACGCCGAGTTCCGCGAGGTGGTCGAGCCGCTGCGCGAGACCGCGCAGGTCGCCCACGCCGTCGCCGTCGGTATCCAGGTACGTCTTGACGTCGAGGTTGTAGAAGACCGCGGTCTTCCACCACAGGTCGCTGGTGTCGGTGAGCCTCATGCCGTCACCCCGGCTTGAGCGTCGGTGCGGCGCAGAACACGTAGGAAGGTCGTCATCGGAGCCCTCTTCTCGGGAGCGGTGGCGGCTGGTTCCTCCGTTCTATCCGGCGCACCTGATCGCGCGCATGCTCTTGCCTCGGCCGGGACGATGTGCGTCGGAACAGAGGTCCCTGAGCCCGTCGAAGCGACCGGAGCCCACGATGACCCCGGAGACTTCGACGAGCTCAGCCACCTCGCCGAGAGGGAGCCCGGTCAGACGCGGCAGGACTCCCGCTCGACCAGCGACACGTCGATGACCGTGACCTCGTCGAGCCCGAGACCGGCGTCGGGCTCGAGCCGCGCGAACACCCGCTCGGCGGCGAGCGCGCCGATGCGGCGGGGGTCCTGGTCGATCACGGTGACGGCGGGGCTGAGCGTGTCGGCCATGGGGAAGTCGCCGAAGCCGACGAACGGCAGCGGGTTGCCGCGCAACACGTGCGCCAGCGCCATCGACGAGCGGGCGTTCGCCGAGAAGATCGCGGTGGGCGGCGCGTCGAGCGCGCGGAGTCTTTCGAGAGCGGATGCCGCGGACTCGCGGTCGGACACCTGCGAGGCCACCAATCGCTCGTCGACCTCGACCCCGGCCTCGCGTAAGGCTCGACGCCATCCCTCGACGCGCTTGGTCTCGGTGGAGAGGTGGACCATGTCGCCGAGGTAGGCGATGCGACGGTGTCCGTGCGAGAGCAGGTGGGCGGTGGCGAGGTGGGCGCCGGCCTCGTCGTTCTCGGTGAACGTGTCGGTCACCAGCCCCGCCGGCGCGCGGTCGACGAAGACGATGGGGGTGTGCCCGCGCCACCGTTCGAGCCACGAGTGGTCGGTGCCGACGGGGGCGATGACGAGCCCGGTGAGCTGGCGACCGAGGAGCGATTCGAGGGCTGCCCGCTCGTCGGCGGGGTTCTCGCCGAGGCTCGTGACGAGGGTGGACAGGCCGTGGCGCCGCGCGGTGTCTTCGACGCTGCGGGCGATCGCGGCGAAGAAGGGGTCGACCACGTCGGGCACTGCCACGCCGATGACGGAGGCGCGACCCGCACGGAACGTGGTCGCCAGGGCGTTGGGCACGTAGTTGAGTTCGCGCATCGCGGCCTCAACGATCGCCCGGGTGTCGGGCAGCACGTGGGGGTCGTCGTTGAAGACCCGCGAGACGGTCTTGGTGCTGACACCCGCGCGCAGGGCGACATCGCGCATCGTCGTCACGAGGCACCTCCGGGATGTGGGCGAGTGGCGGCTTCGACGTGCAACTTTATCGGCCGGTCACGATCGACTCGCGCCGGGGCGGCGAGGGCCGGCACCGCTCCCCACCGGGAGAGAGGTGAGCCCTCCCGCCCGGCACCGTGGCATCCGTCCCCCGCGTGCACCCGCGGCGACACGCACCGACGGACGCCGGACGCGGTCATGGACGCACCCGGTGCCGGGCGGTCGAGCTCATCTCAGCGGCCGTCGACGGCGTCGGCGAGCTCGCGCAGGCGAGGCAGGGCGCGGCCCGAGAGAAGCTCCTCGCGGCGGTCGGCGTCGATCGAGAGGCTGTCCTTCCACAGCGACCGGCCGGCCATCGCGCCCGACGCGCCGTTCGCGACGGCGGTGCGCACCTGCTCGATGAAGGTCTCGTGGTCGACACCGGCCGACAGCACGGCCCACGGCACGCCCTGGGCGACCTCGGTCACGCGGGCGCTGGCCTCGGCGGAGCCCGGGTACTGCAGCTTCAGGACCTTCGAGCCGCACGCGACGGCGAGGGCGGCGCCGTCGACGACGAGGTCGGCGAACTTCGCCTTGTACTCCTCGTCGCTCTCGCCTTCGAGCTGGTAGGTGAGCAGCTCGACGATGAGCAGCAGGCCCTCGGCCTCGCAGGCGGCGACGAGGTCGCGGATCTCGTGGGCGACGCGAGAATCGGCATCCTGCTTGTCGGGGCGGGTGTACCAGAGCATCTTTGCGACGTCGGCACCCTGTTCGCGGATGGAGTGCGGCGTCGCTCCGGGAACGTACCGCGTGTACTTGAGGCCGTCGACCGTCTCGGCACCCGAGGCGTCGAGACCCACGACGAGGGCGGTGTCGCGGTCGAGCACGCCGTCGTCGACGATCTGCGGCAGCGCGACCTCGGGGTCGAGCAGGATCGCGGGGGCGTGGTTGGCGAGGTGGCGCACGAGGTCGGCCTTCACCGCGGCGAGCTCCTCGCGCGAGATGGCGTCGGAGCCGCTGGGGGCGTCCTTGATGGCGGCCTTCATGCCGTTGCGCTGGTCGGCGGCGACGATGAGCATGTGGCCGTCGGGGGTGCTGATCGACTGGAGCGCGCGGCGCTCGATCGTGGTGAGTTCGTTCATGATCTCTCTTCTCTGGGGTCTGTTCGCTCGGCTGGCGCGAGCGGGGTCTGGGGTCAGGAGGGGACGAATGCCGAGACCAGGCGCCGCGCCATGTCGGCCGCGCCGTACGCGACGTCCTGCTCGCGGGTGGACAGGGAGGGATCGGGCAGCACCTCGGCGCGGGCGCGGCGGACGCTCGCCATGCCCGCCCATCCGCCGGTGAGGGTGGAGCGGGTCGCGGGCGCGACTTCTCGGTCCATCGCGGCGATGAGGGCGGCGACCTCGTCGTTGCTGTGCCGCAGCACCGCGCCGAAGATCTCGGCCGGCGAAGCTTCGGTGTGCAGGGTCAGGCGCAGCACCCCGTCGTCGTTGCGGGCGCCGGTGACCTCGATGGCACCGGCGGGCAGCTCGCCCTCGAAGGGCAGCGCCATCACGGCGGCATCCAGCGCGTCGCGGCCGGCACGGTCGCTGATCCCCGCCGCGTGCAGGGCACGGCGCAGCAGCAGCCCGGTCTTCACCCCGGCGACGAGCACGTGTTTTCCGGGCACGACGTGGCGCACCTCGTTGATGAGCGCGTCGGCCAGACGCCGGCGGGCGGCGAAACCGAGTGGCGCGTCAAGCACCCGCAGCAGCACCTCGGCGGTGCCGAGGGAGACGTGGTAGCTGTCGGCATCCATGGTCCCGTTGGCTTGGGCGGCGACGAGATGGTCGTGGCCGGCGACGGTGAGGGCGGCGCCCGCGACGCGCGGCCCGAACGCATCGGATGCCACACCCCAGGGCAGTCCGCCCCCGCGCAGCGGCGGGAGCAAAGTGTCGTCGACGCCGAGCGCGTCGAGCATGGCCGGCCACGCGGCGCCGGAGTCCTGGTCGATCAGCCCGGTGCGGGATGCCAGCGAGAGCTCGAGCGCGACATCGCCGCCGAGGGCCGCGACGACGAACTCGGGCAGGTCGAGCCAGCGGAGACCGGCGAGGTCGATTCCCTGGTCGCGCAGCCACGCGAGCTTGGCGACGCTCACCTGGGCGCCGAGGGGCAGGCCGGTGCGACCGGCGAACTCCTCGCGCACCTGCGGAGGGAACGCCGCGATCTGCTCGAGTCCGCGCGGGTCGAACCAGGCGAAGCCCGGGCCCGCGGCGGCACCGTCGGCGTCGATCAGGATGCCGGTCTCGCCCATGCCGGCGACGGCGAGCGAGGTCAGCGGCGCCATCGTCTGCGGTTCCAGCTCGGCATCCACCAGACCGATCAGCGTGCGGATCGAGGCGAGCAGATCGGCGGCGTCGATGTCAGTCGTTCCGCCGGTGCCCACGCGCCACGGGGTGGGCACCTGGGCACCCGCGATCTCGGTGCCGTCGTCGTCGATGACGAGCATCTTGATCGCGGTGCTGCCGAGGTCGAGCCCGGCGTGAAGGCCGGTGGACGCAGCGAGCGGAGTGCGCGCGGCGGCCTGGGTCATGTCACCGGTGTCTCGCACGAGCGGCCGTCCTCTCCGAAACTTCTTCGAGCCCCGGAATTCCAAGCATGACACCGGTGACTTGCTACGTCTATGGTGGGGGTATGCCGACGCCGTGTCAAATGCCCGAATTCCTCGCCGTCGTCGTCGCCGGCACCGCCGGCAGCGGCAAGAGCACGCTCGGTCGGGCGATCGCCGAGCGCCTGCGGGCGCCTCTCATCGACCTCGACAGCGTGACCACGCCCCTGCTCGACGCCCTGCCCGACGGCGTCCTCGGCGACCACTGGCTCACCTCGCCGCACGCCCCCGCGATCCGCGCCGGGCGCTACGCCGCCCTCCGCGCCACCGCCGCCGACGCACTCTCCACCGCGGGTCGCGTGGTGGTCGTGGCGCCGTTCACCACCGAGCTGACCGGCGGCCCCGAGTGGGACGCCCTGCGTGAGGCTCTCTCCCCCGCCGAGCCGCACGTCGTGCACGTCGACGGAGACCCCGCCGTACTGGCATCCCGCCGCTCCTCACGCGGCGCCTCTCGCGACGCGCACCGGCCCGACACCGCCCCCGTGGCCCCCTCGATCCCCGTGACCGCCGTCGACGCCGAACTGTCGACGGCGCAGCAGCTGGCCCGCGTCCTGCCGGCGCTGGGGATTCGGCGGCCGGTCGACGCGGATTCCGAGATCTTCACGCGCGAATTCGACGCCGTGCTCTTCGACCTCGACGGCACGCTGGTGGACTCCACGGCATCCGTCGTGCGGTCATGGCGCCGTTTCGCCGAGCACTTCGACGTGTCGATGGAGGCCCTGCACGCCAACCACGGGCAGCCCGCGCGCACGCTCGTCGGTCACCTGCTGCCCCCCGACCGTCACGCCGAGGCGCTCGCCCACGTCACCGACCTCGAGGTGACGGATGCCGTCGGGCTGCTCCCCATCCGCGGAGCCGACACGTTCTTCGCCTCGGTGCCGGCCGAGCGGCGGGCCATCGTCACCTCGGGCTCCGTGCCGATCGCGACCGCCCGCCTCGCCGCGTCGGGGTACGAGCGTCCCGACGTGTTCGTCACCGTGGACGACGTCGTGCAGGGCAAACCCCACCCGGAGCCGTTTCTACTGGCCGCGTCCCGCTTGGGCGTCGACCCGACCCGCTGCCTCGTCGTCGAGGACGCCCCCGCCGGTATCGCCGCGGCTCGTGCGGCCGGGTGCTCGGTGATCGCTCTGACCGGCACGACGGCCGAGGAGGATCTGACCGCGGACCTCGTGGTGGACGGGTTGGATGCCGTGCGGGTGGAGGTGACGGCGTCGGGGGCGTTGCGGTTGGTGCCTGCCTGACCCCGACGGCGGAGCCACGGGCGGCCTTTCGGAACGGGAGGACGTCCCAGTCCGCGCGCCCTCGGGCCGGAGGCCCCGCCTTCTAGACATGGCGCCACGGCTCCCCCAGGGCAACGCGCCGCCGAGATAAGAACAACCGATGCGAAAGGGTCGGGACCCGTTATGCACGGTCCCGGGTTTCGCAACGGGGTTTTGCATCGATCGCGTCCGCGAGTCGACGGGCTTCTCGATGCGCGTCACGCGCGTGATCATGAGCGGTGCGAAACCGATCGGTTTCGCCCCACGTCCGACCGCGACGTGTCCGCGCTGATCCGCCAAAAATCCCTACGACTATCCGGTGAGGACCCATGGGTTCCACGGCTTGCCTGTCTCGCCGAGAAGGTCAACACACGATGGGGCGCCGATACCCGGCGCCGCGTGAGGAGGTCAGGCGAGCGGCGGGCCGATGACGGCGTCCGTCGCGGCTTTGGTCGGTGCGAGGATCACCGCGTCGCCGGTGAAGAGGAATGTCTGGCGGTAGCGGCCGTCGATCTTGTACGTCAGATAGGTTCCATGCGGGCCGTCCTCTGTGAACCAGGCGCCGTCGGCGGTGAACTCAGCGACCAAGGCGTCCCAGTCCGCCCGTGAAGCTGGCGACCAGTCGTAGAAGTTGTCGGAATCTTGTCCGGCAATGCAATTCGCCCCCTGTGCCAGGACGGGCATCGGCGGGAGCTGGACTGCCCCTTCGGGCAGCACCAGCGGAGCCACCGTCACATTCGACGACGGGTCCATGATGTTCTCGCACGTCGCCGATACGCGGGCAGAAGCGGGAGCGGTCAGGCGATCGTCAGCACTGGCGGAGGTTGAGGGGCTGAGCGAAGGGGAGGTGGCCGGGGACGGCGCGGCCGACACCTCTGTCTCTTGTGTCGGGCTGGATGCCGGCACACATGCTGTCACCCCCAGCGCGGTTATGGCCGTGAGAGCGAGTGCAGCCGCCGCCTGTGCGACGCGAGAGAAAGAAGTGCTCACGAATGTCACCATATCCGCGTCGATATCCACCCCTCGACCGCCGCAGATAAGGACCCACGGACGCGCGACGCGAGTCATGACCGGTACACCCGACCTTTGTCTCGCAGCCGAATCCACAGCACGTAGCCGTCGACGACATCGCTCCCCTAGGGTCAAAACCGATGGGAGCACCGTGCTCCCGCTGGGGGATCGTCATGTCGTTGTTTTCACGCGCTACCGTCCGAAATTCGATCGTCGCTGCGGCGGCCGTCCTGATCGCGGGTTCCGGGGTTGCTGTCCCCGCCCACGCCGCCACGCCGGAGGCGACCGGCACCATCTCCGGTCACGTGCTCCTCGAGGGGCCTCCGGATTACCCTCCGACCGCAGGGACAGAGGTGTACCTCTTCCCGCCCACGGTGAGCTCGGAGACACCGACCGTCATCGCAACGACCACCACCGACGGCACCTTCACCGCCGACGTCATCCCCGATCTGAGCTACGTCGTCGCCGCACAGGTCGAAGACGGCGTGCACGTGCCCCGCAACCTCGGGGCGACGAGCAGGTACGATCCGGGGACCGCCTTCACGGTAGCCGCGGGCGAGACGTTGGTCCTCCCCGCATATGTGCTGCCGCTGGGCGCGACGATCAGCGGCCACGTCAAGACCGACGACGGTGCTCCCGTCCCGGTGGGGGCCTATCAAGAGTTCGTCGGCTACACCGATACCATGACGGACGAGAACGGTGACTACACCATCCGAGGCTTGGACCCCACACCCAACCTGGACACCTACATCGTCGGCTTCGGCTCCGACGGAGACGGCGGGATGGCGCAGTGGTGGCGCAACAGCCCCACCATGGACGGCGCTGAGACCATCGTGATCACCAGCATCGACGACGCCGTCACCGGTATCGACGCAGACCTGCGCACCCCGCGAGCGAATCCGCTCGACTCCGCCCCCTGCCTCGACCGGTCCACCCTGACACTCGCGAAGGCCACCACCGCCGCCCGTGCCTACCTGCGCGCTCACCACGACCTCGCCGCGCTGAAGACGCTCACCCGCGCCGACGTGCGGCATTACCTCGCCCGCTGCGCCTGATCGCTCGCTCCGCCTGAGCGGCCGCCGGCATCACGCCGACGGCCGCTCACGTCCGCTGTCCGTGCGCACTCCGCGCGAGACCGCCAGCGCTGCGGGCCGCTACCGCCGCACGCTCCACCGGAGGAAGGGCGCGATCACGGCTCGCTCATGAATGATCGTGGGCGCCCCCTCGCCACCACCCCTGCCGGTCGCGAATGATACCGGCATCCCTCGAAAACACCAGGGGCCGTCTCTCGTGAGGAGCCTTTCCTACCGTTCTGGGACGCACTCGTCCTGACCTGAGGAAGACCATGTCCCGCAACATCGGCTACGCCACCCCCGACAAGAACACCCCCCTCGCGCCCTTCGCCTTCGACCGCCGCGAGGTGGGCCCTGAAGACGTGCGCATCGACATCGCCTACTGCGGCGTCTGCCACTCCGACGTGCACCAGGCCCGCGACGAGTTCGGCGGCGCCCTGGCGACGCTGTGGCCCTGCCTCCCGGGCCACGAGATCGCCGGCACCGTGGCCGAGGTGGGTTCCGAGGTGACCCGCTACGCCGTCGGTGACCGCGTGGGCGTCGGCTGCCTCGTGTACTGGGGCGACGAGTCGCAGCGCGGCGTGAGCGAGGAGCAGTACCAGAACCCGCCCGCGATCTTCACCTACAACGGTCAGGATCCCGACACCGGAGACGTCACCCTCGGGGGATACTCCGACGAGATCGTCGTCAACGAGCACTTCGTGCTGCGCATCCCCGACGCCATCCCGCTCGAGCAGGCGGCTCCGCTGCTGTGTGCGGGGGTCACGACGTGGTCGCCGCTGGCGCACTGGAACATCGGTCCCGGCAGCGTCGTCGCCGTCGCCGGTCTCGGCGGACTCGGCCACCTCGCCGTGCAGTTGGCGAAGGCCCGCGGCGCTGACCGCGTGATCGCGCTGACCACCAGTCCCGACAAGGCCGATGCCGTCCGGGCCCTCGGGGCCGACGAGGTGCTCGACATGACCGACGAGGATGCCGTAGAGGCGCACGCTTCGAGCATCGATTTCGTGCTGTCGACCATCCCGACGCCGTTCGACATGAAGCCCTACCTCTCGCTCATCCGCCACGACGGTGCGCTGGTGACGGTCGGCATGCTCGAGCCGATCCACGAGGAGGGCATCGACTTCGGCTTCGTGTCGATGAACCGCATCACGATCGCCGGTTCGCTCATCGGCAGCATCGCCGAGACGCAGGAGGTGCTCGACTTCGCCGCCGAGCACGGAATCGCCGCCGAGGTGAAGGTCATCCCCGTGCAGCAGGTCAACGAGGCCTTCGACGAGATGGTCGCCAACGACATCCGCTTCCGCTTCGTGATCGACAACAGCACCCTGGATGCCGACCGCGACGGCGCCGCGGACCTGCCCGCCTCGCAGTGAGCGATGAAAGGGGACGCGTCCGCTCAGGCGCGTCCCCTCAGCGGGTCGCCTTCACCAACGCCTCCAGCGGGTGCAGGTCCCGATTGGCCGAGCCATCCACCGGTGGAACAGCGCTACACCGGCAGCGTCAGGAGAAGAGCTGACGGAGCGCGTCGAGATCGCCGGAGTCGACGACCTTCTGGACCGCGTCGATGGTGTTCGGATTCACGAACATGCCTCTGAGGGTGTCGTTCCAGACGGCTTGCACGGTGTCCACGTCACCGGCATCGACTGCCTTTCCCGCTGACTCGATCGCCTGCTGGTACGGAATCTGTTCGAATCCGGCGGGCGCGTCATCGGGTCCGAAGTACGGCACCCAAGGAGTGCCGGGGTCGGGGGTCAGCCAGAGCACCTGCTCCGGCTGGATCGTGCGCACGTGGTTCATCGAGCCGAGGGTCGGGTACGCGCAGAACCGTTCGGCGATCACCGCCTCCACGTCGCCAGGCTCAACGGTGTAGGTCACGAGGGTGCCGTCCTCATCGAAAGTCACCTCGCCCCGCGCGAACTCACGTGCGCCGAGATCCCGCAGCGTCCCCCGCCGCTCCAGATAAGGACCCCTCGTGGAGCCGTAGACCTCCGACATGCCCGAGCAGGTCTCCGGATCGGCCGATTGCGGCGCCGGTGTCGCTCCCGTCACCGGCTCGGCGACAGCCGTGGGAACGGATGCCGTGGACGACTGAACTGCCGTCGGCGCTGCCGCCGTGCAGCCGGCCAACGCCGAAGCCGTCAAAGCGAATACGGCGAGTACAGGGGTGACCTTGGACGTGCCGGACATGACGCCATACTGACAGACCTGTTCCGCTTCACGACGTCAGATGTGATCGTGGCAGCCGCCGGGAATTCGATAGCGGCCACCGCCGGGCTGCGCAGCGGGGGCGTGGCTCCGCGCCGCGGTGCCCACTGCAAGCGGATAACGACCGCGGTCGCGCGGGAGAGGTCGGGGCTGTGATCGCCGGCATCGACGAAGCCGTCACCGGGGTTCAGTGACTGAAGCGTTCCCGCCACCACGTCCTAGGCCGGCGGAGGATCTTCTGGGGGAGATTCCGCGTCGCGGTCGTCCTTCCCCCGGCCCAGGAACGCCAGGATCGGGTCGACGAGCGCGGCGAGAGCCTCCCAGACGGCGCTCATCGGTTCAGGCGCCCTCGCGCCCGCCATCGCCTGAGTCCCTCTGCCACGACCGAATGCTGGCAGCGGCGCATCGCTGGCCACCACCCCTTGCGATCTATTCCCGCACCGTGCATTTTCGCCGCTCCGAATGGAGCCAAGCGGATCGGTTTCGCACCACGGACCCCCTCCGTTTGTATAGCTCTAGGCAACCCCGAACTCGACCTCGACACTGAATTTCAGATGGGCCGTGCGGCCGTCGGTCACCGTCGAAGAGGCATCATGGACGATTCCAACCTGCTCCGCCGCGAGGACCGTCTTCGCCGCGAACTCGGCGATCTCGAGCAGCAGGTCGAGTCCTCGATCGCGAACGCTCTCCGCGTGCCCGGGGGTGGCCTCGGGCACGCGGAGTTTCAGGATCGTTTGCAGATCCGCGCCAATGAGATCCGCGCAGAACTCGGTCTCGCCACGCAGCCCGTCGGCAACCCGCCCGGAAAGCCCCGGCGGTGGCATCGGTGGCTTCTGTGGCTCTCGCTCGGCGCGGCCCTGGTGGCGATGGTGGCCGTCTTCGTTTCCCGGTGACCGGCGACGCCGACGTGCGACGGGGACGCGCCCGTGAGGACGCGTCCCCTCACCGCGTCGCCCGCTCCAGCAGCTCCAGCACGTGCACGTAGGACTCCCCCGTCGCCTTCGTCATGCCCAGCTCGCACGTGCGATTGCATGAGGCGTGCGCGTCGGCGCCCCAGCCCTCGACCTCGGCCGCCTCGGGGGCGGTCGCGGCCTCGGTCAGCTCGGGGTGCAGCATCCCGCGGTCACCCGCGTAGGCGCAGCAGCCCCACGCGTCGGGGACGCGCACCTCGGATGCCACGGCTTCGCCGACGGCCCGCAGCGCCGGGTCGATGCCCAACTGCTTCGACGAGCACGTCGGATGCAGGGCCAGCAGCTCCGCCACCGGCGTGGGACTCAGTACCGGAAGAAGCGTGGATGCCGCGAAGGCCACGGCATCCACGACCTCCACGCCCTCCTCCCGCAGCGTCGCCGCGAATCCCTCGGTGCAGCTCGACGCGTCGCACACGATCGGCAACGCACCATCACGCGAGGCCGTGCGCACGGCGGCACGCACGCGCGCCGTCATCGTGGCGTGGCCCTTCGCGTAGCCCTTCGACGACCAGGGCGTGCCGCAGCACAGCGCATCGATGCCGTCGGGCACCACCGCCGATACCCCAGCGCGCTCGAGCAGTCGCACGAACGCCGCGGTCGCCCCGATCCCGTCGACGGAGGCCGCGCCGAACATACTGCCCACGCACGCTGGCAGGAACACCGCGATCGGCTCCACCCCCGAGGCCCCGACGACGGACCCCAGCGACCGGCGCGAAGCCCCACCCGACGGCAGCTCCGCCGAGTACCGCGGCACAGTGTCGGTGCCGAGTACCGCGCGGGCGGCATCCGTCACCGTCCGCACGACGGGCATGGGAACCGCCGCAGCCACGGAGAGCGCCGCCGACCCCGCCCGCGTCACCGCGCCCCACCCGGTCGCCGCGGCCGACCATCCCGCGGCCAGTACCGGGTTGGCATCCTCTCGACGGAAGCGTTTCATCAGCGTCCCGGTGTTGATGAGCACGGGGCACGCCGTCTGGCACATGCCGTCGACGGCGCAGGTCTGCACGGCGTCGTAGTCGTAGTCCTTCTCCAGCTCGGCGACGAGGGCTCCGTCGCCACGCTCCCGGGCGGCAACCGAGGCGCGCCGCACGACGATCCGCTGCCGGGGGGTGAGGGTGAGCGACCGGCTCGGGCACACCGGCTCGCAGTATCCGCACTCGACGCACCGGTCGGCCTCGGGCTCGATCGACACCGGCGCCTTCAGGTGGCGCATGTGCGCCCCGGGGTCGTCGTCGATGATCACCCCGGGATTCAGGATGCCGCTCGGATCCAGCAGCCGCTTGAGCTCGACCATCACCTCGTACAACTCGTCGCCGTACTGTTGCCGCACGTACGGGGCCACCGCGCGGCCCGTGCCGTGCTCGGCCTTGAGGTTGCCCCCGGCCTCGAGCACGAGGTCGACCATCGCGTCGGTGAAGCCTTCGAAACGCCCGAGGGCCCTCGCCCCCTCGAACCGGTCGGTGAGCATGAAGTGGATGTTGCCGTCTTTGGCGTGGCCGAAGATCACGCTGTCGGCGTAGCCGAATCGCGCGAACAGCTCCTGCAGTCCCTCGCACGTGTCGGCGAGGCGCTCGACCGGCACGACGACGTCTTCGAGCAGCGCCGTGGTGCCCGAGGGACGGGCGCCGGCGACCGAGGCGTAGAGGCCCTTGCGGAAGGTCCACGCGGCGGCGCGCTCGGCGGGGTCGCTCGAGAACCGCGCGGTCTCCCGCAGGTTCTCGTCCGCCAGCACCCGTGCGCCCGCCGCCGCGAGCTCCCGGAGCACGAGAGCGTCGTCCGCGTGATACTCCACGAGCAGCGCCGCCTGCGTCGTCGCCTCGAAACCGTGGATGGCGGCGGGAGTGCCGGCCAGACGCTGGCCGACGCGCAACGAGGTGGCATCCATCAGCTCGAGCGTCGCGGCCCCGGTCGCGACCAGCGCGGGAAGGGAGCGCGTCGCGGCGTCCAACGTGGGGAACACCGCAAGCGTGGTCGCGATCGCAGGGCGGATCGGCACCGTGCGGAAGGTCGCCTCGGCGACGAACGCGAGGGTACCCTCCGACCCGACGACGAGATGCGCGAGCAGGGCCGCGGGAGTGTCGAAGTCGAGGAACGCGTTGAGGGCGTACCCCATGGTGTTCTTCATCGCGAACTGCCGCTCGATGAGCGCGACGCTCGCGGCGTTCGTGACGACCCGCTCGCGCAGGCGCATCAGCCCCTCGACGAGGGCGGGCTCGCGCGCGCGCAGCAGCGCGTCGGCGTCGGGCGCGGCCGTGTCGACGACGGTCCCGGATGCCAACACGAGCACAAGTCCCTCGAGGGTGCGGTACGAGTTCTCCACCGTCCCGCACGCCATTCCGCTGGAGTTGTTCGCCACGACCCCGCCGATGGTGCAGGCGGCCTCGCTCGCCGGATCGGGCCCGAGACGGTGCCCGTGACGCAGCAGTCGCGCGTTCACCTGGCGCACCGTCGCACCGGGCTGCGACCGCACGCGGCGGCCTCCGTCAAGCACGTCGACCCGACCGAACCCCTGTCGCACGTCGACGAGCAGCCCCGCCCCCGACGACTGCCCCGACAGGCTCGTCCCGCCCGAGCGGAACGTGACGGGGGTACCGGATGCCGTGGCCCCCCGCAGGATCGCGCCCACCTCGAGGGCGTCGGCGGCGATCACCACGGCATCCGGAGTGAGGAGGTAGTGAGAGGCGTCGTTGGCATAGGCGACGCGGTCGATCGCGCGGGTGCGGATGCGCTCGACGTCGGAGACGGCCGCGGCGATCTCGGGGGCGATCTCGGTCGCTGTCAGGGTCATGCGTCGTCCTTCGAGGTGAGCGGTCGGCGGGGGCGCGGACCGGCGGCGTCACGCCCGCCCGCGCTGCCGGACTCGACGCCGCTCACGCCTCCCCCTCGTCGGTCAGCACGCGCGAGAGGTCGGGAGTCGTCTCGACCAGGGCCCGGATGCCGACCGGCGGCCCCGCGACGATCGTCGACGCGTGAGCGACGGCGTGCGCCCCCCACTCGGCGGCCGAGGCGGCGGCCACGGTCAGGGGATCAGCGCTCGCGGCGGGTTCGCGCGTGAGGCCGAGGAGGAATCCCGCGAGGGCCGCATCCCCCGCCCCGGCGGTGTTGGCGACGAAGGGAGCCTCGGCGCGTGCGAAGACCGCTCGGTCGGCGGTGACGGCGATGAGACCGTCGGCACCGAGGCTGGCCAGCACGGTCGTCACTCCACGCGACACGATCTCGCGCGCGGCCGTGGCGACGTCGCCGAGCGAGCCGAGGGGTCGCCCCACCGCGGCCGACAGCTCCTCGGCATTGGGGGTCAGCAGGTCGATGCCGGCGGGGTCGGTGAGCAGCGCGTCGAGGGCCGCTCCACTCGTGTCCACCGCGATACGCGCCCCGTGCTGCCGTGCCACCGCGCGGACGTCGGCGAGGTCCACCAGGGCACCGGTTTCGGCGAGTTCCGGCAGACTGCCCGAGACGACGAGCCACGGATCGGTGCGCGCGGCGAGCTCCGCGCCCAGCGCCGAGATGGCGGCATCCCAGGCCTCCGGCGACAGCGGCGGGGTGGGCGCGTTGACCTTGGTGGTGGCGCCGGCGGCGTCGATGATCGAGGTGTTCACGCGCGTTGCGCCCGGCACCTCGACGATGCGCAGCAGGGGGGCGGTGAGACCGCATCGGGCGAAGCGCACGTCGTCGGCGCCGAGCACGACCACCGCCGCGGTGTCGGCGCCGCCCGCGGCGAGGGCTGCCGAGACGTTGACGCCCTTGCCGCTCACCTCCCGCGTGTAGCTCTCGGCGCGGGTGAACGCCCCGCGGCGCAGGGTGGCGATGCGGTAGGTGGCGTCGATCGCCCCGGCGGCGGTGAGGGTGACGATGCCGGTCACGCGCCCGCTCCCCCTGCGACGATTCCGGATGCGGCGTGGCCGGCCGCGGCGCGCCCCGAGATCACGTCGATCAACCGGCGCACCTCCGCGGCCACCGCCGCGCGGCCCGGTGCGAGCCACCGGCGGGGGTCGATGGCATCCGGGTCCCGCTTGAGCTCCTCGCGCACCGACGCGGTCAACACGGTGTTCAGGTGCGTGCCGATGTTGATCTTGCGCATGCCCGCGCGAACGGCTCCGTCGATGCCCGCGTCGGCGACTCCGCTCGACCCGTGCAGCACGAGCGGCACCGGCAGCGCTGCGGCGAGCTCCGCGATGAGGTGCTCGTCGAGTCGGGCGCTGCGCTCGCGCATGGCGTGCTCGCTTCCGACGGCGACGGCCAGCGCGTCGACACCCGTGGCGCTGACGAAGCGCACCGCCTCGTCGACGTCGGTGCGCACGCCGGGTGCGTGGGCGCCCTTGCCGCCGATCTCACCGAGCTCAGCCTCGATCCAGGCTCCGGCGGCGTGCACGCGTGCGGCGACGGCCGCCGTGCGCTCGAGGTTCTCGGCATCCGTCAGCTGGGAGGCGTCGAACATGACCGAGCGGATGCCGACGGCCAACGCCTCGTCGACGAGCGCCTCCTCGGTCGCGTGGTCGAGGTGCACCGCGACGGGCACGCGCGCGGCCTCGGCGAGACGAAGGGCCGCGGAGCCGGCGGGGGCGAGACCCCCGTGGAACGCGATGGCGTTCTGCGAAAGCTGCAGGATGACGCCGGTGTCGGCAGCCTCGGCCCCGGCGACGATCGCCTCGGCCACCTCGAGGGTGATGAAGTTGAAGGCCCCGACCGCGCGGTGCGCGGCGAGCAGTTCGGGCATGTCGGCCAGGGGCACGGCGGTGTCTTTCTCGTCGGGGGCGGGGTGGGCGCGAGCCCGGTGGCTGAACTCGTCAGGGCGTCAGCTCGGTGGCTGAGCTTGTCGAAGGCTCCGGGCGGAGCGGCTGGGGTCCCGGTCCCTTCGACAGGCTCAGGGACCTCGCGTTCGCGGGGGCCCGGTGGCTGAGCTTGTCGAAGGCTCCGGGCGGAGTGGCTGGGGTCCCGGTCCCTTCGACAGGCTCAGGG
>NZ_JBQEOS010000016.1:0-30812 GCF_052045385.1 Microbacterium sp. 22296 | reverse complement strand
TCGAACGCGGCGCGGGAGGCGACGGCCATGTCCTTGGTCTTCATGAACCCCAACGCCCCCGCCAGGCCCGGGCGGCGGATCTCCCGACCGAGGTACATGTTCTGCACCGGGTCCAGGTGCGGGGCGAGGGCGAGGTCCTGGTACACCGTCTCGATACCGAGGGCGGAGGCGACCTGCGGGTTGGACATCTCGATCGGTTTGCCGTCGAAGAGGATCTCGCCCTCATCGACCGCGAGGTTTCCCGACAGGGCCTTCACGAGGGTGGACTTGCCGGCGCCGTTGTCACCGATCAACGCGGTGACCTCTCCCGGGTAGACCTCGAAATCGACGTTGTTCAACGCCCGGACATGACCGAACTGGCGCGACAGACCCCGCGCCTGCAGCACCGGGGCGGTGGTGGTGACTGACGACATCGTCAGCTCCTTTCGTGTGTGACAAGAGAAGAAGAGAGGAACGATTCAGCGACGGTCGCGAACGAGTCGGGTGACACCGCGAACGCGGCGAACAGGGCTGCGCCGTACGCGGTGCCCTCGTCGTGGGTCGAGACCGTGACATCCGGCAGCAGTGCGGAACGCGAACGGACGACGGATGCCATGGTCGACCAGCCGCCGGTGAGCACCGTCGAGGTGGGCGGTGCGACCTCTCGGTCCATCACCGCCATGCATTCGGCGAGCATGTCGTTGCCGTGGCGCAAGGCCGCGGCGAACAGCTCGGCGGGACTGAGCCCGTCGCTCTGCGCGACGATCTTCAGCACGCCGTCGTCGTTGCGCGCGCCCGAGACCTCGAGACCACCGTCGGCGAGGGTGCCGTCGACGGGGAGCGCCATGGCCGCCTCGTCGATCCGCGCCCGGCCCGTGGCATCCGTGATCCCGAGCAGCTGCAGCACGCGCCGCATGAGCAGTCCCGACTTCGTTCCCGCCAGCAGCACGTGCGTGCCCGGGATGACGTGGCGCACGCAGTTGATGCCCGCGTGGGCGAGGCGCTCGCGTGCCGCGAACGACAGAGTCTCGTCGAGCACCCGGACCAGTGCCTCGGCCGTTCCCATCGAGTCGTAGAGCTGGCCGGTGCGGGTGGCGCCGACGGCGACGGCGGAGACGAGGTGGTCGTGACCCGCGACGGTCAGGATTGCGCCGCGGAAGCCCGCGGGCATCGCCTCGTCGCTCAGCACGCCCACGGCCTCCCCCGCGCTCACCCGCGCGCCGAGGATCGTCTCGTCGACGCCGAGCACGTCGAGGGCGGCGCCCCACGGGGTGCTGTCGTCCTGGTCGAGCAGGCCGGTGCGCGAGGCGAGCGAGTACTCCGCGACGCGCGGCCCACCGAGTGCGTGCACCACGTACTCCGGCACGTTCAGGAAGGTGTTGCCCGACAGCGGAACCCCGCTGTCGCGCAGGTGCAGCAGCTTCGCGATGGATGCCAGGGGCCCCACCGGCAGCCCGGTGCGGCCGGGGAACTCGGCGCGGAACGCCGCCGGCGTCGCCAGGATCTGCTCGGCACCGCGCGGGTCGAACCACGCCATCAACGGCGCGAGCGCCCCGCCCTCGGCATCCAGGAGCACTCCGGCCTCGGCCATGCCCGAGACGGCGAGCGCGACGATGCGGTAGCCCGCGTCGAGGCGCACGTCGGCTTCGGCGGCGAGGTCGCGCACGACGGCGATCGCTTCATCGGCCGTCATCTCGGCCCGGCCGTGATCGAGGTTGGTCCAGGGCGAGCGCCGGCTGACCACGAGCACCTGGCGTCCCTCGACGGTCGCGACCAGCAGTTTGGTGCTGGTCGAGCCCATGTCGATTCCGACGACGTAGTCGGTCACTGAACGTCACCGCCCTTCAGGGTGCCGGGCCACCCCGAGCCGGGGGCGCCGACGAGGATCTCGGCACCGCCGGTCAGGCGCCACGCGCCGAAAGCGTGCGGTACGGCGTAGACCTGTCCGCGCTCGACGTCGACGGTCCCCGCGTCCGAGACCAGGGCCCCCGCGCCCTCGCGCACCAGCACGACGGCGAAGCCCGCGTCGCGCGCAACGGTGTCTCCGGCGGCGTCGAAGAGGCGGAAATACGGGTCCGCGGCGTCGGGCAGGAGCGAGCGGAAGGCGGGGCCGGCCGGCGTCGTCCCGGCCGCGCTGATCAGCGCGTCGAGCGCGTCGGCATCCAGTTTCCGGGTCGAGACGGCGGGCATCACGGCCTCGAAACCCAGGTCGAGGTGCGATTCCTCGCGGGTGGAGGTCGTCACCGACCACTCCAGCAGGATCGAGAAGTCGGTGGGTTCCTGCACCTCGGCGACGAAGATGCCGCCGTCGATCGCGTGCACGGTCCCCGCGGGCACGAGAACGCCCATGCCCGGACGCACGACCACGCGGTTCATGCGCGACAGCATCCATTCGCTGTCCTGCGCGTCGCGGCGGCGGTCGAGCTCGTCGCGGTCGACGTCCTCGTTCCAGCCGACGTAGACGGCGCAGTCGTCCTCGGTCTCGAGCACGTACCAGGCCTCGGTCTTGCCGTAGGGGCAGTCGAGGTGCGCACGGGCGAACCCCCGGTCGGGGTGCACGTGCACGGGGAGTCGCTGACGGGCGTCGAGGAGTTTGACCAGGATGCCGAGATCGGCGGCGTTCCGCCCTCCCCGTGCCCCCACCCACGACGCACGGTCGGCGGTGACGAGATCGCGGAGGAACGCGCCCCGGTCGGTGACGGCGAGACCGATGTCGTCGGATCCGAAGCGCGACACGGTCGAACCGAGCCACTCCTCGGGCTGGCGGTCGGTCTCGGGCACGATGCCGCGGAGGGCGGCGATGCGGTCGCCGCCGAGGTAGAAGTGCTGCACGGGGTTGGGGGGCAGCAGGACGGGCGTGTTCACGGGGCTCCGATCGATGCGGAGGCCGGAACGGCGGCATCGCCGCCCGGCTCGGGGTGGACGAGGGTGAGCGCGGTTGCGACCAGCGCGGGAGCGGGTTCGGCGAGGACGGGCAGCGGGTCGGTCTCGGGGTTGCCGAGAGGCGCAGCGACGGTCGCCGCAGCCGCACCCCCAGCGATGGTCCCTGAGCTCGTCGAAGGGTCCATCGCGGACCCCCCACGCGCCCCGGCCGCAACCGCACCCCCAGCGATGGTCCCTGAGCTCGTCGAAGGGCCCGTCGCGGACCCCCCACGCGCCCCGGCCGCAACCGCACCCCCAGCGATGGTCCCTGAGCTCGTCGAAGGGCCCGTCGCGGACCCCCTACGGTCGAGCGCCGGCACCCCCACCTCCCCCGACCCGCGCGGCACGAGCCGGGTCGGTACGACGACGCGCTCGGGCCCGCCGTCGGCACGCGTCGCGCGCTCGCGCATCAGCCGGAACGCGGCCGTGGCGAGCAGCCGCGGGTCGTGATCGACGTACGTGATGCCGGGGTCGAGCACCTCGGCGAGGGTGAAATCGCCGAACGAGATGAGCGCCGGCATCCGCAGTCCCCGCGCGCGGATGGCACGAACGGTGCCGATGGCGGCGAGGCTCGTCGCGCACAGCAGGGCGGTGGGGGCGTCTTCGCGCTCGAGCAGCGGGGAGGCCTCGGCGGCCTCACCGCGCCCGAACCGCTCGTGGGTGACGACGAGCGAGGGGTCGAAGGGCAGTCCCGCGGCCGCGAGGGCCGAGCGGTATCCGGCCAGACGGTCGCTGACGGTGGGGTAGGGCACGTCCTCGCCCATGAAGGCCACGCGTCGGTGTCCGTGCGCGATGAGTGCGTCGGTGGCCTCGACGGCCGCCCCGAAGTCGTCGATGACGACCGCGTCGATGCCGGAACGCACCCGGTCGATGCAGACGACGGGGAAGCGGGTGCGAAGTGCTGCGAGGGTCGAGGCGGCGACCGCCACCGGCGCCACGATGAGACCTGCCAACCGGTGCCCGGTGAGGCGCTCGAGCTGTGCGCTCTCGCGGGCGGCGTCGTAGCCGGTGCTGGCGAAGATGACGCTGAGGCCGTCCGCGACGGCGAGCTCTTCGACGACGCTGACGAAGGCGGCGAAGAACGGGTCGCTGATGGCGTCGATCAGGATGCCGATGGTGTCGGCGTCGCGCCGCTTGAGCTCGCGAGCGCTGCGGTCGGGCACGAACCCGAGCTCGCGCACGGCGCGGAGCACCCGCTCCCGGGTGGGTGCGAGCACCCCCGTCTCGTCGTTGATGACGCGCGACACGGTCTTGGGGCTCACGCCCGCCGTGGCCGCGACGTCGATGAGCCGGGCGCGCGGCCGGAGCGTCGTAGCCTCACCGGCCGTCTCTCGCTCGTGCGTCATCGCTGCTCCGACATCGTTGTCTTACGGACCGGGAGCCCTCGGGCGGGCTCCACTGGAGTCAGCATGAGCCCGCGGGACAACGTTGTCAAGTCACGGATCCGTCTCGGATGACATCGATGTCGAGGCCGAGCTCCCATGCCGCCCCGGGCCCGAGCGCGCGCAGCAGACCCGCCGCCCGCGCGTCGGCGCGCCCGAGGATCGTCGCCGCCGTCGCCGGCTCCACGCCGAGCACGACCGCGCCCTCTTGCGCCACCCGCCACTGGAACATGCCCGGCAGCATCGCGGTGTCGAAGGAGATCCGGATGCCGAGCCCCGACCGCGAGACCACCTCGGCGTGCACGCGACGGTCGGTCGGCAGATCGTGCGCGAACACCTGCTCGGGGTAGTGGGCGACCGGGGCGGGGAACTCGGCCCACGACGCGAGACCCGCCTCGGCGTCCGCGTCGCGCGCGCGCACCCGCTCCGCCGGCGAGCGCAGCACGGAACCCTCGTCGACCACCGGCCAGCCGAGGTTGACGTGGTAGAGCACCATGGGCTCCACCGCGCGCGAGCCGCGGTTCACGATCTCGTCGCGCAGCTCGATCCGCCCCGCCCCGAACGGCAGGCGCACGCGCCGCCGAAGTTCGAGGTGCGCGCCGAGCACGGTGGCCTCCACGACCGTCGCCTCCGCGACCACGGCGTCATCCGTGACCTCCGCCCGGGTGACGGATGCCGCGAGGCCGCTGTACCGCCCGTGCTGCGGGTGCTCCCCCTCGGCGTCGGTCGAGGGTGGACCGAACGACAGGAGACCGCAGGTCGTGACGAGCCCGCCGCCGAACGACGCTCCGAACCCCGCGGCTCCCGGCCGCGGCCAGCCCGTCGGCGAGACCCAGGCCAGCGGCACCCCGCGGTGGCGCACCTGCCCGATGTCGAGCCCGCGATCGGGGAGCAGCTCGACCTCGAGCTCGCCCGCGATCAGCCTGAGACGCCGGGTGCCGGCATCCGGTCCGTCGGAGCGCACCGACGCCTCTACGCTCGCCACCTGCGCGAGCGAACCCGCGCGCCGTCGCACCTCGTCCACCGTCGATCCGTACAGCTCGCCCATGAGCCCCGCCTTCCTCGCCGTTGCGCGGCTCACGCTAGCAGTGATTGACAACGTTGTCTCGCGACCCGCATACTGACCGTCGAGCGCAGAGCAGCGCCTCGACACCGACGTCTCGGAGACCCACACCCCATGTCGAAACCCCGCCTTCACCGCCTCTTCAACGCGAAGTCCGGCCGCGCGCTCGACGTCGCCGTCGACCACGGCGCCTTCCACGAGCACAACTTCCTCACCGGCATCGAGGACATGGCGAAGACCGTCGCCACCCTCGTCGACGCCGGTCCCGACGCCGTCCAGCTCACCCTCGGCCAGGCACCCCTGCTGCAGTCGGTCCCCGGCAAGCAGAAGCCCGGACTGGTGCTGCGCACCGACATCGCCAATGTCTACGGCGACCCGCTCGAGTCGCCCCTGCACAGCATCCACGTCCCGGATGCCATCGAGGTCGCCGTCCGCCTCGACGCGGTCGCGGTGTGCGTGAACCTGCTCGACCTGCCCGGCGAGCCGCAGGTGCGCGAGCAGTGCATCCGCTCGATCCTGGCGCTCCGCACCGACGCGGAGCGATACGGCATGCCGCTGATGATCGAGCCGCTGGTCATGCAGACCAAGCCCGGCTCCGGCGGTTACGGCGTCGACGGCGACACGGCCAAGATCGTCACCCTCGTGCGCCAGGCGCGCGAGCTCGGCGCCGACCTCATCAAGGCCGACCCCACCGACGACATCACCGAGTACCACCGGGTCATCCAGGCGGCGGGCGACACCCCGCTCCTCGTGCGCGGCGGGGGCCGCGTCGACGACCGCACGCTCCTCGAGCGCACCCGGGCCGTGCTCGAGCAGGGCGCGCGCGGCATCGTCTACGGACGCAACGTCATCCAGCACCACGACCCCGCCGGCATCACCGCCGCCCTCATGGCCGTCGTGCACGACGACGCCTCGGTCGACGACGCCCTCGCCCTCATCGGCGGCGCCGCGTGAGCCCGCTCGCCGCCGCGACCTCCCGGCCCCTCGCCGCCCGCACCACGACCCCCGCCACCCGCACCACGACCCCCGCCACCCGCGAAGGAGACCAGGCATGACCGGCAAGAAGGTCGGAATCGGCATCATCGGCGGCGGCCTCATGGGCCGCGAGATCGCCGCGGCCCTGCGCCGCTGGCCCGCGCTCATCGACCACCCCGCCGAGCCCGAGCTCGTCGCGGTGTGCGACATCAACCCGGCGGCGCTGGAATTCTTCGAGCGCATCGACACCGTGCAGCTGACCACGACCGACCACCACGAGCTCCTCGCCGACCCGCGCGTCGACGTCGTCTACATCGCCGTGCGCCACGACCTGCACGAGCGTCTGTACGTCGACACCGTCCGCGCCGGCAAGGCGCTGCTGGCCGAGAAGCCGTTCGGTATCGACCGCGCCGCCGCCGACGCGGTCGTCGCCGCCATTGACGAGACGACCGGGTCGTTCGTGCGCGTCTCGAGCGAGATGCCGTTCTTCCCCGGCGCGCAGTGGGCCGTCGACTACGTGACGTCGGGCGCCCTCGGCCGCATCGTCGAGGCGAAGTGCACGTTCCTCCACGCCAGCGACATCGACGTGAACAAGCCGCTCAACTGGAAGCGGCAGAAGCAGTTCTGCGGCGACGCGGGCGTGCTCAACGATCTCGGCATGCACACGTGGCACGTGCCGCTGCGCCTGGGCTGGACGCCCGAGAAGGTCGTCGGCATCCTGCAGGACGTCGTCACCGAGCGCCCCGGACCCGACGGCACCCCGCAGCCGTGCGACACCTGGGACAACGCCGTCATCCACTCGTGGGCGCGGCACGACGGCGCGCCCTTCCCGCTCACGACCGAGACCAAGCGCATCGCGCCCGGTCAGAAGAACACGTGGGAGTTCGAGGCCATCGGCATGTCGGGCGGCGTGCGCTTCAGCACCAAGAACCCCAAGCAGGTCGAGGTCTTCGCCTTCATCGACGTACCCGGGGTCGGCCGCGAGCAGAGCTGGCAGAGCATCGACGCTGGCAGCCAGTCCGTGTGGCCGACGGTGACGGGGCCGAACTTCGAGTCGGGATTCTCGGATGCCATCCTGCAGATGTGGGCGGCCTTCCTCGCCGAGTACGTGGGTGAGCTGGGCGACGGCTTCGGCTGCGTCCGTCCCGAGGAGGCCGCGCTGACGCACCGCCTCTTCGCCGCCGCGATCGCCTCGCACGAGAACGGGACGTTCGTCGCCCCCGAGGCGTGATCGCCCCCGAGACGCGAACCTCCCGCGGGTGCGTCGGCCGTGTGCCGACGCACCCGTCCCGTTTCCCCCGTCCGTCTCCGGGCGGTGCACCACCGGGGTGCGTTCCGTGCACCGGGGCGGGGCTCGTCCACCCCGCCGCCCAGGTCACGCCCCGCCCCCGCAGCCCCGCGGAGCGGCGGTGCCCGGTCACGTTCCGCCGCATACCTGCGGCATCCCCCCACCCTCCCTATGCTCGAAGGATGCCGCACCCGACGGCACCCGAGGAGACTCATGCGCAAGACCGGTCGGCCCACAATGATCGACGTCGCCGCCGACGCCGGAGTGAGCCTGAAGACCGTCTCGCGCGTCATCAACGGCGAACCCAACGTCGACCCGGGCATGGCCGAGCGGGTCGCCGCCGCCGTGCAGCGCCTCGGCTACCACCGCAACGCCCTCGCGGCGAGTCTTCGCTCCGGCAGCCGCGACACGATCGGATTCATCGCCGCCGACCTGTCGAACACCTTCTACATGGCCGTCGCCGCCGCCGTCTCCACGATCGCGGCCCGCGAGCGCATGCACCTCGTCATGGCCTCCAGCGAAGAAGATGCCGACATCGAGCGCTCCCTCGCCCTCGACCTGTGCCAGCGCCAGGTGGGGGGTCTCATCGTCGTCCCCACCGCCGACGATCACGCCTACCTCGTGCGCGAGGTCGAGCTGGGCACCCCCGTGGTCTTCCTCGACCGCCCCGGCAGCGGCATCCCGGCCGACGCGATCCTCCTCGACAACCGCGGGGGCGCGCGAGCGGCCGTGGCCGAGATGCTCGCCGCGGGACACCGCCGCATCGCCGTACTGCTCGACCGCCGCAGCATCTACACGATGTCGCAGCGGTGGGCGGGCGTCGAAGAAGCCTTCGCCGCTGCGGGGCGGACACCCGACCCGGCGCTGGTGATCGACGGCCTCCACACCCCGGCCGTGGCCCGCGATGCGATGCAGCGGCTGCTCGACGGCGGGGACGCCCCCACGGCGGTCTTCTGCGCGAACAACCGCGTCACGATCGGCGCCTTGGAGGCGATCCTGCCGCGCGGTGCCGACGTCGCCGTCGCGGGCTTCGACGACTTCGAGCTGTCGCGGCTGCTCCCCCGTCGCATCCGCATCGTCGACTACGACGTCGCCGATCTCGGAGCGCGAGCGGCTGAGACGCTGCTCGCCCGTGCCGCGACACCGGCGACGGGTTCCCACACGCACCTGATCCCCACGCGTCTCGTCGACCGGGGCGGCATCCGGTGATCATCCCGGGCTGGTGAACGGCTCGCTTCCGCGGGTGATTTGGAGGGGGCGTTCCGCTCCCCTCGCTCAAGCGGCACCGGTGAGACGGCAACACTGAGAGGTCACCCGCCGTCCTCCCGAGGTCATCCATGCGCAGTCCCGTCCCACCCGGCCAGGGGTGGATCCCGATCGCCTTCGGCGCACTCGATGTCCGTGCCGACGACTTCGCCCCCGGCGCCGACGTGCTCGTGGTGCCGACGCGGCCGGGCGAGGCCCTCTGCCTCCTGGGCGAGGGCGCGTCGCTCTGGCGACGACTCATCGCCTCCGCCCCCGCGGCGCCGACGTCATTCACGCCCGACGAGAACGCCATTCTGGCGCACCTGAGCGATCTCGGCCTGGTCACGATGGCGGCATCGCATCCCGCGCAGATCACCGACCTGCAGCCGCCGAGGCTCTCGTCGCCGCTGCACGAACTCGTCTACGCCCTCGTGGCCCGCGTCGCGGCGCACCAGGGCATCGCGTGCGTGTTCACCAAGGGTCCGGCCCTCCGCCTCCAGGGACTGCGCGAACGCGAGCACTCGGGCGACGTCGATCTCTGGTGCGATCCCGCACGCGTCGACGAACTCGCCGATGCACTCGTCCCGTGGGGCTGGGACCTCGCGCCCGACCCCTGGCGGGGCACGACGATCCATCACACGGCGACGCTCAGTCCCCGACGATGGGGGTGCGAGATCGACATCCACCGGCGCTTCGCCGGGCTCGTGCTCGACGACGACGACGCCTTCGCCCTCGTGCTTCGCGACGCCGTCCCCCTGCGCTTCGGCGGCGTCGACGTGCTCGTCCCCGCTCCGGCCACGCACGCCGTGCTGGCGGCGCTGCACGCGGTGCGTCCCGAGATCGGCGCCGGCCCGCGCACCCCCGCCGCTTCGGCCTCCGCCCGGGCCTTCCTCTCCCGTGCCGAGGGCACCGTCGCTCGGGCGCGCGAACTCGGCGCCGTCCCGGTATTGCGTCGAGAGCTCGAGCCTCTCGCCGAGCCCGGGAGCCTCGACGCGGATGCCGCGGGCACCCCGCACGACTGGGAGTGGCGGCAGCAGCCCGACCATGTCCGCGCGTACTGGATGGCGATGCGCGCGGTGTCGTGGCCTGTCCGAGCTCGACTGATCCTGCGGTTCGTCTGGCCGCCCGACGATGTCGCCCTGGCGTCCGCCCGCCACGCGGGCCACTCCGCCACGACCCCGCGGCGAGCGCGGTGGATCCGCCTGCGGCGCGGCATCCGGGACTGGGTGCGGCAGCGGCGCTGAACAGCGCGTTCCTCGACGCCTCTCCCGGGTGACCACTCCGCTCGCGAGGGCGAAGCCGGTGGTGAACACCCGTGGCGAACCGACGGGTCGAGATGCGGAGCCGGGGAGCGGCGCCACCCGCGGGGGTGCGTCCGTGAGCGGACGGCGGTGTCCTTCACCCCGAGGGATGCCGCCCGCGCCCGCGCGGTCGCGGCCCCGGCGAACGGCATCGTCGTGCACTCGGAGTCTCGAGCGGGCACCCGGCGCGCGCCTCCGACCGGCGACCCGCAGCGCCTCCCCCCGCGATGTCGCCTCCACCGAGAGGATCCGATGCCCCCGACCGCCCGTCCTCGCCGTCTCCGCTGATGGCGCGCTGCCTGGTCATCGGGGCCAACGGTTTCCTCGGCTCCCGTCTCACCGACGCCCTCGTCGCCGCAGGTCACGAGGTGACCGCGTTCGATCGCTTCAGCCGCGGCACGCGCGCCTTCTCGTCCACCGACCTCACCGTCATCCCGGGCGACTTCCTCAGCGTCGCCGACCTCTCCGCCGTCGTCCGCGGTCAGGACGACGTCTTCCACTTCCTCTCCACCACCACGCCGGCCACCGTCGACGCGGACCCCACCATCGACCTGCGCACGAACGTCCAGCAGAGCGTCGAGCTGCTCGCGCTGTGCGCCCGGGCCGGCATCCGTCGCCTGTTCTACGCCTCCAGCGGCGGCGCGATCTACGGCCCTCAGCCCGGCGCGACGTTCGACGAAGACACCCCCGCCGCCCCCGTCTCGCCGTACGGCATCGGCAAGCTCGCGGTCGAGCGGTACATCGACTATTACGCGGCGACCGCCGGGCTCGCCGCCGTCTCGCTGCGCATCTCGAACCCGTACGGGGCGAACGCGAACCCGTCGAAGCGGCAGGGCGTCATCCCGATCACCCTCAACCGCATCCTGCGCGCGGAGCCGATCGTGCAGCTGGGCGACGGGTCGATGATCCGCGACTACATCCACGTCGACGATCTGATCCGGCGCATCCTGCGAATGGTGGAGGCCGAGCCCCGGCACCGCGTGTACAACCTCGGCAGCGGCCAGGGCACGTCGGTGGCGGAGGTGCTCGCGACCGTCCGAGACGTCGTGGGCCGCGACTTCCCGGTGCACACCGCCCCCAAGCCCGCCACGTTCGTCGACCACGTCGTGCTCGACGTGAGCCGCTTCGTCGACGAGTTCGGCGTCGACGACGACCTGTCACTGACCGAGGGCATCGCCCGCACCTGGATGGAGATGACGACCGCATGATGCGCGTGCTGCACGTGACCGAGGCGATGGGGAGCGGCGTCCTCAGCGTCGTCGACAGCATCTCGCGCCGGCAGGCCGAGGCCGGCGCCCGGGTGCGCGTCCTGTTCCTCCCGCGCCCCGAGACGCCGTCTGACGAGGCGCTGCGCGCGCGCTTCCACCCCGACGTCGAGCTCGGACGACTGTCCACGGGTTCTCGTCTCGGCGACCTTCGCGCGCTCCACCGCACGATGCGCGAGGTCGGCGACGTCGATGTGGTGCACGCGCACTCGAGTTTCGCGGGGGCGATCGTCCGGCAGGCGCTCCGCGGACGACGCGACCCCGCCACGGTCTTCTACTCCCCTCACGGCTTCGCCTTCCTGCGTCTCGACCTGCCCGCCGCCGTCCGCGCCGCGCTCCGTCTCGTCGAGCGACGGCTCGCCCGCCACGGCGCGCTCATCCTCACGTCTCCGTCGGAGTTCGCCCTGGCCCAGTCCGCCCTCGCTCCCCCTCGCGCTCACCTGCTGCAGACCGGTGTCGCCTCCGACACCGTCTCGCGGCGTCCCCGGCGCCCCGATGGCATGCGGCGACCGGTGGTGGGCATGGTGGGCCGGGTCACCTATCAGAAGGCCCCCTGGCGCTTCGCCGCCGCCGCCCGGGCCCTCGACGACCGCGCCGACTTCGTCTGGATCGGCGGGGGCGCGCCCGATGACGAGACGCGGTGGTTCGCCGACGCGCCGGTGCGCGTGACCGGCTGGGTCTCCCCTCAGGAGTTGGCCGCGCACATCGACGGGCTCGATGTGCTGCTGTTCCCGTCCCTGTGGGAGGGCATGTCGCTGTCGCTCATCCAGGCGCAGGCCCAGGGTCTCCCCGCCGTCGTCTCCGACGTCGTGGGCAATCGCGACACCGTCGCCGACGGGATCACGGGATTCGTCCGCGACACCGACGAGGGACTCATCGCCGCGACCGCCCTCCTCCTCGACGACGCGGCACTGCGCGAGCGGATGTCGGCGGCCGCGCTCGACTGGGCGCGACGCACGCTCACCGACGACCGGGTCGGCGAGGACTCGCTCGCCCTCTACGCGGCGGCCCTCGCCCCGCGGGAGCGGTCGTCTCGATGACCCTCGTCAACGCCCGCTTCCTCACGCAGCACACCACCGGCATCCAGCGCTTCGCCACCGAGATCGCGCGCGAGCTCCTCCTGCTCCGCGACGACGTGACTCTCGCCGTCCCGCCGGGCGACGTCGATGCGGCCGGGTTCGACCCCACCCGCATCGTCACGGTCGGCCGTTCCCGCGGTCACGCGTGGGAGCAGCTCGACCTCCCGCTGTTCGCCCGACGACGTCGCGAGCTCCTGCTCAACCTCGCGAGCACGGGACCGACGTGGTACCGGCCGCAGATCTCCACCCACCACGACATCACCTACGTCCGCCATCCCGAGAGCTTCGGTCGCCGTTTCCGCGCCGTGTATGGCATCGTCGTGCCGCGTCTGATCGCCCGCAGCGAGGGCCTGCTGACGGTGAGCGAGTTCTCCCGCGGCGAGATCGCCGACCACTTCGGCGTCGACCCGGCACGCTTCACGGTGGTCCACAACGGCGCCGACGCCCGCTTCCACCCGGGCGCGGGCGCCACCGGTCGCCCCTACCTGCTCGCAGTGTCCTCGCCCAACGCGCATAAGAACTTCGCCCGCATGCTCGCGGCGTTCGAACGGTTCGCCGACACGCACCCCGACGTCGAGCTGCGCGTGGTCGGCAGTCAGACGAACAGCTTCTCGCGGCAACGCTACGACGGCTCGCACGCGCGGGTGCGCTTCCTCGGCCGCGTCGACGACGACGAGCTGACGGCGCTGTACCGCGGCGCGATCGCCTTCGTCTTCCCCTCGCTGTACGAGGGGTTCGGCATCCCCCCACTCGAAGCGCAGCAGTGCGGGTGTCCGGTGATCGCCGCGCGCGCGGCATCCCTGCCCGAGGTACTCGCCTCCTCGGCGGTGTACGTCGATCCCTACGACGAAGCCGATCTGACCGACGCCATGTCGCGCGTCGTCGACGATCCGACCCTGCGGGCGCACCTCGTCGCCGCGGGTCTGGCCAACGCCGAGCGGTTCTCGTGGCGCGCCTCGGCGCAGCGTGTGTCGGACGTGATCGACGAGGTGCTGACCGCCCGGGCGAGCCCGACCATCACCGCGAACGGTCGCGTCAAGGCCCGGGCTGCACGGCACCCGAATGCCTAGCGTCGGGGCATGACCTCCGATCGCGACCAGTTCACTTTCGACAACCCCGTCACCCGCTACGCGCGCGTCGAGCCGCCCCTGCAGCATCAGCCCGAGCCCGGCCTCCAGGCCGACATGACTCCCGTTCCCGACCTCGGCGAGAAGACCTATCGTGGCCTCGGCCGCCTGGTCGGGCGCAAGGCCCTGATCACGGGCGGAGACTCGGGCATCGGCGGCGCGGTCGCCATCGCGTTCGCGCGCGAAGGCGCCGACGTGGCGATCGTGCACCTCCCCGACGAGCAGCGAGACGCCGATCACGTGCTCGCGCAGATCCGGGATGCCGGACGCACGGGCGTGTCCATCGCGCTCGACATCACCGAGGCGGCGGCGTGCCGCGAACTCGTGGACCGCGCGGCGGAGGCGCTCGGTGGGCTCGACATCGTCGTGAACAACGCCGGGAAGCAGGTGATGGTCGAGAAGGTCGAAGACCTCAGCGACGAGCAGTTCGAGTCGACCTTCCGCACCAACGTCTTCGCACCGTTCTGGATCACCAAAGCGGCGCTCGCGCACCTGCCCGAGGGCGGAACCATCATCAACACCGCGTCGCTCGAGGCGTACGTTCCCGCTCCCGACCGACTCGACTACGCCGCCACCAAGGCCGCCATCAACAATCTGTCGAAGGGGCTCGCCCAGCAGCTCGCCTCGCGCGGCATCCGCGTCAACGTCGTCGCCCCCGGACCCACCTGGTCGGCGCTGCAGGTGAGCCAGGGCGTCTCCGACGACCAGATGGAGCACTTCGACGACGAGAGCACCTATCAGCGGGCGGGCCAGCCGGCCGAGATCGCTCCGGCGTTCGTGTTCCTCGCCTCCGCGGAGTCCAGCTACGTCTCGGGCGAGACGCTGAACGTCAACGGCGGCATGGTCACCCCGTAAGCCCGCGCCCCCGCCCGTCTCCGCGCGCGTACGTGCGCGACTCCGGAGATGCGACCCGACACGCCCCCTCTCGGCGCCGTTCCGGGTCGGGCCGCCGACGTCCTCCGGGGTTCGGCGAGCCCGACCCCGGCGGCCCGGCCGGCCCCGGCGTCACATCCCACCGCATCGCCCCCACCGCACCACTCTCGGCCGCGGCCGCCCCGCCACAGCCCCGACGACGACCCACCCCCTCGGCCCGGGACGACTCCCTTGCGCAAAACGCCCCGATCCGCAACCGACCCTCCTCGACCCGGCCCGTACGCGAGCGTGAGGACATGCCCTCCGAGAACGTCACCGCCCCAGGCGAGGCGCCCGTCACCCTGTTCCTGCTGCACGCGCTCGGGGCGAGCGCCCGATCCTTCGACCGCCTCGCCGAGCGTCTCGACGGCCGCGTGCGCGTCGAGGGCATCGATCTCCCCGGCTTCGGTTCACTCGCCACGGCCTCGGACTCATCCATCGCCACCACGGTCGATCATGTGATCGCGCACCTCGCGCGGCACGCGCGGGGTCGCTGGATCCTCGGCGGGCACAGCATGGGCGGCAAGATCGCGGCCCTGGTGGCATCCCGCGTTCTGCGCGGCGACGCACCGCTGGTCGGACTCGCCGGCATGGTCCTGATGGCGCCGTCACCCCCGCGTCCTGAGCCGATGGACGAGGAACGCCGCGCGCGCATGCTCGCGTGGGTGGACGATGGGGCCCTGGCCGCGTCGGATGCCGAGACGTTCATCGATCAGAACACCGCCGAGCCGCTCGACGCCCCCGCACACGACCTCGTCCGCGAGGATCTGCGGCGCACCGCCCCGGCCGCCTGGCGCGCGTGGCTCGAGACCGGCAGTCGCGTCGATGCCTCAGCCGAGGTCGGCATCCTCGATCTTCCCGCCCTCGTGCTGGCCGGCACCGATGATGCCGACCTCGGCGCGGCCGCTCAGCCGGGGCTGCTGGCATCCGTGTATCCGCGCGCCCGGTTCATCGTCCTCGACGACACCGGTCATCTGATCCCGCTCGAGCGGACCGCCGAGGCCGCGGAGGCGATCGCGCACTTCGTCGGCGACGAGGTGCTGCCGGGGCCCGTCGTCCCCGCCGACTGGGCGGCGCTCATCGCCGGCGACCGCGTGGATGCCCGCGTGCGCGGCATCCTGAACCTCCGCGCCGTACCCGACGACCGCGGCTACGCGCCCGCCGTGCTCGATGTCGCGCAGCTCACGCTGCTGCGCGAGATCGCCGACCTCGTCGTGCCGCAGGACGGGCCCCGCATCGACCTGGCCGCCCGCGTCGACGCACAGCTGGCACGCGGCGAGGGCGATGGGTGGCGCAACGCCGACCTGCCGCCCGACCCCGAGGCCTACCGCGCCGGACTCGACACGCTGTCCGGCATCTGGCCGACCGACCCGGAGGCGCGCGAACAGGTGCTCCGTGCGGCGATCGAGGGGGCGACGGATGCCGACGGCCCCCTCGACGCGGCACGGCTGAAGCTGTGGCTCGAAGACGTCCGCAACGACCTCGTGCGTCAGTGGATGGCGCACCCGGCGAGTATGGCGCGCGTCGGATACGACGGTTTCGCCACCGGGGGCAGCCCCATGCGCGGATACGTCGAGCTCCGGCTCGGACGACGCGAAGACTGGGAGCCCGCCGGTGTCGGCGGCACCGTGACGACAGGAGACGCGGCATGAACCTCGATCAGATGCGCATGTTCGGCACGGACGAGACGGTCGACGTCATCGTGATCGGGACGGGCGCGGGAGGTGCGCCCCTGACGTCCGAGCTGGCCAAGAAGGGGCTGAGCGTCGTCGCCATCGAGGCCGGTCGTCACTTCGCGCTCGACGACCTCACCCCCGACGAGACCGAGGCCGTCGAGATCAACTGGATGTCGGAGCGCCTCAGCGGGGGCGACGACCCGACCGCGTTCGGGCCGAACAACAGCGGCCGTGGCGTCGGGGGCTCGATGCTGCACTGGGGCGCGTTCACCCCGCGGCCCGACCGGCGCGACCTTGCCCTTCGCACCGAATCCGGTGTGGGGCGCGATTGGCCCGTCGACCCAGACGAGCTGCTGTCGTACGTCGAGCGCGTCGAGGGCGACATCGGCGTCTCCGGCCCGACCCCGTACCCGTGGGACCCGTCCCGCACGTACGCCTACGCTCCCGCGAAGCGCAACGCGCCGGCGAACCTCGTCGCGAAGGGGTGCGATGCCCTCGGCATCCGTTGGGCCGACGCCCCCGCCGCCGTCCTCACGCGCGCGCGCCTGCAGGATCACCACGGCGAGCGCGGCGCGTGCGTGAGCTGCGGCGAATGCCACCAGGGGTGCCGGGTGGATGCCAAGGCCTCCACGGCGAACACGTACCTTCCCGCGGCGGTCGCCGCCGGCGCGGAGATCCGTGCCGAGGCGATGGTGCACGCGATCGAGCTCGATGCCCGCGGGCACGTCGCCGCGGTCGTGTACCGCCAGGGTGGCGTCGACGTGCGACAGCGTTGCCGGTCGCTCGTGCTCGCCGGCGGCGGGGTGGAGACGCCGCGCCTCCTGCTGCACACGGGGCTCGCGAACGACAACGGCCAGGTGGGTCGTAATTTCCTCGCCCACGGTGCGACGCAGGTGTGGGGTCGCTTCGACGAGCCCGTGCGCGGGCACCGCGGCTACCCCTCGTCGCTCATCAGCGAGGACATGATGCGCCCCGCCGACGCGGACTTCGCCGGCGGGTATCTCGTGCAGAGCCTCGGCGTCATGCCTTCGACCTTCTCGACGACGCTCGTGCGCGGCGGAGGCCTCTGGGGCCCCGAGCTCATGCAGCGCCTCGATCAGGCGCGGTTCATGGCGGGCATCGGCATCAACGGCGAGTGCCTCCCCTCCGACGACAACCGGCTCACCCTCGTCGACGAGACCGACGAGTTCGGCATCCCTCGTGCCCGGGTGACGTTCACCGCGGGCGAGAACGAGAAGGCCCTCGACGAGCACGCGACGGCGTTCATGCTGCGGGTGATGGAGGCGGCCGGGGCGCGCGAGACGATGGTGCTGGCCCGCACGGCCCACACCATCGGCACGTGCCGCATGTCGACCGACCCGTCGGACGGCGTGGTGGATGCGGACGGGCGCTCGCACGAGATCCCCAACCTGTGGATCTGCGACAACTCGGTGTTCCCGTCCGCGATCGCCGCGAACCCGGCGTTGACGATCATGGCGCTGTCGCTGCGCACCGCCGATCGCTTCCTGTCCTCCGCCGCCTGACTCGCGCGGTCGCTCTCGCCGCGCACGTCCCTCCGTCGCGTCCCGCCGCGCCGGGCAGCGTAGGGCCGTGTCGCGTCGCGCCGTGTCGCGTCGGGTCGCACCGGGCCGGGCCGCGCCGGGTCGCACCGCGCCGGGCCGGGCCGCGCCGGGCCGCGCCGCGCCGCGCCGGGCAGCGTCGGGCAGCGTCGGGTCGGGTCGGGTGCGCTCGGGTCGGTCCGGGTCGGTTCGCACCCCGATCACACGATCGGCGCGAAATCACAGCGAACGGATGCCGAAAACCGTGTGTCGTCGGCACGATCGCGTGATTTCGACGCCCGCATGACGACGGCCGGCCTGCGTCGAGGGTCCGCGCACGGGAGAATGGATGCCATGAAGCTCGAGCACCTCGTCCGGTTCGCGGCCCTCGCCGAGGAGCTGCACTTCCCCCGCGCGGCCGAGAAGCTTCGCATCCCCCTGGCATCCCTGTACACGACGGTCGACAAGCTCGAAGAAGAGGTGGGGCAGCCCCTCATCTCCCGCACCCCGCCGACGCAGCTCACGCCCGCGGGCCGTCTCCTCCTCGAGGAGGCGCACCACCGTATCGCCGACGCCCCGCCGCCCGCCAAGAGGCAGCAGGCGCCCGGCGGCGGCAAGGCCAAGGCGTCGAAGGGCAAGGGCCGCGCTCCGATCGTCAAGGGGCAGCCGAAGCCCTACAAGAAGCGCCAGGGTCGCTGACCCCGCTCCACCCATCGAGAAACGCTTCTCGCGGCGGGAAACGCCCCGTCATCGCGTTTCAGCGCGCGAACGGCGTTTCTCGGCGGCTCTCACAACTCCGTGACCACCCCGGCCTCGACGCGCCAGCGCCGATCGGTCTCGACGGCCGCGAGCATGCGACGGTCGTGCGTCACGAGCAGCAGGGTGCCCGTGTACGACTGCAACGCCTGCTCGAGCTGTTCGATCGCGGGAAGGTCCAGATGGTTGGTCGGCTCGTCGAGCACGAGCACGTTCACACCGCGGGCCTGCAGCAGCGCCAGACCCGCGCGCGTGCGCTCCCCGGGCGACAACTCGTCGACAGGACGCGTGACGTGGTCGGCCTTGAGCCCGAACTTCGCCAGCAGCGTCCGCACCTCACCGGCGGTGAGCTCGGGAACGAACCCTTCGAACGTCTCCGCGAGCGGGCGCTCGCCCACGAGCAACGACCGGGCCTGATCGATCTCGCCGATCTCGACGCTCGCTCCGAGGCTCGCGCTTCCCTCGTCGGGCGTCTGGCGACCCAGGATGCCGCGCAGCAACGTCGATTTGCCGGCACCGTTCGGACCGGTGATGCCGATACGCTCCCCGGCATTCACCTGCAGCGAAACCGGTCCGAGTGTGAATCCGCCCTGCCGGAAGACCGCGCCCGACAACGTCGACACCACCGAGCTCGACCGCGGAGCCGACCCGATCGTGAACTCGAGCTGCCATTCCTTGCGCGGTTCCTCGACCTCGTCCAGGCGGGCGATGCGGCTCTCCATCTGCCGCACCTTCTGCGCCTGCTTCTCACTCGACTCCACGGACGCCTTGCGACGGATCTTGTCGTTGTCGGGCGCCTTCTTCATCGCGTTGCGCACACCCTGACTCGACCACTCCCGCTGCGTGCGCGCACGTGAGACGAGGTCGGCCTTGGTGTCGGCGAACTCCTCGTACTTCTCGCGTGCCTGACGGCGCAGCGTCGCGCGCTCCTCGAGATAGGCGTCGTAGCCACCGCCGTAGACGCGGTGCGCGTTCTGCGCGAGGTCGAGCTCGAGCACGCGGGTGACGGAGCGGGCGAGGAACTCGCGGTCGTGACTGACGAGCACGACCCCACCCCGCAGCCCCTTCACGAACGTCTCCAAGCGCTCCAGGCCGTCGAGGTCGAGGTCGTTCGTCGGCTCGTCGAGCAGCGCGATGTCGAAGCGCGATAGCAGCAACGCCGCCAGGCCCACTCGTGCGGCCTGCCCGCCCGAGAGCCCGGTCATGAACGCGTCCGGCCCGACGTCGAGGCCGAGATCGGCGAGCACCTGCGGCATCCGCTCGTCGAGGTCCGCCGCACCGCTCGCGAGCCACCGCTCCAGGGCTGTTGCGTAGGCGTCGTCGGCCCCCACGGCGTCGGGGTCGCCGAGCGCCACGGCGGTGGCGTCCATCTCGCGTGTCGCCTCCGCGGCTCCGGTGCGCCGCGCGATGTACGCGGCGACGGTTTCGCCGTCGACACGCTCGTGCTCCTGCGGCAGCCAGCCGACGAACGCGTCCGAAGGGGCGAGGCTGATCGATCCGCCCTGCGGTTCGTCGACTCCGGCGAGCAGGCGGAGCATCGTCGATTTGCCCGCGCCGTTCGCACCGACCACGCCGATCACGTCCCCCGGAGCGACCGTGAGGTCGACGCCCTCGAACAGCGTGCGGTGTCCGTATCCGCCGGCGAGGTTCTGGGCGACGAGCGTGGCGGTCATGCCCCTATTTTCTCAGAGCCGTCGCGGGGCGACGGACGAGGATAACGCCTGATCGGCGTCGGCAGCACACCGGCTGTCGCGGCGCCGTCGGACGACGGCCTCGACGATGAGGCAGAGGATGCCGAGGGCGGCGACGGGCACCGTGAACCCCGAAGCGACGATGAGAGTGACGGGCGGAGGGAGTGAGGGAACTCCTCGCATTCCGTCGGAGATCGTCCACGCGAGGAAGGCCGCCGTCCACGAACTCGTGAGGAGGACGGCCAGGGCGATGCCGCCCCCGCGGGAGAGCCGCGTGCGGCGGGCGACTGCCAGCCCCGCGAGAACGCAGAGTCCGACGGCCGCCACCGCGAGCGCAGCGCCCAGCGCCACCGCGAATCCTTCCTCGCGATCGACGCTGGTCCCCCACAGGCTGGCGAAGAAGATGAAGGCCCAGATGCAGCTCACGACCGCCCAGGGAATGAGCGCGGCGAGCGCCGTCGCGCCGGAGAGCACGCGCTGCCCGCGACCTTCGTGGTGTGCGGTCATGCTCGACCCCCGTCATGTTCGTGGTGCGCGGATCGGGTGGGCCGTTCGCCGTCGTCGTGCCCCGACCGATGTTGCCGCATGCCCCGGCGGGCGGCAAGCACGCCGGTCGGGTTGCCGCGGAGGCATGCGGCGTGTCCTCGGCATCCGGCACGCACGCCCCCTCGTCGAACGCCTCGACCTGCAACTTGTCGCGAGCCCGCCCGGCCACGCTCCCGATGCGCTGACCGCTGGGCTCCTGCTCACCGCGCCCGCGGGTGCGCCCCCGCGTAGACATCCCGCAGCGCGTCGACGGTGACGTGCGTGTAGATCTGCGTCGTCGCCACCGAGGCGTGCCCGAGCAGCTCCTGCACCACGCGCACGTCGGCGCCGCCCTGCAGCAGGTGGGTCGCGAAGGAGTGCCGCAGGGTGTGCGGCGATACGTGGGCGGTGAGACCCGCACGCTCGGCGGCGGTCTGGATGACGAGCCACGCGCTCTGTCGCGACAGAGGCGCTCCTCGCACGCCGAGGAACAGCCGGGGCGTCGCCCGCCCTTTGGCCGCGAGGCCCGGTCGCACCCGTGTCAGGTAGGCCTCGACGGCCGCGCGCGCGTACGAACCGACGGGGACGATGCGTTCCTTGTCGCCCTTTCCGCGCACGCGCAGCAGGTCGCCGTGGGCGGTGTCGTCGACGTCGAGCTGCACGATCTCCGACACTCGTGCGCCCGTCGCGTACAGCAGCTCGAGCAGAGCACGATCGCGGACGGCGCTCGGCTCGGCCGCCGAGGCGTCGAACGACCCGGGCGCCGGCCCCGCGGCGTCGAGCAGGTCGGCGACCTGGGCGATGGTCAGGGCCTTCGGCAGGCGGCGAGGGGCCTTGGGCGGGCGCAGGCGGCCGCTCGGGTCGGTCTCGACACGACCCTCGCGCACGAGGAAGCGATGCAGGCCCCGCACCGACGATTGCAGGCGCGCGAGCGACGAGGATGCGGGCGCCGGGACCGCCGACGCTCGCTCGGCCGCGAACTCGGCGATCACCTCCGGCGTGACGGCATCCACCTCGGTCACGCCTCGCGCGCCCAACCACTCGCCGTACACGGCCAGGTCGCGGCGGTACGCGGCGACGGTGTGATCGGAGAGCCCCCGCTCGAGCGCGACGTGCCGGAGGTAGGTCTCGACCGCGCGCTCGAGCTCCACGTCAGTGGGCGGCGGCCTCGCGCCGCAGCACCTCGGCCGCCGCGAGGATACCCGTCGCGAGGATGCCGTTGCGCAGACGCCCCGCGAGGACGCCGTCGATCACGTCCGAGAGGAGCACCCGCTCGACACGCATGTCGGACTCCTCGTGCTCGCGCTCGTAGTCGGTCTCGACGGCCCGCAGCCCGCGAGCGAGGAAGACGTGCACGATCTCGTCGTTGCCCCCGGGCGTCGTGTGCATCGAGATCAGGTGCTGCCAGCGGTCGGCCTCGAGGTCGACCTCCTCGGTGAGCTCGCGCTTCGCCGTCTCCAGCGGCGGTTCGCCGGCCACGTCGAGGAGTCCCGCCGGGATCTCCCAGTCGCGCTCCTTGATGGGGTGACGGTACTGCTGGATGAGCACGACGCGCTCGTCGTCGTCGATGGCCACGACGGCCGCTGCCCCCGGGTGGTCGACGTACTGTCGCGTCATCTCACCGTCGCCGTAGCGCACGGTGTCGCTGCGGACGTCCCACACCGCACCCGCGTAGACCAGGTCGCTCGCGACGACCTCGAGGTCGACGCCTTCGTCGCGCAGCTCCTCCACGTCAGTCCTCCTCGTCGTCGAACAGCTCGCTCGAGCGGTGACGCTCGAGAGCCGCGCCCACGAGTCCACGGAAGAGGGGGTGAGGAGCCGTCGGGCGGGAGCGCAGCTCGGGGTGCGCCTGCGTGGCGATGTAGTAAGGGTGCACCTCGCGGGGCAGCTCCACGAACTCGACGAGGTCGAGGTCGGGGTTCAGTCCCGAGAAGACCAGGCCCGCGTCGCTGAGCTGCTGGCGGTAGGCGTTGTTCACTTCGTAGCGGTGGCGGTGGCGCTCCGAGATGCGGCTCGCGCCGTAGAGCTCCGCGGCCAACGATCCGTCGGCGAGGTCGGCCGGGTACAGCCCCAGGCGCATGGTGCCGCCGAGGTCGCCGCTTTCGAGGATGTCGACCTGCTCGGCCATCGTCGCCACGACCGGGTGGGCGGTGTCGGGGTCGAACTCGCTCGACGAGGCACCCTCGAGACCGGCGACGCTCCGCGCGTACTCGATGACCATGCACTGCAGGCCGAGGCAGATTCCGAGCGTGGGGATGCCCTGCTCTCGCGCGAATCGAAGCGCACCGAGCTTGCCCTCGATGCCGCGGATGCCGAAGCCGCCGGGGACGATGATGCCGTCGACCGCGCCGAGCGCTTTGGCCGCCCCCTCCGGCGTCTCGCACAGGTCGGAGGGGATCCACGTGATCTTCACCTGGGTTTCCTGACCGAACCCACCCGCCTTGATGGCCTCGGTGACCGAGAGGTAGGCGTCGGGCAGGTCGATGTACTTGCCGACGAGGCCGATCGTGACATCGTGCTTCGGGTTGTGGACGGCTTGCAGCACCCGCTGCCAGCGCGACCAGTCGACGTCGGCGGCCTTGTCGATGCCGAGCGCGTCGACGATGTACGCGTCGAGTCCCTGATCGTGCAGCATCGTGGGGATGTCGTAGATGCTGGGCACGTCGATGGCGTTGACGACAGCGTCTTCGTCGACGTCGCACATCAGGGCGATCTTGCGCTTGTTGGACTCGGTGACGGGGCGGTCACTGCGCAGCACGAGTGCGTCGGGCTGGATGCCGATCGAGCGCAGCGTCGCGACGGAGTGCTGGGTCGGCTTGGTCTTCTGCTCGCCCGAGGCGCCCATGAACGGCACGAGCGACACATGCACGAAGAAGACGTTCTTGCGGCCCAGTTCGTGGCGGATCTGGCGTGCGGACTCGATGAAGGGCTGCGACTCGATGTCGCCGACGGTGCCGCCGATCTCGGTGATGATGACGTCGGGTCGGGGGCTCTCGCTCGCCTGCAGGCGCATGCGGCGCTTGATCTCGTCGGTGATGTGCGGGATCACCTGCACGGTGTCGCCGAGGTACTCGCCCCGACGCTCGCGGGCGATGACCTGCGAGTAGATCTGGCCGGTGGTGACGTTCGCCGCCTGGCTCAGTTCGATGTCGAGGAAGCGCTCGTAATGCCCGATGTCGAGGTCGGTCTCGGCGCCGTCGTCGGTCACGAAGACCTCGCCGTGCTGGAACGGGTTCATCGTGCCCGGATCGACGTTGAGATACGGGTCGAGCTTCTGCATCACGACGCGCAGTCCGCGCGCGGTCAGAAGGTTGCCGAGGCTTGCGGCCGTCAGGCCTTTTCCGAGGGAGGAGACCACTCCTCCGGTCACGAAGATGTGCTTCGTCGTGAAGGTTCTGCCGTCTGAATGTCCCGCGTCCGAAGTCTGCATCACGGGCTTCGATCCTATCAGTCGCGTCGGTGGGTCGTCTCGCAGTCTCCCACCCGCCTCCGACATCCGGGTCACCGCAGGATGACGATCGCGGGTCAGCGGACGGCGCGGCCGGTCGCCAGCAGCTCCCGCGCGTGGGTCAGCGCGGCGTCGGAGTCACTCAGCCCCGAGAGCAGCCGGGCCATCTCCGCCTCCCGCTCGGCGCCGTCGAGGCGTCGGACGCTGGATGCCGTGACCGCGCCGTCATTGCCCTTGACCACCGACAGGTGATTGCCGGCGAAGGCGGCCACCTGGGCGAGATGCGTGACGGCGATGACCTGCGACGACTCCGCGAGGCGCGCGAGACGGCGCCCCACCTCGATGGCCGCCGCTCCCCCGATACCCGCGTCGACTTCGTCGAACACGAACGTCGGCACGGGGTCGACGCCGGCGATGACCACCTCGATGGCCAGCATCACGCGGCTGAGCTCGCCGCCCGAGGCACCGCGCGACACCGGCCGAGGGTCGGCACCGGGGTGCGGTGCGAGCAGGATCGACACGTCGTCACGGCCGTGCCCGGCGGGGGCGGCGGGTGCCACCTCGACCGTCAGGCGTGCGTCGGGCAGCGCGAGGGCGTGGAGTTCTTCTGTCACGGCCGCACCCAGGCGTTCCGCGGCGGTCCGCCGGATGGCGGTCAGCGCGTCGGCTGCGCGGTCGAGGTCCGCGGCGGCGGCATCGCGCTGCGCCTGCAGTCGCTCCAGACGATCGCCGTCGTCATCGAGCTCGACCAGACGCGCCGATCCCGTCTCGAGCAGCGCGATCGCGGCATCCACGGAGCCGTGGGTGCGGGTGAGGCCGGCGAGCACGCCGCGGCGTTCATCGACCGCGGCGAGTTCGTGAGGCCCCGACTCGTCGAGGTCGGCGAGGTATCCCGACAGCGCGACGGCGGCATCCGTGGCCCGGTAGCCCAGATCCGCCACCTGTTCGCCGATCGCCGCGAGAGCGGCGTCGCTGCCCGCGATGCGCTCGAGGGCACGACGTGCTTCGGCCAGCAGGGACACCACGTCGGGCGTGCCGTCGTCGTTGGACAGGGCTGCGTGCGCGGCGTCGGCCGCCAGGCGCAGGGCTTCGGCGTTCGCGAGGCGGTCGGCCCGGCGGGCCAGCTCCTCGTCCTCCCCCGCGACGGGGGCCGCCGCCTCGATCTCGGCGATGGCCGTGCGCAGCTGCTCGGCCTCTCGTGCACGATCGTCGCGATCCGCGGTGAGCGTGGCGAGTTCCGTGTCCAGGGCCCGCCAGGCCTCCCAGGCCGTGCGGTAGGCGGCACGCGCGGCGGCCACGGGCTCGCCCCCGAAACGGTCGAGCGCATCGCGCTGCGCCGACGACGATTTCAGCCGCAGCTGGTCGGACTGCCCATGCACGACGACGAGGTCGTCCGCGAGGTCGGCGAGCACCCCGGCCGGTGCGGTGCGTCCACCGACGGTGGCGCGTCCGCGCCCTTCGCTCGACACCGTGCGCGCGAGGTACAGCTCCGCGGAGCCTCCTCCGACGGGCTCGACGTCACCGCCCGCCTCGCGCACTCGGGCGGCCACGGGACCGTTCTCCGGAACGAGCCAGACCCCCTCGACCGCGGCTTGGGCCGCGCCCGAGCGAACGGCGCCGGAATCGGCGCGCTGGCCGAGCAGCAGACCGAGCCCGGTCACGACCATGGTCTTGCCGGCTCCGGTCTCGCCCGTGATCGCCGTGAACCCGCGTCCGATGGGCAGGGTCGCGTCGGCGATGACGCCGAGGTCGCGCAGGCGCATCTCTTCGATCACGCGGCACCCCCGGGCATGCCGCGCCAGCCCGTCACCGGCAGGTGGAACTTCCGCACCAGACGGTCGGTGAAGACGGCGGGGTGCAGACGCGCGAGACGCACGGGCCGCGAGGACCGGCGCACCACCACCCGCGCGCCGGGCGGCAGCTCGTGCGACCGTCTTCCGTCGCACCAGAGGATGCCGCTGCCGCTCGTTCGTTCGAGGACCTCGACGGCGACGCTGGCGTCGGGCCCGACCACGAGCGGTCGCGCGAAGAGCGCGTGCGCCGACAGAGGAACGACGGCGATCGCCTCGACCGTGGGCCACACGATCGGTCCTCCGGCGGAGAAGTTGTACGCCGTGGAACCGGTGGGCGTGGCGATGACCACGCCGTCGCAGCCGAACGACGACAGGGGCCGTCCGTCGACGGCCATGACGACTTCGAGCATGCGCTCGCGGCTCGCTTTCTCGACGGTCGCCTCGTTCAGGGCCCACGTCTCGAAGATGACCCGGTCATCGGCATCCTGGATCTTCACGGCGAGGGCGAGTCGCTCCTCGACCGTGTAGTCGCGGGCGATCACGCGACGCACGGCGTCGTCCATGTCGTCGCGTTCGATCTCGGCGAGGAAGCCGACGTGCCCCATGTTGATGCCGAGGATCGGCGCCGTTCCGCCGCGCACCATTTCGGCGGCGCGCAGGATCGTGCCGTCCCCGCCGAGCACGATGGCGAGTTCGACGTCCTCGACGGCCACATCGAGGCCGAGTGTGGCGACACCCTCGAGCGTGAGACGCTCTGCCAGTTCAGGTCGGTCCTCTGCGGAGACGACGGGAGTCGCACCGGCCGCGCGGATCGCGGTGATGATGCGCTCGGCCGCGTGGACGGTGTCGTCTCGGCGCGCGTGCACGACGAGGAGGATTCGGCGATCGCTGGGGGTCATCGGCTTCCGGTCAGTCGGGTCACGGTGCTCTCCCATTCTGAGGGGTCGCTGCCGTGGGTGGCCGAGAACCACGCGACGTACTCCTGGTTGCCGTGGGTTCCGACGATCGGCGACGCGATCAGACCGGCGGTGCGCAGTCCCGCATCCCACGCCGACCACAGCACGCCGTGCACCGCGTCGGAGCGCAGCGCCGGGTCGGTCACCAGCCCGCCCTTCACCGCGGTGCGGCCCACCTCGAACTGCGGCTTGATGAGCAGCACCGCGTCGGCACCCGGCGCGGCGGTGGCGACGACGGCGGGCAGCACGTGCGTGAGCGATATGAACGAGAGGTCGCCGGTCACCACGCCGGGGCGCGTCTCGACGCCCGTCGCGGCGGCGAGGGAGTCGGCGGTCATGAACCGCACGTTATACCCCTCGACCGACACGACGTCGGGATCGGATGCCACGACGGTGGACAACTGACCGTGGCCGACGTCGACGGCGAGCACCGGACGCGCTCCGCGTTCGCGCAGAACCTGCGTGAACCCCCCTGTCGACGCGCCGAGGTCGAGCGCGACCTGCCCGGCGACGGAGATGGGGAACGCATCGAGGGCGGCGATCAGCTTGTGGGCGCCGCGACTGACGAAGTGATCGGCTCCGGCGACCTCGATCGCGCTCGACTCGTCGACCTGCGTCGAGGCTTTCACCACCGGGCGGCCGTCGACGCTCACGAGGCCCCCCGCGATGAGCTGGGTGGCGTGAGAGCGCGATCGCGCGAGTCCGCGGGCGGCCAGCTCGGCGTCGAGACGCGGACTCACGGTCGCGCCGCGACCGACGCGTCGGTCGGGGCTGATGCGAGTCGTCGCGCGAGTTCGTCGTGCACGGCCGCGTAGGCCTCGGCGCGGGTGTCGAGCGGTTGCTCCTCGATGAGGCGCACGCGGTCGATCAGCTCGGTCGCGGCATCCGGGGCGGTGCTGTCCGACATGGATGCCACTCTACCGAGGTCAGCGCGAGCGGAACGGGTCGGCGTACAGCTGCTCGGGCACACGGAAGCCGAAGATGGCGCGTCCCGAGTTCCAGATGGCCGCGGCGCCCGCGCGCAGAATGTCGATCTGCCGCCCTCCCTGCGACACGATTCGCAGGTCGACCCCGTCGATCTCCACGATCGCGTCGCCCACGCGTGTCCGTTCACCCTTCACGATCGTCGCGGGGTACGGCTCGAACAGCTGACGCAGGTCCTCGACGATGTAGTCGGGGCGCTGCGACGGGATGGCTGCGAGAATTTGCTTGGGCCGATCGATCCCCGTCAGCACCAGGACCGACGGCATGTCCGCCGTGCGAGCTCCTTGGATGTCGGTGTCCAGGCGATCACCGATGAAGAGCGGCGCCCGGGCTCCGGTCCGGGTGACCGCCTCATCGAAGATGGGGCGTTCGGGCTTTCCGGCGATCGTCGCGAGACGGCCGACCGCGGTGTGCACGGCGGAGACGAGGGTACCGTTTCCCGGGGCGATGCCGCGGGCCTGCGGGATCGTCCAGTCGGTGTTCGTCGCGACCCACGGGATGCCGCCGTCTTCGACCGGGGTTGCGAGGGCGTAGGCCGCCTCGGCCAGCTGCGCCCAACCGACCTCGGGTGCGAAGCCCTGGACGACGGCCGCCGGCGCGTCATCGGCGCTGCGTGTCACGATGAACCCGGCCTTCTCGACCTCGACGACGAGCCCCTCGCCGCCGATGACGAGCAGTGTCGACCCCGCGGGCACGAGGTCTTTCATGAGGCGCATGGCGGCCTGCGGGCTCGTCGTGACGTCGGACGCCTCCACGTGAAGCCCCAGCGATGACAGATGCTCCGCAACTGATGCATCCGTGCGGGAGGCGTTGTTCGTGATGTACCCGAGAAGCTTCCCCTCGGCCTGCGCTCTGTTGAGGCTGTCGACGGCGTGCGGCAGGGCACCCGGGCCGGCGTAGACCACGCCGTCGAGGTCGGCGAGCACGACGTCGATCCCGTCGAGCGGGGTCGCACCCGGCTTGGTGCGCCCGAAGATCACCGCTCGCCCTCGCCCTCTTCGGCTGGCAGGTCCGCATCACCCGAGGTCGGTCCGCGGGAGCCCTCGTCCTCGTGCGGTGCGTTCCCGGAGACGCCGTCGGAGCCGGTCGTCGCGACGGCGGCGTCCTCGTCGTCCTCCCCATGGCCGGCATCGTGCTCATGGGCGGCGTCGTGCTCATGGGCAGCGTCGTGCTCATGGGCAGCGTCGTGCTCATGGGAGGTGTGGGCGACCGCGTCGTCGTCGCTCTCGACGTCGTCCACCGGAATGACCCCGGATGCCACGTCGACACCGCCCTCATCGTCGATGAGTTCGATCTCTTCGACCACGATGACCTCTCGATCCGCGACCCCCGATGCCGCGTCCAGAGCGTCGGAGGCGATCTGGGCGCGTCGTTCCCATTCGGCCGCCTCGGCGTCGCGACCGAGCTCCTCGAGCACGGCGGCTCGAGCGGAGAACAGCGCCGGGCTCCACTCGAACGCGCGATCGGGGTCGGCCTCGGGGATCTCGAGCTCCTGAAGCGCGCGCTCGGTCTCGCCGAGGTCCAGTCGCGCCCCCGACATGGCAATCGCCAACTGGACGCGAACCGGAACCGACAGCGTCGATCGGTCGACGGCGCGACCTTCCTCGAGCGCACGATCGGGTCGGCCGACGCCTCGCTCGCTGTCGACGATCAATGGCAGCTGGTCGTCGGAGCCGGTGATCCGGCGGTGCGTGCGCAGCTCTCGCAGCGCCAGAGCGAAGTCGCCCACGGCGTAGGCGGTGATCGCCACCGTCTCACGGACGACGCCGACACGACCCGCGCTTCGGGACGCCGCCAGCGCGTGCTCGTGCGCCAACTCGGGTTCATCGTCGATGAGGCGGGCCGCCATCGCGAGGTGACGCGCCACGTTCTCGGCGTTGTCCTTGCTCAGGGTCTTGAGCTCGTTCCGCGCTGCGCCCGGGAGATCCCACGCGGTGACTTCCTCGGGGATCTCCGGTCCACGCTCTCGCCGGTCCTGGGGCGGGCGGGTGGCGCGAGAGTCCTCTCGGTCGAAGCGACGGGGAGCTCCGGCTCCGGGGCGACGGTCGCCGGACGGACGACGGTCGTTACCGGCGTATCCGCGGGACTCGCCTTCGCGGCGGGGACGACCGGCGCCCCCGGAGTCGTTGCGGAACGGACGATCACCCGAACGCGGCGGGCGCGAGTCGTTGTCGCGACGGAACGGACGATCCCCGTCCCGCGGCGGACGACCGGAACCCGCACCGTCACGACCGGCGGAACGATATCCCTCGCGTGGTGGACGCGAATCGTTGTCGCGACGGAACGGACGATCCCCATCCCGCGGCGGACGACCGGAACCCGCACCGTCACGACCGGCGGAACGATATCCCTCGCGTGGCGGACGCGAATCGTTGTCGCGACGGAACGGACGATCCCCGTCCCGCGGCGGGCGACCGGAACCCGCACCGTCGCGACCGGCGGGACGATATCCCTCGCGTGGCGGACGCGAATCGTTGTCGCGACGGAACAGACGATCCCCATCCCGCGGCGGGCGAGCTGCGCCGTCGCTGTCGCGTCGAGCAGGCCGAGCGTCGCCCGAAGGTGCGGGTCGCCCGTCGTTCTCACGCTTGTAGGGACGATCACCGTCACGCTGCGGGCGCCCCGTCTGCGGACGGGAAGAACGCGCGTCGCCGTCGCGGCGGACAGAGCGATCGCCGTCACGTCGTGGAGCCCGTTCGCCTCGCGGCCCGAAGCCTCGGCCCTGAGAAGACCGCCCGCCATCGGACGCGCGCCCAGCCGAGCGCTCCTCATTGCTCCTGCGGTCGTTCGCATCGTCCATGGACATGACTGCCTCCTCGGGAGATTATGCCCGTAAATGCGAAATGGCCACCCAGCGTTGGGTGGCCATTTCGACTAAAGGAAGTCCGGCGGTGTCCTACTCTCCCA
>NZ_JBQEOS010000015.1:0-31826 GCF_052045385.1 Microbacterium sp. 22296 | reverse complement strand
TCGTTCGACGTCGGTGTCGGACGAAGAAACGGAGTACACAATGAAGTTTTCCAAGGGTGCCGCGGCTCGTATCGCCGTGGCCGCTGCCGGTGGTCTGGTGCTCGTGGGCACGGCGGGTGCGGCGTTCGCCGCCGAGGTCGACGGCTCCGACGTCGACGTCAACGTGCAGATCGCCCCGGTCGTGGGCCCGGGCAGCCTGAGCCTGACGGTGGCCGGTACCTCCGCCACGCTGACGGAGTCGGCATCCGGTGACGCCCAGGTGCGCCAGTTCGACGGTGCCCTGCCCACCGTGACCGTCACCGACACCCGTGACGTCGCCGACATCCCGGCGGATCACTTCTGGTACGTCGTCGGTCAGGCCTCGGCGTTCACCGGCCCCGGTGGCGCCACGATCTCCCCCGACCACCTCGGCTGGACCCCGAAGCTCATCGACGGGGGCGACACCGGTCTCGTGACCGAGGGCGAGCCGGTCGGCACCTCCGAGGACACCGGCGACGACGCGGTCGGCCTCGTCGACAAGGAGCTGCTGTACACCGCTCTCGAGTCGAAGACCGTGAAGGAAGGCGGGGAGTCCTCGTGGACCGCCGACGCGGCGCTGGTGTTGAAGACCGACGCCGGAGTCACCCCGGGTGCGTACACGTCGAAGCTGACCCTGTCCCTCTTCGAGGACGTGTTCTGAACCGTCCCGCGTGAGTTCCCCGCACAAGCGGGCCGAGTCCCCTCCGAGGGTCTCGGCCCGCCTTTCCACACCACGCAGATGAGCGAATGACGCAGCCTTCCGACGGCCACGGACGCCGGCCCAGTATCTACGACGTCGCGCGTCGCGCGGGGGTCTCGCACATGTCGGTATCGCGGGTGCTGAACGGCCATTCCAAGATCTCCGAGAGCACGCGTGCGCGCGTGCTGCAGGCCATCGACGACTTGAACTACAGACGGAGCTGGACCGCCTTCGCCCTCGCCACCCGCCGCGCCCGGCGGATCGGTGTGCTCATCGACGGCCCCGTGCAGAACGGTCCGAACAGCACGTTGCGGGCGATCGAGAAGGCCGCGCGTGAGGTCGGGTACGCGGTGAGCGCGTTCTCGATCGGCGATGACGATGCGTCGCAGATCGATTCCGGTGTGATGGAGCTGGTGACCCAGGGGGTCGACGCGCTGTGCGTGATCGCTCCCCGGGAGTCGTCGCTGGATCTGTTGCGTCAGCAGACGACAGGGCTGCCCACGATCGTCATCAAGGCGGAGGCCGATCCGTCGTGGCACACGGTCGGTGTCGACCAGCGCATGGGAGCGCGGTTGGCCGTCCAGCACCTTATCGATCGGGGTCACCGTACGATCGCGCACGTGGCCGGGCCGATGGATTGGTTGGACGCCCGTGAGCGCGCGCAAGGCTGGCGCGAGTGCCTCGCCGAAGCGGGGTTGCCGGAGGGGCCGTACGTCGTCGGCAACTGGACCTCGGACTTCGGGTTCGAGTTCGGTCAGTCCTTCGAGCTGGGGGAGACCACCGCGGTGTTCTCGGCGAACGACCAGATCGCCCTCGGCGTCATCCATGGGTTGCACCGACGCGGCGTCCGCGTCCCCGAGGACGTGAGCGTCGTCGGCTTCGATGACCTTCCCAATGCGCGGCACTTCCTGCCCCCGCTGACCACAGTGCGTCAGGACTTCGCCGAGCTCGGTACGTTCGCGTTGCAGCAGCTCGTGTCCGCGATCGAAGGCAGAACCGCGCCCAGCCACGACACCATAAAGCCGCGGGTCATCGTGCGCGAATCCACCGGCTCGGTGTCGGACCGATGCTCCGAGTAGCATGCGCAATCCGACGACGGTCCGGGAGGAGCGACACCAGCTCATCACGTCGAACCCTTCGCGGGTGAGCCGAGAATGGCCGACCTCGGGTCGGCGGCACACCCGCGGCAGACCCGGGCGCCGGNCAACCGTTCCCCCCGGATCGCTCTCCGGCCGCGTCTCTATCGGCAGGATCGAGCCGCGTAGGGCGCAGTGGTCTCCGTTGTGAACGTCTTGCCGTCGACCGCGGTCGTCGCCGTGACCGTTATCGAGCCCGCGGCCACCGAGGCGGTGCGCGCGGTGAAGACGGCGGAAGCGCGGGCTCCCGGCTGCAGGGTGCCGAGATCCTTCGACCCGTGTGCGGACGACAACTTCACCGAGGCCGCGGTCGAGCCGGTGTTCGCGACCGTGCCGGCCAGGACGACCTTGCCTGCGACGCACGAGGTCCGGGCGGTCGTCGTGAGCGGGGCCAAGACGGTGACGGTGGCAGTGACCGTTCGCAATGACGGAAGCACTTCCTCGTCACGCGTCATATCGAAGACGGGGCGGTCGTCGGCGGCGTAGTGGATGCGCACGATGCGTGTGTCCCGACCGTTGCCACCCACGCCGTCACCCCACGTGTGGTAGACGTACAGGTCGTTACCGTCCTCGTCCGTCGTGACCGAACCGTGTCCCGGACCCTGCTCGTAGGTGCGGTAGTCCGTCACCCCGTCGGGCATAGGTGCGCTCTTCAGCAAAGGCATGTCGTACTTGTGCCAATTGTCGATGTCGGTGAGGTCGCTGGCCTCGTCAGCCCAGGCGCCGCCCACGATGTACTTCGGGCTGACGCCGTCGCTCGAGTAGATCAGGGTGATGCGGCCGTCCCGTTGGATGGCGAAGGCACCCTCGGCCAGCTTCTCTTCGAACGACACCGAGGGCACGATGATCGGTACCGGCTCCCCGATGACGCGCGTCGGCGCGGCCGGATCGACCTTCGCGATCCACGTTGCGGGATCGCTGATCGCCGCACCCTGCGGGGTGTACCGCTGCGACCAGGCGTAGTACGCCTGCCCGCCCGATTCGAAGTACGTCATGTCGAGGCTGATGTTGCGACCGAACTCGGCGCGGCCCAGGGGAGTGTTGTCCGCCTTGAGGATTGCGCTGGGCGTGGACCAATCAGCCGGATCGGCCGGATTGCCGCCGTCGCGCAGCTGCATGATGTGCGCCTGCACCGTGAACCATTCGCCGCCCTGCGTCGATTGGTCGTTGTCGGGGTTGAAGCACGGCGCGAACAGGATCGACAGCTTGCCGCCGATCTCATGGATCTCGGGTGCCCAATAGCATCCGGCGATCACCCGACCCTCAGCGGTGCGGTCGCCCCGGGTGTTGCGGTTCAGCAGGTCGACCTCGATAGAACGGCCGCCGTTGTCATCGGCGAGAGCGTCGATGGTGTCGGCCACACGGATGGGGAGGTGCTGCGAGGCGATGTTGTTGTTGTTGGTGTCATCGGTCGCGATGAACAGGTACTGCACCCTGCCGTTGCGCTCGTAGCGGTACATCGTCGGATCGGCCCGGTTGTACGCGAAGGGTTCGGCGTACGCGCGTTGACGCACCGTGCCGGTGATCGTGTAGGTCCCGGGAGCGGCACCGGACACGCGCGCGACATCGTCGGCGTTCCAGTCGACACCCAACGAGGCGGTGGACCCGTCGGAGTACGACAGCTCGGCCTTGGTCTGCGCGAGCGTGGACGCCTGGCCCTGGGAGATCGTCAAGGGGGCGACCTCGACGGCCGTGTTGACGATGCGTCCGAGACGGTTCGAGAGCGACGAGGCGGTCGCCGCCGAGACCGGGAGCGTGCTGGCGGGGCGTGCGTCGGGGACGCGCGCGGCGAAGCCCGACAGGTCGGGGGTGCTCACCGTGAGCGCGGCACCCGCGCGCACGGCGCCCACGTTGCCCGCGGTGACGACCCGGGAGCGCTTGCCGTCATCGAGCGGCCAGAACGGCGCCGTCCGCAGCTCGGTGCGCGCCAGGTCGTCTACGGTCGTCGACCGGGCGGCGCCGGTCGAATCCGTCCAGGACACGACATATCGCTTCTGGTCGGTGTCGTACACCGCGCGGGGCTGGACGACTCCCGACGTCGTTCCCAGATCGAGCAGACCGAGCTCCTCGAAGTCGGTTGCGGCGGCATCCTTGGCTTTGAACACCAGCGCGCTCGAGGTCTGCGTACCGTCGGCACCGCCGCCCTGCAGCACACGGGTGGCGATGACGCCGATCGTGCCGTCGGCGAAGGTGAACAGCGAGGGGTCGGACATCCCGCGATGGTCGATGCGGTCGACGGCGAAGAACTCGCCCTCGGCGAAGACCACTCCGCCGTTCTTGTACAGCGGGGCGGCGTCTGCGACCGACGTCCCGATCGCCAGATGCAGGCTGCGGGCGACCGCATCCGTGTTGGCGGCGCGCTCACCCGTGGGGGTCCGCGTATACGAGACGATCTGTCGGCCGGTGCTGGCGCTCAGCACCGTCACCGCGAACGACTTGGTTATCGTGGTCGCACCGATCTTGACCTCGGCGGTCACCTGAACGGCGCGGTCGGCGGCGGTGGAGTTGGTGAGCACCCCGCTCGGCAGGGCTGCGCCGTCGGCGCTCCACGTGATGGAGTATCCCGGCGCTTCGGGGAGGGCGGTGCCGGAGGACACCACGGGAGGCACGACGAGTGAGGTGCGCAGACGCTCCGTCGCATCCGCGGCCGAGTCGGCCGTCACGGTGACGCTGACGGGTGAGCCTGTCGCACGGGCACCGGCGAGAGACGCGGTCGGGGTGAGGGTCACGACCGCATCGGGAGAGCCGGCCGCGGGACGACGTACCGCGCCCGTGTCGCTGATCACCGCGGTGTCGCTGCTGGTCCACGTGATGGTCGACCCACCGGGACCGCTCGTGGGCAGCGCGATGTCGGTCGTCACCGGGCCCGACACGGGAGGTCGGGTCGCCGCCGCGTCGGCCTCGACGATCGCGGTCGCCGCCGGCGCGGCATCCTCCTTGATCTGTTCAGGGGAGAGGGCCTGGCCGTAGACGTGGACGTCGTCGAGTGCGCCCGCGAAGAAGGGGTCGGGGCCGTAGAACGACTTGCCCAGCAGGCCGGAGAACGATGTCGTGCCGACGGTCGCAGCGCCCGTGACCGAGGTCGGAGTGGTCGCCACCAGGGCGCCGTCGACGAAGGTCGACACGCTCACGCCGCTGCGCAGGACGACAGCCACGTGACTCCACCGACCCACGGCGGCAGGACCGGGGGCTGTGGCGCGCTGCTCGGAGCCGCTCTTGACCGCGCCGATCAGCTGACCGCCGCACTGGGGTGTGGCGAACAGATAGCGGTCGGTGGACTGCCCGAGGGTGTAGGCCCAGGCGCAGCTCTGATTGCCGTCCCAGCGCATCCACGCCGACATCGTCACGTCGGTGGTCGAGGAGGACGTCAGTCCTGGCGCGATCTCGACGAACGCTGCAGCTGACCCGGCCTGTCCGCCGGGGAGCTCGATGGCGCGGTCCGAGCCCCCGCGCGGTCCGGTGACCGAGGTGGCCCCGGATCCGCGCACGGTGCCGGGATGAGTGCCGGCTCCGTCCGCGATCGAGGTTCCGGCTGCGAGCGCGGAGCCGGCGGCGGTGGCGGAGGAGAAGTCGTAGGAGAGGATCGGCGACGCGGTGGCCGCGGCGGCGGGACTCGCGACGAGAGCGACGGTGCTCAGCGGCAGCATCGCCGACATCAAGAAGGAAAGATAACGATGAGATCGCATGGAGTTCACTTCCGTGCAGGGCTGGGTATGACGAACCGGCCCCGAGCGCGAAGACCAGCGCGGGCGGGAACGGATGGGGCGTGCGGACTCCGGCCGATGTGAGATCGGATGGGACTCCGCACGGCCGAGCGGTGGTGCCGGTCGGCGGGATGCGAAGGGGTGGGGAGGGCGTCTCGCTCTCCCCACCCCTCGTTCACAGGACGGAACCGATCCGCGTCACTTGCAGGTGATGGCGGTGTAGGCGGCGGTGATCGTGCGCGTGCCCGAGGCTCCCTCGGACGTTACTTCGACCGAACCGGCCGCGAATGTCGTCGCGCGGACGGTGGTGACCGTCGAGACGGAGGCTCCGGGGGCGACGGCGTTGTGTGTCTTGGTGCCCCACGCCGTGCGGACGGTGAGGTCGGCGGCGGCGTCGCTGTCATTCGTCGCCCGCGTGGTGACGGCCGCCTTGCCCGCGATGCATCGCGTGGATGCCACGGCGCTTACGGCCGGCCCCGGAGGAGCCGTCGCGGTGATGGTCGCAATCGCCGGCGTCCCGGCCGAGTTGGCGAGCTGTCCGCGCACCTGGACGGTGTCACCGGCCTTCTTCAGCGACGACAGATCGGCCTTCTCCCAGGTGACGGCGACGGTCTCGCGGTGTCCGTCTTTGAATGTCGCCTGCACCGTGCCGGGGAGCGAGACCTCGGTGGAGCCCGCCTGGGTGCTGGCCGCGACCGGATCGACCGAGGTCACGAGCAGTGAGGGGTTCCACGTCGCGGCCAGGACGTCGCGCTCCTTCGCGGTGATGGCGAGGATCGAGCCGTGGCGCGGCGACGCCGGCAGCGAGAAGCTGCTCGGGATCGTCCACTGGATGTCGCCCTCGAGGGAGTTGGTGCCGAGCGGGATGTAGCCGCGGCCGCCGTAATTGTCGACCCACAGGAAGTATTTGTAGCCGGCTCGATCGCCTTCGTTGGCCTTGAAGATCTCCGGTCCCTCGACTTCGGGGGTCCCGGCCGTCCGGCCGATGCAGGTGTCGATGAGGGACCAGGTACCGGATGCCGTGGTCGCGCGAAGGTTGTTCGACTTCTGTCCGATGATGTCGGGGGAGGCGCAGCCGGACCGCTCCGTCGCCTTGGTGAAGCGGTAGTAGGTGTCGCCCTCCTTCAGCACGGTGGAGTCGATCAGACCGTTGCCGGCGTTGAGCTGCGACAGGTCGGCGGCTTTGAACCACGGCTGGGGAGTGGTGAAGTCGCGGAAGTCGCGTGTCGTCGAGATGAGGATCTGCGGCCCGTTGCCGTCAGGGGTGTTGCGGGCGGCGCCGTCGGTGAACAGCGTCGACGTCCAGTAGACGGTGTAGGCCTCGATGCTCTCGTCGTAGATCGCCTCGGGGGCCCAGGTCATGCCCGCGTTGGGCAGGTTGACCTCGATGTGACGTTGCTCGCCCCAGTTGACGAGGTCGGTGGACTCCCAGATCTCGAGGTGGTGGCTGCCGCGATCGGTCGCGCCGCCCCAGCCCGAGGTTCCGACCGAGAGATCGGTGGCGAGCAGGAAGAACCGGTCGCCCTCCTTGGACCGCAGGATGAACGGGTCGCGCAGACCCTTCGTACCCTTGGTCGAGCTCAGGACGGGCTGCGCGTCGTTCAGCGTCTTCCAGCGCAGCGAGTCGTTACCGTCCGAGGTCGCGAAACGGATCTTCTCGCCCTCGACGTTGTCACCGGTGAAGTATGCGAAGAGGTAGGCGTCGAGGTCGCTCGCGGCAACGGGAGTCGCAGCGGGAACCGTGCGCGGCAGCACTCGCTCCACCGGCTGGGCGCCGGCGACGGTGACCGTTGCGGTCAGGGTGACCTGCGTGTCAGCGGCGGGGCGTGTGACGGCGCCCTTGGCGACGATGTTCGGGGCGGTGCCCTTGTCGGTCGTGGAGATGATCGTCTCGTTCGACGACGCCCACGCGATGGCGGCGTTCGCCGCGCCTGAGCGCGTGGCGGTGGCGGTCACGTCGGCGCCGGTCGTCGGCAGGGTGATACTGCCGCGGATGGGCCCGGCCAGGGCGGCCTCGGCGGCGAGACCGTCGGCCACGGCGCGGGCAAGCTCGGCCTGAGCGCTATCGCCCTGGGCGTATGCGGGAACCTTCACCGTGATGGCCGGACCCGCAACCGCGGCGCCACCATGGGTGGCGGTGGGCGTCAGGATCGCGGTGGCGTCGCCCGAGCCCGCGGTGGGGCGGACGACCGCTCCCGCGCTGCTGACGACGCCGGGGTTGCTGGAGGTCCACAAGATACTCGACCCGCCCGCGCCGGTGGTCGGCAGCGTGAGGTCGGAGGTGACGTTCGAGGTGTCGCCGAGCGAGACGGCGGCGTCGCCGCGCGCGATACCCGCGTGCACATCGCTCTCTGTCTGCTGCAACTGGCCCGCGGACAGCGCCGAGGTCCACACCTTCACGTCGTCGATGGCGCCGGCCCAGTAGGCGTCGGGACCGTAGAACGACTTGCCGAGATACCCCGAGAACGTCGAGCTGCCGATTGCCGCCGACGCGTTGTAGTTTGTCGCGGCCTCACCCACGAGGGCGCCGTCGAGGAAGGTCTGGACGGTCTTGCCGCCGGTCACGACGACGGCCATATGCACCCATCGCGACGCGGCGACCGGAGCCGTGCCCGAGGCGCGCACCTCGGAGCCGTTCTTGATGGCGCCGTACCCGGAGGTACCGCACTGCGTAGTGGCCAGGATGTGGGCGTTCACGCTGGATCCGAGCGTGAACGGCCAGGTGCACTGCGGCGCGCCGCTCCAGCGGATCCATGCCGACATCGTCACGTCGGTCGTGCCCGCCGGAATGAGACCGGGGGCCACACGCACATGGGGCGCGGCGGCGGTGCTGGCACCGCCGGGCAGTGACAGCGCCCCGTCTCCCGACGCGCCGCTGGCGCCGGCGACGCGTGACGAGCCGCCGTTCACGACGGTGCCGGGGCGGTTTCCCGGGGCGACGTCGGCGATGAGAGCGCCATTGGCGGGGCTCGCGTCGATGTTGTCGAAGGTGTATTCGAGGATGGGTGTGGGCGCCGTCTCGGCCGCAGCCGCTGCGGTAGCGGGAGAGAGCATCGCCCCGAGGCACACGGCAGCGAGCGAGAGGGCGAGCGCGCGACGCGGGGGTCGAATCCGCGCGAAGCGGGCGGGCGGGTGGTCAGACAACATGTGTGTCCTTTCGGGAGACGGTCTCCAATGACGCGTTCCAGTGGTTCGTCGTCGAACCGATTCGGATGTACTGCGACTCGAATATATCCGTTCTTGTTTCCGCTAACAAGACCGCTGTGGTACTGCTTATCGCCACGGCCGTCGCCTCACGTTTGCAACCGCACACCGCCATGGGCGCCGTCGGCTGCGGCGTGGCGACTTCCGCGAGCGTGCTGATGCTTGACTCGTCGAACCGGTTGCGGCACAGTGAACACAAGCAAAGTGTTAGCGCCAACATCGACGTTCGCGCTTCGTGAGAACCGCGTCCCTCTCCCGCTCGTCCGGGGTGATGAGGCGCACCGCGTGTTTGGACACTGCCTCGCCCGGCCGTTCATCGCGTGTCGTACAACCCGACTCGGACCATCTCCGGGGTGGTCCGACGATCCGAAAGGCAACCCATGTCACGGACGACGATGTCCCCGACGAAACCCCCCACGGCGCGAGGACGAAAGGCGAGAGCCTTCGGCGCAGTCGTCGCCGCCCTCGTCATCGGTTTCACGGCGCTGGGCGCGGCCACACCCGCCGCGGCCGCTGCGCCCGTCGGAACCGGAACGAACCAGGAGATCCGCAACCAGCAGAACACTCTCTGCATGGACGATTACGCCTTCAACACGCAGCCCGGCGCCGAAGTGCGCCAATGGACCTGCCTAGAGGGCCAGAACCAGCTGTGGGCGATCGTCGACCTCGGCAACGGCTACGCCGAGATCAAGAACAAGTACAGCAACCTCTGCCTCGACAACTACAACTTCGCGACAGCTCCCGGGTCAGAGGTGCGGCAGTGGACGTGCAACGGCGCGAACGTCCAGCAGTGGCAGCTGACAGACGTCGGCGGCGGATGGACCGAGATCCGCAATAAGCACAACAATCTGTGCGTGGCCAGCGCCGCCTCCCCGGTCGACGGTGCACTCCTCTCCCAGCAGACCTGCAACGGTTCCGGTGTCCAGCGCTGGCGACTGACCGACCCGAACGTGTCGAAGATCACCTACACGCTCTACACGTCGGCCACCCCATCGGCTGACGAGGCCGACGCCTACGCACGCATCACCGATGCGATGGATCGCGCGGTCGCCCGTTACAACAAGTTCAACAACACCTGGCGCCACCTGAACGTCTACTACGCTCCGGGAGTACCTACCGCCGAGGCCAGCATCAACGGCGACATCCGCTTCGGATCCAACCGGGGATTCATGCAGGAGGGCACCGCGCTGCACGAGATGTCGCACACCGTCGGAGTCGGTACGGCCGGGCACTTCCAAGGCAAGTGCGACGCACAGGACTGGCCCGCCGCCCTGCCCCTGCTGAGGTCCTGGGACGGTTCAAGCGCGCGTATCAACTGCGGAGGCAGCCACATGTGGCCCTACGGCTTGAACTACTCCGACGAGTACAACGAGGTCAACTTCGACCGCAACGTGCGTCTGGTGCAGGCCATGCACCACGACGGCCTATAACCGGCGTCGTGAAGGATGCCCGTAACGCGGAGTGACGGAGGAGCCCAGCGCCCAAGGTCGTGAAGTTCAGAAGCACTCCAAGGGGGGTCGTGTCCGCGGACGCGACCCCCTTCCTCACCCGCGAGGCACCGGATGAGCCGACTCTCCACGTCGAACCGCGCGAACGGCTGCGCGTCCACGGCTGATCACCCAGCGTCGAAGCGAGCCACTGCTCGCCGGTGGTCTTCGCGGGGCTTCGTCGTTTCGAGATCGAATCCCGGCCCGGAGCCGTTCGTCATACATACGGGGAGAACTCATGCTGACGGACGTCCGCGATCTCCGTGATCGCCCCGTGAACCGAACAGCCGCCCGCCTGGCCGCGTGATCACCGGTCCGGGAAGGTGCCCTCGTAGTCCTGCCAGGTGCCGGCGAGATGCTGCATCGCCCAGAGCTGCTCGGCCGTGGAGGCTGACGTCGCACCGGCGAAGTCCATCACGATGTAGTTCGACCGGAATCCGTCTTCGACGGTCGCCGCGAATCGTTCGGCCGCCCCTCTCGAGCCGAACCGGTAGTACGCCGCTTCCTGCGTGGCGTATGCCTCGACGCAGTCCACGTCCGCCCCGCATGCTGTCGCGGTGATGTCCCGCGGATCGGTCACGGGAGGGTTCTCGACCCCGGTGTTCTCGAGCAGTTGATGCAACGTCAGCGTCCACTGGCTGTCGAAGAGCAGCCGCCCGAACCACAGCCCGCACGCTGCGATCACGGCGATGACGACAGCGACGACGAGGAAACGCACTCCTCGCGGCCGACCATGGGGGTGATCCGTCCGGCTCATTCGGGGCCGGCATCCGACGGGTGCGCGGGTGCGGCGGCGACCCGCTCCCGGTGCGAGGGGATCAGTCCTACGGCGAGGCCGCCCACGAGCTGCACGATCGCGAGAAGTCCGATGGCCGCGGGCAGTGCGATGGTCGGAGCGGCTGCCGCGTCTTCCAGGTCGATGAACGGACCGATCTCATCGAGCCACGTCCCGTACGCGGTGCCGTAGACGACGAGCAGGACGATGGTCGCCAACCCGATGGCTGCGGTGATCAATCCCCAGATGTCTCCACGCACGGATGCAGTCTCTCAGGCTCGGACCGCCTTCGCGGATTCGGTGTCGGTACGCGTCCCACACCGGCGGGTGCGGCCGACGAACGGGTGAAGTGCGACCTCAGCCGATGCGCCGCACCGCGGCATCGGGCGGCGGCGGCGCGGTGCTGTCGCGGACGACGAGCTGGGGCCGCTCCGACGAGAACCGTCGCCCGGTTTCGCCGGCGATCTCGTTCAGCAGGAGCTGGAGCCCCCGGCGCCCGAGACCGGCGAAGTCCTGATCGACCGTCGTCAGGGGCGGGCTCCACAGCGCCGCCAGGGGATGATCGTCGAAGCCGGCGACCGAGATGTCGTCCGGAACCCGGCGGCCGGATGCGACGATGCCGCGGATGACTCCCATGGCGATCTCGTCGTTGCCGCAGAAGACCGCGGTGACCGTGGGGTCTTCGGCGAAGCGGCGGCCGATCTCGATGCCCGAGCGCGGATCCCACGTCGCGTCGCTGAGCGGGGGGATCACCGCTCCGCGCCGCTTGAGCGCCCGCCGCCAGCCGGTGGTGCGCCCGTCCTCGCGGCGGGAGGGGGGGACGCGCACGTGGTGCACGGTCGCGTGACCGAGGTCGAGCAGGTGGTCGGTGAGCTCCTCGGCGGCGCGTGCTTCGTCGAGCACGGCCTGCCGCAGGCCCGGCTCCCGCACGCCCGAGAGGGCGACCAGCGGGAGCGACGTCGGGATGCGGTGCAGCGCCGCCACCCCGGGAGGGTCGAACTTCAGCACGCACACGCCGGCGAGGGGTTGGGCGAGGGTCGCGGCGATGGCCCGGTCGATCTCGGCCTCGTCGGTGCTCTCGACGACGGTGATCATGACCGTGTAGTCCTCGGCGCGGGCGGCCTCCTCGATCCCGCGGATGGTCTCGGCATAGCCGTACTGCGACGTGTCTCCGGCGATGACGGCGATCACCTGCGCCTTGCGCGACGCCAGGACCCGCGCGGCGGCGCTCGGGCGGAAGTCGAGGGCCGCGATGGCCGCCTCGACCGCTTCGCGCTTGCCCGCGCTCACCTTGGCCGCTCCCGTGAGCACACGCGACACCGTCGGTACCGAGACCCCCGCCCGTGCCGCGACGTCGGCGATGGTCGCCGGCTTGGTGCGGGGGGTGTCCATCGTGCTCCGTCGGTGTGGAGCGGCGATGGTCATTTGACGGCGCCGCTGGTGATGCCCGAGATGATCTTGCGCTGGGCCACCATGAAGGTGATCAGCAGGGGCAGGCTCATCAGGATGATGTACGCGAAGATCAGGTGCCAGTTCTGAAGATACAGACCCGCGCTGGCCACTTGGTACAGATTCAGGGGCAGCGTGTCCAGGCGGCCGCCCACGACGAACAGCGCGTAGAAGACGTCGTTCCAGATGTAGAGGCAGATCAGGATGGTGGCCGTCGCGAGCACGGGCATGAGCAGCGGCAGGATGATCTTCACGAAGACCTTCACCGGCGAGGCGCCGTCGACGCGGGCCGCTTCTTCGAGCTCGATCGGGATCGTGCGGACGAAGCCGGTGACGAAGAAGATCACCGTCGACATGTACATGCCCATGTAGACACCGATCATTCCGACCGGGGTTCCGGCGAGGCCGAGCTGGCGAAGCAGCAGCACGATCGTGACGACAGCGGGCGGGAGCACGATGCCGCTGATGGCCACCGCATAGACGAACGCGAGCCCTTTCGACTTCCGCCGCCCCAGGATCCACGCGGCCATCGATCCGAGGATGAGCACGCCGAGCACGGCGGGGACCATGACCAGAACGCTGCCGCCGAACGCGGCGATCATGCGGCCGTCGCCGATCACGGTCGCGAAGTTGTCGAGCAGGCGCCATTCCGAGGGCAGCGCCAGGGTCGGGACGAACGCTTCGGCCTGCGTCTTCGAGGCCGTCAGCACGGTGAGCAGGAACGGGATGCCGAGGAGCGCCACCGCCACGAGGATCGCGGCGACGGGCTGCGCGACCCGGGCGAGGGGGCGGCGCCGTCGCGGCGGGCGTCGGGTGCGTCCTGTGGTGAGGGTCATGGTGGCGGTCACAGCACGTCCTCCCGCTTGCGCAGAGTGCGGATGACGGGGAAGGCGAGCACGGCGACGACGAGGAAGAGCACGAGGCTCATCGTCGTGGCCTGAGCGAACAGTCCCTGCCCGAAGGTCCGGAAGATGAAGATGTTGAGCAGTTCGGTGGTTCCGCCGGGCCCGCCGGCGGTGGTGGCCTGCACGATGTCGAAGCCGTTCATCGATCCGAGCAGCGCCGTGGCGACGTTGAAGGTGACGGCGGGGGCGAGCAGGGGGAAGCGGATGGAACGGAAGGTGGTCCACCAGCCTGCGCCGTCGAGGCGGGCGGCCTCCATGACGTCGTCGCTGATCGTCTTGAGGCCCGCGAGATAGATGAGCATCGACAGGCCCATCCACTTCCAGGCGTGGATCAGGGCGACCACGACGATCGTCCAGGTGGTGCTGCCCAGCCAGGCGATCTCGACGTTCTGCCCGGTGAGCAGGCCCAGGATGCCGTTGAGGGCCCCGTCGGGCTTCAGCATGGCCTGGAAGATGTAGCCGACGGCGAGGGCCGACATGATCACCGGGACGAAGAAGGCGACGCGGAGGGCCCGGTTGGTGCGGGTGTCGCGCTCCAGCAGCAGCGCCAGGGCGAGGCCGAAGAGGTTCTGGAAGATCGCGACGAGCACGGCGTAGACGAGGGTCACGGTCAGTGCGTTGACGAGCGAGCCGTTGGAGAACAGCGAGACGAAGTTGTCGGGGCCGATGAAGTCGATGGAGCTCTTGAAGCTCGACCAGTTCGTGAAGGCGTAGACGAAGTTGAAGGCGGTGGGGATGGCGAAGAACACCACCAGCACCGCGAGCGCGGGCACGAGGAACCACAGGGGGTGATCTTTCGCGTGTCGTCCGCGCGACGCGACGCGGGCCGACCGTGGTGGCGGCGTCACCGTGCGGGGCCGCTCGAGGGTCGAAGTCATGGGGTGTTCCTCACGAGGAAGGGGGCGCCGGGTCGGGGCCCGGCGCCCCGGGGTGGGTCAGAAGCCGGGTGTCCCGATGGCCTTGGCCAGCTCTTCGAACTGGGCCTGCGTGGCCTCGGCGACCTCGGTGGGTGTCTGCGTCCCCTGGATCATGTCGCCGAGGTTGAGGTACAGGTCGGGGTTGGCGACCGCGAGGGCCTGCATCGATCCGACGGCGTCGCCGAGCGAGTCACTGACGGCAAGCAGCGCGTCGGGCACGTCGGGCGACGACTCGACGCCGCTCTGCAGCGAGACGGTCTTCTGGGCGTCGACGAAGTCGGCGTACCCGTCGCCGAGCCAGTACGACAGCAGCTGGCGTGCCGCCGCCTCGCGCGTGGCATCCCCGGTCTTGAAGGCGACGAGCGCGTTCGCCTGGTCGGGAATGAAGGTGCCGACGTTGCCGCCGGGCGAGATCGGGAAGAACCCGATCTTCTCGTTCAGCTCGGCGGTGTCGGCGAGCGACTGGAGCTGGCCGAAGTACGAGTTCACCTGCACCGCCATGGCCGCCTCGCCCGCGAGCAGGGCGGGACCCTGGTCCTCGAAGGTCGCCGTCTTCAGATCGGCGTTGAACAGCCCCTCCTGGATGAGGCCCTGGTAGGTGTCGATCGCGCCCTGGATGGTGGGGTCGGTGAACTTCTCCTCGTTGGCGTTCACGCGATCCCAGAGCCCGTCCTTCGCCGCGTCCGCCAGCTGCACCTGCACCCACCACTGGGTGGCCCAGGGCGTGCCGCCGCCGAAGTCGTAGAACGGGGTGACACCGGCGGCCTTCAGCTGCCGTGCGGTCGCGAGGAACTCGTCCCAGTCGCCGGGGGTCGAGGTGATGCCCGCCTTCGCGAACACCTCCTTGTTGTAGTAGACGCCCTCCACGGCGGGCGTCGAGATGAGCGCGGCGTACCGCGTGCCGTCCAGGATGCCGGTGATGTCCTTCAGCTCCGGCGTGTACGCGTCGATGAAGGGTGCGCCGTCGAGCGACTGCAGGTTCGTCGAGGCGTTCAGCGCCGTCAGCTGCGACGCGGTGGGCTGCCAGAACGCGAGGTCGGGCTTATCGCCGGTGGCGACCTTCGTCTGCACGCTCTGCTCGTACGGGTCGGGGATGGTGACGACGTCGACGGTGGCACCTGTGGCCGCCTCGAAGCCCTTGACGACGCTGTCCGGGATCTTGTTCGAGTTCTGCGCCGCCCAGATGGTGAGGGTGGTGCCGTCGAGCTTGGTGTCCTGCGCGGGCCAATCGGCGGGTCCGGCCGCGGCGCCGCCGCCGGCTCCAGGGTCCGAGCAGCCCGAGAGGGTGAGGGCCGCGACGGCGGTGAGGGCCGCGACGGCGATGAACCTCTTCTTCATTGAATTGCTCCTTCGATGTGATCAGTGTGATCGGGTGCGGGCGTCGGCGTCGACCCGGTGGGCCGTGTCGACAGACGCAGGGTGCGTGCGGCGAAACGGGTGTCGACGCCGCGCACGTGGAGGGTTCCCGTCGTGGCATCCCATTCGGTGTGCCAGGCGGGGAGGTCCCGGGGGAAGACCGCGGTCACCTCGACGTCATCGCCGACGAGGTGGGGGAAGCTCAGCGAGACCGCGTCCTGATCGCCGCGGTGCCACACCGAGACGAGATCGCCGCGGTCGCCGCGAAGTCCGAGGGCGATCCACGGGTCGTCCCATCGCGGGAGCCCGAGCGGCCAGTGCGGGTGCGACGCGCCGATCTCCTCGCGCAGCGTCTTGGCGACGGCGATCGCGTCCGCCACGCGCTCGCGCTGTGCGGCATCCATGCGGTTCAGGTGGCCCGAGACGTAGAAGCGTCCGAGCAGACCGGTGACGAGACAGAACGCCGATTCCTCGGCATCCATCTCGGGCTGGGGGTACGCCCAGCTCGCGGCCTGCTCCGGAAGGATCGACAGGGGGGCGGCCGCCGCGATCGGGGGGTACTTGCGGAAGTCCTGCTGGTCGGAGGTGGACTGCATCGCCAATCGCGAGAGCATCGCGTAGTCCATGCGCATCGCGCCCGAGCTGCAGTTCTCGATCACGAGGGTCGGATGCCGGTCCAGCACCCCGTCGAGCCAGTCCAGGACCGCCCGGTTGTGTTCCAGCAGGCCGTCGCCGACGCTGTCGGCGTCGCGGTCGGTGCCCGAGCCGGGGTTGATGTTGTAGTCCATCTTGAAGAACCCCACGCCGAAGTCGGCGACGAGGCGGTCGACGACGTCGTCGAGGTGACCGCGCGCGGCGGGGTGCCGCAGGTCGAGGTGGAACCGATCGTGCTCGACGACGCGCTCGCCGTTGCGTTGAAGGAACGCCTCGTGGGGCAGCGCGTCGGCGAGGGGGCTCCGGATGCCGACGACTTCGGGCTCCAGCCACAGGCCGGCCACCATCCCGGCCGCGTGGATGGCGTCGATGACCTCAGCGAGCCCGCCGGGGAAACGCGTCGTGGACGGCTGCCAGGCGCCGACGGTGTCCCACCAGTGCCCGGAGTCGTCGTACCACCCGGCGTCGATGCAGAACACTTCGGCGCCCACGTCGGCGGCGGCGCGGACCAGTGGCAGCAGTTTCTCGGTGGTCGGGTCGCCGTCGAGGGTGTTCATGTAGTCGTTGAACACCACGGGCATGGCGGCGTTGTCGGGGTGGTGGCGGCGGGTGGCGCGGCGGTGGTCGGTCAGGGCATCGACGGCGGCTCCCGCGGAGTCGCCGACCGCGAGGGTCACCGGCACGCTGACGAAGCCTCCGGCGGGGTCGAGCACGCGCGTCCACCCCGAGTCGGCGTCGGTCGGACCCGACAGGCCGAGGTATGCGCCGGCGGTGTCCTCGCCGATCTCCCAACGCCAGGCGCCGTTGTGCTCGATCTGCCAGGCCAGGGCCAGCCCCACGGCGGAGGATTCCAGGATGCCGGTGGGCAGGTGCTGCGCGGTGGACCAGGTGCCCGTCGAGACGGCGCTGAAGGCGCCCCGGGGGTTGTGCCCGGTGAGGTGCTCGGCGAGGGGGACGAAGTCGGGGCCGCGCAGCGGCGTCCGCGTCCACCGTCCCTCACCCAGCCAGTCGCTGGTTCCGGTGAGGCGGTCCCAGCCCGCGAGGGCGTCGTCGACGCCGTCGCGCTCGGTGAAGCCCGCCACCCATGAGGCGACCGCACGCAGGACGATCCGCCCGGTGCCGATGTTGACGACGCGCACTCGGCTGGTGAGCGCGGCGACACCCTCGCGCGCCGTGAGTTCGATGGTCGCCTCGAGGTCGGCGGAGCGCTGGCGCAGGGTCAGCGTGCGCGTATCGGCGACGACCGTCTCGAGGTGCTCGACGTAACGGAAGCGCAGGCCGTGCTCGGTGTGCGCGAGGCGTCCCGACGCGGGGCGGTGGCCGGCGTCGGCGGTGAGGACCTCGACGAGCGGCACGCGGTGGACGCGGTGGTGGCCGGAACGGATGACGTACCCCGCGCACGTCACCGGGTGTCCGTCGTCCCAGTGCAGATCCAGGGCGAGAACGTCGGTGCCCCACTGCAAGCGGGCGGGGGTCGCCCCGGTGGCCGGGGGATGCGTCGTCGTCATTCGTGTCTCCGTCGTGTCGAACGAGAGGGACGCTAACCCATCCTGAAACCGTTATCAAGCCGGGATCTGAAACCGTTATCAGTAAATTCGACCCATCTCTTGCCCGGGCAAGCGGTCGCCCCTATGCTCTCGGCTTGAAAGCGTTATCAGAATCGATCACGCGCTGCCCTTCCACTCGACGACGAGGAATGATGAGCACGAGAACCCGCCCCCACTCCGTCTGGCGACCCGCTGCCGCCCTGTGCGCTGTCGCGCCGCTCGTGCTGAGCCTGATCGGCGCCGCGCCGGCGTCGGCCGAGACCACGGCGCCCGCGCCGATCGTGAAGTACACCTTCGACGGCGGCGCGACGGCGCCCACCATCGCCAACTCGGGCACGAAGGGATCCGCCTTCGACGCGCGCGTGCACAACGCCGGCTCCCTCGCCAGGGGAACCGGCCCCACCGCGACCGCGGGGGCCTCGGGCCTCTTCCCCGGCGGCGCGCAGGGCTCGTCGAGCACGGCGGCGCCGTACCTCGACATCCCCGCGGGCCTCTACGACGGGGTGAAGGCACTGTCCGTCTCGACCTGGATCAAATGGGACGGGCGAAACTCCGGCAACCTGCCGTGGGCCTACATCGTCGGCAGCGACGGACTGCCCCGCGACAACTGGGGTCTCTACTTCGTCCCCAACGAAGACGGTCAGTCCAAGGCCGTGGCCAACTCCGGCACCGAGGTGAAGGCGGTGTCGCCGGTGCCGCTCACCGCCAACGCCTGGACGAAGATCACCTCCGTCGCCGACGGCCAGACGCTCTCGTACTACATCAACGGAGAACTCGTCCGTCGCGAGAACGCCGCGGTCGACTTCAGCAAGCTCGGGGCATCGTCGAGCACGCGTTCGGGTCTCATCGGACGCGTGCCCTGGGCGCCGCAGTGGGCGGCGCTGTTCGGCGGCGAGTTCGACGACTTCTCGATCTACGACGTCGCCCTCACCCCCGAGCAGGTGGCCGCGGACTTCGCCGCATCGGCCGGACCGGTCACGGCCGTGGCGCAGACGTCCTGGCAGATCGCCACGACCGCGGGCCAGGCGCCCGTGCTCCCCGCCCGCGTCGGCGTCACCCGCGAGTCCGGACTGAAGACCGACGCCGCCATCCGCTGGGATGCCGTCCGCGCCGCACAGTACGCCACCGCGGGCTCCACCTTCACCGTCGCCGGCGTCATCACGGGCACTGATCGCGCCGTCACCGCCACCGTGACCGTCGGCGCACGACCCACCGAGGAGATCGTGGCCGACCTCGGCCGCCGCACCGGCGACTTCCGCGGCGGCGCGTCGGGCACCCTGTACGGCCTCGGCGACGAGCAGTCGCCCACGCAGGCGCTCGTCAACGGCGCCGCCATGACCAACGTGTCGCAGAAGCCTCCCTTCGGCACGCAGCACCCCGGCGGGGACGCGTTCAACATCGAGGACACCTTCTTCGACAAGCACGGTGAAGACCTCTACATCTACACGCAGGACTACTACCCCGACTGGCCCTACAACCGCGGAGTCCGTCCGGGCGACGACCGCACGTACGTGCGCGACGCGAACGGGACGCTCACCTCCGAGTGGACCTCCGGCGGCAACGGCCTGTGGGACTACCTCGAGGTGCTCGAGATCGTGACGGAGGCCGTCGCGACCGGAGCGGACGACCCCGAGAAATACGTCTTCATCCCGTACAACGAACTCGACCTGCAGTGGTTGAACAACGACGACCGCTACTACCGCTACCTGCACCAGGGCGGACAGCCCGACAGCTTCACCCCCGGAGGGGCGAGCGACTGGGCCGCCGCGTGGAAGGTCATCACCGACGTCTACGCCAAGCACGGGCTGAGCCGACCCCGCATCGCCGGGCCGGGAGACGCCGCGTGGCGCGGTGAGGGCAACATCAAGGCCTTCCTGCGTTCCGCGATCGCAACGAACACGGTCCCCGACATCTACGTGTGGCACGAGCTGCGGGGCTACCAGTGGATGCCGGATCGCGCCAACGCGTTCCGCCAATACGCACGCGACCTCGGCATCGCCGAAGACAAGATCCCGCAGGTCAACATCACGGAGTACGGCGCGAGCAACGACATGAGCTCGCCGTCGAACCTGCTGCGGTGGTTCGCCAGCTTCGAGGCGGCCAAGATCGATGCGCAGACGGCGTACTGGACGGCATCCGGCACGCTCTCCGACAACCAGGCGAAGGTCAACGCCGCCAACGGCGGATGGTGGATGTTCAAGTGGTACGGCGACCTTCACGGGTCGCAGACGGCCGAGGTCACCACGAACCGCGAGAAGGCGATCGCCGCCGTCGACGACGCCAACCGTCGTGCGCAGATCATCGTGGGCGGCATCGAGCAGGGCCGAGACGGCCAGCTGACCGTGCGCGGACTGTCGAAGGACACCTTCGGCGACGCCGTCGACGTGGAGATCCGAGAGGTCCTCGTGTCGGGCACCGACGGCATCGCCGACACCCCGCGCGTGGTCGCCGCCTACGACGACTCCGCGGTGGCCGACGGCGTCGTGCAGGTGCGCGTGCCCTCCGCGAACGCGAGCGCGGCGTATCAGGTGGTCATCACCCCGGCGACCGGTCGTGACGTCGAGGCCGCCGCCGCTCAGCAGGCGCCGCACCAGTGGTCGGAGGCCGAGGACCTCGCGATCACCGGCGGCGCGGTGCGCACCCAGCCGGGTGGCGGCTACCGCCTCTCGGGCGACCGCGATGTCACCGGTCTGACCGGCGCGGACGGCCGCCTCGACTGGCAGGTCGACGTCGCCGAGCCCGGCCTGTACCGCTACACCGTGCTCGGGGCGACGCCCGGTCGCGCCGCCCAGCACGCTCTGTTCGTCGACGGCGCGGACGCGGCCACGGTGCAGTACGGCGCCAACGCGGTCAAGCCCGACAACGTGCGCGGCACGGCACGCGGTACCGCCGAGGTCTACGTCACGCTCAGCGGCGGGACGCACACGCTGAGTCTGCGCACCAGCCGCGACGGGCAGAACGTGCTGCCGGGCGCCGGTGTCGACGGAGGCGTCACGGTGGACCGCGTCGAGCTCACCCGCGTGGGCACCGACTCGAACGCGCAGCGCGCCGAGTACCCGGCGACGACCCTGCGTCTCGCGGGCGGCGCGAAGCTGGTCGCCGGAGAGGCGACGATCGGCGCGGGCGACCGTGTCGACGTCTACCCTTCGGCCGACGAGTCGGGCTACTACGACGTCGCCGTCGACTGGCAGGGCACCGACCTGGGCCTCACGGTCGACGGCCGCCTCGCGACGACCTTCATCGACGGCCAGAAGCGTGCGCGCATCCACCTGCCCGAGGGCATCAGCGAGATCGAGTTGCGCAGCACCGGCGGAGCGCGCGTGAGCGCGGTCACGACGACCCGGGCGGTCGAAGGCGACGCGGCGATCGTGAAGGTCGAAGTCGAGGATGCCGCGAAGGCCGTTCTCGGCGGCACCGCCGTCGCGAAGGGCTTCGGCTCCGAGCTGACCAATGGCTCCGGCTCCGGCTACGTCGCGGGCCTCGGGATCACCGACGCCAACGCGGCGAATCAGGGGACCCTGACGATCCGGCGGGGCGCCGGGTTCGACCGCGCGGGTGCCTACAACGCGATCGTGCACTACTCGAACGACGACATCGAGGGACGCCACGACTACAACCCGCAGGTCGTCGACCTGGGGCTGCAGGCGCAGGAGGCCGGTCATGACGGTCTGGTGGGGCGTTCCACGTTCCGCTACACCTACGCCGCGAACAACTTCTGGGAGGCCGTCATGCCGGTGAACCTGGCGAGCGGCGACGGCGCGGTGACCTTCGGCAACACGAAGGAGACGCTCGTGATCGACGAACGCACGAGCCAGCAGGACCAGGTCGTGCTGAAGGGCTACGCCGTCGCCCCCGACGTGGATTGGATCGCGTTCGCCCCGCTGGTGCTCGAGACCGACGGAACGGCCGTTGCGGCTCCCGCAGCGCCGGCGGCACCGACGGCGTCCGTCGAGGGTTCGAAGGCCACCGTCGAGTGGGGTGCCCCCGCCGCCAACGGTTCCGCGATCAGCTCCTACATCGTGCAGCTCACCCCTGCCGACGGAGGCGCGGGGCGCACCGTCACCGTGACCGAGAACCTGCGGGCGCGCATGTCCGTCGCGATCGCCGATCTGCGGGTCGGCGCCTGGACGGCGCGCGTCACCGCGGTGAACGCGGCGGGCTCCTCGCCCGCTTCTGCGCCCTCGGCGAGCTTCACCGTAGCGCCGCCTCTCAAGATGGATGCCGTCGCCTCGACCCGCAAGATCGCCGGCAAGGCGTACGTCGCGGTCGAGGTCGTGAACCGCTCGGCGGTGCCGGTGGATCTCGAGGTGGTCACCGCCTACGGCAAGAAGTCGTTCACCGCGGTTCAGCCGGGCAAGAGGGTCAGCACCGTCATCAACTCGGGGAAGGCGTCCATCCCCGCCGGGAAGGCCACCGTCACGGCCGCCGCCACGATCGACGGCACCCGCGTCACCTCAGGCGTCGAGGCGCCCTACGCCGCGCAGAACTGAGAGACCGGGTGGGGGCGGGTAGGGCTGCCTCCATCCCTCCCCGGGTGGGGGCGGGTACGGCCGCCTCCACCCTGCTCGGGTGGGAGGAGTGCCCTCCTCGCTTCCTCCCGGCCGAGGTCGCGTTCCCAGCGACACCCCTGGTTCCGGCCCGGTCGTTCTTCGACCGGGCCGGACTCATGTGCGGCACTGCGCCGGGCGGGGAGCCACCCTCACCCCCTCTCGCTCCCGGGCGCGCCGCGAAGAGGAAGTCCGTCCCGTCGCGCCGAGGCCGTTCCCTCGGCTCCGTCGGGGGCCCCGCGCAGGACGAATCGGGTCGGGCGGTCGGTGGCTCCGCGGAGATCGCGCGGCAACCTCGATCCCGGACGCGCCGAGGGCTGCACAGTCCGACGCATTCCCGCGATGGAACGCATCGACGTCCGCGCTCGGGACGGGCCCTTGCGGGTGCGGTCGCGCGGGATGGTCTATTCGAGGATGAACGCGCGCCCGTTGATGAACAGCGTGTCGGGCTCGGAGGTGTCCATCTGTAAGACCGCACTGCTGTCGAATCCGGCCTGCTCCCAGGCGGCCAGTCCCACCGGAGCGACGGTCGAGGTGACGAGCAGTCCTCTGGCGAGGACGGAGAGAATCTGACGACGGGTCATCGGGAATCCTTCTCGAGGTCGTCGACGTCGACGGCCCCTTCGCGGGTTCGGGGGAACCCTGGTCGGTGGGTGAGTGTGAACTCGTGTCCACGGTAACCCGGGCGTGTTCTCGGTAACAAGTGGTTTTCCTGGGAGAACGACAAGGAGACTCCGGCCGTCGCCGGAGCCTCCACGCGAAGTGGGCCCCGGCCGAAGCCGGAGCCCACCTCCTCACCTTTCGGTGAGGCACGCCATGAATCAGCCGCAGGTGCGCGCGCCGTACGCGGCCTTCACCTCCGTCGCGCCGCCTGCCGTGTCGGTGGCGGTGACCGTCACCGTGCCGGCGACGATCGACGACTGACGCACCGTGAAGCTCTGCGTCGTCGTCTTACCCGCGGCAAGGGATGCCACCGTCTTCGACCCGTGGTCCGACGTCATCGCCAGCGACACCGGCGCATCGTCGCGGTTGGTGACCGAGACGGCCAGCACCACCTTGCCCGCCACGCACCGGCTGGTGACCGCGGCCGTGACCTCGGGACCCGCCGCGGGAACGGTCTGCGGCTTCACGCTCTCCAGCGTGGGAGTGACCTTCTGCATGAGGCCGTCGGTGCCGAACGTCACCTTGTCGATGGTGGTCTCGCGGTTGTTGCCGTTGCCGTTCGGCATGGCGAAGCGGTGGTACGCGATGTACCAGTCGTCGGTTCCGGGCACGTTGATGATCGAGCTGTGGCCCGGCCCCTTGATGCCGAGGGACAGGTCCTTCTCGAGGATCACGCCGCGGTACGTCCAGGGCCCGTTCATGCTCGTCGCGGTGGCGTACCCGACGCGGTAGTTCTCCGATCCGGTGTCGTCGATGGCGTACGTGAGGTGGTACAGGCCGTTCCGGTAGTTGAAGAACACGCCCTCACGGAAGTCGGTCAGGCCGTTGATCCGCTGGTAGGTGCCCGGCTTGATCGACTTCATGTCGTCGGCCAGTTCCGCCAGGACGGGGGAGCCGTTGCCCCAGCCGAGGTACCACTTGCCCGATACCGGGTCGTGGAAGGCGGCGGGGTCGATGGCCTGGCCCGAGGTGACGGCCTCGTTGTTGAGGATCATCGCGTTGGGTTCGGCCGTGAAGGGTCCCTCGGGGCTGGTGGCGACGGCCACACCGATCGTCTTGCGGTCCAGGGCGGCGTTGTGGCCGCTGAAGTAGAAGTAGTACTTCCCGTCGCGCTCGATGATGGTGGGTGCCCACGCGTTGCCCGTGGCCCACGGCACGTTCCCGTTCGCTCCGTCGAGCGTGAGGAACGGCGTCGCCGACCGCGTCCAGTCCGTCAGGTTCTTCGACTTCCAGACGTAGAACTCCTTGCCGCCCCAGCCGGGGAAGCCGTCGCTCGTCGCGTAGATGTAGTACGTGTCCCCGAACACCGCGATGTTCGGATCGGCGTACAGCCCGGGCAGCACGGGGCTGTTGACCACGCGTGCCTCGATCTTCCACTCCGCCTTCGCGCCCGAGGGGGTCGTCACGGTGTAGGTGACGGGGGTGCGCAGGTCGACGGTGGTGCCCGAGGCGGGCGACACCGTGGAGCCGGGGACCGTGGTGAAGGTGGGCGCGAGCTTCGACACGTCGGTGCCCTTGACCACCGGCAGGATGGCGGTGCGCGCCTTGCCGTCGGTGATCGGTGCCATCTTCAGCTTCTCCGGCTGCGTGAGCGACACGTCCAGCAGCTGGTCCTCGACGCCCGCGTTCTGCAGGATCTCGGTGTTCGACAGCGCCCGGTTGTACACCCGTACGTTGTCGTACCAGCCCTGGAAGTACCCGTCCGCGCTGTAGAGCGACTTGCCGAGGTATCCCGCGAGGTTGTTGCCGAGCTCGCTCACCGACGCGTTCAGGGCGAGGTTCTCGTCGACCTTCACCCCGTCGATGTACATGCGCAGCGTCTTGCCGTCGTAGACGAGGTCGTACTTGTGCCACTGGCCGCTGGAGATGCTGCCGGTGACGTCGGACTCGTTCTGCCACGTCGCCTTCGTGATCGCGGTGCGGGCCTCGCCGCCGCGCACCCGCAGGAACGAATACTTGTCCTGGCTCTGCCCGAAGGCGAAGGTGAAGAAGTTGCCGCTCGTGCGCTCCGACTTGATGTCCATCGACACCGTCATGGTGTCGCGGCCGTCGAAGAATCCGGTCGGGAACGAGGCGAAGCCGTTGGCGGCTCCTGTGAGGCGCAGGGCCGAGCCCTTGTCGGCGTCGGTCGCGACGGCGGCGGTTCCGGATGCCGTCAGGTCGGCGTCGCCGATGGAGTCCGCGAGCGAGCCGTTCTCGAACGTGTACTCCGCGATCGGCCCCTGCTGGGGCTCCTCGGGCGTGACCGGGGTGTCGCCGTACTTCTCGAGCAGACGCGCTTCCTCCGCCTTCGACAGGCGCAGCACCGAACCGTGTCGGAACTTCTCGTCGAACGAGAACTGGTCGGCGCCGCTGCCGCTGCTGAGCTGCGTGAACTTCAGGCTCGCGAGCGAGTCGGTGACGTGCGCGTAGTAGTTGAACTCGTCACCCATGACCGACCAGCGGTTGTCGGGCAGCTGGTAGACGGTGAGGCCCTCCATACGGCCGCGCAGGCCCGCCGCGGCGGCTTGCCCGGGAGCGATCTTCTGCGTCCAGGGACCGTCGAGCGACGGGGCGGTGTCGACGACCGTGTCCCAGTCCGAGGTCGAGAACCGGTAGTAGGTGTCGCCCTCCTTCGCGATGGTCGAGTCGATGATGTTCCGGCCACCCTGACCGTCGCCCTTGGGGTTCAGCGTCGTCCAGATCTCGGGCGTGGTGAACGTCGTGAAGTCACGCGTCTTGGTGAGGTACATGCGCAGTGCCCAGTCCGGCGTGTTGTTGTCGGTCTGATCGCGCGCCGCCCAGTAGACGTAGTACTCACCGGTCGCCTCGTTGTAGATCGCCTCGGGCGCCCACACGCAGCCGGCCTTGTCGAAGCCGGCGAAGACGATGCGCTGGTCGCTCCAGTTCACCAGGTCGGTGGATTCCCACACGACGATGTTCTGGCTGGCATTGAGCTGGTCCCAGCCCGAGCCGCCGGCTCCGCCGCCTTCGGCGTGCAGGTCGGTGCCGATGATCCAGTACTTGTCGCCCTCGGGGGAGCGCACGAGGTGCGGGTCGCGGACGCCGAGGTCGCCGCCCAGGTTGGCGAGGATCGACTTGTTGTCGTTCAGCTTCTCCCAGTGCAGCCCGTCGGTGCTGTGACCCATGAAGATCTTCTCGTAGCCGCCCTCGGTGGCGAAGTGGGTCCACAGGTATCCGGCGGTGTAGTCCTTGTCGAGACCCGCGGGGGCCGCCTTGACGGTGACCTCGATCTGACGGGTGACGGAGGTTCCGGATGCCGCGGCGGTCAGCGTCACCTTCGTGTCGGTCGCGCCGCGCGTGACGACGCCGGCGGCCTTGCCGTTCGTCGACGTCGTCGAGATAACACCTGCCGGTGAGGCCGACCACGTGATGGCCGTGCCGTTGACCGACCCGGTGGACGGGAGGGTGATGTTGCCGCGCACGTCGGTGGCGTTCGGGATGCTGATCTTGTCGAGGTCGGCTTTCGCGAGCTCGGCGTTGCCCGGCATCGCCGCCACGGTGACGGCGAAGGTGCGGGTCTCGGTGGCCGAGCCCCGGGTGAGGGTCGCCGTCAACGTCACGGAGGCGGGCTGCTGCCCGGCCGCGGGGCGGGTAACCTTGCCCGCGGTGCTGACCACGGCGGGGTTGCTGGAGGCCCAGCTGACCGCGGACCCGTTGACGCCGGTCGTGGGCAGGCGCAGGTCGGCGGTCACGGCGCTGAGGTCGCCGAGCGAGAGGGCGGCGGCGTCGCGCTGCAGACGCGTGGCGTCGGCGGGCACGAGGGCGGAGACATCGGATGCCGAGAGCGCGGTGTTGTACACGCGGAAGTCGCGCACGCTCCCGGCCAACCGGCGGTCGGCGTTGTAGACCGAACGGCCGATGTAGTTCGCGGTGGTCGTTCCGCCCCCGATCGCGCCGGGCTTGGTGGTGACGTTGGTGGCCTGGCCGACCTGCGCGCCGTCGAGGTAGACGCGCGCCGTGTCGGTGGCGTCGTCGAGCGTGTAGGTGATGGTCTTCCACACGTCGCGCTGCAGGTTGGCGCTGCTGTTCACCGTCTGCTCGGTGCTCCAGTTGCCGGTGGCGATCGACGTCTTGTACGAGTTGCCGGTCGAGTAGAGGTAGCCGTTGCCGACCCCGCCCCCGTCGGTGTTGCCGAGGCCGTAGATGAAGTAGGGGGTGCCCTGGTCGCCTCGCACCAGCACGTCGGCGCTGATCGTGACCGAGTCGAGGCCGGCGAGCAGGTTGTCGGGCAGGTCGACGTAGTCGTCGGTGCCGTCGAGGCGGACGCCCTCGCCGCCGGTGAGGGTCGCGCCCCCGACGTACGTGGCGTTGCGTCCCTTGCCGGACGCGTCGACGGCGGTGGTGCCGCTCGTGTCCGTCAGCGGGTAGTGCGCGACCAGGCGGTCGTCGGCGGCGGCGGCGGGCTGCGCGGCGACGAGGGCGCCGGTCAGCGCGAGGGCGAGGGTCGCGACGCTGGCGAGCGCGCGACGGGGAAGAGGGTGCTCCATTGCGATCCTTTCGGACAGCCGTCGTTGGCTGCCGTCGTGCAGGGATGGGTGGATGTTATCGCTCACAGTGCGCGGACACAAGAGCGGGCGACGACGCGCGAGCCCGCGGTCCGCGCGACTCCGGCGGGGGTGCGCCGCCGTGACGACCGCCGTGAACGGGTCCTGTCCCGTCNCCCCGGAGTGACGGAAAGCGCAGGACCTCTCCGCCATTGCCAGGGGGTGGGGTTACCGCTAACGTCTACCGGGATGGTCGGTACCCGACGCCGAGTCTCGTGAGCGCAGCAACGCTTTCGAGGGCGACCTACCCACGCCGACTCATGCTTCGCCGGTCGAGCGCACGACGGCGTCGCGCACGTGATGTACCCCGCTCCGTTCCGGCCCTACCCGGCGGAGCCGCGCACCCCGCACCAAGAGAAAGGTCTCGAGGATGAGATCACCGGTTCCCCTCCCGCCCCGAGCCGCGAGCCCGCGTCGCGTGTCGAAGGCGCTCACCGCGTCGCTGACCGGTGTGCTCGTCGCCTCGACCATGAGTCTGGTCGCGCCCGCCGCCTACGCCGCCGACGTGCCGGCGCCGACCGCGCACTACGACATGTCGCACTCGGGCACGTCGCTGATCGACGTCTCCGGCAACGGCCGCAACGCCTCGCTCACCGGCTTCACCGACGCCTCGTTCGCCGACGCCGCCGGCGACGCCGTCCTGCGCTTCAAGGCCGACGGATACGCCGCGCTTCCCAAGGGGCTGGTCACCGGTACCGACAACGACTTCACCGTCGAGTACACCGTCGCGGCGCAGTCCGCGGCCAACCACTTCGGCTGGGTCATCGGCGACGGCGTCGGGCCGTGGAACACCACCCAGCTCGGCAACCACATCTTCCTCAGCCCGCGTTCGGCGCAGGGCGGCTACACCGACCAGGTGCTCGCCGCCATCCGCGTCAAGAGCGGCAGCAGCAACGGTGAGACTCGCATGCCGGCAGGCGGCGGCCTCAACCCCGGGTTCACCACCCTCACCATGGTGGGCTCGGGCAACACCCTGACGCTCTACCGCGACGGCAGCGTCATCTCGACCCTCACGCACGCCAACTCGCTCAGCTCGATCATCCCGTCGGGCAACGTGCTCGGATACCTCGGCCGATCGCTCTACCAGGGCGACTCGCTGCTGCGCGCCGACGTCACCGACGTCAAGTTCTGGGATGCCGCGCTCACCTCCGACCAGGTCAGCTCGAGCATGCCCACCGCGTCGCAGAAGTCCTCGACGACGTCGGCGCTGCTGCGCGGCGATGTCGCGGCGACGATGCTGCTGGCCAACACCTCCCTCGACAACGTCTCGAGCAACCTGAACCTCGCCGCCTCGGTGAACGGAGTCGCCCTGACCTGGGCGTCGTCCAACCCGGCCGTGGTGTCCAACACCGGCGTTGTCTCGCGGTCGATCTCGGCGAACACTCCCGTCACCCTGACGGCGACGAGCTCGCTGGGCGTCCTGACCTTCGATGTCACGGTCGTCGCTCCCAGCGTCTCCACCGACCTGAACGCCATTTCGCTGGCGTCCCGGACGACGGAGAACCTGCCCTTGGCGACGAAGGGGGCCGTCAACGGCGCCACCATCAGCTGGACCTCGTCGAACCCCGCCCTCGTCACCTCGACCGACGCCGCCTACACGGCGCCGGCGGTCGGTGCGGCCGACCCGTACCGCGGCGGCGGCCTCGTCGCGCGCCCGGCGTACGGCGCGGGCGACGCGAAGGTCACGCTGACGGCGACGGCCACCCTCAACGGTCAGACCGCGCAGAAGACGTTCGACGTGACCGTGGCCGAGAAGGGACGTTGGGCGCCGGATGCCGGCTATGCCGCGGCGTACTTCAAGTCCGACGGCGACGAGAAGATCTACCAGGCCGCGACGAACGGCAACGACTTCTTCTCGTTCTCGCCGGTGAACGGCGGTCAGGCGGTCATCACCTCCACGACCGACACCAAGGGCCTGCGCGATCCCTACATCCTCCGCTCCAAGGACGGCGACAAGTACTACATGGTCGCCACCGACCTGTGCATCAGCTGCGGCACGGGCTGGGGCCCGGCGCAGTCGAACGGCTCGCTCAAGATCGAGGTCTGGGAGTCGACCGACCTCGTGAAGTGGGACCGCACGAACGGCGCCAACCAGGGCATCACCATCAACCAGCCCGAGGCCGGTATGACGTGGGCGCCCGAGGCGTACTGGGATGACGCTCTGCAGTCGTACGTCGTGCACTTCTCGTCGCGTCTGTACAAGGACGCCTCGCACACCAACACCGACAACCTGCACGCTCGCGTGTTCTACGTGCTCACGCGTGACTTCAAGACGTTCACCTACCCGCCCACCGAGTGGCAGAACACCGGCTACGCGCGCATCGACTCGACCGTGCAGAAGATCGGCGACTACTACTACCGCTTCAGCAAGAACGAAGAGGGTGGCGCGGCCGACGGCCTCGAGGCGGGTAAGGACATCTTCCTCGAGCGCTCCAAGGTGCTGACCGCCCCGACGACGCGCTCCGACTGGAACGCCGATCCCGAGAAGACCTGGCAGCTCACCGACACCAACATGACGCGCCTCGAGACGAACGAGGTGGGCGAGGGCCCGCAGATCGTCAAGCTCAACGCGGGCGACCCGAACAACGCCGGGGGCGACGGCTACGCCTTCCTCGTCGACAATTTCGGTGCCGGCGGGTACCGCGCCTTCGTCACCACCGGTTCGGCGATCTCAAGCAGCTCGCAGGCCGACCGTCTGTCGCGCCGTGCGGACTGGAACGTCCGTCCGGTCGGCGGCCTGCCCGCCAGCCCGCGTCACGGTTCGTTCGTGAGCGTGAACCAGTCCGTCCTCACCGCGATGCGCGACTGGACGTCGGTCAAGGCGGTCGCCTCGACCACCACCCTCACGCGTGACGGGCGTACGGCCACCGCTGTCGTCGCCGCCGCCGACCAGGGTGATGTCGCGGGCACCGTGACCTTCTCGGGTGAAGGGTGGACGCAGACGGTGAAGCTCAGCCAGCGCTCCGCCTCCGTCGAGGTGCCGGCCACGGTGCGCTCGGTCACCGCGCGGTACGACGGGTACACCGACGGCCGGGTCGCCGCGTCGTCGTCCGAGGCGCTGTCGCTGGGTCTCGACCTGTCGGCCGCCGTGGCGAACCGCTGCGTCGCCGGAAAGGTCACGCAGGTGGTCACGGTGACCAACGCGGACTCCGTCGCCGCCGACGTCACGGTCACCGGTGCCTTCGGCAGCAAGAAGCTGACCATCGCGGTGGGCAAGGCCGCGTCGGCGGCGTTCTCGACCCGCGCGACGTCGGTCGACGCCGGCACGGTGTCGATCGACGCGGTCACCAGTGGGACGAAGAACGATTCGACGACGTTCACCGTGCCGGCCCCCCGGGGCAGCTGCGGCTGATCCTGCATCGCCGGTGGGCGGTCCGACCCGATCGGGTCGCCCACCGGCTCACGGGCTCTCCCGTGAGCCCGTCGGGTCGCGGCCGTCGCTCGCGCGAGCGGCGGCGACGCGGCACCCTCGCGCGGTTCGCCGTGCACACCTCGATCCTGATTCCTCGACCACCGACGAAACTCTTGTCTTCGGTTGGTGTTCTCGCTAACATTCATCATGTCGCGGGGCGGGGGATGACCCGGATCCTTCCCGCAACGACCGGAGCGTCCGGTGAGCTTGCTAGTCGTTCGACGTCGGTGTCGGACGAAGAAACGGAGTACACAATGAAGTTTTCCAAGGGTGCCGCGGCTCGTATCGCCGTGGCCGCTGCCGGTGGTCTGGTGCTCGTGGGCACGGCGGGTGCGGCGTTCGCCGCCGAGGTCGACGGCTCCGACGTCGACGTCAACGTGCAGATCGCCCCGGTCGTGGGCCCGGGCAGCCTGAGCCTGACGGTGGCCGGTACCTCCGCCACGCTGACGGAGTCGGCATCCGGTGACGCCCAGGTGCGCCAGTTCGACGGTGCCCTGCCCACCGTGACCGTCACCGACACCCGTGACGTCGCCGACATCCCGGCGGATCACTTCTGGTACGTCGTCGGTCAGGCCTCGGCGTTCACCGGCCCCGGTGGCGCCACGATCTCCCCCGACCACCTCGGCTGGACCCCGAAGCTCATCGACGGGGGCGACACCGGTCTCGTGACCGAGGGCGAGCCGGTCGGCACCTCCGAGGACACCGGCGACGACGCGGTCGGCCTCGTCGACAAGGAGCTGCTGTACACCGCTCTCGAGTCGAAGACCGTGAAGGAAGGCGGGGAGTCCTCGTGGACCGCCGACGC
>NZ_JBQEOS010000014.1:0-52592 GCF_052045385.1 Microbacterium sp. 22296 | reverse complement strand
ATCCGCGGGGTGAAACAACGTGTCGAGGCGTTTCTGCCCGCGGATCGCGTTTCTCGGCACGCCCACCCCGCCTCGCCGCCACCTCGCCCACGCGGCCTCGCCGCCGCCGGCACGCCCACGCCGCCACGCCGCCGCCACGCCGCCGCCGCGCCGCCGCCGCGCCGCCGCCGTCACGCCCACGCTGCCACGCCGCCGCCGCGCCGCCGCCGCCGCGCCCGCGCCGCGCCCGCGCCGCCGCCGCCGCCGCGCCGCGCTGTGGCATCCGCACCGCCGTCGCCGCAGCCGCGAGAAACGGCATCCGCGGGGTGAAACAACGTGTCGAGGCGTTTCTGCCCGCGGATCGCGTTTCTCGGCACGCCCACCCCGCCTCGCCGCCGCCGCCACGCCGACGCAGCCTCGCCGCCGCCACGCCCACCCAGCCTCGCCGCCACCTCGCCCACGCGGCCTCCCCACCACCACCGCGCTCCGACGCCCCCGCCCGCGCGCCCCTCAGTCCAGCAGATGCCGCAGATACCGCCCCGGCGCCTCCAGGAACCCGCGCTGCAGCCGCACCACCTCGAGGTCTTCCCACGCGCTCTCGCGGATGCCCCACTCGCCGAGCTCGAGGATCGTCGCCCCGGGGAGCGCCGCCAGCACGGGGGAGTGGGTGGCGCAGATCACCTGCGTGCCGCGCGAGCGCATGCGGTCGAGGGATGCCAACCAGCGCAGGGTCGACGAGAACGACAGCGCCGCCTCGGGCTCGTCGAGGCACGCGAGCCCCGCGACGTAGTGCGGGTGGTCGAGCGCTTCGTCGAGCAGGGCGTTGAACGACTCGCCGTGGCTCATCGGGTGCAGGCTCGGCGGGGCGTCGGGCAGATCGTCGCGCCAGGAGTAGTAGCCGTGCATCGTCTCAGCCCGCAAGAAGAAGCCGAACCGCGGGACCCGCGGACTCCGCTCGATGCGCAGCCACTCGCCGAGCGGGCTCTCGGTGCGACGCGTCTCGCCCCCGCCGTTGGTCGAGCCGCCCTCGGCGGGCAGGCCGTAGGCCTCGGCGATGCCCTCGATGAGCGTGGACTTGCCCGAGCCGTTCTCGCCGACGAGGAAGGTCACGCCCGAACCGAACTCCCAGCCGTCGGCCCGCGCGACGTCGAGGAAGTGAGCTACGGCGGGGATGTCGGCCGGCCACGCCCGCGGGTCGACGGGCGCGTCGCGGAACACCTTGACGCGCTGGATCGGCCGCGGGTCGTTCAGCCAGTCGTCGCCGCGCGACACGTCAGATCCAGCTGGGCAGCCAGTTGTGCAGCCGCCAGAACTCGTAAGAGACGGGAAGACCCGCCCACACCGGGTACCAGAACGCCGAGATGCCGACGCACACGACGAGGAACACCACCGCGATCACCTGTGCACGGGCGCGGGAGAGCCTCCAGACCCCCCGGGTCGCGTCCTGCAGGGCGAAAGCGATCGCGAGGACGAGGAAGGGCACCATCGCCACCGTGTAGAACTGGAAGATCGTGCGCTCGGGGTACAGCAGCCACGGCAGGTAGGTGCACGCGAGCCCGGTCAGCACCAGCGCGTGGCGCCAGTCCCGCACCATGACGAAGCGCACGAACAGATACACGGATGCCGCGATGCCCGCCCACCAGATCAGCGGGTTCGCGTTGCTCGAGATGGCCTCGGTGCAGCCGTTCGGCAGTGCACAGCCGTTCACGCCGAAGTCGTCCTGATGCCAGTACATCGAGGTGGGGCGGATCAGGAACGGCCACTGCCACGCGGGACTGGCGTAGCTGTGCGGGGTGACGAGTCCGACGTGGAAGCCGTACATCGACTCGTGGTACGCCCACAGGTTCTGCAGCGGCACCGGGAGGAACGACAGAAGACCCGTGCCCAACGCCTCGCTGCTGCGCATGTAGCCGCCGGTGGTGAACAGCCAGCCCGACCAGCTGGTCAGGTAGACCACGAGCGACACCGGCACGATGAGCACGAACGAGATGAGGCCCTGACGCACGGCATCCATCGGCCACTGCACGATTCCGACCCGCCGGCGGGCGATCGCGTCGGTGACGACGACGTAGATGCCGATCGCGGCGATCAGGTACAGCCCCGACCACTTCACGGCCGTGGCCGCACCGGCGGCGGCGCCGGCCGCCAGCAGCCACGGTCGGTCCCACAGCAACGGACCCCAGTTGTGGGTGGTGCCGGGGAGGTCGTCCATCGCGGCGTCGAGGCGGTCGCCGGTGCGTTTGTGATCGAGCGCGACGAACCAGAACGCCAGCACGATGAAGAACGTCAGGAACACGTCGAGCAGCGAGGTGCGGCTGAGCACGATGCTCAGGCCGTCGACCGCGATGAGACCGGATGCCACGGTGGCGAACGGGATCGAGCGGGTGAGGTTGTGCGCGAGCAGGTAGACCAGCAGTACGGTCGCCGTGCCGAAGACGACGGCCGACAGTCGCCACCCCGTCGCCGAGTCGGGTCCGAGCAGCGCCATACCGGCGCCGATGAGGATGCGGCCGAGCGGGGGGTGCACCACGTAGCTTCCGACGCCGGTGAAGATGTCGGTGTCGCCCGCGGTGAAGCTGGCGTCGGCGTTCTCGGGCCACGTCGACGGGTAGCCGAGCACCCATTGGCTCCACGAGTCCTTCACGTAGTACGTCTCGTCGAACACCAGTGCGTGCGGCGTGCCGACGTCGAACAGGCGCAGCACGGCGGCGACGATCGTGACGAGCAGCGGCGCCAGCCAGCGCCACAGTCGGAGCCCCCGAGGGTCGCCGATCAGCGCGTCGCGCCACCGATCGAGGCGCGTGCGCTCCACCTCGGGACGCAGAGAGGGGACAGCGGTGCTCACGCGCCCCAGCATAAGGTGGGGCGGTGATCATCCTCGCGGCGACGCCGATCGGCAACCTCGGTGACGCCTCGAAGCGTCTGGTCGAAGCGCTCGAGAACGCCCGCGTCGTCGCCGCCGAAGACACCCGCACCACCCAGCGCCTGCTGGCGGGGCTCGGCGTCGAGAATCGCCCGCGGTTGATCGCCCTGCACGATCACAACGAGAAGGAGCGGGCCGCCGAACTCGTCGAGCTGGCGCGTCATGACGACCTGCTCGTGCTCAGCGACGCGGGCATGCCCACCGTCAGCGATCCGGGTTTCGGCCTCGTCGCCGCGGCCGCCGCGGCGGGCGTCACCGTCACGGCCCTTCCCGGTCCCAGCGCCGTCGTCACCGCCCTCGCGGTCGCGGGCCTGCCGACCGACCGCTTCGCCTTCGAGGGCTTCCCCCGTCGCAAGCCGGGCGAGCGCCGCAGGGCCTTCGCGCAGTTGGCGTCGGAGGAACGCACCCTGGTGTTCTTCGAGTCGCCGTCGCGGTTGGCATCCACTCTCGACGACTTGGCCGACGCCTTCGGCGCCGACCGCCCCGCCGCCGTCTGCCGTGAACTGACCAAGCTCTACGAGGAGGTCAAGCGCGGCACCCTGGCCGAGCTCGCCGCGTGGGCCGCCGAGGGCGTTCGTGGTGAGATCGCGATCGTCGTGGGCGGAGCCGAGGCGCGCGAGGTGGCCTTCCCGGATGCCGTGACCCAGGTGCTCGAGCTCGTGCGCGGCGGGACGCGGCTCAAAGAGGCGGCCGCCGAGGTGGCGTCGCAGACCGGTCACTCTTCGCGTGAGCTGTACCAGGCGGGGCTCGCGGTCAAGCGCTGAGGCGCCCCCGCGTCCCGCGTCGCGGGCGGCGACCGGGCCAGCCCGTCACACGGTCGGCCGTGTCGGTGCACCCCCGTAGAATCCTCAGGTGACTTCCGGCCGATCCTTCTACATCACGACGCCGATCTACTACCCCAGCGATCTGCCCCACATCGGGCACGGGTACACGACGGTCGCCGTCGACACGCTCGCGCGCTGGCACCGCCAGGCGGGCGATGACACCTGGATGCTGACGGGCACCGACGAGCACGGTCAGAAGATGCTGCGCGCCGCGGCCGCCAACAACGTCACGCCGCAGGAATGGGTCGACAAGCTCGTCACCGAGTCGTGGTTTCCACTTCTGGAGACGCTCGACGTGGCCAACGACGACTTCATCCGCACGACGCAGCCGCGCCACGAGGAGCGCGTGCAGCAGTTCGTGCAGGCGCTCTTCGACCGTGGCTACATCTACGCGGGCGAGTACGAGGCGCTGTACTGCGTGGGCTGCGAGGAGTTCAAGCCCGAAGCCGAGATCGTCGACGGCACCGGTCCCTTCGAGGGACTCAAGGTGTGCGCGATCCACTCCAAGCCCCTCGAGCTGCTGCAGGAGAAGAACTACTTCTTCAAGCTCAGCGAGTTCCAAGACAGGCTGCTCGAGCTGTACAAGACCGAGCCCGACTTCGTGCGGCCCGAGTCGGCGCGCAACGAGGTCGTCTCATTCGTCCGCAGCGGCCTGAAAGACCTCTCGATCTCGCGCTCGGCATTCGACTGGGGCATCACGGTGCCGTGGGACTCGTCGCACGTCATCTACGTGTGGGTCGACGCGCTGCTCAACTACGCCACCGCCGTCGGCTTCGGCAACGACCCCGAGCAGTTCGCCCGTCGCTGGCCGGCGTTCCACGTGGTCGGCAAAGACATCCTGCGCTTCCACGCCGTCATCTGGCCCGCCATGCTCATGGCCGCCGGTCTCGACGTCCCCCGCGGTGTCTTCGCCCACGGGTGGCTGCTCGTCGGCGGCGAGAAGATGTCGAAGTCGAAGCTCACCGGTATCGCGCCCACCGAGATCACCGACGTCTTCGGCTCCGACGCGTACCGGTTCTACTTCCTCTCCGCGATCGCCTTCGGCCAGGACGGCTCCTTCTCGTGGGAAGACCTCTCGGCCCGCTACCAGGCCGAACTAGCCAACGGCTTCGGCAATCTGGCGTCGCGCAGCGTCGCGATGATCGAGAAGTACTTCGGTGGCACCGTTCCGGCGGCCGGTGCCTACGCCGAGGGCGACCTGGCGATCCAGAGGATCGTGGCGGATGCCGCGGCGGCCGCCGACGCCGCCGTGGAGCGCTTCCGCATCGACGAGGCCATCGCCGCGATCTGGACGATCGTCGACGCCCTCAACGGTTACATCACCGAGAACGAGCCGTGGGCCCTCGCCAAGGATGAGGCTCAGCGCGAGCGCCTGGGCACCGTGCTCTACACCGCCGCCGAGGGGCTGCGCGCCCTGGCGGTGATGCTGTCGCCCGTCATGCCGAGCTCGACCGAGAAGCTGTGGACGGCGCTGGGCGCTGCCGAAGGCCTCGGGCGCCTCGTCGACCAGCCTCTTCGCGAGGCGGGGGCGTGGGGCGCGCTGCGTGCCGGCGCGAAGGTCACCGTCCTCACCCCGCTGTTCCCGCGCGTCGAGCAGGCGTGACGCCCGTGTCCGACGCGGCGGTCGCCCCCAAGCCTGCTGCGGCCCCCGGGCCCGCAGGGGTCGGCGAGCCTGCTGCGGCCCCCGGGCCCGCAGCGGTCGCCCCCGAGCCGGCTGCGGCCCCCGGGCCTGCTGCGGCCCCTGAGCCTGTCGAAGGGTCCGCCGCCGGATCGACCCCCGTCGAGCGCCCTCGCGGCACGATCGAGGCGGGCGACCCCAGCCAGTACGTGCGCGAGCGCTCGGTCGACGGCCGCCGCGACGTGAGCTATCCGCCGGCGCCCGAGCCCCTCGGCATCCCGGTCTACGACAACCACACCCATCTCGAGATCGAAGACGGCGACACCGGCCTCTCCCTCGACGAGCAACTCGAACGGGCACTGGCCGTTGGTGTCCACGGCGTCGTGCAGGCCGGCGGCGACGTCGACTCCTCGCGGTGGTCGGCGTGGGCCGCACGCTCGCACCCGCGCGTGCTCGCCGCCGTCGCGATCCACCCCAACGAGGCTCCGGAGTACGAGCGGGCCGGTGAGCTGGATGCCGCGATCGCCGTGATCGACGAGCTCGCCGCCGAGCCGCGCGTGCGGGCGATCGGCGAGACGGGCCTCGACTTCTTCCGCACCGGGGCCGATGGCATCCCGGCGCAGCTGCGTTCTTTCGAGGCGCACATCGCGCTGGCGAAGAAGCACGGGATCGCCATGCAGATCCACGACCGTGACGCGCACGACGCCGTGCTCGAGACCCTCGAGCGCGTCGGCGCCCCCGATAAGACCGTGTTCCACTGCTTCTCGGGCGACGCCGACATGGCCCGCATCGCCGCCGACCGGGGCTATTGCCTGTCGTTCGCCGGGAACGTCACGTTCAAGAACGCGCAGAATCTGCGCGATGCCCTCGCCGTGACGCCGCTCGATCGCATCCTCGTCGAGACCGACGCGCCGTTCCTGACGCCGGCGCCGTACCGCGGCCGTCCGAACGCTCCCTACCTCATCCCGGTGACGCTGCGCTTCCTCGCCGCCGAGCTCGGCCTCGATGCCGACGAGCTCGCCGCGCAGGTCGCGGCGAACACGCTGCGCGTCTACGGCGCCTTCGACGACTGACGCGCGCACCGCGCCCGCGCTCCGGGCCCGCGAGTCGGGCTGTCGTCGGTGTTGAACGAAGTCGCTCGGGTAGCCCTCGCTCAGCCGCGCGCCTCCGAATGCGACGGAGGGCGTGCGGATCGTGGAGGTTGCACTCACCGCCACCCACGCGACCGCGCAGGCCGACGGATCCGGAGGGCACGCGCCGCGGCGCACGACCTCAGTGATCTGCGCAGCCTCATCCGCTCCGTCGCGGATGCCGCTGAGTTCGTGCGAATCGCGGAGGTGGTGCGCGGCACGTGCGGAGCAGCGATGTGCACAACCTCAGTGATCTGCGTAACCTCATCCGCTTCTTCCCGGATGCCGCTGAGTCTGTGCGAATCGCGGAGGTGATGCCCGCGGCAGACCCCCGCACACACGAGAGGCCGGCACCCTGCGGGGTGCCGGCCTCCGGCATCCGTTATGCCTTCGCTCGGGTCTTCGGCTTCTCCACGAAGAGCGTCTCGGCCTGTTCGAGCTCCATGCCCTTGGTCTCGGGGATGCGGAACGCGACGTAGAAGAACGACAACGCCGCGAAGAGCGCGTACATGCCGTACGTGAGCGGAAGCGACCAGCTCGACATCGCCGGGAACGACACCGTGATGGCGAAGTTGGCGATCCACTGCGCGCCGGCGGCGACACCGAGGGCACGACCGCGGATGCGGCTGGGGAAGATCTCGCCGAGCAGCACCCACACCAGGGGTCCCCACGAGGCGCCGAACCCGACGACGAACAGGTTCGCGGCGACGAGCGCGACCGTGCCCCACGGGGCCGGGAGCGAGACGTCCGCGCCGCTGCCCTGGGCGAAAGTGAACGCCAGGGCCATCGCGCCCAGCGACACCGTCATCAGCACCGAACCGGTCAGAAGGATCGGCTTCCGACCCACCCGGTCGACGAGGAAGATCGCCACCAGGGTGACCAGCACGTTGGTGATCGAGGTGATGACCGAGATGAGCAGCGAGTCGCTCTCCTGGAAGCCGACAGCCTTCCAGAGGGTCGTGGAGTAGTAGAAGATCACGTTGATGCCGACGAACTGCTGGAACGCCGACAGGATGATGCCGATCCAGACGATGCGCTGAAGCCCCAGCACCGGCCCACGCACCGACACGTTCGCGTTCTTGCGGTCGGTCTCGATCGCCTGCGTGAGGTCCTTCATCGTCTTCTCGAGGTCCGCCGGCGGCACGAGTCGGGCGAAGATCGAGCGGGCTTCATCGGTCCGGCCCTTGGCCAGCAGGAACCGCGGGGACTCGGGGACCGTGAACGACAGGATGCCGTAGACCGCCGCCGGGAGGACGCCGACGAGGAACATCCACCGCCACGCCTCCATCCCGAGCCACAGTTCATTGGCCGCGCCGCCCGCACTGTTGGCGAGTACCGCGTCGGAGAGCAGCGCTCCGAAGATGCCGAGCGTGATCGCGAGCTGCTGCAGGGATGCGAGCGAACCGCGGATCTGGCGGGGTGCGACCTCGGCGATGTAGGCGGGGGCGACGACCGAGGCGATGCCGATGCCGAGACCGCTCATCACGCGCCAGAGGATGAGGTCGGGGACGCTGAAGGTGAGGGCCGCGCCGATCGACGAGACGAAGAACAGCACGGCGCCCAGCAGCATGACCTTCAGCCGGCCCCACCGGTCCGACAGTGCCCCGGCGACCACGGCGCCGACGGCGCAGCCGAGGAGCGCGACGGCCACGACGAAGCCGGTGAGCACCTCGCTGAGCTGGAAGTTGCCCTCGACGGCATCCACCGCACCGTTGATGACGGAGGAGTCGAACCCGAAGAGGAATCCGCCCACGGCGGCGGCGAGGGAGAGCCCGATCGCTCGTCGCCCGTACGGGCTTCGGAGTGTGAAGGCGTTGGCGGGGATCGACTGCGTCTGACTCACCCACCCACGCTACTCCCGGCTCCCGCGCCGGAGGGGTTCTGGCGGTGCCCTGACTACAGTGGAACAATGCCCGTCTCCCTCCTCGGTGCCGCCGAGATCCGTCGGCTCGCCGCCGAACTCGACGTCACCCCCACGAAGAAGCTCGGGCAGAATTTCGTCGTCGACGCCAACACCGTGCGCAAGATCGTGCACGCGGCGCGCGTCACGGCATCAGATCGTGTCGTGGAGATCGGGCCGGGCCTGGGCTCCCTCACCCTGGCGATCCTCGAGACGGGCGCCTCGGTCGTCGCGGTCGAGATCGACCACCGTCTCGCCGAGCGCCTGCCCACGACCGCGGCGATGCACGACGTGCCGGCCGACCGTCTGACGGTGATCGACGCCGACGCGCTGCGTGTCGACGATCTGCCGGGGGAGCCGCGCGTTCTCGTGGCCAACCTCCCGTACAACGTCTCGGTGCCCGTGCTGCTGCACTTCCTCGAGACCTTCCCGTATCTCCAGCGCGGTGTCGTCATGGTGCAGGCCGAGGTGGGGGAGCGGCTCGCCGCACCGCCCGGCTCGAAGGTCTACGGCGCCCCGAGCGTCAAGGCCGCCTGGTACGGCTCGTGGGGACTGGCGGGAACGGTGTCGCGGCAGGTGTTCTGGCCCGTCCCCAATGTCGACAGCGTGCTGGTCGGCTTCGATCGGGATGCCGAGCCCCGCGGCACCGAGGAGCATCGGCGCCGCACCTTCCAGATCGTGGATGCCGCCTTCCAGCAGCGCCGCAAGATGCTGCGGCAGGCGCTCGCAGGCGTGCTGGGCGGAACGGCGGCCGAGGCCTCGGCCATGCTCGAGCGGGCGGGCGTCGACCCCACGCTGCGCGGCGAGCAGCTCACGGTCGACGACTACGCCCGCATCGCCGCCCTCTGACGCCCGCCCTCTGACGCCGTGTCCGCCACGGCGTGCGGTGCGTTTCTGTTGCAACGGCGGGCGTTCGGGCCTGCCGGAGGCGCAACGGCGGGGCGTTTGGCGACACGCAGTGCCGGGTCGAGCGGTTCGCGGCGTATCGCATGGGGCATCGACTGTTGTGCCCGAGGCCTCTCACTCGGCGCGGGAACGACGGCGGATACAGCGGCGTCAGGGCGAATTCCCGCCGTGTTCATCACGCGTTCGCGAAACATGTCTGTAACATTTCGAGGCACCGGGAGCATCACGCCGGTGACGAGGCCGCACCCGACGGCCCGAGAGGAACTCGAGATGCGCTACTCCGAATACCCCCGCGCCGAACGCGTGCTGCTGCACCTGAGCGACACCCACCTGCGAGCGGGCGGCACACCGCTGTACGACAGCGTCGATTCCGAGGCCTATCTCGCCCGCGCGGTGGCGGCCATCGACGAGTCGGGCGTTCGACCGCACGCCCTCGTGTTCACGGGCGACCTCGCCGATTTCGGCGAGTCCGACGCCTACGAGCGCGTGCGGGCGCTGGTGGAGCCGCTCGCCGAGCGTCTGGGCACGCGGGTCGTCTGGGTCATGGGCAACCACGACGACCGCACCGCGTTCCGCGCGAGCCTTCTCCCCGGCGACGACGCCGCCCCCACCGCGCCGGTCGACCGCGTCGACGAGTTCGACGGCCTCCGCATCGTGACCCTCGACACGTCCGTGCCGGGGGCGCACCACGGCGAGGTCACCGCCGAGCAGCTGACGTGGCTCGCCGACGTGCTGGCCACCCCCGCCCCTCTCGGAACGATCCTCGCGATGCACCACCCGCCCGTGCCCAGCGTCCTCGATCTGGCCGCATCGGTCGAACTGCGCGACCAGCGGAGCCTGGCCGCCGTCCTGCGCGGAAGCGACGTCCGTGCGATCCTCGCCGGTCACCTGCACTACTCGACGTTCGCCACGTTCGCCGGCATCCCCGTGTCGGTGGCATCCGCGACCTGCTACACGCAGGACCTGATGGTTCCGGTGGGGGGAACGCGCCCGCAGGACGCGGCCCAGGGCTTCAACATCGTCCACGTCTACGACGAGACCGTGGTGCACTCGGTCGTGCCGCTCGGGGCGGCCGAGGCGCTGCAGTACGTGGATGCCGTCGAGTCGCAGCGGCGCCTGCGCGAGGCGGGACTCGTCGTCCCGGCCTCGCGGGAACTCAGTGGACCGGTGTCGCCGCCGACGACGCCGCTGCCGATCCTGCGCTGACCGCCGGCTTCTCCCAGGGAGCCGCGACGGGGAAGTACCGTTCGAGACACGCCCGGAGCGCCGGAACGCGCACCTCTTCGGGGATCTCGGGCACGCTGCCGTCGTTGAGGCAGAACATGTCGGTGTCGCGACGAGTGACGAGACGCTCCATGGTCCGCAGGGAGTCGAGCTGGGTGGTCTGCACGTAACGCGTACGAGGTGCGGTCGTCACGACCGCGCGACCGGTCGCCAGCGCGTAGTAGTGGTACAGGCTGTTCGTGACCGAGATGTCGGTCGACGAACGGAAACGGCTCGCCGCCGTGCGCGCGTAGTCGTCGGCGAACTCCTGCTCGAGTTCGTAGGCGACCGAGCGACGGAGCGGGGTCGCGCAGTGTTCGAGGTCGAGCGTGATGACCCGGCCGAAGCGCTCCTTGAGCAGAGCGCGGTTCACGCGCAGACCGTTGTCGTGGCCCGACCGATCGACGTGCGAGGGTCCGCTGCCGATGCGCACGCCGCTCTCGACGAAGCGACTCACGCCGCCGCCGCTGAAGAACAGCTCCGGCGTCACAGGGCGGCCGAAGAACATGTCGTCGTTGCTGTAGAGGAAGTGCTCGGCCAGCCCCGGGATGCGATGCAGCTGGGCCTCGACGGCGTGGGAGTTGTGCGTGGGGAGCACCGACGGGTCGGCGAAGAACTCCTCGCTGCGCACGATCGTCACCTTGGGGTGATCGGCGAGCCACTCGGGCGTGGGCGAGTCGGTGGCGATGAAGATGCGGCGCACCCACGGGGCGTACATGTGCACGCTCCGCAGCGCGTAACGCAGCTCGTCGACCTGGCGGTAGCGAGCGGCATTGTCGTCGCCGTCGCCGACGACGTACCCCTTCATGCGGGCGGCGCGCTGCCGCTGGAACTCGCTCGATGACCCGTCGACCCACGAGAAGACCATGTCGACGTCGGCCGTGAACTCGTTGGGGTGCGGATCGAACATGCCCGAGATCGTCTCCCACCGGCGCCCGTAGCGCTCCACCTCGACGAGGTCGAGGTCGGCCGCGGCGAAGCGGCGACGGCTCAGGGCGCTCGGACGGGGCGCTTCGATCGTCTTCTCGCCGAAGCGCCAGAGCTCGAGGCGGGGGGCGAGCGATGCGCCGTAGCGATACGAGCCCTCGGTCGAGCTGCGCGGGCGGAACACCGCGTACGCCTGCACGGAGCCGGCGGTGGGGTGCACGCTGTGCGCGGGGACGGGGTCCTCGCCGCGGGCCTTCATGTAGACCGGGCCGAGTTCGGGGTCGCGCAGCGCCGCGATCGCGGCTTCGGCGTGGGCGGTGTCGACGACGAGCTTGGGGCGGCGGTTCGCGTCGCGGACCAGCAGCACGCGGATACCCGCGGCCTCGATCGCGGCGGCGGCGGTCAACAGGTCTTCCCGCTCGGCGATACCCGGCGTGGCGGTGTCATCGACCATGTGCAGGATGCCGTCGTGCATCCGGATGTCGGAGCGGGACAGGAGCGCGCGCCAGGGATCGGCGTCGATCGACAGGGGGACCATCGGGCGCATGCTGCCTCCTCGGGGTCGGGGACGGTATCCGGTCACCGTACGGTTCCGGGGTTTCGAAGACGTTTCGGCAGCGGCGGCGAACGTCGGGGAGCGGAGCGCTACTGTCGAAGAGTGACTCAGATCGCTCGCTCCGGACCGGACCTACCCGCACCGACTGGGGAGCGGCGGGGGGGCTCGGACCGAAGCTTCAGTCTCGCACACGCGCGAAGCTCCGGGCGAGCGGGTGCGGGAGAACGCCGATGACGACGCACGCCCCCGCATCCGTGCGCGTCCGCGCGCCCGGCAAGATCAACGTCTTCCTCGAGGTCGGCGATGTGCAGGACGACGGCTACCACGAGCTCGCGACCGCTTTTCAGGCGGTGTCCCTCTACGAGGAGATGACGGCGACGCCCGCCGACGATTTCTCCCTCGAGGTGTCCTCGCGCGGACCCGTCGACATCGACGGCGTCCCGACCGACGATCGCAATCTCGCCATCCGTGCCGCCCGGCTGCTTGCGCAGACCGCGGGAGTGGACCGCGGCGCTCACCTGTCGATCCGCAAGGCCGTGCCGGTGGCCGGCGGGATGGGCGGGGGGTCCGCGGACGCCGCCGCCGCGTTGGTCGCCTGCGACGCTCTGTGGGGGCTCGGGATGCCGATGAGCGAGCTCTCCCGCCTCGCCGCGCGCCTCGGCGCCGACGTGCCGTTCGCCTTGATGGGCGGTACGGCGGTGGGCACCGGCCGCGGCGACGAACTCAGTCCGGCCCTGGCCCGCGGGCGCTTCGACTGGGTCCTGATACCCAACGATGTCGGCATGTCGACACCGGTCGTCTACGGCGAGCTCGACGCACATCGCGAGCGTCACGCGGTCGACATCGGCCCCGCCCCGCGCGTGCCCGCCGTCGACCCCGATGTGCTGCACGCGCTCCGGCAGGGCGACGCGAAGATGCTCGCGGCGACACTGCGCAACGACCTGCAGGCCCCGGCTCTGCACCTGCGTCCGGATCTGGCGCGCGTGCTCGAACGCGGTGAGAGTTCGGGAGCCCTCGCCGGTCTCGTCTCGGGCTCGGGTCCCACCCTCGCCTTCCTCGCCGCCGACGAGGCGTCCGCGATCGACCTGCAGGTGACGCTGAGTGCCGCAGGCCTCGTCGCCTTGCACGTACACGGCCCCGTCCCGGGGGCTCGGGTGGTCTGACGTCGACGTCGGGTCGCGGTCCCTTCGACAGGCTCAGGGGCCTCGGTGAGGCGGAGCCGGCTTCGCCCGTCGACGCCACCGGGCGCAGAACGGCGCGGCACCATAACCCAGGTCGACATACAGGGCAATGTTCAGATGGTGCGATCGGTAGCTCGCTACCCTCGTCCGAGGTGGTCCGCCACCGCTGGGTGCCGTACCCGCGGGGCGCCACGAAGGGGGTATCCCATGAAGGCAGTGCTCGACGGCGTCGTGATCGCCGAAGCCGACCGCGACGACCTGGCCTCGATCGAGGGCAACTGGTACTTCCCGCCGCAGGCTGTCCGAGACGGGGCTCTGCAGCAGAGCCCCACGCCGTACACGTGCCCGTGGAAGGGTGCCGCGCAGTACTGGAACATCTCGCTCGACGGCGTCGAGCTCACCGATGGCGCATGGTCGTACCCCGATCTGCGCCCGGGCGCGGTCGAGCGGGTCGGTAAGGACTTCGCCGGCTACGTCGCCTTCGACCGCAAGGTCGTGGTCTCCGACTGAGGTCGGCCGTCCCATGATCGAGTTCTCCGCCGTCTCGAAGGTCTTCCCTGACGGCACGCGCGCCGTGGACGATTTCCACCTCGTCATCCCGTCTCGAAAGACCACGGTGTTCGTCGGGTCCTCGGGCTGCGGCAAGACCACCCTGCTCCGGATGATCAACCGCATGGTCGAGCCCTCCTCCGGCTCCATCACGATCGACGGTGACGACATCGGCGGCAAGCCCGCCGTGCAATTGCGTCGCAGCATCGGGTACGTCATGCAGAACTCCGGGCTCCTGCCGCACTTCACCGTCGCCGACAACATCGCCACCGTCCCGGTGCTGCAGGGCCAGAACCGCAAAGCCGCCCGAGCGCGTGCCCTCGAGCTGATGAAGACCGTCGGACTCGACGACGGGATGGCCGACCGCTACCCCAGCCAGCTCTCGGGTGGACAGCAGCAGCGCGTCGGCGTCGCGCGCGGGCTCGCCGCCGATCCCAACATCCTGCTGATGGACGAGCCGTTCGGCGCCGTCGACCCGATCGTCCGCGACGAGCTGCAGCAGGAGCTCATCCGCCTGCAGAGCGACATCGGGAAGACCATCGTCTTCGTCACGCACGACATCGACGAAGCCTTCCTGCTGGGCGACCAGGTCGTCATCCTCGAGAAGGGCGCCAAGATCGCCCAGGTCGGTACTCCCAGCGAGATCGTCGAGAACCCGGCATCCGATTTCGTGGCGAGCTTCATCGGCGCCGTCAAGGGCAAGCGCGCGCTCCACCTCAAGCAGACGCCGACCGGGACGGTCGTGGTGGATGCCGAGGGGCGCACGCAGGGCGCCCTGAGAGACGAGCCGCTGTCGTGACCTGGCTGTGGGGGAACTTCCCCCTGGTGCTGGATCTGACGCTCAACCACATCCGGTTGAGCATCATCCCCATCGTGCTCGGGTTCGTGATCGCCGTGCCGTTGGGGCGACTGACCCTCACGAGTCGTTTCGCCCGCGCGACCACGATCACGACGATGAGCCTGCTGTACACGATCCCGTCGTTGCCGCTGTTCGTGATCCTGCCCGCCATCATCGGCACGCGCGTCCTGAGCGACACCAACCTCATCGTCGCCCTGACGATCTACGCCGTCGCCATCATGGTGCGCGCGACCTCCGACGCCTTCTTCTCGGTCTCGGCCGACACCAAGCAGGCGGCCACGGCGATGGGCTTCTCGGCGTGGCGACGTTTCTGGCGGGTGGAGTTCCCGCTCGCGGGACCCGTGATGCTCGCCGGACTCCGCGTGGTGTCGGTGTCGACGATCGCCCTGGTCTCGGTCGGCGTGCTCATCGGCTCCGAGAATCTCGGGTATCTCTTCACCAACGGCAAGCAGCGCAACAATCTCGAAGAGGTGGCCGTGGGCATCATCGCCACGCTCCTCATCGCCCTCCTGTTCGATGTCATCCTGGTCGTCCTGGGGCGCATCCTGATGCCGTGGGTGCGTGCCGACCGTGGTGCGCGCAGACGCGCCGCCCGCGAGGTCGTCACCACCCCTCTCGCATCGCCCCGCTCCGCCACCGTCGCCGCGGGTGACGCACCGCTCCCGGGGGGCCGCGAGTGAACCTCTTCCTCGACGCGATCGCGTGGATCTTCGCGCCCCAGAACTGGCAGCCCGGGGGAGTATCGCCCCTGCCCATCCAGGACCGCCTGCTCGAGCACCTGTTGTACACGGCCCTCGCCGTAGTGATCGCGGCCCTCATCGCCCTGCCGTTGGGGTTCTACATCGGCCACACCGGCAAGGGCCGCCAGTTCGTCATCGGATTCACCGGTGCGATGCGCGCCCTGCCGACCCTCGGCGTGCTCTTCTTCCTGACCATGGTGCTCGGATCGGTCGTGACGGGGTCGTCGGGCATCTTCTGGGGCACGATCGTCGCCCTGGTCATCCTCGCGATCCCCTCGATCCTCGCGGGGGCCTACGCGGGTCTCGAATCGGTCTCGCGGCCCGTGATCGACGCCGCCCGGGCGGTCGGCATGACCGAGATGCAGATCCTGACGCGCGTGGAGATCCCCCTGGCCCTCCCGCTCATCATCGGCGGGCTCAGAGCGGGCACCCTGCAGGTGATCGCGACCGCGGTCATCGCGTCCTACGCGGGGCTCGGCGGGCTCGGTCGCATCATCAGCAGCGGAATCGGTCTCAACGACTACGACCGCATCCTGGGCGGAGCCATCCTCGTGACGGTGTTCGCCCTCGTCGTCGACGGGCTGTTCGCGCTCGTCCAACGCGTCACCAGAGTTCCGGGAACGAGCGCGGGCGACAGCCGGCGCCACGCCCGTCACCCGTCGCCCCGCCCTGCGGCGGCGGGGGGAACACCCATCCGAGAGAGGAATGTCACAGCATGAACATCTTCCGTAAAGGTCGGCTCGCCGCAGGTCTGGTGGCCGTGGGCGCGGTCGTCGCGCTCGCGGGCTGCTCGCAGGCCGACCCCACCGCGCCCGAGTCCAACGCCGGCGGCGGCGATTCCAGCCAGATCACCGTCGGATCGTTCGCGTTCCCCGAGAGCGAGATCCTCGGCGAGATCTACGCCCAGGCGCTCGAGGCCAAGGGCTTCGACGTGCAGACCAAGTTCAACATCGGCCCCCGTCAGCAGACGATCCCGGCCCTGCAGGACGGCTCGATCAACCTGATCCCCGAGTACAACGGCAACCTGCTGGCGTACTACGACACCGAGTTCACCCAGCGCACGACCGAGGACGTCGACGCGGCGCTCGCCGACGCCGTGGCCGCGGACGACCTGGTCGTGTACTCGTCGGCCGAGGCCGAGGACAAGGACGCCTACGTCGTCACCCAGGCGTACGCGGAGGCGAACGGCCTGACCTCCATCGCCGATCTGGCGAAGGTGCAGCCCTTCAGCCTCGGCGCCAACCCGCAGTTCGCGGAGCTGGGGTACGGCCTTCCCGGCCTGGCGTCGGTCTACGGCGTCAGCCAGGTCACCTTCGTGCCCTACGAGGACTTCGGTGGCCCCGACACCGTGCGTGCGCTCGTCGACAACACGGTGCAGGTGGCCGACATCTACACCACCTCGCCGGCGCTCGTGGCCGAGAACCTTCTCGTGCTCGAAGACCCCGAGAACCTGATCGCGGCCCAGAACGTGCTCCCGCTGCTCAGCGCGTCGATCGACACGCCCGAGCTGAAGGAGGCGCTCGACGCCATCTCGGCCAAGCTGACCACCGACGACCTGATCGCCCTGCGCGACCGCGTCGAGGGCAGCGAGCAGGCATCGGCGTCCACCGCCGCCGCCGACTGGCTGAAGGAGGCCGGTCTGGTCTGACCAGTCCGTTTCCTGCGCGGGGTCGTCCGGTTCATCGGGCGGCCCCGCGTCGTTCCCGCCGTACGGGTCTCGTCGCGCGCCGAGCCGCCCCGGTGTTCTCTCGCCGCGGCGCCGAGTGCACGGCATCCGTGACACCGCACCCCGTGACGAGGCGAACCCTCCGATGTGCACGGTCCCGTCTCACGGAAGAACGACGTATGCCGGGACGGGACGCGGTCGACGCCGGGCGCTATCACGCCGCGCACCGCGTAACCTGGCACGGATATGGCACATCTGCTCGGGGGCGAAGCCCTGCACCTGGAATACCCGACCAAGGTCGTCTTCGACGCCGTCTCCCTGGGAGTCGACGAGGGCGATCGGATCGGCATCGTCGGCCGCAACGGTGACGGGAAGTCGAGCCTGCTCGGCATGCTCGCCGGCATCCGCGAACCCGACGGCGGTCGCGTGACGGTGCGCGGCGGGGTGACCGTCGGGGTGCTCGACCAGCAGGACACGCTCGACGACGACGAGACGATCGGGCACGCCGTCGTCGGTGATCGCGCCGAGCACGAGTGGGCCGGCGACGCGCGCACGCGCGACGTGATCGCGGGGCTCCTGGGCGACCTGCCGTGGGATGCGCGCCTCGGCGACCTGTCCGGTGGGCAGCGCCGCCGGGTCGCGCTGGCGAAGCTGCTCTCGGGCGACTGGGACGTGCTGTTCCTCGACGAGCCCACCAACCACCTCGATGTCGAGGCGATCACCTGGCTGGCCGCGCACCTGAAGAAGAGGTGGGCACCGAGTGCCGGGGGGCTGCTCGTCGTGACCCACGACCGATGGTTCCTCGACGAGATCTGCACCGCCACCTGGGAGGTGCACGACCGGACCGTCGAACCCTTCGAAGGGGGCTACGCGGCGTACATCCTGCAGCGCGTCGAACGCGACCGTCAGGCGGCATCCATCGAACAGCGTCGGCAGGATCTCGCGCGCAAAGAATTGGCGTGGCTGCGACGGGGGGCTCCGGCCCGCACGTCGAAGCCGAAGTTCCGCATCGACGCGGCGAACGAGCTCATCGCGGACGTCCCCGAGATCCGTGACAAGGTCGCCCTGCAGTCCCTCGCCGTCGCGCGCCTGGGCAAGGACGTCGTCGACCTCCTCGATGCCGGTGTCAGCTACGGCGACCGCGAGGTGCTGAAAGGCGTCGAGTGGCGCATCGCGCCGGGCGAGCGCACCGGCATCCTGGGCGTCAACGGCGCCGGCAAGTCGACGCTGCTGAACCTGGTGACCGGCTCCCTCGAACCCACCAGCGGACGCGTGAAACGCGGCAAGACGGTCAAGGTCGCCACCCTCACCCAGCGTCTCGACGAGCTCGAGCAGCACATGGACGACCCGGTGCGCGTGGTCATCGCGGGCCTGCGCACCACGTACGCCTTCGGCGCCGGATCGAAGTCGCAGGAACTCACCCCCGGTCAGCTGCTGGAGCGTCTCGGCTTCTCGAGCGCCCAGCTCTCGACCCCCGTGAAAGACCTCTCGGGTGGCCAGAAGCGGCGCCTGCAACTCCTGCTCGTCATCCTCGACCAGCCGAACGTGCTCATCCTCGACGAACCGACCAACGACCTCGACACCGACATGCTCGCCGCGATGGAAGACCTGCTCGACTCGTGGTCGGGCACCCTCATCGTGGTCTCGCACGACCGGTACTTCCTCGAGCGCGTCACCGACCAGCAGTACGCGATCCTCGACGCCCGGCTCCGCCACCTTCCCGGGGGCGTCGACGAGTACCTGCGTTTGCGGGCGATCCAGGATGCCGAGCCCTCCCGGCCCTCGGCATCCGCGGGCGCCCCCGTGGCGCCGGGTCTGCAGGGCGCGGAGCTCCGCGCGGCGCAGAAGGAAGCCTCGGCCACCGAGCGGCGCATCGAGAAGCTCCAGCAACGGATCGACAAGGCGAAGGCCGCGCTCGCCGAGCACGATCAGGCGGACTACGTCGGTCTCGGTAAGGAGATGCAGCGGATCTCCGAGCTGGAGTCCGAGCGCGACGATCTCGAGATGCAGTGGTTCGAGCTGACCGAGACGATCGGCTGAGCACATCGGGCCGGGACGTCTGCGACGGGCGCGCAGGAGGATCGGTCAGCGGAGGATGCTCCGCGCCGCACTCGTNNTCCGCCCGCAGCCCCGGTACCGGCCTGCCCGCTCGTCGACGCCGAACGGCCCGCCCGAGAGGGCGGGCCGTCGTCACGCGGGGCGTCAGCGCACGGACACGAACACCGGGTTGGTGTACAGCCACGTGTCGAGCCACGGGTTGCCCTGGCCGGCGGCGTGCGGCTGGGGTGCGCGCGGGTCGACCTCGGCGCCGCGGGGACCCGTGCCGTTCACGCGCCCGTCGGATCCGCGCACGCGGACGTAGCCGTCGATGTCGGCGGTGCCGACCGGGATGACGATCCGGAACGGCGAGCCGCTGCGGTCGCTGACGTCGAGGAGCTCGACCACGCGCGTGGCGGGGGCGACCATCGTGTCGCGATCCCCGACCGGGCCCGTGATCTCTCCCCGGATCACGTCGAGGTGCGCGAGCCGCGGGAGGATGCCGGCGGAGTTGCGCGAGGTGGTGGGCTCGACCTCCACGACGACCTCGATCCTCGTTCCCGCGGGTACGCGCAGCGTGCCGCCGAGGGTGGCGGCGTTCGCCGTGTCGTCGGCGGCGCGGACGGTCACGGTCAGACCCGCGACGAGGTGGCCGTGGTCAACCCACATGCGCCCGGCGCGGACCGCGTCGAGCACGGCTACGTGTGTCCGATCGGTCGCCCCGACGTGCGTGCGGCTGAACTCGCCGGGCCACAGGTCGCTGCCGCCTTGCGGGGACGGCGTCGACACCGGATCGGGTCGGCGACCCGCCCGGTTGAAGTTCGCCAAGGTGGCTCCGCCGTCCCAGCCCGCTCCCGTGGGGAAGTCGCCCACGCGGGTGGTGTCGAAGTTCTTGAGGTGGAGGTCGCTGTTGGCGGTGATCCACCAGCGGCGTCCCTCGCTGAGGAGCGCATCCCACATGCCGCCCACGACGGCGGTCATCCAGTCGAAGCCGCCGTGCGCGCGATAGGCCTCCGCCGGGTATCCGGCGAAGGAGGAGGCGCTGGGGGAGTTCTCGTACTCGCCGCGCTGCGAGCCGTCGGTGGTGTTGGCGGCCAGTCCCGACGCCTGCGCGCCGGGGGACCCCTCGAAACCGACGAACACATCGGGATCGGCGTCCTGCCACGCGCGCAGCTCGCCGGGGGAGTCGATGCCGAGCCGGCTGGGGTGGTTGGCCAGCACCAGCACATCGTCGACCGCGCCCGTGCGCCGCTGCTCGCCGAGCCAGCGGATGCCGTCGACGGCGTGCTGGAGGAAGTCGGCTGCGTCGGCGGTGTCCGGTCGCGGCTTGTCCCAGGCGTTCAGCTTGCCGTCGAAGGCGAGCTCGAACGTGCGGAGCACCTGGGTGACGCGCGCGCCGGGCGCGACGAGGACCGTGCCGTGCTCGGCCGCGGGGATGTACCACTCCAGACCCTGGAAGACGAGCAGGTCCGGTCGAGCCGTGCGGGCGGCCTCGATCTCGCGCGCGGCGTTGAAGACGCCGCCCACGTTGGCGTGCCCGAAGTTGCTGTGCTCGGTGAAGGCGATGGCATCCACTCCGAAGCGCTGAGCCTGATCGAGGATCGTCGTCATCGTGTACTTCGCGTCGTGCGAGTAGACCGAGTGCACGTGGTGGTCGAAGACCAGCCAGCGCAGACTCGTCGGATCGACGGGGGTGGCGGTCACGCCTGTGGAGGTGGCGCTTGCCGTGACGGCGGTGCCGAACGAGGTGGTCGCCGAGGCGGCGGTGACGGCGGTCGCCGCGGCGGCGAGGAAGGTGCGGCGCGAGAGGCCGGAGGACGAGTGAGGTGACATCGCTGACTTTCGTGAAGAGGGTCGCCCGGAACGTAAGCGCATCGGGTGAACGAGTGATGTCGTCGGGGTGATGGTGACGTCACCATTCGTTCACGTGCGGGACGGGCGGATGGTGCACAGTCCGTCGGGTCCTCACCATCCGATCGAGAGCAGTCATGTCGTTCACGCCCGTCTCCCGCCCGTCCACCGCTGCCGCCGCCCTCGCCGCGGCCGCCCTCGCCGCCGGTCTCGTCTCGTGCGGGATCGTCTCCGCGTCCGCCGCGACCCCGCTGGTGCTGCGCGATGCGGCGGGTGCCGCGGTCTACGCGGGCAGCGCCGACGCGTACCCGTCGTTCGCCTCGGCCGACTACGCCGACGGCTGCCCCGCAGAGGCCCGTGACGGTGCACGTCTGTCGGTGACGGCTGGTACCGCGGTGGTGGTCGCCTCGGCCACCGTCCCCGTGTCGGGAACCTCGCCGGTGACCGTGCCGATGGGGGCGTCGTTCGCGTCGGTCGTCCCGGCCGGNCCGACGCGACAGTGACGCTGGAGTGCCTGAGCCTGCTCAACGGCGTGCCCGCGTCGGTGCTCCCGGTCGCGAGTCTGCCCGTGACCCTCACCGCCGACGGCTGGAGCGTCCCCGGCGCCCCGGTCGCATCGCCGTCCCCGACGGCATCGCCCACCGGAACGGCGTCGCCGTCGCCGTCGCCGTCCGCCTCGACGGCGCCCTCCGCCCCGGCCACCCCGCGTCCGTCCACGTCGGCGTCGGCGGCCGCCGCGGGAGGTACGGGCACGTCGCTCGCGGTCACCGGTGCGCAGGTGGGCGGTGCAGCTGCGCTCGCCGCCGCCGTCGCGGTGGGCGTCGGCCTCGTGCTGCGCCGCCGTCGCCGCGGCTCGACACCGCACGCCTGAGCCGGAACCGGCCCGTCATCGCACCGGGGTCGGGTCGGCGCAGGGGGGTCTCGGAAGGCCGCGGTCGACATGATCGATGGCCCGCGACCGGGAGCCGACGCGGTCGGGCTCGAGCCACCGGGCCGGCGGTCGCGGGCTCAGTGCACCGCGTACTCCAGGATGACGATGAACAGTCCGAGGCACGCGGTCGCGAAGGCGCCGAGGAGGCGCATCACCAGGTTCGCCCGGCGTCGCGCGTAGGCGAAATAGCCCAGGACACCGAGCACGATGAACGTCGCCAGGGCACAGAGATCCGAGGCGTCGTCGACCGACATGCCCGCGGCATCGGCGAAGACGAGCGCGAGCACCGACGGCACCGAGGCGTACAGCATGCCCGCGCCGTGCCGGATGCCGTCGGCCGTGGCGTGTCGGAGTCCGTGCTCCGCATGCTGGGTGAGGGTGTGCGCGAACACGTGCGCGATGAAGAACACCACGAGCGAGCTCGATGCGCTCAGCAGGACCTCGCCCACCGTCTCGGCGTGGTCGTCGGCGATCGTGACGAACGCGGCGAACACTATCAGGCCGTAGATCGCGGCGGGGGAGCGGAAGCGCACGTCGAACCAGGCGCGGACACCGTCCCACCGCGACGGTGAGCCGACCTCGGCGCTCACGCGTCGAATCCCAGGCTGAGCTTGCGCAACAGGGTCGCCAGTCGGTCGCGGTCGCCGCGCGACAGTCCCTCGAGCAGCAGGGCCTCGGCGTCGACGAGGCGGGTTATGGCGGCATCCACGCGAACGCGGCCGTCCTCGGTCATGGTCACCAGAATGCTCCGTCCGTCACCCGGGTCCGCCTCGCGCCGCACGAACCGTCGGGCGACGAGACGGTCGATGCGATTGGTCATGGTGCCGCTGGAGACGAGGGTCTGCTGCAGCAGCTGCTTGGGGCTCAGTTGGTACGGCTCACCGGCTCGCCGGAGCGCCGACAGCACGTCCCACTCCCACGACTCGAGGTCGCTGCGGCGGAACGCTTCTTTGCGGGCGATGTCGAGGTGCCGCGACAGCCGCGCGACGCGCGAGAGCACCTCGAGCGGGGAGAAATCGAGGTCGGGGCGCTGGCGGACCCACGCATCGACGATGCGGTCGACCTCGTCGCTGTCCCGGCTCACGGTCTCATTATGGCGGCCCGGTCGTCGCGACGCGGATGCGGAGGCGCGCCGTCTGGCAGACTTGACCGGTGCCCGCGGGCACGGTCCGCCGTGGTGTAACGGCAGCACGACAGCCTTTGGAGCTGTTAGGTCCAGGTTCGAATCCTGGCGGCGGAGCATGACTTCCACGACCGAGCTCGCCGTCGTCGTCCTCGCTGCGGGTCAGGGCACCCGCATGCGCTCACGTACCCCCAAGGTGCTGCATCCGGTGGGCGGGAGGCCGTTGGTCGGCCACGTGCTCGACACCGCGGCATCCCTGGACCCTGCCCGCATCGTCGTGGTCGTGCGACACGAGCGCGAGCTGGTCGCCGAGACCGTGGCCGAGCTCGCTCCCGGGGTGATCGTCGTCGATCAGGACGAGGTGCCCGGGACGGGCCGCGCGGTCGAGGCCGCACTGGGCGCACTCGAGGGCTTCGACGGCGACGTGCTCGTGCTCAGCGCCGACGTGCCGCTGCTCGAGACCGGCACGCTCACCGAACTGCTGGCGACGCACCGCACGGGCGGCACGGCCGTGACGCTGCTGAGCGCGCGGGTCGATGAGCCGTTCGGCTACGGCCGCATCCTGCGCGACGAGACCGACGGCGTCCGCCGCATCGTCGAGCAGAAGGACGCCACGGCCGACGAGGCCGCCGTCACCGAGATCAACGTCGGCGTCTACGTCTTCCGGTCCTCGCCGCTGCGCACGCAGCTCGCGCTCGTCGGCACCGACAACGCGCAGGGCGAGAAATACCTGACCGACGTGATCGGCCTGCTGCGTGACGCGCAACTCGGTGTGGCGGCATCCGTCACCTCCGACGCGTCCGCCGCACTGGGGGTCAATGACCGCGTGCAGCTCTCGGAGGCCGGTCGCACGCTCAACGCGCGTACGGTCCGCCGGTGGCAGCTCGAGGGGGTCACCGTGGTCGACCCGGCCACCACCTGGATCGACACGACGGCGACCCTCGCGCCCGACGTGACGATCCTGCCCAACACGCACGTGCGCGGGGCGACGGTCATCGCCTCGGGCGCGACGATCGGACCCGACACGAGCCTGGTCGACTGCGAGATCGGCGAGGGCGCCACCGTCACCCGCACCGACGGGACCCTCGCGGTGGTCGAGGCGGGAGCGAACGTCGGACCTTTCGCGTACCTGCGCGCCAACGCCCGCGTGGGCGTCCGGGGCAAGGTCGGCACGTTCGTCGAGGTCAAGAACTCCTCGATCGGCGAAGGCAGCAAGGTGCCCCACCTGTCGTACATCGGCGACACCGACATCGGGCGCGGCGTCAACCTGGGCGCCGGGGCCATCACCGCCAACTACGACGACATCGCCAAGCACCGCACGGTCATCGGCGACGAGGTGCACAGCGGTTCGCACAACGTCTTCGTCGCGCCGGTTACGATTGGAGACGGCGCCAAGACGGGAGCCGGCGCGGTCATCCGCAAGGACGTTCCGGCCGGTGCTCTGGCACTGAGCGTGGCACCCCAGCGCAACATCGAGGGGTGGGTCGAGAAGAACCGACCGGGCACCGCGGCAGCCGACGTGGCCGCTCGGGCTCGGGCTGAACAGGAAGCGGCCGATGGCTCGTAAGAAGAACCGTGTAGATCTCGACCGCGACAACGGCATCGCCCCCGGGCTCGTCGCCAAGACGAAGAAGCGACTCGTCGTCGCCTCGGGTCGGTCGCATCCCGAAGTGGCCGCCGAGGTCGCGCATCATCTGGGCACCGAACTCGCCCCGACCGAGCACCGCACCTTCGCCTCCGGCGAGATCTACACCCGTTTCGAGGTGTCGATCCGCGGATGCGATGTGTTCGTCATCCAGTCGTTCGGTCCGCCGGTCAACGAGTGGCTCATGGAGTTGCTCATCATGCTCGACGCGCTCAAGCGCGCCTCCGCCAAGCGCGTCACCGTCGTGGCGCCGTACTACCCGTACTCGCGTCAAGACAAGAAGGGGCGCGGCCGCGAGCCGATCAGCGCCCGCCTGGTCGCCGACCTGCTCAAGACCGCCGGCGCCGACCGCATCATGAGCGTCGACCTGCACGCGGCTCAGATCCAGGGCTTCTTCGACGGCCCCGTCGACCATCTCTTCGCCAAGCCCGTGCTGCTCGAGCACTTCGAGCAGAAGCTCACCGGCGAAGACCGCGAGACCCTGACGGTCGTCTCGCCCGACATGGGTCGCGTCCGCGTCGCCGACACCTGGTCCGACAGCTTGGGGGCGCCGCTCGCGATCATCCACAAGCGTCGCGACCCGAAGGTCGCGAACCAGGTCTCGGTGCACGAGATCGTCGGTGACGTGAAGGGGCGCACCTGCCTTCTCGTCGACGACATGATCGACACCGGCGGCACGATCCAGAAGGCCGCCCAGGCCCTCAAGGCCAGCGGCGCGCGCAAGGTCATCGTCGCCGCGACCCACGCGATCTTCAGCGACCCGGCCACCGAACGACTGCAGGATGCCGCGATCGACGAGGTCGTCGTCACCGACACCGTTCCGCTGCCCGCCGAGCGCCGCTTCGACCGACTGACGGTGCTGCCGATCGCCCCGCTGCTGGCACGCGCGATCCACGAGGTGTTCGAGGACGGCTCGGTCACGAGCATGTTCGGCGGCGACGCGTAGGCGCCCGTGCCTCCCGACGCAGCCGTCTCCCCACCGGGAGGCGGCTGCGTCCGTCTCACCCTGCGGGGTGGCTGCGCCTGTCGGGGCCACCGGTCCCTTCGACGGGCTCAGGGACCTGTGCCCGGGCGCGCGGTTCGGGGTGATCGTCAGGTGGCTGCGCCTGTCGGGGCCACCGGTACCCGTGACGGGCTCAGAACCACCCGGTCGATGCGCGCGCCCCTCGCGCTCATAGCTCGCGCAAAAGAATGAACCGGGCTGCCGCCAAGGTCGTGTCCCTACCGTGAGCACGAACGAACGAGCTCGGCACGACCGAAGGAGGACCCTCATGATCCGCACCACAGCCGTACCCCGTCCCGTCCGCATCGGCACCGCACTGCTGGGAGCCGCCGGCATCGTCACCCTGGCCGGCTGCGCCGGCGGAACGACCAGCGACGCGGCCGCCCCCGCGCCGGTCGAGACGACCGCCGCCCCCGCCGCCACCTCGGCGCCGAGCGCGAGCGCCACCACGGACACCGCGACGACGTCGGGCACGTACACCGACGGCACCTACGAGGCGACCGGACAGTACGCGACCCCCGAGAGCGTCGAGACCGTCGACGTCACCCTCACCATCGCGGGCGACACGATCACCGCGGTCGAGGTGACGGGCGACCCGCAAGCCGCGGAGTCGAAGCGCTACCAGAGCGAGTTCATCGGCGGCATCCAGGGCGAGGTCGTCGGCAAGAAGCTCGACGAGATCTCGGTCAGCAAGGTGGCGGGGTCCTCGCTCACCAGCGGCGGCTTCAACAACGCCGTGGAGACCATCAAGACCGAGGCCAAGGCCTGACGAACATGACCACTCCGACCGCGACGGGCTCGACCTGGGCCTTCGACGCGATCGGCACGTCGTGGGCGATCGACACGGCCGAGCCGCTGTCGTCGATCGCCCGCGACGAGGTCGCAGCCCTCGTCGAGCGTTTCGATCGTGAATGGTCGCGCTTCCGCGACGACTCGACGGTGTCGGCGCTCGCGCGGGGCCGCGCGGCATCCCTTCCCTCACCACGTGACACGGATGCCATGCTCTCGCTCTACGACGAGCTCGACGCCGCGACCGCGGGGGCGGTGAACCCCCTGGTCGGCGACGCGTTGGCGCGCCTGGGCTACGACGCGCGACTGACGCTCACGCCGTCGGGCGACCCGCAGCCGGCGCTGCCCTGGCGCGATGCGCTCGCGTGGGGCGACGGCCGTCTGAGCGTCTCGACCCCGACGATGATCGATGTCGGCGCGCTGGGCAAGGGACGCCTCGTCGACCTCGTGCTCGACGCGGTGCGTGCGCACGCCGACGGCGATGTCGTCGTCGACGCCTCGGGCGACCTCGCCACGCGCGGCGCTCCGGTGCGCGTCGCGCTCGAGCACCCGTACGACCCCAGCCTCGCCATCGGCGTGGTCACGGTGACCGACGGTGCGCTGTGCGCCTCGGCCATCAATCGCCGTGCGTGGGGCGACGGTCTGCATCACGTGCTCGACGCGCGCACCGGTGCGCCCGTGCGGGCGTTCGCCGCGACCTGGGCGCTGGCAGAGACGGCGATGCGGGCCGACGCCCTCGCGACGGCGCTGTTCTTCGACGGCGGCCCCGAGCTCGCGGCATCCTGGAACGCACACTGGGTCCGCATGCGCACCGACGGCCGCGTGGAGTGGTCGCCCGGATTCACTGGAGAGGTCTTCTCATGAGCGCCACGCTGACCGCGGGCTCCAACCGCCTGCTCGGCCTCACCGGCCGGGTGTCGATGTACCGCCTCGTGCTGTCCTCTCTCGGGCTGCTCGCGCTGATCGCCCTCGTGCTGTCCTTCGCCGGTCTCGTCGTTCCCGCCCCGCTCGAGCTCGTCGTCAGCGCGGTGGTCCTCGCCCTCGCGTGCGCCGCCGCCGACCTGGTCGCGCAGGCCGCGCTCCGGATGCCGCGACGGCTGGAATCCTCGCTCATCACCGCCCTGATCCTGCTGTTCGTGCTGCGTCCGTCGATCGAGCCGCTGGGGCTCGCGGGCCTTGCGCTCGCGGGGGTCGTGGCATCCGCGTCGAAGTACCTGCTGGTGTGGCGCGGGCGTCACATCTTCAACCCCGCCGCGACGGGCGCGAGCGTGCTGACCATCGTGAGCATCTGGGCACCCGACCTGGGCTCGTCGGCCTGGTGGGTGGGCTCGCCGTGGCTCGCCGCCCCCGTGCTCGTGCTCGGCGTCCTGTTGCTGCTGCGGACCGACAAGCTGCCGATCGTGGCGGTGTTCTGGGCCGTGGCGATGATCGTGGCGTTCGCACGCACGACGGTGCAGTTCCAGGCCGCGGGGTTCCCCGTCGACGTGCCCGCCGTGCTGATGCAGGTGGCGTTCTCGTCGCCCTTCCTCTTCCTCGGCGCCTTCATGCTGTCGGAGCCCCTCACCCTGCCGCCGCGCCGGACGCAGCAGTACCTCGTCGCGATCGTCGTCGGCGTCCTCGCCGGATGGCCGGTGCCCGTGGGCGACATCACGCTCGGCCAGGAGCGCGCCCTGCTGATCGGCAACCTGCTCGCGTTCCTGCTGTGCCTGCGGGCGGCCGTGCGCCTGCGGGTCGCGCGTCGGCGCGAGCTCACCCCCACCGTGCGCGAGCTGACGTTCCACGCCACCCGGCCGTTCTCGTTCCACCCGGGGCAGTACCTCGAGCTCGACGTGCCGCACCGTCGCCCCGATGCCCGCGGCACTCGCCGGGAGTTCTCGATCGCGTCGGCGCCGGAAGATCTTCCCGAGGTGCGGATCGCGTTCAAGGACGGATCCTCGTCGTCGTACAAGAAGGCCCTCGCAGCCGTCGAGTCCGGGTCGACACTCGCCGTCACCGGGGTCTGGGGCGACTTCGTGCTGCCGTCCCGCCAGACGGCGCCCGTGCTGCTGGTGGCGGCCGGAATCGGCGTCACCCCGTTCGTCTCGCAGCTGCGCCACCTCGTCGCCACCGGCCAGGACCGCGATGTCGTGCTCGTCTACGTGGTGTCGGAGGCGGCGGAGCTCGCGTTCCGCGACGACATCGCCGCCAGCGGCATCCCGGTCGTGGTGTACTCGCGCGACGAGCCGTCCGACCTGCCCGCGGGCTGGACGTGGGCGGGTCCCGATCGCGTGGATGCCGACGGGCTGCTGCGCGCCGTGCCCGACATCGCGCAGCGCGCGGCATACGTCTCCGGGCCGCCGCGACTGATCGCGGCGCTCGCCCCGGCCCTGGGGAAGGCGAAGTCGCTCACGACCGACGCGTTCGCAGGGTACTGAATGCGTCCGTAGCGCTCGGGGGAGCCGATCGGCAGAGTAGGGGGATGGACTTCTTCCCCGCTGACGCTCCCGGTGACGACGAGATCCCGTTCGAGCAGGTCGACGAGCGCACGCCGTCATTCGAGCCGCCGCGCGACGAGCTTCCCGCGCTGTTCGCCGTGTCCGAGGTCATCGGGCGGGGCGACGATGTCGTCATCGCCCTGACCGGCGTGCGGGTCTACTCGGACGGCGTGGAGCTGCTGGTCGATCGGCATCTGCGGCGGGGCGGCCGCGACCCCCGGGAGTGGCAATTGGCGCAGATGGACTTCTCCGGTCACTGGGGCCCGGCGATGAACGGCAGTGACCGGCTGAGGTGGGGGCTCGTCCTCGGCGACGGGGAACGCCTGTTCACCGATGGGCGCTTCGGCATCCCCGGCGCGGAGACGCCCGAGGGGCACACCGTGCGCGTGACGGGCGGCGGCGGGTCCGGAGGTGCCGAGAGCTCCACGATGCACGACGGCCTGTGGCTCTGGCCCCTGCCGCCCGAGGGTCCCCTCGAGCTCGTCCTGCAGTGGCCCGCCTTCGGCATCGGTGAGTCACGGGTCATCGTCGACGGCGGGCAGCTTCGGGCATTGGCCGCGTCGGTGAAGCCGCTCTGGGGCTGAACTCCTCAGCCGTGGAGCCGGTCAGGCTCCGCGCAGCCCCCGGAGCGGCTGCAGCTCCCAGGTATTGCCGTCCGGGTCGCTGAACGACGCGTAGGCGACCCCGCCCAGGTCGCGGATCGCTCCGACGTGGACCCCGCGCGCCGGGAGGCCTCGGAGACCGAAAGGGGAATGCATTCGACCTGCATGTCCATGCGGGGCGTCGTCCGTGCCGAGATGCGTTCGTCAGGACGTGAGAGAGATCCAGAGCTGCCACGCCGCATAACCGTTCATGACGACCCCGATGACCGCAAAGACCGCACCCGCGACTCCGACCCGGAACGGGCCCTGAAGGTGCGCTGCGCGTTCGGCGGAACCCGTCGTGATCGGCTGCTTCATCGCCCTCACGGTGGCGTGGTACACGGGAATGCGATACCTCATCAGCAACAGTCCGCCGACGAGAACCGCCATCCCCAGAATCAGGGTGGGCAGAGTGGGTGCGGGTGCCTTCTGCGCAGAAGTCGACCGCACCGCCGCGCCCGACCCCGCCGATTCTCCCCGTGCGTCACCGGGGGCGGGTGACGTGGTGGCGACGACGGGGGTGGGGGATGCGGTGGGGAGAGCGGGGGTGGGAGATGCGGGAGGGATTTCCGTGCGTTGCTCCGACGGCTCGACCCCCTGGGGTGCGGGGGCGGAGTCACGGGGCACCTGGCCGTCCGTCCCGCGAGAGGTCGTCGTCGCGTCTCCCGAGCGGAAGTATTCGACGACGGTGCCGCTGGGCCGGGTCGAATCGAAGGTCGCGGTGCCCGGGGGCGCCGGGGGAGCGACGGTCGGCACCTCGGTCGGCACCGGCTCCGTCGGAGCGGGGTCGAAGGTCCCCTCCGGTACCGACGGTTCGATGGAAGGCTCCGGACCCGCGGGCAATGCCGGCTGGTCGATGACCTCGGCGGTCGGGTCCGGTGAAGAAATCACCTCGGCGTGCGCCGGAACTCCGATCGAGATGACCACCGCAATCATTGCGACCGCGATAGCCCCGCAATCGCGTGCACGAATCAGCACACAAACCTCCGAATGCTCCCCCTCGACTCCCTCGAGAAAGGCCTGGATTCCCAGGTGGTGCCCAGCCTATCCAAAGGGGCATTTCCTTTGAGTAATCGAGCGCGGTAGCAATGCGCCGCACATTCCGTCCGTTTGCGGCGAGGAAGCCTCGCCTCAGGCCGGGTCGGCGGGCCTGGCAGGGAGGCGTACCTCGAAAGTCGTGTCCCCGGGGGTGCTTCGCACGGCGATCGTGCCGCGGTGGGCCTCGACGATGGCGCGGGCGATCGACAGACCCAGGCCCGTGCCGCCGGTCTTGCGATCGCGCGAGCGGTCCGCGCGCGCGAACCGTTCGAAGAGCTGCGAGGCGACCGAGGGGTCGATGCCGGGACCGTCGTCGTGCACGCGCAGGACCGCTTCGTCACCCTCGTGCGCGACGGAGACGGCGATCTCACTGCCCGCGGGGGTGTGGGTCCGGGCGTTGGCGAGAAGGTTGGCGACGACCTGGTGCAGGCGCGAGGCGTCTCCGGCGAGTTCGACGGGCCGGTCGGGCACGTCGATCGTCCAGGCGTGGTCGGGTCCGGCGGGGCGGGCGTCGCCCACGGCCTCCACCGCAAGGCGCGTCAGGTCGACCGAGCCGTACACCAGTTCCTGACCCTCGTCGAGGCGGGCCAGCAAAAGGAGGTCTTCGACCAGCGTGGTCATGCGAACCGACTGCGCCAGGATGCGCTCGAGCGACTGCTCCGTCGTCTCGACGGCGAGCGCGACGCGCTGACGGCTCTCGTCGTCCTGCGCCTGCCGCATGGCGCGCAACGACAGTTCACTGAACCCGCGAATGGATGCCAGGGGCGTGCGCAGTTCGTGACTGGCATCGGCCACGAACCGACGCATCAGCTCCTCGTTGCGCTGTCGCGCGGAGAGCGAGGCGTCGACGCGGTCGAGGAGCGTGTTGAGCGCGGTGCCCACTTGCCCGATCTCGGTGTGCGCGTCGACCTGGTCGGCGGGCACACGCTCGGTGATCGACACGTCGCCCTCCTCCATTCGCAGCGAGGCCACTCGGGTGGCCGTCTCGGCGACGGCGCGCAGCGGGCGGAGACCGAGGCGGATGACGATGGCGATGATGACGGCGAGCAGCAGGAGACCGCCGGCGGTGACGAGAGCGACGGTGGTGAGGATCGCACCGATCGTGCCGGTGACGCTCGACAGGGGGAGGCCGACGAGGAACGCTCCGCCTCCGGGTGCGGCATAGGTCCTCACGGTGTACTCGCCGAGGTTCGGCAGGTTCACCGTCTGCGCGGTGATCTCCGTCGACTGCAGCGTCTCGACGATCTGGCCGAGGTCGTCGTCCGTCAAGGCACGCGGACCATCGTCGTCCACGACGGCGCCCGTGTACCCGGAGCGTGAATTCAACACCAGCAGGGTGCCCCCGGGAAAGCGGGTGGAATCCAGCACGCTCTCGGCCGTCGATGAGAACGCGGCCCGGGACTGGATCGACGAGGCGGCCTCGTCCACCTGCGCACCCAGGTTGACGTACAGGACGCCGCTGAGGATGGCACTGGTGGAGATGCCGATCATCACGAGGATGAACGCGACCATCCCGATCACCGCGGTCATCAGGCGGGCCTGCAGCGTCCACGGGTGCCGGAGACGGGTCACGACGCTCTCGCGCACCGCCGGATCCGGGAGCGGGGGAGCGGGGCGGGGTGGGAGGGTCACTGAGGGGCTTTGATCATGTAGCCGACGCCGCGCACGGTGTGGATGAGCGGCTCGTGTCCCGCGTCGATCTTCTTCCGCAGGTACGAGATGTACAGCTCGACGACGCTGGAGCGACCGCCGAAGTCGTAGTTCCACACGCGGTCGAGGATCTGCGCCTTCGACACCACGCGGCGCTGGTTGCGCATGAGGAAGCGCAGGAGCTCGAACTCGGTGGCCGTCAACTCGATCTCCTTGCCCCCGCGCACGACCTCGTGGCTGTCCTCGTTGAGCGACAGGTCGCCCACGCGCAGGATCGGCTCGGAGTCACGGGTGAGCGCCGTCCCCGCGCGACGCATCAAGCCGCGCAGCCGTGCGACGACCTCTTCGAGGCTGAAGGGCTTGGTGACGTAGTCGTCGCCGCCGGCGGTGAGACCCGCGACACGATCAGCCACGGCATCCTTCGCCGTGAGGAAGAGCACGGGCACGTCGTTGCCCGAGTGACGCAGACGCTGCAGCACGGCCATGCCGTCGAGGTCGGGCATCATGATGTCGAGCACCATGGCATCCGGTTCGAAGTCACGAGCCGACTGCAGGGCGTCGAAGCCGGACCCCGCGGTCTTGACCTCCCAGCCCTCCATGCGCAGCGCCATCGACAGCAGGTCGGTGAGCATCTGCTCGTCGTCGACGACGAGCACGCGCAGCGCGCTCCCGTCGGGGCGGGTGAAGGCGGGGGCGGCGGCGGTCGCGGTCATGCACTCATTGTGGAGGGCGATCTATGACCTTTCTATGGCGCAGGCTATGGGCTTCCTGTGAGCGCTCGAGCCATCGGCGGGACGTCGTCGCCACGCCGACACCGAGCGCTGCGCCGAGCGTGTTGGCGACGAGGTCGCGGACGTCGGCGACACGGCCGGGGAGCATGAACAGCTGCCACGTCTCGATCCCGGCGCTCAGAACGAGCCCGCCGAGGATGCCGTGCCACCAGCGACCGCGCCACGCGATCACGAGGAGCCCGAGCGGTAAGAACATCGCGACATTGGCGGCGAACTCCACCCCGCTGTAGGTGACCCATCCCAGTCCGGGGATCGCCTGCAGCTCCCGGACCAGGCGTCGGATGCCGCTCTCGACCTGCGGGTCGAGGATCGTCGGGCGCAGCGTCATCCACCACACGCCCGCCGCGTACAACGCCGAAGCGGCGACGAGCAGTGCCCGTCGCCGCTTCGTGACCAGCCGGGTCAGTGGGTGTCCTCGGCCTCGATCTCGGTGCGGTCACCCGACCAGAGGGTGTGGAACGTGCCCTCCTTGTCGATGCGACGGTAGGTGTGCGCTCCGAAGAAGTCGCGCTGCCCCTGGATGAGGGCGGCGGGCAGACGCTCGGCGCGCAGACCGTCGTAATAGGCCAGCGACGAGCTGAACGCGGGGGCGGGGATGCCGGCGGCGGCGGCGAGGGCGACGATGTCGCGCCACGAGTCCTGCGCCCGGCCGAGGGCCTCGACGAAGTACGGGGCGGTGAGCAGCACGGGCAGCTCGGGCTCGGCGTCGTAGGCCTCGGCGATGCGGTTGAGGAACTGCGCGCGGATGATGCACCCGCCGCGGAAGATCTTCGACACCGCCCCCAGGTCGATCTGCCAGTCGTACTGCGCAGCTCCCGCGCGGATCTCGTCGAAGCCCTGGCTGTAGGCGACGATCTTCGAGGCGTACAGCGCCAGGCGCACCCGCTCGATGAACGCGTCGGCATCCTCGCCCGACAGCACCTCGGTGCCGGAGGGTCCGGGGAGCTCGCGAGAGACCTCGCGCTGCTCGGGGTGGCTCGACAGCGACCGGGCGAACGTGGCCTCGGCGATGCCCGAGACGGGGACGCCCAGGTCGAGGGCCGTCTGCACGGTCCAGGCGCCGGTGCCCTTGGCGCCGGCCTGGTCGAGGATGACGTCGACGAGCGGCTTGCCCGTCTCGGCGTCGGTCTGGCGGAGCACCTCGGCGGTGATCTCGATGAGGTAGGACTCCAGCTCTCCGCGGTTCCACTCGGCGAACACGTCGGCGATCTCGGCGGGCGTCTTACCGGTGGCACGGCGGATGAGGTCGTACGCCTCGGCGATCAGCTGCATGTCGGCGTACTCGATGCCGTTGTGCACCATCTTCACGAAGTGTCCGGCGCCGTCATGGCCCACGTGCGTCACACACGGCTCGCCCTCGGCGACCGCGGCGATCGACTTCAGGATCGGGCCGAGCGTGGCCCAAGCCTCGTCGGAGCCGCCGGGCATGATCGAGGGGCCGAGGAGCGCGCCCTCTTCGCCGCCCGAGACGCCCATGCCGACGAAGTTGATGCCCGTGTCGCGCACGGCCTTCTCGCGGCGGATGGTGTCGGTGAACAGGGCGTTGCCGCCGTCGACGATGATGTCGCCGGGCTCGAACACCTTCACCAGCTCGTCGATGACGAAGTCGGTGGGCCGGCCGGCCTTGACCATGATGATGGCGGTGCGCGGCTTCGACAGAGACGCGGCGAAGTCCTCGTACGAGAAGGAGGCGACGAAGTTCGCCTCGGGGTGGGCCTCGAGCACGTGCTCGGTCTTGTCCTGGCTGCGGTTGAACACCGCGACGGTGTTGCCCTCGCGGCTGGCGAGGTTGCGCGCGAGGTTCGAGCCCATCACGGCCAGGCCCACGACGCCGATGTTCGCGCGCCCGTCGCCCGAGCCCTCGGGGCGGGAGTCGGCCTCGGCGGTGGGGCGGTCCACCTCTTCGATGCCGGGCGCACCCTCGTGCACCTGTGCGGCCCGGTGAGGGGCCTGATCCTGATCGGTCGAGGGTCCGGTCGGGGAGGGGGTCGACGTCATTCGTTGCTCCGTAAATCGGCTGCGAGAAGGGGTATCGGGCGCACGTGGGGTTGCCGATGCCACTTTATCGGCTCGGATCCCCCGTGTTTCAGGCGGGGGAGAGGCGCAGACGGTCGACGACCTCCTGCACCTGCTCCTGCGGGGTGAGGTCGAGGTCGACGCGGATCGCCCGCTCATCGGCATCCGGCATCTCGAGGGTCTCGAACTGCGAGGTCAGCAGCGACGGGGGCATGTAGTGCCCCTGGCGGCGCAGCAGGCGTTCCAGAACGAGCTTCGGGTCGCCCATGAGCAGGACGAAGGTCACGTCGTCGCGCCGCAGCACGTCGCGGTAGGTGCGTTTCAGAGCGGAGCAGGTGACGATGCCGGGGCGACCGGCGGCGATCTGCCCGTCGATCCACGCGGAAACGCGGTCGAGCCAGGGCCAGCGGTCGTCGTCGTTCAACGCGTGGCCGGATGCCATCTTCGCGACGTTCTCGGCGGGGTGCAGGTCGTCGCCCTCCTGGAAGTCCCACCCGAGACGACCGGCGAGCATGCCGGCGACGGTGGACTTGCCGGTGCCGGCGGGGCCCATGAACACGAGGACGGGGACGGTCATTGCTTCTCTCTTCGTCGGGGGAAGGGGGCGGTCGGAAAGGGTCAGATGGAGCGGCGGACTTCGGTGAGCACGGCGGCGACGTAGAGCCGCGTGTGCTCCTCGGCGGCGTCGGCGTCGGCCCGGCTGATCGCGACGGCGGTGGCGACGTGGTTGTCGAGCGCGTCGGGGTTCGGGATGCCGGGGGTCAGTCCGTGCATCGCGCGTCCCTCGATCGCGGCGGCGATGGGGGCGCGCGCCGCGGCGAGCATGAGGTTGCCGCTGGAGACGAGGATCAGGTCGTGGAAGGCGATGTCGGCCGCGAGGTACTCGGGCGAGTTGCCGAGGCCCGCGGCACCGAGGCGTTCGAGCTCCTCGGCCAGGCGGAGGATCTCCCCGCGCTGCAGGTCGGTCGCCCGACGGGCGCTCAGTCGTGCGGCGACGGGTTCGATCGCGGCGCGGAGCTCCGTGGTGTTCGCGATGAGCTGGTCGCGGCGCTTGCCGGCGAGTTGCCAGCCGATCAGCGCGGTGTCCAGGGCGCTCCAGTCGGCGGCCGGGCGGACGGTGATGCCGACGCGCCGGCGCTGCTGGAGCATGCCCATCGCTTCCAGCACGCGTACCGCCTCGCGGACGACCGTGCGCGAGACGCCGTACTCGGCTTCGAGGGTGGCGAGGGTCAGGACGTGGCCCGCGGGGAGCTCGCCGTCGACGATGCGCATGCCGAGGGCGTCCAGCAGTGATCCGTGCGACGCTCGCGCCATGACCCCTCCTTAGGTCGTTAGGTACGACCTTATCTTGTCAAAGATACGATCTTTGTGTGAAGATTCCTTCACTCACCCGTGGGCGCGGGTCGACACACAGCTTGCCCGATGCCGCGCCACCCTGAATCAACGGAGATCTCTTGGACGACTGGACCCAAACACTCGGCACGGCGCCCCTGCTCGCCATCGCCGCGGGAGCGATCGCGCTCATCCTCGTGCTCATCATCTGGTTGAAGGTGCACGCGTTCCTCGCGCTCATCATCGTGTCGCTCGTGACGGCGTTCGTCGCCGGCATCCCGGTGTCGGCCATCGTGACCACCTTGACCGGAGGGTTCGGAGGAACCCTCGGCACGGTCGCCCTCCTGGTCGCGCTCGGCGCGATGCTCGGAAGACTGATCGAGCACTCCGGCGGCGCGCAGTCGCTCGCCGAGACCTTCGTGCGCATCTTCGGCGAGAAGCGGGCCCCCTTCGCTCTCGGCATCGTGTCGCTCATCCTCGGCTTCCCGATGTTCTTCGACGCCGGTCTCGTCATGATGCTCCCGATCATCTTCGCCATCGCGCGCCGCGTCTCGGGCAACAACGTGCTCCTGTTCGGTCTGCCGGCCGCCGCCGCCTTCTCGGTGATGCACGTGTTCCTGCCGCCGCACCCGGGCCCGGTCACCGCGAGCGGCCTCTACGGCGCCAACCTCGGTCTCGTCCTCATCGTGGGTCTCATCATCGCCTTCCCGATCTGGTACCTCTCGGGCTACCTGTGGGGCAAGTTCATCGCGCGTCGCATCGTGCTGCCGGTCCCGGCCCTGTTCGGCGACGTCGACGCCGACCAGCCGGCCAACCCGCCCAAGCCGCTCACGGTCATCGCCGTCCTGCTGCTGCCGATGCTGCTCATCTTCCTCAACACGGGTCTGACGACCCTCGGCGCCGCCGGCGTCGTTCCGACGGACAACACGTTCGTCCAGGTGCTCATCCTGCTCGGCAACTCGCCCGTCGCCCTGCTCATCACCGTGCTCGTCGCGACCGTCGTCTTCGGCTTCCGCCGCGGCGAGAACGGCACCGCGCTCGAGAAGGTCGTCGACTCGGCCCTGGGCCCCGTCTGCTCGGTGATCCTCATCACCGGCGCCGGCGGCATGTTCGGTGCGGTCCTGCGCGCCTCGGGCATCGGCGACGCGCTGGCCGACAGCCTCGGCGACCTGGGTCTGCCCGTCATCGTCGCGGCGTACATCATCGCCGTGATCCTGCGCCTCGCGCAGGGTTCGGCCACGGTCGCCCTCGTCACCGCCGCGGGCCTGGCCGCTCCGGCCGTCATGGCGGGCGACTTCTCCCCGCTGCAGGTCGTCGCCATCACGCTCGCCACCGCCGCGGGATCGGTCTTCGCCGGCCATGTGAACGATTCCGGCTTCTGGCTGGTCGGTCGACTCATGGGGATGGACGTCAAGACGACGCTGAAGACCTGGACCGTCCAGCAGGCCATCGAGTCCGTGCTGGGCTTCCTCGCCGCGCTCGCCGTCTTCGGCATCGGGGCGATCCTGTGACCGGCTCGAACGCCGACCTGTTCGACGTCTCCGACCGCCTCGCCCTCGTCACGGGGTCGTCGCGGGGCCTGGGCCGCGCGCTGGCGTCGACGCTGGCACGGGGCGGGGCGCGGGTCATCGTGCACGGCCGTGATGCGGACGCCGTCGAGCAGACCCGCGCCGAGGCCGAGGAGCTGTCCGGACGCCCCGCGCACGCAGTGGTGTTCGACGTCACCGACGCCGCCGCGGTGGAGAGCGCCGTGGGCGACCTGCTCGAGAACGTCGGCGTGCCCGACATCCTCGTCAACAACGCCGGGGTGCAGCGACGGGCGCCGATCCACGAGTTCGCCGTCTCCGACTGGGACGACATCGTCGCGGCGAACCTCTCGGGCGTCTTCTACGTCTCGCGTTTCGTGACGCCCGCGATGGTCGCGCGCGGATCGGGCAAGGTCGTCAACGTCGCCTCGGTGCAGTCGCGCCTGGCGCGGCAGACGATCGCGCCCTACTCGGCCACGAAGGGCGGCGTCGCCCAGCTCACCGCCGGCATGGCCGCCGACCTCGCCCGGTTCGGCATCCAGGTGAACGCCCTCAGCCCGGGGTACTTCGCGACCGAGATGAACCGTGCCCTGGTCGACGATCCGGAGTTCACGCGCTGGCTGGCCCAGCGCACGCCCGCCGCGCGATGGGGCGACTTCGACGAACTGCGTGGAGCCCTTCTGTTCCTCGCGTCCGACGCGTCGAGTTTCGTCTCGGGGCAGAACATCTTCGTCGACGGCGGGATGACGGCGGTCGTCTGACCGCGAGAGGGATGACCATGAAATCTCTGTTGATCGAAAAGGCGAACACCGCGGTCGTGCACGAGGTCGACCTCCCGGAGCCGGGCGAGGGGCAGGTGCGCCTGCGCGTGGAGTACGTCGGCATCTGCGGATCCGACCTGCACTATTTCTTCGAGGGTGCCAACGGTGCCTTCGTTGTGCGCGAACCGCTCGTTCCGGGACACGAGCTGTCGGGGCGGATCGACCTCGATCCCTCCGGCGCGCTCGCTCCGGGCACCGCTGTCACGGTGCATCCCGCGCGGTTCGGGACTCCGCGCGAGGGCATCGAGAACGCGCCGCACCTCTGGCCGGGCGGCTCGTATCTCGGCAGTGCGTCGACCTGGCCGCACACGCAGGGGGCGGCGTCGGAATACCTGGTCGTCGACGCCGATATGGTGCGACCGCTGCCCGACGGACTGCCCGTGCGCCGAGCGGTCCTCGCCGAACCCCTCGCCGTGGCGCTGCACGCGCTCGGCAAGGCGGGTGCGGTCGACGGGCTCGACGTGCTCGTCACCGGCTCCGGGCCGATCGGTCTCATGGCCGTCGCGGCGTCCGTGGCCGCGGGCGCTCGCGTGACCGCGACCGACGTGCTCCCGGGGCCGCTCGAACGGGCCGCAGCACTCGGCGCACACGCCACGATCGACGTATCGCAGAAGGACGTGGACGCGGGTGCCTACGCCGTCGTGCTCGAATGTTCGGGCGTGCCCGTGTCGATCTCCACGGCTCTCCGGGCGGTCCGCTCCGGTGGCACCGTCGTGCAGGTCGGCATGCTTCCCGACGACCCGCGTTCGGTGAACCTGGCCCCCTTCATCTCGAAGGAGGTGCGCTACTTCGGCGCTTTCCGCTTCCGCGACGAGATCGATCAGGCTGTCGCCCTCCTCGCTGCGAACCCCGGGATCGAGAGCGCCCTCACGCACGAGTTCGCGCTGACGGATGCCGACGAGGCTTTTGCCACCGCGCGTGACTCCCAGCGTTCCGGCAAGGTCGTCTTCGCGCTGTGATCCGGCCGTGGTCCGGTGATCCTCGCTCGACGTCGGTCACCGGGCCACGAGTTCGCTCGACGCCGGGTCGCCGGTCCGTGAGTTCGCCCGACGCCGGGTGAACGGCCCGGACAGGGCGCCGCGCGCCGACGCCGCGCCGCCTCGAGAGCCGCGCGGCGGGTGGGCCGCCGTCAGTTCGCTTCGTCCGTGTCGCTGCGCTCGACCGTGAAGCGGCGCGTGACGGCGATGTCGCGCTCGCCGAGGCCGCGTTCTACGATCTCGTCGAACGCGTCGCGCAGGGCCGGGAGGAGAGCCGGGCGGGTGCCGGTGGCGGCGGCGACGTCGGCGGCGAAGCGAAGGTCTTTCACCATGTAGCCGGCGACCCCGCTGGGGGAGTCGTCCCCGGCGACGAGCTTCTCGCGGCGGCTCTCAAGCAGGTTCGACCCGGCGTACCCGCCCCCGAGAAGCGCCCAGAGCGCCGCGGGGTCGACGTCGGAACGGGCGGCGAGCTCGGTCGCCTCCCCGAGCGCGAGGATGGTGGCGGCCACGACCATCTGATTGCACGCCTTCGCGACCTCCCCGGCTCCGAGCGGGCCGAGGCGCACCGGCGTCCCGCACGGGGCGAGCAGGGCCGCGGCCAGATCGGTGTCGGCGGGAGAGCCGCCGAGCATGATCGACAACCGCCCGGCCTTCGCACCGTCTTCGCCGCCGGAGACGGGGCAGTCCACCACGCGGATGCGGGCGGGCAGGCGATCCGCGAGCTCTCGCACGCCGACCGGTGACGACGTCGAACCGATCAGCAGCAGGAAGTCGCGATCGCCGACACCGGCGAGCAGGCCGTCGGGACCCTCGAGATGCTGTTCGAGCTGAGGAAGATCGGGCAGCATGACCAGCACCGCGTCGGTCGCGGCCCCGAGCTCGCGGGCGGTCGGGGCCCAGTGCGCGCCGGCGTCGGTCAGGGCGGGACGTTCACGGCGGGCGTGCACGGCGAGTGCCCCGCGTGCGGTCAGGAGGTGTTGCGCCATCGGCTCGCCCATCGCCCCGAGTCCCCACACGCCCAGGCGGACGTCGGTGGCTGCGGGGGTGGCCGTCTCTTCGTCGAGCTGCGTCATGGCGGCATCCTACCGGCTGGACAATAGGTTGAACAGAGTTCAGTATGGTGAACGAGAGTGCACGCGAGCCGCGGCGGTCGTCGATCGACGCGGTGGAGGGAGAGACGACGATGTCGACCAACGAGAGACTACGCGCCGTGGTGGCAGTGCCCCTCAAAGAGGAGCACTGCCGTCTCATCGAGCGGCTGGAGCCGCGGCTGGACCTCGTGCGTGACGCGCGGCTGACCCACCCGATGCGCGGCCCCGCCGACTGGTCGGGCGACCCCGCCCACGAACGCTCGGCGAAGGAGCAGGACGAGTTCGACACCCTGGTCGACTCGGCCGACGTGCTCTTCGGCATCCCCGACGTCGATCCTGCAGCCCTCGCCCGCACCGTCGCCGCGAATCCGCGCCTGCGCTGGGTGATGACCACGGCCGCGGGCGGCGGCGGCCAGGTCAGGGCCGCGGGGCTCGACCGGGCGGCACTCGACCGCGTCGTCTTCACCACCAGTGCGGGCGTCCACGGCGGACCGCTGGCGGAGTTCGCCGTCTTCGGCGTGATGGCGGGTGCGAAAGACCTGCCCCGCCTCGCGCGCCAGCAGGGCGAGCGCGCCTGGACCGACCGCTGGGAGATGCGCCAGGTCGATGAGATGACCGTGCTCGTCGTGGGTCTCGGCGGCATCGGTGCGGAGTGCGCTCGACGTTTCCATGCCCTGGGTGCGCAGGTGTGGGGGACCACCCGCTCGGGCTCGCCCGTCGACGGGGTCGACCGCCTGGTCCCGCTCGACGAGCTGGTCGGTGCCGTCGGAGAGGTGGATGCCATCGTGGTCACCCTCCCCGGCACCGACCAGACCCACCACCTCATCGACGAGCGCGTTCTCGCTGCGGTGACGCCGGGCGTCATCCTCGCCAGCGTCGGGCGCGGCACCGTGATCGACGAGACGGCGCTGCTCTCCGCCCTCGACGACGGGCGCGTCTCGTTCGCAGCCCTCGACGTCTTCGAGGTGGAGCCGCTGCCCGCGGAATCCCCGCTCTGGAGCCATCCGCGCGTGCTCGTGAGCCCGCACACCGCGGCGTTGAGCAGCAAGGAGGAGGAGCGCATCGCCCGTCGATTCGCCGAGAACGCCACGCGCCTGCTCGACGGTCACCCGATGCGCGCCGTTGTCGATACGGTCGAGTTCTACTGACGCGCCGCGGCGGCGACGTCCGCACGACGGGGAGGTCGCGGTGAGCGATGACGAAGAGAGCGGTGCCGTCCGGGATCCGGCTCCGGCGGTGGGGCGCAGCATCCGACTCCTCGGTCTGCTCGCCGAGGCGGGCCGCGCGCTGACGCTCACGGAGCTCGCCGCGGGACTGGGGCTGGCGAAGTCCTCGACGGCCAACCTCTGCCTGTCGCTGGAGGCGGGGCGCATGATCGACCGCGTCCCGCTGGGGTACCGGCTCGGCATCCGCACGGCGGAGCTCGGCGGCGCCTTCGCCGCGCAGTTCAATCAGGTGCGGGAGTTCTACGCCGTGTGCGAGACCTCGCCGGTACTCGCCCGCGAGCTGGTGCAGGTGGCCGTGCTCGACGACACCGACGCCCTCTACCTCGCCCGCTACGAGGGGTCGCGGTCGATCCGCATGGGCACGCCCCTCGGCTCGCGCCTTCCTGCGGCGCTGTCGGCCACCGGCCGGGCGCTGCTGATGACCCGCACCGACGACGACGTGCGGGCTCTCCTCATGCGCGGCCGACCGCTGCCGAAACTCACCGACCACAGCACCCTCGACGTCGATGCGGTGATCGCCAAGATCGCCGCCTCGCGCGCGCGCGGCTGGTCGGTCGACGAGGAGGAGTCTTTCCGCGGCATCGTGGGCGTCGCCGTCCCCCTCGAGGGGTGGGCGCCCGGCGACCCGCAGCTGGCACTGGGTGTCGGTCTTCCTGCGGCGGATGCCACGGCCGAGCGCATCGCGCGCATCGGCGCCGCGCTGCGCGAGGCCGCCGCAGCACTGACCAACCCGTTCAGCGCGTCCCGCGGTCGCTGACCCGCCGCGGTGCGGGCCCGTTCGGCGCGTTCCGCGGTCCCTGACCCGCTGCAGCGGCGATCCGCTCAGGGCGTCTCGACCCCGCTGCACGCGCGGACCGGGCTCGTCGCTGCCCCTCCTGGTTCGGGGCGGGTCCCGTCATTCGGGGCGCGAAGACCCCGCCCCGGACGACGAAGCGCGCCCCACGTCGCCGTCACCCGCATGTCGCCACTCGAAGTGTGTTCAACATATTGAACTGTGTCCACTCCGTTGGTACAGTCGGCTCGTCGCAAGACCCCAGCCGATCGAAGGAGATGGCCGTGAACACCGCATCCACACCGACGCCGCAGCCGACGGATGATCCCGAATACGCCGCGAATCTGCGCCGCGCCACGCTCGCCTCGAGCATCGGCAGCGCGCTGGAGTACTTCGACTTCGCGCTCTACGGCCTCTCGACGGCGCTGATCTTCAACGTCCTGTTCTTCTCGCAGGACGACCCCGCCCTCGCCACGGTCGCCGCCTTCGCGACCTACGGCGTCGGCTTCCTCGCCCGGCCTTTCGGCGGGCTCTTCTTCGGCGTCCTCGGCGACAAGCTCGGTCGCAAATGGGTGCTCGTCATCACGATCCTGCTGATGGGCGGGGCGTCGACGGCCATCGGACTGCTGCCCACCTACGAGGCCGTCGGCATCCTGGCGCCCATCCTGCTGGTTCTCATGCGTCTGCTGCAGGGCTTCGGTGCGGGCGCGGAGCAGGCCGGGGCCACCGTGCTCATGGCCGAGTATGCCCCCGTGAAACGCCGCGGCTTCTTCTCGGCGCTGCCCTTCATCGGCATCCAGGCGGGCACGCTGCTCGCCGCGGTCGTCTTCAGCCTGATCTCGTTGCTGCCCGAAGAGCAATTGCTCAGCTGGGGATGGCGCGTGCCGTTCCTCGCGTCGTTCGCACTCATCCTGCTTGCGTTGTTCATCCGCATGCGCCTGCGCGAGACGCCGACCTTCATCGAACTCGAGAAGAGCGAGCAGATCGCCGAGCGTCCCATCCGCGACATCTTCACCCGGGGTCTGCCGGGTGTCATCGTCGGCATCGGTCTGCGCATGGCGGAGAACGGCGGCTCCTACATGTTCAACACCCTCGCGCTCACGTTCTTCGTCGCGACCGTCGGTGGTCAGGCCGACCGCAGCCTGCTGACGTGGGGTGTCACGCTCGGCTCGCTCATCGGGATCTTCTCCGTGCCGCTGACGGGGGCGCTGTCCGATCGCATGGGCCGCCGCACGGTCTATCGTGCGGGTGCGCTGTTCATGCTGGTGTTCACCTTCCCGGCCTGGTGGCTCATGTCGCTCGGCAGCTACCCCATCACCATCACCGTCATCGCGATCGGCATCGGCGTCGCGGTGAACTCGATGCTCGGCCCCCAGTGCGCCATGCTCCCCGAGCTGTTCGGCAACCGCCACCGCTACCTCGGCGTCGCGATGGCGCGCGAGCTCTCGGCCGTGCTTGCCGGCGGGCTCGCGGGCGTCCTCGGCGCGTACATCATCGCCGTGAGCGACGCGAACTGGTTGCTGCTGGCGATCTACATGGCGACCCTGGCTCTCATCACGACCGCCTCGACCTTCCTCGTGCCCGAGACCCTGCGTCGCGACCTCACGCGCACCGACGACGCCATCAAGGTGTCGCGCGAAGAGGCCGGCGAGGGCGTGGATGCCACGACCGTCACCGTCCGGACCATCCGGTGAGCGGGGTGCTCGCCTTCACCGGCTGCATCCGCGTCATCGAGGTGGGCTGATGCGCATCGCCCGGGTGTCCGGACCGCGGGGTGTGACGACCGTGCGGGTCGACGATGACGGCCGATTCATCCCCATCTCCGATCCGTACGCCGCCTTCGCGGCGGGTGAGGAGCCTCAGGATGCCGCGGAGCCCGTCGACGGTGAATTGCTCGCGCCGTGCACGCCGACGGTGGTCGTCGGGATCGCGCAGAACGGGCCGGGACACGCGTCTCCGGTGCAGGCGTGGCTGAAGAGTCCTCGCACCGTCACGGGTTCCGGTGTCCGCGTGCGACTGCGCCGCGATGCCGGCCAGACGGTGGCCGAGGCCGAGGTGGCCGTCGTGATCGGGCGCGGAACTGCCGGGTTGACGGCGGAGAACGCCCACGAGTACGTCCTCGGGATCACCGCGGTGAACGATCTGTCCAGCCCTGACCGGGCGCAGGTCGATCCGCGAAATTTCGAGTCCAAGTCGGGGGAGGGCTACACCCCGCTCGGGCCGTGGATCGACACCGCCCTGTCGATGGATGCCGACCTGCCGATGGCGCTGCTCGCCGACGGCGTCGCGCGTGCCGAGACCTCGGCCGGCCGACTGCCCATGACGCCGCGCGAATGCCTCGCCTACGTCGCGGGGTGGACCGCCCTCGGCCCCGGTGACGTCGTCATGATGGGCGCTCCCCACTCCCAGGCACCGATCGGCGCCGGCGAGACGGTGGAGGTCGTCATCGGCGGTCTGCGTCTGACGACACCGACGTCCTGACGAGCGTCAGGGGTCCGAAGACGCCGAGGGTCCTGATCGGGCGGCGCCGACGCGGCGCGAGCGGTGCGCTCTCGCCGAGACGCTGGATGCCACTGCGGCACCCGCCGCGATCACCGGTGGCGCGGCCCCGCACTCGCAGCGTGGCCGCGCAGAGGGTCGGGTCAGTGCTTCTTGTAGCCCGCGTTGCGCCCCATCGAGAAGAGGGCGCCGACCGAGCCGACGAAGCCGATGGCGGCGATGCCGCCGATGACCCAGAGCACGACGTGAGAGAAGAAGCCGCTGTCCATGATGATCCTCCGGGTCGGTGTGGCCGTTCGATCCTACCGTCGCTTACGCGGAGCCGGTTCCGCCCGCCTCACCCGCACGACGAGGTGCCGGGGCAGCACGATCCGATGCGGGTCGTGTCGGCGTCGGGGCACTGGTAGACTTCCGGGGAACTTCGGCGAGGGATTGCCGCGCACCGCCCGGTGCCCGTGGCATCCGTGATCGACGCAGTGATGCAGGCTCCCCGGCTTTCCTCACGCGCTCGCGTTCGAGTCGAATCCAGACCACACAGGTGCGGGCCCCGTCCGCGCACAAGCTGCGGGCCGCGTGCCCGCGAGGAGAACATCATGTCGGAAGACAACAAGGTCGTCGCGGAGCTCCGCGAGAACTTCGGCAAGGGCTTCGCCCGTCGCCTCCGTGCCGCGGGCAAGATCCCGGCCGTCATCTACGGCCACGGCACCGAGCCCCAGCACGTCGCGCTGCCCGGCCACCAGGTCGCGCTGCTCATCCGTCGCGCCAACGCGCTGCTGAACCTCGACATCGCGGGCAAGGGTCAGCTGGTCCTCGTGAAGGACGTGCAGAAGGACCCCGTTCGTCAGATCATCGAGCACATCGACCTCATCGTCGTGCGCAAGGGCGAGAAGGTCCAGGTCGACGTGCCCGTCACCGTCATCGGCGAGCCCTTCCCCGGCACCATCGCCAACCTCGAGAACACGACCGTGTCGCTCGAGGTCGAGGCCACCCACATCCCGCAGAACGTCGAGGTCTCGGTCGAGGGCGCCGAGGACGGCACCCAGATCACCGCCGCCGACCTGACGCTGCCCGCCGGTGCCACGCTCGTGACCGACCCCGAGACCCTCATCGTGGGCGTCTCGATCCCCCTCGACACGCTGGCCGCCGACGAGGAGATCGCCGAGGCCGACGCGGAGATCGCCGAGGAGCAGTCCGAAGAGGCCGAGGCCGCCGAGGGCGACGACAAGTAATCCCCGGCGGGCTTCGGCTCGTCGACCACGAGGGGGCGCGTTTTCGCGCCCCCTCGTTCTCTTCGTGCGGGTCTCGTCGCCCGGTTGACCCGCGCGGACCCGGTTCGCGCCTGCGGAAGGATGGATGCCATGGCAGACACCTGGCTCATCGTCGGTCTCGGTAACCCCGGCCCACGCTACGAGGCGACCCGGCACAACATCGGGCAGATGGTCATGGACGAACTCGCCGGCCGCCGACGCGAGGCGTTCCGCGCGCACAAGGCCCAGGCGCGCGTCGTCGAGACCTGGCTCCGTCCCGGGGCGTCGAAACTCGTGCTGGCCAAGCTGAACTGTTTCATGAACGTCTCGGGCGGTCCGGTGGCAGGGCTCGCCCGCTTCTACGGTGTCGAGGCGGATCACGTGATCGTCGTGCATGACGAGCTCGACATCCCCTACGACACGATCAAGCTGAAGACCGGCGGCGGCCACGGCGGCCACAACGGCGTGCGCGACATCGCCAAGGCGCTCGGCACGGCCGATTTTCCGCGCGTGCGGGTGGGTATCGGTCGCCCCGTGGGGCGTCAGGATCCCGCCGACTGGGTGCTCGATCCGTTCAGCGCCACCGAGCGCCAGACATTGCCGATCCTCGTGTCAGATGCCGCGGATGCCGTGGAGGTGCTCGTCGACGAGGGCTTGGTCTCGGCTCAGCAGCGTTTCCACGCCCCCCGCGTCTGAGGCTCCACCCGCGGCGATCCCCGAGCCGGTCGAGCGTGACAGCTTCGGCCCGCTCGTGACGGCGAAGGTGCCTGTGCCTGTCGAAGACCGGTCCCGGCGGGGTGGAGCTCCCATCCGGCCGTGTGCGTCGGCGTCGACCGACCACGCCCGTCCGCGATCTGTGTAGCGAGACAACGAGAAACCCCGGCCTCGAAAGGCCGGGGTTTCCTGGTGGACCGGTGTCACATCATGGAGCCGACGCCCACCGCCGCACCCACTCCGAGGGCGGTGACGACGACGATGCCGCCGAGCACGGCGATGACGATCGCGGCGATTCCCCACCCGCGGCCGCGGTTCTTCACGGCGGCGATGATGCCCTGGATGAAGCCCCAGAGCGCCAGGATGCCGTACACGACGAAAGCCGCGACCGACAGCGCCGCGACCGCGATCGCCGACTGCTCGGCCCCGGGGGGCAGGGACTCCGCGTCGACCTGACCGGTCGACGGGTCGACGTACTGTCCGAGGCCGCCGGTCTGCACTCCCGCCACATAGGCGAGGATCGCCCCCACGACGACGGCGAGGACAGAGGCGATGAAGGCGATGATGCCGAGCTTCTTCGACACCGGCGCGCGATGCCCGGGGGCCGGGGCCGATGCGGCGTAGCCATTCGGGGCGGCGTAGCCACCCGGCGCGGCGTGGGCCTCGCTGCGCGTGGGGGGCGGGTTGTACGGCTCCGGCGGCGGCGGTGTGGTGCTCACGAGTTGCTCCCTTGGTCGTCGGCCGGCAGGGTTCTCCCGCTCGGCAGGTCGGGCACGACGCCCGTTGCCGTGAGTGTAGGCGGGCGCTCGGAGGGGGCCGGAAGGGGTGGACGTGCCCCTTCCCGGCGCGGTATCGCGCTGACGTCGCCGGTCAGACCGGGGTGAGTCCGCTCGGTATCGTCGTGAATCCCGCGACGAGGCCGACCGCGACGAGACCGCCGAAGACCAGAGGCCCCAGCACCGAGAGGACGATGGCCGTGATGCCGGCCCCGCGACCGGATCCGATCGCCGTGGCGACGATTCCGAGTACGAGGGCGGTGACCCCTGCGACCGTCCCGGCCCAGAAGGAGATCTCCCCGACGAGGACGATGTCGCGCACGGGCGACAGCACACGCCAATCGAGGGTCGACGGGCTGAGTGTCTCCAGCCCCGGCCGCGCCCCCCGGGCGGTGCGGAACGCGGCGAAGCCCCCGACGGCGGAGGCCAGGACGGTGGCGGCGATCGACGACAGCAGCGCCCAGATACCCAGGGTCCGAGTGCGCCGTCGAGGCGGCGGGGGAGCGAGGAGGGTCCCGACCGGCGGTGCGACGTGCGGCGCGGCGAAGACCGGGCCGTTCGGGACGCCGGGGCTGCTCATGCCGTCACTCTACGAGACGTCGTCGGTCAAGGGTGTGGGCACACCCGACCCGATGTCCGGCCCCCCGCGTAGACTCATCAGAGTGACAGTTCCCGGGATCGTTCGCGCCCTCGAGCAGGCTGAGTCGTACCGAGAGGCCGCTTCCGCGGCATCCGCCGACCTGTCTCTCTCCCTCGTCGATGGCCTCGACGCACCCGTGATCGCGGGGCTGATCGAGCGTCGCCGCGCGGCGGGCGGGCCCGGCGCGGTGCTGGTGATCGCCCCGACCGGACGCCGCGCCGAGTCGTTGGGTCCGGCCCTGGATGCCGTCCTCCCGGGCGCCCGTGTCCTCCACTTCCCCGCGTGGGAGACTTTGCCGCACGAGCGCCTCAGCCCGAGCCCCGAGACGGTCGGTCGTCGTCTCGACGTGCTCCGTCGGATCGCGGCGTGGGACGGCGAGGTGCCGTTGGTGGTCACCGCATCCGTCCGCAGCGCCCTGCAGCCCCTCGCCCCCGGTCTCGGCGACGTCGAGCCGGTGCAGCTCGTCGTCGGTGGTCGCGGGCACGAGCTCGAGGCAGTGACCACGCGGCTGGTCGAGCTGGCGTACCACCGCGTCGACATGGTGTCGCGCCGCGGCGAGTTCGCCGTGCGCGGCGGCATCCTCGATGTCTTTCCGCCCGTCGCCGACCATCCGTACCGCGTCGAGTTCTTCGGTGACGAGGTCGACCAGATCCGTGCGTTCTCCGTCGCCGATCAGCGGTCGCTTCCGGGCGAGGTCACCGATGTCACTCTCGTGCCCAGCCGGGAACTGCTGCTCAGCACCGCGGTACGCGCCCGTGCAGCCGAGCTGCGCGACGCCTACCCCGGGCTTCGGCAACTGCTCGAGAAGATGGCCGAGGGCATCCCCGCGGAGGGCATGGAGTCGCTCATCCCCGTGCTCGTCGACGACCTCGTCACTCTCGTCGACTACCTGCCCGGGGGCAGTGCCGTCGCGCTCGTCGACCCCGAGCGCTCTCTGGCGCGGGCGACGACGCTCGGCGACACGAACCGCGAGTTCCTCGAAGCCGCGTGGTCGGCGGCGACCGCGGGGGCAGACACCCCCGTCGACCTCGACTCCGGTGATTTCGTGACGCTCGACGACCTGCATGAGAAGGCCGCGGGTCGCGGCGGCGTCTGGTGGCAGCTCAGCGCCTTCGACTCGGGCGCCGCAGACGCCGAAGACGAGGGTCTCGTCGTCGGCGACGATTCGGCGCACCGCGTCAAGGCCGACGCCGTGCCGTCGTTCCAGGGCAACGTCGAGGGAGCCACCGCGCACGTCGGTCAGCTTCTCGCCGACGGCTGGTCGGTGGTGGTCACGGCGTCCGGACCGGGACTTGTCGACCGCGCCCGCGACGTGCTCGCCGAGCGCGGCATCGCGGCGCGCCGCGTCGACGACGTGCGCACGACACCCGAGCCCGGTGTCGCGCACGTGGTGTGTGCGCCGCTGGAGCGCGGGTTCCAGCTCACCGAGGCGAAGTTCGCCGTCATCACCGAGACCGAGTTCTACGGACGATCGGTCAGCGGTGACAACCGCGGGGTCAACAAGCTCGCGTCGCGCCGGCGCAACGTCGTCGACCCGATGCAGCTCAAGTCCGGTGACGTCGTCGTTCACGCCACTCATGGCATCGGCAGATTCCTCGAGCTCACCCAGCGTGAGGTCTCCAGCGGCGGACGCAATGCGGTCAAGACCACCAAGGAGTACCTGGTCCTCGAGTACGCCCCTGCGAAACGTGGGTACCCGGGCGACAAGCTCTACGTGCCCACCGACCAGCTCGACCTGCTCTCGAAGTACGTCGGCGGAGAAGCGCCCACCCTGTCGAAGATGGGCGGAAGCGACTGGGCGGCGGCCAAGGGCCGCGCGCGCAAGGCCGTTCGCGACATCGCTGTGGAGCTGGTGAAGCTGTACTCGGCGCGCATGGCGTCGAAGGGGTACGCCTTCGGGCCCGACACACCCTGGCAGCGGGAACTCGAAGAGGCTTTCCCGTTCGCCGAGACCCTCGATCAACTGCAGACGATCGACGAGATCAAGGCCGATATGGAGAAGCCGATCCCCATGGATCGACTCCTTTCGGGAGACGTCGGATTCGGCAAGACCGAGGTCGCCGTGCGCGCGGCGTTCAAGGCCATCCAAGAGGGCAAGCAGGTCGCCATGCTGGTACCGACGACGCTCTTGGTCAAGCAGCACCTCGAGACGTTCGCCGAACGGTACGCCGGCTTCCCCGTCACGGTGCGTCCGCTCTCGCGCTTCCAGTCGGACAAGGAGGCGAAGGCGACCCTGGCCGGACTCACCGACGGCACGGTCGACATGGTCATCGGCACCCACCGCATCCTCACCGAGAAGGTGATCTTCAAAGACCTCGGGCTGATGATCATCGACGAGGAGCAACGTTTCGGCGTCGAGCACAAAGATGCCCTGAAGAAGCTCAAGACGAATGTCGACATCCTCGCGATGAGCGCCACTCCCATCCCGCGCACGCTCGAGATGGCGGTCACCGGCATTCGCGAGATGTCGACCCTGGCGACGCCGCCCGAGGACCGTCATCCGATCCTCTCCTACGTCGGACCTCGCAACGACAAGCAGATCGCCGCGGCTATCCGACGGGAGCTGCTGCGCGAGGGGCAGGTGTTCTACGTGCACAACCGCGTCTCGTCGATTCAGCGCGTCGCCGCGCACCTCGCCGAGCTGGTCCCCGAGGCACGCATCGCCGTCGCGCACGGCCAGATGGGCGAACACGCTCTCGAGCAGGTCGTCGACGATTTCTGGGAGCGCCGGGCCGACGTGCTCGTGTCGACGACCATCATCGAGACGGGCCTCGACATCTCGAACTCGAACACGATCATCATCGACCGCGCGGACAAGTACGGGCTGTCGCAGCTGCACCAGTTGCGCGGTCGCGTGGGCCGTGGGCGCGACCGCGCGTACGCGTACTTCCTGTACGACGAGATGAAGCCCCTTTCCGAAACGGCGGCCGACCGCCTCGAGACGATCGCCGTCAACAACGACCTCGGCAGCGGCATGCAAGTGGCGTTGAAAGACCTCGAGCTGCGCGGCGCCGGCAACCTCCTCGGCGCCGAGCAGGCCGGGCACATCGCCGGTGTCGGCTTCGACCTGTATCTGCGCATGATCGGCGAGGCCGTGTCGACGTTCCGCGGCGACGACGTCGAAGGCCCCAGCGAGCTGCGGTTGGAGTTGCCGGTCGACGCCCGCTTGCCCGAGTTCTACATCGACAGCGAGCGACTGCGTCTCGAGGCCTATCAGAAGCTGTCGGCCGCGGCCTCCGCGGTGGCGAACGACGATGCCATCGATCTCGTGATCGAGGAACTTCGAGACCGATACGGAGAACCCCCCGCAGAGGTCGAGGGCCTCATCGCGGTGGCACGCCTCCGTCGCCGTGCCGCTCAGGCGGGACTCGCCGACGTCGTGGCGATGGGATCGAACCTCCGCATCGCCCCCGCTCATCTCGCCGAGTCCATGCGCGTACGCCTGCAGCGTCTGTACCCGAAGGCGAAGCTCGTGGCGGGCGGGGATGCCATGGTGGTGCCCCTGCCGCAGGACGCCGACGACGCGAATCTGATCGCGTGGGTGCGTCAGCTCCTGGATGCCTTGTGGCCGTTGCCTGTGGAGAAGTCCGCGGAAGCGGCGAACGCCTGACGGAGTGTCCTTTGGGAGGTCAGTCGTCACACGGGCTCGCTCGACTCCTGCGTCGGTCGGGCCCGTTCGCGTTCCGGCGTCCGCACGGGTCCGACGACCGCGACACGCCCGGGGAGGGCGTGGATTCGACGGACTGGCGGTTCCGGCGTAACTTATTCCTTGTTCGCCCCACAGGGGAGAGCGGAGCGGCCTGAAAGGGCCCCGCGTCCTCTCAAGTGGTGAGCATCTCCGAAGCCGCACCGGATGGTGTAAGGTTTTGGTTCTGGCCATCGAGCTGGTTCCCGAGGTTGATCTCTTCGTGAGGTCCCACTGTGGTTCTGGGTGCGAGGGTCGGTGAAGGTAGTGAACTGC
>NZ_JBQEOS010000013.1:0-65872 GCF_052045385.1 Microbacterium sp. 22296 | reverse complement strand
TCGGTGGCGTTGATCGCGTCACGGATGGCACCGAGCGCACGGGCTCCGCCGCCACCGAGCGCGTAGACGCCGGTGACCTCACGAGCCGCGATACCGGCGACCTTGCCCACGACGCCGTCGGCGATGTGGGTCGAGCCGGCGGCGTGGGCCTCCTGGCCGCGTCCGGACAGCGGACGGTTGACGCGGGATGCCGCCTGGGGGACGTTCTGCGCAGCGGGGGTGGTGGCGTTGTCAGCCATGAGTGATTCCTTTTCGACGGGGTTCACCCGGCGGTGCCGGGGCGGCGCGATCGCCTGCAATCACAAGACGTACCGGGCCGAGCTTTCGTCACGTGGGGGTTGCGCGGCGTGCGCCGATATGTATCTCGGCGAATAGGCTTACGGCGTATATCCCCTTGCTGGTGCGGATGTCAATCCGCCGACGCCGCCGTTCGACAGCGCCACGCTGGACGAGTGACGGCAGTGTCCGGCCTCTCATGGCGCGCGTGACGATCGATCGTCCGCCGACGTCTACAGGGCGACGCCGGCGCCTGGCCGGCCATCGAAAGGAGTCACCACCGCCATGGGTAAGAAGAAGCAGGAGACGAAAAGCGAACCCGTCCGGGTCGCCGATTCGACCGTCGAGCAGCGTCAGCAGGACGCGCGCCAGTGGTCTTCGATGGCGCGGTACGGCGCCGAGGCTTTCGGCACGTTCCTCCTGGTTCTCGGCGGGGTGGGAACCGCCCTGTTCGCCGCCAACTTCCCCAGCGCCGACGACAATCAGGCCGGCGTCGGCTTCCTCGGCGTCGCGCTGGCCTTCGGGTTGACGCTCGTGGCCGGCATCGCGGCGGTGGGACACATCAGCGGTGGCCACTTCAATCCCGCGGTCACGCTCGGACTCCTCGTGGCCGGTCGTACCGACGCCCGTCACGTCCCCGGCTACATCCTGTCGCAGCTCGTCGGCGGCATCCTGGCGACGAGCGTCATCGCTCTCGTACTGAGCGGGCGTCCCGACGGATTCGCGACCGCGCAGCAGGCCGGCTTCGCCTCGAACGGTTTCGGTGAGGGGAGCCCGGGCGGCTACGGACTCGCCGCGGTCTTCGTCGCCGAGGCGATCCTCACGGGAATCTTCATCGCCGTGATCCTGTCGGTCACGGCCAAGAAGGAGTACGCGACCTTCGCGCCCATCGGCATCGGCCTGACGCTGACCCTGATCCACCTCATCAGCATCCCGATCAGCAACACCTCCGTGAACCCGGCGCGCTCCATCGCCACGGCGGTCTACGGCGGCGCGCTGCCGGTGTCGCAGCTGTGGGTGTTCATCGTCGCCCCGCTCGCAGGCGCGGCGGTCGCGGGTCTCGTGGTGCGCGTGCTCGGGCGACGGGTCGTCGGTTCGTGAGCGACAGCCTCGACGCGGGGCGGTGACAGGCAGGGTCCGGGGACTCATCGGGGTGTCCCCGGACCCGTTCTTCGCCCGCTGACCGCTCTCCCGGTCGGTGCCGCCCGCGAGTACCGCATCGCGGCAGCGCTGCGCAACCAGCCGTCGTCCCTCAGTGCTGAGGCCCACCATGGAATCTCCACGAGAGGGAGAGGGACATGGACGAGCCGATCGACGCGACCCGGGCCTTCGCCCCCCGGCTCACGCGCGAGTCCATCGTCGCCTCGGCGCTGGAGCTCATCGACCGCGACGGGCTGAACGGCCTGTCGATGCGCAACCTCGGCAAAGAGCTGAGCGTCGAGGCCATGTCGCTCTACCGCTACGTGAACGGCCGCGAAGACCTTCTCGAGGGTGTCGTCGATCTGCTGATGAGCGGCCTCACCGACGCGCTCTCGGAGGCCGCCGGTGACCAGTGGCAGCGGTTCCTGCAGGTCACCGCGCACGAGGTGCGACGCATCGCGGTGGAGCACCCTAAGGCATTCCCCCTGATCGCCACCCGGCATCCCGCCGCTCCGTGGCTGCGTCCCCCGCTGCGCAGCATCGAGGTCGTCGAGATCTTCCTGGCGACGCTCATCGGCTTCGGATTCACCGACGATCAGGCCGTCGGCGCCTACCGGTCGTTCAGCAGCTTCCTCCTCGGCAACCTGCTGCTCGAGTCCGCGGTGCGCGGCGGCGAGACCTCGCCCGCCGATGAGCCCCTCGACGAAGGGGGAGCGGACATCCCGCAGGGCGACGGGTCGATGAGCCTGGCCGGTTCGCCGCACGTTCAGCGACTGCGGGGGATGCTGAGCGAGAACCACGCCGAGGACGAGTTCGAGGAGTCCCTCGAGGCGCTGCTCGACCGCCTCGATCGCCAGCTCTCGCAGTGACGCGGCGCCCTGCGCCCTGCGCCCTTCGCCCTGCGTTCCGCTGAGGAACGGCATCCGCGGGGGCAAACGCTGTGACGAGGCGTTTCTGCGCGTGGATCGCGTTTCTCGTGCAGATAGGCCGTGGCGTGGGCGCCCGTCGTTCTGCCGGGGAGCGGTGGCGCGAGCGTCTCTCGTTCCGCTGAGAAACGGCATCCGCGGGGGTAAACGGTGTGACGAGGCGTTTCTTTGCGCAGATCGCGTTTCTCGGGCGATCAGCGACCAGCCACGAGCGCCAAGCACCAAGCGCCAAGCGCCAAGCACCAAGCGCCAAGCGCCAAGCGCCAAGCGACAGCGCCAACGACGCGCGACCCGCTCAGTGCATGATCATGCCGCCGGTGACGTTGATCGCCTGTCCGGTCAGGTATCCGCCGGCGGGTGAGGCGAGGAAATGCGTCACCCCGGCCACGTCCTCCGGAATGCCGAGCCGACCCAGCGGCGACTTCGCGCTCCACGCGGCGACATCTTCCGCCGATCGGGTGTCGGCGCCCATGTCGGTGAGGACGTACCCGGGGCAGACGGCGTTGACGGTGACGCCGTGGCATCCCCATTCCTGCGCTCCCGCGCGGGTGAGCGCGACGACAGCGGCCTTCGACGCGGCGTAGTGGCCCTCGCCGCCGCCGCCCTGTTTCGCGGCCATGCTGGCGATGTTGACGATCGAGCCGCCGCGCGCTTCGAGCATGACCGGGGCCACGGCCTGCATGGTCAGCAGGGTCGCTCGAGCGTTGATGTCGAGCACGCGGTCCCAGTCGTCGACGGTGATGTCGAGGAGGGGAACGTGCTGAAAGATGCCCGCGCAGTTCACGAGCACGTCCACGCCGCCCAGCTGCCCGACGGCCTCGTCGATCGCGCGTCGGGTGTCGTCGGGATCGCGAAGGTCGACGGGGAAGAACACGGATGCCATGCCCTCGGCCGGGGCGCGACGATCGAGCACCACGACCCGGGCGCCGTCGGCGAGGAACCGTTCGACGATGGCGGCGCCGATGCCGCCGGATCCGCCCGTGACGATGACGCGCTGAGACATGGCTGCCCTTTCCCGGGACGTCGGGTACGCCCCGGCCGCACCGTACGCCCGGCGGTGGACGCCCCGACGACGACGCTGTTTCGGCGACGTAACGGCTGCGCCGGGTCGGTGCTGCACCGGCACCGCGAGGGCGCGGGGCGCTGCGGACCGTCCTGCGCGGCGGGGGAGGACGGGATGCCGCGAGCGGGCCTCCGCCTACCGTGTCGGCGCCTCGGCCAACAGCTCCCAGACGCGCGCCGCATCCACCTCGAGGCGCGCGTCGGTGCCCCGAGAGCGCCACGCATCGCGGTCGAAGACGTAGGCGCGCACCACGTCGAGCACGTACAGCCGCTTCTGCGGGACGCCGGCGAGGGCCGCGACCTCCGCCTCCCGCTCGGAGTCGCCCACCGCGTCCCGGAGCAGCCGCGCGGCGAGGATGTCCCGCGCGCCCGTGGCGTCCACCTCGCGAGCCGCGAAGGCGAACTGCACGCCGTCGGCGTCGGCGACCGTCGCGGCCGAGTCGTAGACGACCCCGGAGGCCCGGCCCGACGCCGCGATCGCCCGCGCGTGCCGCGACTCGCGGTCGGACTCGACGTACAGACCGCGGGGGAGCAGACGGTACTGCGCGGCGGCCGTCCACGGTCCCTCGGCGTCGGCCGTGCCGATGACGACGAAGCGCTGTTCCGCGAGGATTGCTGCCGCGCGCTGCACCGGGGTGATCATGCCGACATGGTGCGCGGCGTGGGCGACGCCGGTGTTTCCGCGGCGTAAAGCTTCGTCGTTCGGGGCCGGGTCGGCGGCATCCGGCGTCATACGCTCGGGTCAGCCGTCCCTCACCCGCCCATTCCGCCCTCCCGCCCCGCCGCCCCGGTGTTTCGCCACCCCGCCGTCTCGCTCTCGACCGGCCGGTGCGCCCGCTCCTCCGACGAGTGTCCCGTTCCCTCGGAGATCGAACAGAAAGACCCCCGTGACCGATACCGTGCACCCGGCCATCACCGACCCCCACGTGCGTGCGCACCTCGAACGCCTCGCCGCGCAGGCGGGCACGATCCCCTCCGGGGCGACGGATGCCGACGGCGACGACGGCGCGCGCGTCGCTGAGCTGCGCGCCAACCCGTCGTGGATCCGGCTCCCCGACGACGAGGTCGTCGAGTCGATCGACACGGATGCCGAGGGTCTCGCGCTCCGCCTGTACCGTCCCCGCGCCGGATACCGCGGCACGCTGGTCTTCGCCCACGGCGGCGGCTGGGTCGCCGGCGACCTGGACAACAACGATGCCCTCTGTCGCGCGCTCGCCGCCGCCACCGGGAGTCAGATCCTGAGCGTCGACTATCGCCTGGCGCCCGAACACCCCTTCCCCGCGGGTCTCGATGACCTGGACCGCGCCCTGCGTTTCGCCGCCGACGGTGCGGGCGGGTTGGTCGATCCGACGTTGCTGGGCGTCGCCGGACACAGCGCCGGCGGAAACCTCGCCGCGGCTCTCGCACTGCGCTCCCGCGACGGTCGGGCGCCCGGCATCCGCTGTCAGGTGCTGCTGTGCCCGGCGCTCGATGCGCCCGACCCCTCGCGCCCGAGCTACCGCGCGCACACCGAGAACCTGCCGCTGACCTCGAGAGGGATGCAGTGGTACTGGGGGTTGTACCTCGGCGCCGCCGCGGGGGCGGCCGTCCCGACGGGCGCCGAGGCCTCGCCGCGGTCGGATGCCGCGGCTGCGGTGCCCGTCGAGGCGGCGCCGCTGCGGGCGCCGGAGCTCGCCGGTTCGGCACCGGCCGTGATCGTCGCGGCGGCCGTCGACCCTCTGTCGGATGAAGCGGAGGCGTACGCCGACCGTCTCGCGGCATCCGGTGTTCCGACGACCTTCGTGCGCCGTGAGGGCGTGCCGCACCTCTTCCTGGTGTTCCCCTCGACGCCCGCGCGCGACGAGGTGCTCGCGCAGGTCGCGCCGGCTGTGCGCGCGGCGTTCGGCTGAGCTGCCCGACCCGCGTCCCACTTGTGGTGGGTACGGCGGCTCGCAGCCAGCGCTTTGTGGGACATGCACCGCTAGAACGGGGACGAGGTTGCTCTGCTCTGGCCTGCCCGACCCTCGTCCCACTTGTGGTGGGTACGGCGGCTCGCAGCCGGCGCTTTGTGGGACATGCTCCGCCCTAACTGGGACGAGGTTGCCTCGCCCCGCCCGACCCGCGTCCCACTTGTGGTGGGTACGGCGGCGCGCAGCCAGCGCTTTGTGGGACATGCGCCGCCATAACGGGGACGAGGTTGCCCGCAAACAGCCCGCCCCACGCCCGGAACACCGCGGAAACACGCCATTGTTACCGTCATCAACATGTCGCTTCTGGTCACGAACGCCCGCCTGATCACCGTCCCCGCCGGTACCGACGACCCCGGCTACATCGAGCGCGGGTACATGCTCGTCGAGGGTGGACGCATCACCGCGATCGGCGCCGGCGACCCCGATCCGGGCGTCACGGCCGACGAGATCCTCGACGTCGCCGGCAAATTCGTCGCCCCCGGCTTCGTCTCCTCGCACAGCCACCTCTTCACGAGCGGCTCGCGCGGCCTCGGTGTCGACCAGACGCTCTACGGCTGGTGCACGTCGATGTTCAGTGTGCTGAACAACGCTTCGCCCGACCAGATCTACTGGGCCACTCTCCACGGCTCGCTCGACTTCCTCGCCAACGGCGTGACGACGGCCTACAACTTCACCGACCCGCTGCTGCCCTGGGAGCCGATGGTCGAGGGCAAGCGCGCTGACGGCGGCGGAGTCCTGCGCGACCACGCGTGGCACACCCGCCAGGCCGACGGATGCCATGACGCGGGTCTCCGCTTCGTCGACTCCATCGCGCTGGATGCCACCGTCGGCACCGACGAGGAGATCTTCGCCCGCTTCGAGGCCTCCCTCGACCACGTTCTCGCGATGGACCCCGACATCGCCCTCGGCGCTTCGATCATGGGGCAGGTGCAGTGGTCGACCAGGCCCGACGCCGCCGAGATTGAGGTCGCGGTCATGGACCGCTTCGGCGTCACCAACCAGGCCCACTTCCTCGAGACGTACGAGGCGATCGAGCACCAGCAGACGAAGTTCCAGCTGTACAAGAACGCCGGGGCGCTGCGCCCCGGCATGATGTTCGGCCACTTCATCCAGACGACGCCCGAGATCATCGCGGATGCCGCCGCGGGCGGCGCCAGCATGTCGTGGCAGCCGGCATCCAATGGGCGTCTCGCATCCGGGATCGCGCACGTGCCCGAGATGCTCGAGCAGGGCATGAAGGTCGGCATGGGGCTCGATGACCAGGCCTGCACCGACGTCGCCGACCCGTGGCAGAACATGCGGATGGGCATGTTCATGCAGCGCGCCCGCACCCACGACCCGCTGTCGATGATGCCCGAGCGCGTGCTGCGCCTGCACACCCTCGGCGGCGCGGAGATCATGGGCGTCGACGACCGCGTCGGCAGCCTCGAGGTGGGCAAGTTCGCCGACTTCGTGGTCGTCGACCCGCGGCTTCCCGACGTCGGTCCGCTGTGGAACCCGGTGCGTAGCTACGTGCTCGCGTGCGGCCTGCGCAACCTGCAGCAGGTCTACGTGGGCGGCAAGCTCGTCAACGACCGCGGCGTCTCGACGAACCCGCTCGCCGAGGAGGCGTCGCGCGTGCTGCACGAGGAGCTGCCCGCCCTCGCGGAGGAGTTCGGCGTCATCCTGTAGCCCGTGCCCGCCTCGCGCCCGCGCGCCGCGCGTGCCAGCGTGAAGGCATGCGCCGCACCATCGCCGGACTCGACGTCCACACCTCCCACGACGACCTCGCCGGCCGCGACGTGCTCCTCTGGTACCACGGCTCCCCGCAGACCGGGGCGATCCTCCCACCCGTGCGGGCCGCGGCCGACGCGCACGGCCTCGCGGTGGTTTCGGTCGCCCGACCCGCATACGCCGGTTCGCCGCGACGGGCGGGGCGCACCGTCGCCGACGTCGCCGTGGGGCTGCGACCGGTGCTCGAGCGTTCGGGCGCGGCATCCGTCATCTCCGTCGGCGCGTCCGGGGGCGGTCCGCACGCCCTCGCGTCCGCGTGGGCGATGCCGGAACTCGTGCGTGCGGTGATCACGTTCGCCTCACCCGCGCCGTTCACCAACGACGACGCGTGGTTCGCCGGCATGCAGGCGCCCGGTGGTCTGCGCGCCGCGGCCGAGGGCGAAGCGTCGCGCCGACGGTTCGCCGAGACGGACGTGTTCGATCCGGAGCAGTTCGTGGATGCCGACTTCGCGGCGCTCGAGGGGGAGTGGGCGCCGCTCGGAGTCGATGCCGGCGCCGCAGGAGCCGACGGCCCCGACGGGCTGATCGACGACGACCTCGCCTTCACCCGGCCGTGGGGTTTCGCGCTCGCCGAGGTCTCGGCATCCGTGCTGCTCGTTCAGGGCGGGCGCGACCGCGTCATTCCTTCGTGGCACGCCCGGATGCTGGAGGTCGCCCTCCCGCACGCGACGCTCGACCTCCATCCTGACGACGGCCACGTCTCGGTGCTGCGCCACCTCGGCGCTTCACTCGATCGTTGAGCGTCCAGAACGGTCTGCGTGCGAGCGTCCCCGACGGTGCATCACGGACACGCGACGCAGCGTGGATCTCACGGGTTCAGACGGCTCACCCCGTCGATGACCATCAGCCGCGAGGAAAGCTCGTCGGCGGCGGCGCCCATCGTGGCCGCCGCCGCGATGAAGATCGACACGGCGATGACGGCGAACAGGGGGATCTGACGCCAGCGGCGGGACAGAGCAGTCAGGGCGAGGGTGACCGTCACGCTCAGGATCGCGACCGTCTGTCCGGCGACCGTGGCGAACGCCATTCGCATGGCGGATTCCTGCGTGAGCGGTCCCCAGCTGTTGCAGACGATGTTGAGCGCCATCGGGATGAGGACCACCCCGACGATCAGGATGAGTCCGCGGCTCACGGACGTTCGCCTCGACGGTGAGGCGGGGGACGTGGTGGTCGCGGGAGCCGGCTTCATTGCCTCACGCTATCGGGCCCCCCGAGCTGTCGCCACGGTCGAGGGTCAGGTCACCGCCCCCGCCGCCCCATCCGCAGCACAGCCTCACCCACCGCCGCGATTGCCGCGGCGAGAGCCAGCGACACCGCGATCGTGACGAGCGCCTCGGCGGGGCCCGTGGCATCCAGGGCCGCGCCCGCGACGACTCCGCCGATCGGCACGCCGAGCGACATGGCCGCCGTCGGATACGCGAGGGTCTCGGTGACGCGGCCCTCGGGGGCGCGGGCGGATGCCACGAGGATCCCCGACACCATCACCGGCGATACCGCCAGTCCGAGCAGCAGGATCACGCCGAACAGCACCGGCACCGAGCCCTGCGCGAAGGGGAGGGCGACGGCGACCGCCGCGGCCAGCGCGGCGAAGCCGATGTAGCGGGCGGCGGGAGAGAGCTTCCACGTCCGTGCGCCCGTGATGACCGAGCCGATCGCGATCGCCAGCGCCAACGCGCTGAACGCCGGACCCGCGAGCCACGGGCGTCCGCCGACCTCCGCCCACCCGACGACGCCCACGTCGAACGCGCCGAACACCCCGCCCAGCGCGACGCAGGCGAGGGCGATGGGCACGACTCCGGCGGGCGGCAGCACCACGCCGCTTCGTCGGCTGCGCGGCGTTGCCGTCGGCTGCGTACCCCGCTGCGAGGCGAGCCACACGCCGCCGATCACCCCCAGCCCGAGCGAGCCGAGCATCGCCACGGCCGGGTCGATCGCCGCGGCGACCGCGGTGATCGCGGGCGGACCCGCGATGAACACCATCTGATCGGCGATCGTCTCGAGCGCCAGGGCGGCGGTCCGCTGCGACGGCGGGGCCAGCACGGTCCAGCGTGCGCGCACGGCCGAGGTCAGGTCCGGCGTGGCGGCGCCGGTGACGAATGCCGCGACGAGCCACGTCCAGAACGGCGCCCCCGTCAGCACGAGGGCGAGCAGACCGGATGCCGCGAGCACGAGGCATCCGAGAGACACCAGGATGACGCGAGCTTGACCGTGCCGATCCATGCGCGACGACCACAGGGGAGCGGCGACCGCCATACCGATCACGAGCGGGGCGACCACGAGCCCGGCCGAGGCGAAGCTGCCGGTTGCGGCCGAGACGAGCAGGATGATGCCGAGCGAGAGCGTCGCGCGGGGGAAGCGCGCGAGGATTCCGGCGGCGACGAAGCTGCGCGCGCCCGGTAGCCGCAGCACCTGCCCGTAGGCGCGGACGCCCTGCCCGGTCTCGGCGGCGACGCTCACGCCGTCTCCCTCGACCCGCGCGTGACACAACGCAGGAGATTCGAGCGGCGCGCGGCGGGACGCCGCGTCGATTCGAGGCTCCACGCGCGGTGCCGGTCGGAACTCCTGTGTCGTGGTCTGGCAGCCGCCGCGTCGAGCAGGGGAACGGCAGCGGACGCCCCCGTCCTTTCCGCGGCGATCGACCATCGCGCCCGCGCGACACAACGCAGGAGGTCCGAGCATGTAACCCCGGATACGGACGACATGGGGTACCGCGGGGCAGCGGAACTCCTGCGTCGTGTCCCGCGGGGGCCCGATGGCCCCTCTCCCCGCAACGGAACGAGGATCACGCGGTGTAGTCGAATCGGCTGATCTCCTCGAGTGCTTCGACGACGAACGACACGCTCTGCTCGAAGAGCTCCGCACCGTGCGCGGCGTTCGCACCCGTCGGGTCGCCGAGCACCCCGGTCGGCCCGAAGTCGTTCGAGAGCCACCCGAAGGTCACGGGCTTGCCGTTGAATCCGATGTGCCGGAAGTCGCCGATGTGCGCCGGAACGGTGGCCTCGAACTGCGTCGCGTCGACCAGCTCGGGACGCAGGTGCATGATCATGCTCGTCTCGCCGTGCCCGGCGTGGATGCCGGTGCCGTGCTCGTCCGGACCCCCGTCGGTGCCGTCGAACGAGGGCACGCGCGCGGCGGGCATGAAGAACGTGCGCAGCCCGAAGCGGCGGCGCAGCTCGCGGTTGGCGACGTTCAGCAGCGCGACGTTTCCGCCGTGGCCGTTCAAGAAGACGAGCGTCCGCGCGCGGGTGGTGAGGATCGACCGGCCGATGTCGACGACGGTCTGCAGCATGGTCTCGGGGGTGAGCCACAGCGTGCCCGGCGCCCACGAGTGCTCGTCCGACTTCGTGATCGACAGGGTCGGCAGCTGCCAGACGTCCAGCCCCTGCGCGGCGGCGCGCGCGACGGCGGCGGTCGCGGAGGCCTCGGCGACGATGGCATCCGTGGCCAGGGGCAGGTGCGGACCGTGGTGCTCGATCGCGCCCGTGGGGAGCACGAGGATCGAGTCCTCGGTGAGGGCTTCGGCTGCGGCGGGGCCGCTGAGCTCGGCCAGAAGACGGGTCATGAGATGATCGCTCCCTTGCGCGCGCCGGTGTAGTCGGGGTTGAGCTTGCCGGGGTTCAACAGGCCGTTCGGGTCGGTCAGGGCCGCGGTCTCGGCGGTCTGCTCGACGTTGAAGTCGACGTTCCACTGGTGCGGGTTGTGCACGCCCACCCCGATCGCGTTGAGCTCGGCGATGCCGCGGTACACGTGCTCTTCGCTGACGTAGGGCGCGGCGAGCATGCCGATCGGGAATGCCTTCGTCGACTCGATGTGCAGGTGCGAGCCCGGGAACACCGACTCGACGGCGTCGATGTCGTCGGCCAGCGGGGCGCCTGCGACCTCGAGGTGGAACACCTCGTGCGGCTGGCTCTTCTGATACCACTCGATGGGGTGGTTGTAGCTCAGCATCGACAGGCGGATGCTGGCCTGCGGCCCCTCGCGCACGGCCTCGACCCGGCCGCCGGCGCCCTCGATGATCGCGGTCACGGTGTCGATCTGGCCGGCGTCCAGGATGACGCGCAGGCTCGACCGGCCCTCGGGGATGGCGTCGTCGGCGGGGAGGGATGCCGAGATCTCGGGCCCGTCGCCCGACACCAGGCGCGGGGCGGGCTCGAGGTTGCCGATGGTCTGCACCACCGAGAGGGTGCCGGCGAAGTCGGGGAAGCTCGCCCACAGACCGCGCCATTCGCGGAGCGGCTCGAGCCGCACGGTCGCCCGCACGATGACGCCCGCGGTGCCGTAGTTGTGCACGTACTTCTGGGCCTCGTCGCCCTCGACATGATGGATCTCGGCGCTGCCGTCGGCGTGCACGACGTCGAGGGCGGCGACGAAACCGCGGTCGTTGGAGCCGTGCTCGATCGAGCCGGTGCCGCCGGAGCCCCCGGAGAGGAAGCCGCCGATCGTCGACTGCGCGGTCGAGGGGTACATCCACAGCGCTTGGCCCGCGGCCCACGCGGCCTGCTCGAGCAGCACCATCGGGATGCCGGCTTCGGCGGTGATGAAGCCGTCGCCCACCTCGATGATGGCCTTGGCGCGGGTGGTGTCGATGACGAGACCGCCCTGCATCGGGATTCCCTGGCCGTAGTTGCCGGTGCCCTTGCCGCGCACGGTGATGGGGACTCCGTGGCGGGATGCCGCGGCCACGGCCGTGGCGATCTGCTCGGCGTTCGCGGCGAAGACGACGAGGTCGGCGAGGCCGAGGGGAAGCTGGGCGGCGATGATCGGCGACATCGGCGAGCCGTCGACGCTGGCGCGCTCGCGCACGCGCGGTTCGGCGCTGACGGCGGCGGGGCCCAGCAGGTCGAGGAGTTCGTCCTCGAGGGAGAGGACGCGGGTGGCGGTGTCGCTCATGGGGTGTGTCTCCGGGTGGAACGGGTGGGGGAGGGATGCCGTGGGGGCGGGGGTGGCTGAGCTTGTCGAAGCCACCGGGGGTGTCGTGGTGCGGAGGTGGCTGAGCTTGTCGAAGCCACCGGGGTGTCGTGGGTTCCGGTCCCTTCGACGGGCTCAGGGACCTGGGTCTTGCGGGGTGTCGCGGGGTTCCGGTCCCTTCGACGGGCTCAGGGACCTGGGTCTTGCGGGGTGTCGTGGGTTCCGGTCCCTTCGACGGGCTCGGGGACCTGGGTCTTGCGGGGTGTCGCGGGTTCTGGTCCCTTCGACGGGCTCGGGGACCTGGGTCTTGCGGGGTGTCGTGGGCCCCGGTCAACGACAGGCTCGGGGACCTGGGTGTGGCGGAGGTGGCTGAGCCTGTCGAAGCCACCGGGGGTGTCGCGGGTTCCGGTCCCTTCGACAAGCTCAGGGACCTCGGTTCAGCGGGGCTCGGGCCGNACGAGGCGGACCGGGCCGTCGGGTCAGAACGAGATGCTCGTGTCGATGAACTCGTTCGTGTACAGGTCGGCCGGCGTGTAGCCGTCCGCGGGCGGGGTGCCGAGGTCGGTGTAGACCTTGCCCGCCTTGTCGAAGAAGTCCGCGAAGCGGTCGTCGTCGAAGTTGCCGTAGGTGGAGTCCGTGCCGTTTCCGACCAGGCCCAGGTCGACCTGCGTCTTGACGGAGTAGTCGGCCACGCCCTGCGTGTAGGTCCAACCGGTGGCGTACTGGTCGACGAGGTCGAGGATGAGGGCGTTGGCCGCCGACGGGTCCTCGTAGTAGGCGACGCCGGCCTTCTGCAGCACGGGCACGAGCTTCGTCAGGCACGGCGACAGCTCGTCGAAGTCGGCGGCCTTCACCGATACCGACGACTGATACGTCTGCCATCCCGCGTCGTGGATCAGGGCGAAGTCGACGGGCTTGCCCCACGCCGAGACCTCGTTCTGGTACACGTACGGCTCGGCCGAGGCGAAGCCCTGCTGCATGTCCTTGCCGCCGGCGGCGACGAAGTTCGACGGGGTGCCGTCGTACGAGCCGTCGAGGATCGACGCGTCGGCGAGGCCGGCGCTCTTGAGGTACTCGATGTACGCCGAACCGTCGAAGTAGCGCCACACCCCGCCGTTGGCGGAGAGGGCGGACTTGACGTCATCCACCGTCTTGACGTCGGGGTAGGTGGTCGGGTCCCACATGACCATCGTGGGGCTGATGTCGAGCGGGGCGAAGACGGCCTTCGTGGGGGTCGTGTCCGAGAGCTGGATCGCCTCGTCGGTGCTGATGTAGCCGAGGGTGATCGCGTCGTCCTGGTACATCTGCGCCGAGACGGTCTGGAAGCCGATGGCGGGACCACCGGCGCGGATCTCGAGGTTCACTCCGGTGAACTCGCCGTCCGACATGAGGGGCCCGGTGACCGCCTTCGTGTTGGCGTCGATCGTGTAGTCGTCCTTGATCATCTCGTAGAGGTGACCGTGCTCGGCTTCGGGGTTCCAGTCGGTCTGGATGACGACGGTGGCGGGGCAGTCGGCCGACAGGTCGACCGAGCCGATCTCCATGTCGGCGGTGGGGGCGGTCTCCGCGGCGCTGCCGGCGCAGGAGGTGAGGGTGAGGGCGATCGCGACGGCGCCGGTGACGGCGGTGCCGCGGACGAGGGTGGAGCGCTGCATGCTGGTTCGCTTTCTGTGACGGGGGTGGAGCTCTCGGGTGCGGGTGTTTTCGGGTACGCCGGATGCCGCCGCGGTGCGTGCGCGGCATACGGAGGGGGGTGACCCGGATGCCGCCGCGTGCGGGCGCGGCATCCGGAAGGGGAGCGGTGCGGGTCAGAGGGTGCTGTCGTACCAGCGGCCGACGGCCACCTTCGACAGCCATCCGAAGAAGGCGAAGATCGCCACTCCGAGAAGGCACGCGGCGAGGATGGCCGCGAACAGCTCGGCGCTCTGGAGGCGCGATTGGTAGTTGGCGATGAGCGAACCGATGCCCGGCTCACCGCGACGGAAGAAGTAGTCGCCGACGATCGCGCCGATGACCGAGAGGCCTGCGGAGGTGCGCATGCCGACGAAGATCGAGGGCAGTGCGGCGGGGAGGGTGAGCTTGGTGAGAACCGTCCACTTGTTTGCCTTCTGCAGGCGGAAGAGTTCGCGCTGCGACTTGTCGACCGACTGCAGGCCGAACAGCGTGTTCGACACCATGGGGAAGAGGGCGATGAGCACGCAGACGATGACGCGGGCGAGGAATTCGTAGCCGAACCAGAAGCCGACCAGCGGCACGAGCGCGAGGATCGGGATGCACTGCAGCATCACGGCGTAGGCGTACGTGGAGCGCTCGACCCAGCGCGCGAGCGACATCGCGATGGCCCAGCCGATGCCGAGCACCATGGCCACGAACAGGCCGGTGAGGGCGACGCCGGTGGTGCGGAAGAGCGCGATCCAGATGTCGGCGCCCACCTGCGGGTCGAAGAACCCGAGCGTGAACATCTCGTGCGGCATGGGCATGAGGAAGCCCTTACCCGAGGCGCTCAGACCGATCGAGATGGCGTACCAGACACCGAGGAGCACGACGAGCACCGCGAGCGGCGGGCCGATGACGGCGGCGCGAGCGCCGAACCCGCCTCGACCTGTCGTCGTTCGCGCGCGCGGCGGGGTGGGCGGGGGAGTGGATGCCGTGGGCTCGGACGACAGGACGGCGACCGGCTCTGCTGACGTGGTGCTCATGAGTGTCCTTCCCGAAGGGCGTGGGAGACCTCGCCGACGAGCTTCGCGTACTCGGCCGTGTAACGGATCTCGGGGTCGCGGGGCATGTCGAAGGGGATCTCGAAGGTGTCGACGAGGTGACCGGGGCGCCCCGACATCACGACGACCTTGGTGGAGAGGTAGATGGCCTCGGATACCGAGTGGGTGATGAACAGGCCGCCGAACTTCTGCGCGACGAAGATCTTGATGAGCTCGTCGTTCAGGCGCTCGCGGGTGATCTCGTCGAGAGCGCCGAACGGCTCGTCGAACAGGAAGAGCTCGGGGTCGAGCGTGAGGGAGCGGGCGAGTGAGGCGCGCATCTTCATGCCGCCCGACATCTGCTTGGGCAGGTGCTTCTCGAATCCGTTGAGCCCGACGAGGTCGATGGCCCACTGCGCCTTGGGTGTGCGCACACGCTTGGGCTGCCAGTTGAGTTCGGCGAGGAGTTCGACGTTGGACTGCACGTCGCGCCAGGGCAGGAGCGTTGCGTCCTGGAAGACGTAGCCGATGCGGTCGGTGTTGACGGTGGCGACGCCCTCGCTCGCGGTCTCGAGTCCCGAGGCGATGCGCAGGAGGGTCGACTTGCCGCATCCGGAGGGGCCGACGACGCTGACGAACTCGCCGCGGTTGACGACGAGGTCGACGCCGGAGAGAGCGGTGGTGCCGTTGGGGAACGTCAGGGCGACGTTGCGGAAGTCCAGGATCGGCGCGGTGGGATCCGCGACGGTCACCGGGGCGGGAGAGGCCAAGGTCACGGGGGCGCTCACTTTCCGTAGGGGGCGGGTTACGGCGCCGTCGCGGGTGCGGCGGAGCGGGTGGGGACGGGGAGGGCGACGGATGCCGCGGTCTCGGTCGAGACGGTCGTGCGGCTGACGAGCCGGCCGCGGTGGATCACGACGCGGTCGGCGCTGGCGAAGGCGACGGCCTCCCCGAGGGAGTCCGCCTTGATCGCGACGAGGTCGGCGCGGGCTCCGGCGACCGGGCCGGCGAGGGGGAGGCCCATCACGTCGCGGGCGCCGACGGTGACGGCATCCATGGCGTCATCCGGGGCGAGGTGTCCGGCGCTGACGAGGAGGGAGGCGGTCTCGAGATGGTCGCAGCGTCCGACGGGGTTGAAGGGGTCGCGCACGTTGTCGGCGCCGGCGGCGACGCGCACCCCGGCGGCCTTGAGGCGGCCGATCGGGGCGATGCCGCGGGGGATCCCGCGATCGACGCCCCACCCCTGCAGGTACAGGTTCGTGATCGGCAGGGCGACGATACCGATGTCCGCGGTGCGGATGCCGTCGGCGAGGGCGTCGAGCTGGGTCTCGGCCATCATGCTCAGCCGCACGCAGTGGCCCGCCGTGCGGGGCCGGTTCCAGCCCGTGACGGCGGCGGCGTAGGCGGCGAGGGTGTCGAAGCCTTCGAGGCTCTCGTCGGTGTGCAGGTCGAGCCCCACGTCGCGGCGACGGGCGAGGGCGATGAGGCGCTCGAGGTCGGCGATCGGGTCGTCGGCGAGGTGCGGGGCGCCGCCGACCAGGTCGACACCGGCGTCGAGGGCCGCCTCGAACACCTCGTCGGGCACGGTCGGGCCGCCGAGGGCGACGAGCTCGATGTCCATGAGACCGGCGAGCTCGGCGCGCAGGCGCACGAGGGCACGGACACCCGTGAGGGCGTCGTCGCCGCGGAGCAGGTCGACGTGCGTGCGCACCGCGGTGATCCCGGATGCCAGCATGCGCAATGCCGTCGAGCGGGCCCGACGCAACGTGTCGTCCTCGTCGAGGGTCACGGCGTAGGCGTGCCAGCTGTCGATGGCGCGTTCGAGATCGCCGAACGGGGGCTGGATGGCATCCCAGGACTGCGATTTGTCGAGGTGCGCGTGGGGTTCCGCGCCGGCGGCGGTGACGAAATAGCCGGTGAGGTCGAGCGTCTCGCCGTCGGTCTCAGGGAGGGGGCTTCCCTCGGGCACGACCGCCAGCACCTCGTCGCCGTCGAGCGCGATGTCGACGAGGTCGCCGGAGGCGAGGCGCACACCTCGCAGGGCGGCGATCGAGACGGGTGGAACGGCGGACACGAGGGCCTCCGGGTGGCGAGCAGTCAGGCGTCGAGACGGGAACCACGACGACGGGGCGAGCCGCAGGGGGCGGCTGCGTCAGTGTTGGTGTGACCAACATCCGGCGATGCTCCGATGCTAGGAACCCTGCGTTTCCGCTGTATTTCTCCCGCGTGACCCTCGTGACAAAGTTCGCCCCGCCCGCGTCTCGATCGGCGCCGCGCCGCGAGCGCCGCCCCCTCAGGCGTGCGTGTGCGCGCGCGGGATCACCCGTTCCGCAGCTCGGCCGTCGGTCACCCCTTGACCGCGGAGCCGGCGACCGACTGGACGAAGTAGCGCTGGAAGAGGAGGAACACGATCAGCACGGGCAGGACGAGCAGCGTGCCGAAAGCGAACGTCTGTCCCCAGTCGACGGGCACGCGTGCGGAGAACACGCTCATCTGCAGGGGCAGGGGGCGGACGCTCGGATCGCTGGTCACCAGCGACGGCCAGAGGTACTGCCCCCAGGAGCTGAGGAAGGTCAGGATCGCGACGGTGGCGAAGACGGGCTGGGAGTTGGGAACGACGATCCGGAAGAACGTGCCCCAGGCGCCCAGACCGTCCAGCCGCGCCGCTTCTTCGACGCTCTTGGGGAGGTTGAGGAAGAACGTGTAGAAGAGGAACACGCTGAACGCGTTGGCGATGAAGGGGATCATCTGCACCAGCAGGGTGTCCCGCTGACCTTGCATGAGCGCCATGAGAGGGATCGCGACGGATTCGAACGGCACGATCACGAGCAGGATGATGAGGAGGAAGACCTTGTCGCGTCCCACCCACTCGAGCCGCGAGAACGCGTAGCCGGCGAGGGAGTTCACCACGAGGCCGCCGACGACGACCACGACCGAGATGGCGACGGAGTTGAACATGAACTGCCAGAAGTACCCGGAGGCGTCGGAGCTCAGCGCCTGGAACACCGCCGCGTAGTTGTCGAAGGAGAGGTTGGTGGGGAGGAACCCGGCGAAGCCGTCCAGCACCTCGGCGGAGGGCTTCAGGCTGCCCACGAGCAGGTAGTAGATCGGGGCGAACATGAGGATCGCGGCGACGGCCATGAGGGCGTAGTCGCGGATGTTCGTGGCGATGCGACGCGAACGGGGGGTGGAGGTCATGACTCGCTCCTTTGGCGAAGCAGACGACGCTGCACGAGGGTGATGAGCACGATGATGAGGAACAGCACCACTGAGATCGCGGACGCGCGACCGAGGTTGTTCTCCGAGAAGATCGCGTTGGTCGCGGTGTACAGCAACGTCTGCGTCGCATCCTCGTTCGCCCCGGCGGTGCGGATCAGGATGTAGACCTGGTCGTAGACGCGGAACGCCAGGATCGTGGTGAGCAGGGTCACGAAGATCAGGGTGTTGCGGATGCCGGGGACGGTGACGTGGCGGAACTGCTGCCATCCGTTGGCCCGGTCCAGGCGGGCCGCTTCGTAGCGTTCCTCGGGGATCTCCTGCAGCGCGGCGAGGATGATCACCATCTGGAAGCCGACGCCCTGCCAGATCGACAGCAGGATCACCGACCCCAGGGCGGTGGCGGAGGAGCCCAACCAGTCCTGCGCGGGGACGAGTCCACCCGTGATCAGCGAGACGGAGGCGTTGAGGAGTCCGTCTTCGCCGCGGTCGAGGATCAGGCGCCAGATGACGGCGACCAGGGCCATCGGGAAGACGACCGGCATGAAGAAGAAGGTGCGGAAGAACTTCACGCCGCGGAGCCGCCGGTTCAGGAGCACGGCGAGCACGAGAGCGAGCCCGGTCTGGACGGGGATGACGACGACGGCGAAGACGAGGTTGTTCAGCAGCGAGCGCAGGAACGTGCCCGAGAGGATCGGGTCGGTGAACAGGCGGATGTAGTGCGTGAATCCCCAGAATCGCGGGTCGCGCGCCAGGTCGGCCTGCACGTTGAAGAGCGAGAGCACGATCGCGGCGACGAAGGGGATGCCGACGAAGACGATGAGACCGATGACGGCGGGGGCGACCATGACGACCCCGTCGCGGGTGTCTCGCCATCGGAACCGACGAGGGCGGGGGTGGGGGAGCGGCCCTGCGGGGGGTATCGCCGTTGATACGGGGGTGACCATGATGCTGCCCTTCTTGCGTTCGGAGGGTGTGGGGGTGCGCGCGGCGGAGCGCGCACCCCCGCGGTGGGTGAGGCGACTTACTGCTGGTATCCGTCGTTGTCGGCGAAGTTCTGGTCGATGGTGGTCGCGGCGTCCTGGAGGGCCTTCAGAGGCGCGGACCCTCCCCACACGGACGAGAGCGCGCTGGCGAACTGGGAGGTGACGGTGGGGTATCCGGCGGTGATGGGTCGGTAGACCGCCACGCAGCCGTCGGTGATGGCATCCGATGCGCACGAGTTCGCCAGCTGCTCGCCGAAGAGGGCCAGGGGGCCGCCCTCCTTGTAGAGGGGGTCGGCGGCGAAGGCGGACGCGGTGGCGGGCGGTGCGCCGTTGGCCTGCGTCATCGCGGTGACGTTGTCGTCGTTGAGCAGGTAGTCCAGGAACGCGCCCGCGGCGCTGCCGTCGTCGGTACCCGCTCCGATGCCCCAGGTCAGCGAGCCGGCTCCGGCCTTGGGCCCGTTGCCGAAGTCGGGCAGAGGCATGACCAGCAGGTCGTCGCCGAGGGCCTCGCTGTACGCGGGGTAGTTCCAGTGCCCGCCGACGCCCAGGGCCACGCGGCCATCGGGGAAGGCGTTCCCGTCGGCGTTCGAGTCCACGAACGGCTTCCATGCCGCGACGTCCGTCAGGGCCGCGACGCTCGCCTCGGAGTCCAGGGCTCCGGCGGCGGCATCGTCCGTCAGGAGGTTGCCGCCCGCGGACCACACGAACGGCGCGAAGGCGTAGGTCCCCCATTCGCCGGCGAGACCGGCCTCGTTCAGGTCGAGTGCCTTGCCGGACGGGCTCGCCGCGGACAGCACGGCGAGGGCGTCGGCGAACTCGTCCGAGGTCCACGCGGTGTCGATCGACGTCGGATACGTGACCCCCGCGGCATCCAGGAGCGACTTGTTGCCGTACAGGCCCATGGCGGAGTCGAACTGCGCGAGCGCGTAGAGCTCCCCACCGGAGGTTCCCTCGGAGATGGATCCGGGGGTGGCGTTGTCGATCGTCTCCTGCGAGACGTACTCGCTGATCGGGGTGATCTTGCCGTTGTACGCGAAGCTCGCCAGGGTCGGTCCGTCGATCTGGAGGACGTCGGGCAGCTGGTCCTTCGGGGTGCTGGTGATCGTCGTCGTGTACGTGTCGCCGGCGATCAGACGCAGGCTCGCGGTGATGTCGGACTGCGACGAGTTGAAGCCGTCGACGGCGGCCTGCAGCGCCGCGTTCTCGCTGTCCTGACCCTGCAGGGCCCAGATGTCGATCTCGCCCGCGCCGTCGCCGGCGGAGCCGTCGCTTCCGCCGCCGGCGCACGCGGTGAGCAGGACCGCGCCGGTGGCGAGTGCGGTGGCGGCGACCATGCCGCGACGCGTCATTCGAGTGATGTTCATCGTTCTCCTTGATGTGGATATCCGTCGTTGGACACGGGGTGCAGGCGGGGGAAGCGGTAAAGCATCGCGTGCACGCCTGCGGTGCGCGCGACAAGTGGGGAGGAGGGGGTGGTCAGGAGCGAGCCGTCGCGACCTCATGCAGCTCGATCTCGCCCTGCGGCGAGATGGAGAACGGGATGGGGTCGGAGATCGCGCTGCGGAAGCCCTCGGGGGTGCGGTCGTTGTGGAACGCCAGCAGCGCCCAGCTCCCGTCGCGGCGTTGGACCAGGCGGCCGGAGTACAGCGACTCCGACGTCAGAGGTCGTGCCTGCGACAAGTCGAACGGTCCGGTGGGCGAGTCGACGAGCATCGCCCACGTGCCGACGTTCGGGTGGTCGATCGCGCGAGCGGTGGTGGTCGCGTCGGCCGAGCAAGAGAACAGCAGCACCCATCGGTCGCCGACCCGGGCGACCTGCAATACCTCGACGTGCGCGAAGCCGGCGCCGGGCAGCGACAGCGGAGGGCGCACCTCCCAGGTCGAGAGGTCGGTGCTGACCGCGTGCCCGACGACGCCGCGATCGTCCAGGTCCCCGTGGTCGGCGCGCGCGGTGACGAGCATATGGAACCCGTCGCCGGCGGGGTCGGCGAACACCCAGGGGTCCCGCCAGGCCTCCTCCTTCCACGGGGAGGTGCCCCACGTCTCGTACCAGCGCGCGTCCGCGGACGTCACCGGGCCGGGCTGCTTGGTCCACGTCGACAGGTCGACGGACGTCGCCACGCCGACGGTCTCGATGTTCGCCATGTGGGGTTCGTCGGACAGGAATCGGGTACCGGTGTAGAACATCCGCCAGATCCCGTCGGGGCCCTGCAGGACGTTTCCCGTCCAGGTGGCCGTCTCGTCGAACGCCCCGGTGGGCCCGACCGAGAAGGGGGCCTCCCGCAGCTCCCAACGGACAAGGTCCGTCGACACAGCGTGACCGATCCGTGCGGCGCGGTGTCGGCGGGACTCGTCGCCCAGGGACGTCGGTGCGTGGAGGAAGAACAGGTGGTGCTCGGTCCCGTCGTCGGCGAGCCAGAAATCCCACACCCACGACCCGTCGAGGCTCAGCATCGGGGGCACCCGCGTCCGTTCGCAGTTCCGCTTCGCGGTGTGGTGAGTGACACGGGCATCCTTCGGCGTTGAGGGTGGAGAGCGTGCTAACACGCTTGACTAGTGAAGTTAGGCGCTTTAGCAAACCGTGTCAAGCGCTTTAGCAAGCGGATCGATAGGCTGGGCGCGGCAACGGTGACGAGAAGGTGCGGACGTGGGACAGAAGCGTGTGACGATGGCCGATGTCGCGCGCCTCGCGGGGGTCTCCACGACGGCGGTGTCGCTGATCATGAACGACCGGCAGGGCACGCGACTGTCCGCCGATGCCGCCGCTCGCGTGCGTGCCGCGGCTGACACGCTGGGCTATCGCCCCAACCTCACCGCTCGTGCGCTGAGCACACAGAAGTCGCACGTGATCGGGTTCATCTCCGACCAGGTCACGACCGACCGCCTCGCGAGCGGGCTGATCCGCGGGGCGCTGAGAGAAGCCAAGAAACACGGCCACGTCCTCTTCATCGCCGAGACCGACGGCGAAGACGGAGCGGTCGACGGAGCGATAGAGGCTCTTCTGGACCGACAGGTCGACGGCATCATCTACGCCGCGACGAGGCCGCATGCCCTCTCGGTGCCCGAACTCGTCGGTGTCACGCCCGTCGTGATGCTCAACGCGACCGCGGAGGGCGCTCGAGGGGTGGTGCTGGCCGACGAGTACCAGGGCGCGCGCGACATCGTGACGCTCCTGCTCGACGCGGGCCACACGACGGACGTCGTCATCCTGGGGCGATCCCTCGACCAACCCGACGACGAGTGGCTCACCGTCGCGGTGCAGCGACGACTCGACGGGATCTGGGACGCACTGCGCTCACACGATGTCGTTCCCATGGCCCAGATCCCCGTCCAGCCCTGGTCGATGATCAACGGCTACCGGTCCGTCCGGGCTCTGATCGACGACGGATCGGTGCCGGCCGCGCTCATCTGCCTGAACGATCGTCTGGCGTTCGGCGCCTATCGCGCGCTGGGGGAAGCGGGCCTTCGCGTGGGACGCGACGTCGCGGTCGTCTCCTTCGATGACGACGACATCGCCGTCTACCTCGACCCGATGTTGACGACGGCCGCCGCGCCGTTCGAAGAGATGGGTGCCGCCGCGGTGCGCCTGCTGCTGGCGGGGGCCCAGCCCGAGCAGGAGCATCTCGTCCCGGTCCCGTTGCGCGTGCGCGGATCCGTCGACGTGCCCCCGGATCTCGCGCGAACGTTCGAGACGAGCCCCAGCGAACCCGACTGGGTCCGCTGATCGAACACCGGCGTCGTCATGGCGACCCGCGTAACGCGTCCTACAGCTCGAGCGTGATCCGCTCGCACGCGGCCCGCGAGACGCACACCATCATGGTGCGGTTCGCTGCCTGCTCCTCGGGCGAGAGCACCGAGTCGCGGTGCTCGACCTCGCCGTCGACGATCGCGACCTCGCAGGTGCCGCACGTGCCCACGCGGCAGCTGGAGGGCACGATCGCCCCCGCCTCCTCGATCACGTCGAGCACCGAGCGCTCGGGTGGGACGGTGACGGTCACCCCCGAGAGCATCAGGTCGACCTCGAACGGCTCCGTCCACACCGGGGGTCCCAGCACCTTCGCCTCGAACCGTTCGACGTGCAGGCTGCCGCCGGGCCAGGTCGCCATGGCATCCTCCAGCGCCTCGAGCAGACGCGCCGGTCCGCACGAGTAGACGACGGTGCGCGCGACCGGCGCGGCGAAGCGGGCGGCCAGGTCGAGGCGGCGTCCCTCGTCCGCGGCGTACACCTCGACCCGCTCGCCGTACCGCTCGGCCAGCTCGTCGGCGAAGGCCATGGTGCGGCGCGAGCGCCCGGCGTATAGCAGCGTCCAGGCCGCCCCCGCCGCCTCGGCCGCCTCGATCATCGGCAGGATCGGCGTGATGCCGATGCCGCCCGCGACGAAGACGTACGACCGGCCGGCTGTGGGCGCGAACAGGAAGTGATTGGCGGGCCCGCGCACGCGCAGCGACGCTCCCTCGACGGCGTTCTCGTGCAGCCAGACCGATCCCTCGCGCTCGCGCAGCACGCCGATCCGCCACGTGCCCCGCTCCGCGATCGGGCCGCACAGCGAGTACTGCCGCTCGAGACCGTCGGGCAGCACGACGTCGATGTGGGCACCGGGCGACCAGTGCGGCAGCGTGCCCGCGGTGCGCTCGAGGTCGAGCAGGACGATGCCGTCGGCGGCATCCCGTCTCGCGCGCACCACGACGTCGAACGTCACGCCGCCGCTCACGCGCCGGCCCCCGCCTGGTCGTCCGCGCCGCCGCCGTGCACGAGGTCTTTCACGATGAGCAGGCGGTAGGTCGACCCGTCGGGCGAGTGCCACCGGTGCGGCGTGCCCGAACGGCAGTAGACCGAGTCGCCGACGTGCAGCGTGCGCTCGCCGTAGACGCCGAACGAGATGATGACGGACCCCTCGAGCACGGTGAGGAACTCGTCCTCCTCGTGCACGTAGTGGTCGCCCGGCGCCGCGTTCGAGCCGGTGAATTCGAGCGGCTCGAACCGCCGCGCACCGGTGGCGAGCAGGCGTGCCGTGCCTTCGGCGTAAGGGCCGATCACGCCCTCGTCGGCGGCGACGAACGAGGGCTGCGCGTCCTGGTCGGTGCGCGGGGGTTCGGATGCCGCGATGAGCTCGACGCGGCTCGTGCCGAGCGCCCGTGCCAGACGTTCCAGGCTCGCCATGCTTGGGCGCGCGAGGCCGCGCTCGAGCTGGCTCAGGAACGGGTGCGACAGCGTGGCCGCCTCGGCGAGCTGGGTGAGGGTCAGGCCGCGCGCCTTGCGGAGGCCCCGCAGGTGCGCGCCGAGCAGTTCCTCGCCGGTGGGAGCGTCGTCGACGTCGATCGCGGGGGCCATGGTGGTCATCGTCGCACTCTCTCGAACAGCTGGGCGACGATCTCTTCTTCGTCGGCGGTGGTGAGTCGGCCCTCGTCGACGACGATGCGTCCGTCGACGACGACCGTGCGGGGTCGGCGCCCGGGGGCGGCCCACAGGAGCCCCGCGACCGGGTCGGCGACCCCTGCGTCGACGACTCCGGAAACGTCCCAGATGCACAGGTCGGCGGCCGAGCCGGGGGTCAGGCGCCCGAGCTCGGGTCGGCCGAGGCCGTCGGCGGAGCCCGCGGTGGCCATGCCGAGCACCTCGGATGCCGGCAGCTGCGGTCCGACGAGCGCGGAGACCTGCATCGCCAGACGTGCGTCGGCCAGCAGATGCCCCGCGTCGTTGCTGCCCCCGCCGCTCGTGCCCAGGCCCACGGCGAGTCCCGCGTCGAGGAGGCGCCGCACGGGTGCGACCCCCCATCCCATCGGCACGTCGCAGCCGGGAGCATGGGTGGCGGTGACACCGGATGCCGCGAGGCGGGCGATCTCGTCGTCGGTGACGGCGCACAGGTGGGCGAGGGTGACGTCGGGGGCGAGCCACCCCCACTCATCGAGCAGGTCGATGGGGCGGGAGCCGTAGCGCTCGAGGGCGATGTCGACGTCGACGACCTCGTTCGCCTGCGTGCGTCGGCGCAGGCCGTGCATCGCCGCGACCTCGCCCAGCAGCTCGAACGTCTCGCGCGGATCGCTGTGCACTCCCGCGGGGCCGACGGCGACCTGCAGCATCCCGTCGGCGGAGACACCGCCGCGGACGCCGGGGAGGAGAGCGCGCACGATGGCGTCGGCCGAGGCGGCCGCCTCCTGGGGGTCGTCGCGTGCGGCACCCCTCACGAACACCAGGCGTGCACCGAGCCCGACCGCCGCGCCCGCCGCAGCCCGGGCCATGCCGACGGTGTCCGAGCCGCTCGGCCACGTGAGGTGGTGGTCGGCGACGGTGGTCACTCCGCTCAGCAGCGCCTCGGCGAGACCGGCGCGTGCGGCGAGGCCCGTGAGCTCCGGGTCGACACCGGCGGAGGAGTACGCCGCCGCCATCGCGGGCAGCCACTCCCGCATGGGGATGCCGCGGGTGCCCGGCAACGTGCGGAACGCGGTCTGCAGCAGGTGGTGGTGTGCGTTGACGAGTCCGGCGGTGACGACGCACCCCGTGGCATCCACCTCCGTCGCCCCCGTGTGGTCGACCCCGACGAGGTCGGTGCTGTCGACGATCGTCCCGTCGACGCAGACGACGTCACCGGTGCGCACGCGCCCGCTACCCTCGACGACGGCCGCGGCGCCGCGCACGATGAGAACGCTCACGCGGTCCTCACCGCGCACGAGAGAGAGGCGTCGTCGGGGGCGGCGGCGTGTATCCCGGCGCTGTGCAGCCGGGCCCCGTTCACCTCTCGGAGCGGACGGGCGTCGGCGGCGTTGCGGGATGCCACGATCTCGGCAATCACCGACAGGGCCGTCTCCTCGGCCGATGCTCCCCCCAGGTCGAGGCCGAGGGGCGAGTGCAGTCGCGACAGCTCGGCCTCGCTCACCCCCGCGGCTCGAAGCAGTGTCGCGCGGCGCGCGACGGTGGCGCGCGCGCCCATCGCGCCGACGAAACCGACCGGCAGGCGCAGCGCCGCGCGCAGTGCGGGCACGTCGAGGCGCTCGTCATGGGTCAATACGCACACCGCGGTGCGGGCGTCGGGGGAGGGAAGCCGCGTGAGGAACTCGTGGGGGGCGGCGACGACGAGCTCGACGGCCTCGGGGAAACGGTCCGGTGTCACCAGGAGGGCCCAGTCGTCGCAGACGGTCACCGCGAATCCGGCCGCGGAGCCCAGCCGGCACAGCGCCGCGGCGTGCTCGCCGGCGCCGAGGATGACCAGTCGCGGAGCCGCCGGGCGGTGCAGGTCGAGTCCGTCGCCGTCGAGGTCGAGGTGCAGCGTCGCTTCCGCGCCGGCACGTGCGTCCGCCAGCGCCGGGAGCACCGCGGCCGGATCGATGGGGTAGGCGACGACGTCGACCGCCCCGCCGCACGCGAGTCCCGCGGAGATCGGGGTGACGGTGCCGTCGTCGGTGAACCCGAAGCGCGCGCGGCGCACCTGACCGGTGCGCAGGGCGTCGAGTCCGAGCATGACGGCGTCGCTCTCGACGCACCCGCCCGAGATCGAGCCGATGACTCGCGCGTCGCGCGTGACGGCGAGCGTGGCGCCGACCCCGCGCGGAGCGCTGCGCACCACACCGGTCACCGTCACCGCCGCGACGGGGACGCCCGCCTCGAGCAGTGGCACCAGGTCGGCGGCCAGATCGAGCATGCCTCCGACCGTAGTCGGGGTGTGTTTCGCGCGCGCTACGCTGTCGTCACCATGCCGGCTGCCCCCTCCGCTCCCCCCTGCGGACTCGTGCTGGCCGCGGGTGCGGGTCGCCGCTTCGGCGGTCCCAAGGCCCTCGCCCGCACCCCCGCCGGCACCCCCTGGATCGCGCTCGCCGTGCAGGCTCTCCGCGCGGGCGGCTGCGAGCGGATCCGCGTGACGCTCGGCGCCGCCGCCGACGAGGCGCTTCCGCTCGTTCCCGCCGGGGTGAGCGTCGTCCGCGTCCCCGACTGGCGGACGGGGGTCGCGGCGTCGGTGCGCGCGGGCCTGGTGTCGGCGGCATCCGGGTCCGCGTCCGCCGTCGTCGTGCTGCCGGTCGACACCCCGGATGCCCCGCCCTCGGCCGTCGCGCGGCTGGTCCGTCGCGCCGCACCGGACGCGCTCGCGTTCGCCGCGTACGACGGCTCGCCGGGGCATCCGGTGCTCATCGGGCGGGAGCACTGGAGCGCTGTCACGGCGTCCGTGCGCGGCGATGTCGGAGCGCGACCGTACCTCGTCGCCCAGGGTGCGGATGCCGTCGAGTGCGGCGACCTGTGGTCGGGGGCCGACCGCGACGAGCGCTGAGCGCGACGCGCGGACGCTCCGCGGGCGGGGGCCGCATTCACCCCCGCATTCACTCCCCTCCGACCGGTTCTCCGGTCAGCGTGCGAGCGCGTCCCGATACGCGTCCAGGGTGCGCTGCGCCATGAGGTGCCACGAGTACATCTCGGCCCGTCGATACCCGCGCGCGCGCAACCCCTCCGCCACCTCGGGGTCGGCCAACACGCGCGAGACGGCTGCCCCGATCTCCGCCCCCTCCGAGGGGTCGAAGTACACCGCGGCGTCGCCGTACACCTCCGGCAGGCAGGTCGCGTCGCTGCTGACCACCGGGCAGCCATGCCGCATGGCCTCGAGGCCGGGGAGCCCGAATCCCTCGTAGAACGAGGGGAACGCGTACACCGCCGCGTTCTCGTACAGCCATCTCAGCTGCCCGTCGGACACGAAGCCGGTGAAGTGCGTCGCCGCGCGCTCCCGGTCGCCGAGGTCGCGGATCAACCGCTGTCCGTCGTCGTCCACTTTTCCGGCGACCACGAGCCCGAGCGACTCGTCGGCGGCGCCGAGCGCCGTGACCGCGCGGATGAGAGCGGAGAGGTTCTTGTAGGGCACCTGCGTTCCGACGTACAGCACGAAGCGTCGGAACGGTACCTCCACGGGCGCCGGGGTCTCGGTGATCGCATCCGCCGCGGGGTAGGTCAGCGTCACCCCGCCCGCCGCGGCTCGGGTGTACTTCAGCAGATCGCGTCCCGAGTAGGCGCTGACGACGAGGTTGACGCGCGAGAGATGGGCGACGGCGGTGAAGGCGACGGCGCCGACGGCGCGTTTGGCGAGCGACACGACCGGATGCTTCTTGTGGTTCCGGATCTTCAGCAGCGTCATGTCGTGGAAGGTCGTGACCCGGGGACTGCCGAGGGAGAGCGGCTGCTGCGGCATCGCGAAGTGGACGAGATCGGGCTTCAGCGCGCGCAGTTCGCGCGAGAACGTCGTCTGTTCCCGCAGGGAGAAGTAGGGGGTGTCGGTGGCGGCCTTCGCGAAGAGCGGACTGCTCGGCTCCCAGTCGTCGTACTGCGCCCGCGGGAGCACGATCGTGTATCGGTGCTCGGTGTCGATGCGCTCGAGGTTCTCGACGAGCTTGCGCGTGTAGCGGCCGGTCGAGGTGAACATCGAACGGGCATCGATGACGATGTGCGGGCGTCGTGCATCCACGGGCTGGTCTCTTCTCGGTCGGGACGTCGCCGATTATGACCGTCTCGGTCGCGGCGGCTCCGCGCGACGTGGCCGTCGTCGTCACCCGTCGAGCGGGTGAAAGAACAGGTGAAGTGGTGGAGCCGCGCGTCGCGCAGAGGGTCGCTCGGGCGTGCGCCCCGTCTGAGAGCGGGCGACGCCGGGGGTGTCGCCCCCGACGGTGCGGCGACCGCCCCTGCCCGGCGCATTGATAGCTTCCCCGGGACGCCCGCCTGTCCGTGCGGGTCCGTCAGGCAGCCCCGTGCGAGGAGAAGACATGCGGATCGTCAGTCTGATGGCGCACGTCCCGTACCCGGGGATTCCCCACGCGGGCGGGCAGTACGTCCTCGCCCACCTCCGCGCGCTCCGCGAGCGGGGCCACACGGTCACGGTGATCGCCCCCGGCTGGCGGGGCAACGGCGACAACGCCCGGCTCCTCCGCGACGAGCTCGACGTGGAGGTCGTGGTGTGCGACCCGCTGTTCTCCGGCCGACTCGCCGAGTGGTGGGACACCCAGCAGATCCGCCTGTTCCCCGTGCGGCCGCCCCATCGCTTCCGCCAGGCGGTCCGACGCTCGCGTCCCGCGCAGACCGCCCTCGCCGACGGCGAACTGATCGAGGCGCAGTGGACCGAGATGGGCTGGCTCGCGCTGTCCGCCCGCCGCGCGCACTCTCGGGTGCGCCGCGTGGTCACGGCCCACGACGTCATCGCGCAGACCTACGAGCGCGTGTTCGCCACGACGCGGACACGGTCGCTGGCCCGCCTGCTCGGGATCTGGCGTCGATGGAGCGTCGCGCGCGACGAGGGACGGCTGTACCGCGAGATGGATGCCGTGATCGTCTTCAGCGCGAAGGACGCCCGCTACGTGCGCGAGCTGAGCGGGGGAGCCGCACCCGCCGTCGTGCTGCGGCCCCCGTTCGAGGGCGGTGCGGCCGACGAGCATCGCGTCCTGCCGGCCGGTCGTCCGACGGTCGTCTTCGTCGGGGCGTTCTTCCGCGAGGTCAACGCGCAGGCCGCGGAGTGGCTGATCGACGAGATCATCCCGCTCGTGCGCGAGAGGCGACCCGAGGTCCGATTCGTGCTGGCCGGCGCCGGCCCCACCGCGCGGATGGTCGCAGCGGCGGGGGCGGATCCTCTCCTCGAGGTGACGGGCGAGGTGCCCTCGCTGGAGCCGTCGTACGCGGCGGCGACGGCGGTCGTGGTTCCCCTGCGCATGGGTGCGGGGCTGAAGTTCAAGACGGTGGAGGCGATGATGCGCGGAATCCCGGTGGTGTCCACGACGGTGGGGGCGGAAGGACTGGTCGGCGAGGGCGATACATCGGGCCTCACGGTCGAAGACGACGCTGCCGGCATCGCGGACGCCCTCCTGCGCGTCCTCAACGATCCCGAGGCCGCATGGGATGATGCGCGCCGTTCGCGCGAGTGGGCTGTCTCGGCGTTCTCTTCGACGTCGTTCCCGGAGCGTCTCGAGAGCGCCCTCGTCGGACGGGGAGGCGGGCGATGACCGTGGACGCCCGCGTGGCGGTGGTCATCCCCACCTGGAACGGGCGCGACGATCTGCCCGCGTGCCTCGAATCGCTGCGGGGTCAGAGCGTTCCGGTCGAGATCGTCGTGGTCGAGAACGGATCGACGGATGGGTCCGTGGAGATGCTCCGCGAGTCTTATCCCGAGGTCACGTTGCTGGTGCAGCCGGTGAACCTCGGTTTCGCGGGCGGGGTGAACGTCGGGCTCCGGTACGCCCTGCACCGCGGCCACGACTTCGTCGCTCTGCTGAACAACGACGCGATCGCCAATCCGAGGTGGGTGGAGCACCTCGTCGATGAGATGACGCGCGACGAGCGCGTGGGGATGGTGGCGAGCAAGTTCGTGACCATCGACGGATCCCGACTCGACAGCACCGGCGAGTGCTACTCGATCTGGGGACTGCCCTTCCCGCGCGGCCGTGGCGAAGAGGATCTGGATGCCTACGACGCCCTGACCGAGTTGTTCGGCGCCAGCGGGGGGTCGACCCTGTACCGCGCCGACATGCTCCGCGACGTCGGTCTGTTCGACGAGGACTTCTTCGCGTACTTCGAAGACGTCGATCTGAGCTGGCGAGCGCGCCTGCGGGGGTGGCGTGTGGTTCTCGCGCCCGCGGCCGTCGCCTCTCACCGGATCGGCGCGACGAGCGGGCGCATTCCCGGGTTCACCACGTACCAGACGCTGAAGAACCTGTTCTGGGTCGTGGCCAAGAACGTCCCGCGCCGGTACCTGGCGACGGTCGTGCCGCGACTCGCGCTGGCCTACACGCTCACGTTCTGGCGGGCCGTCGTGCACGGGAACGGCGTCGTGGCCGTGAAGGGCGTCGTCGTCGCGGTGGCGAAGATGCCGAAGAAGCTCGGGCAACGGCGGGCGATCCAGCGGGGTCGCCGCATGGACGACGAGACGCTGCGGTCGCTGCTGACGTGGGATCTGCCCCCCGGCTCGACGAACCTCCGCCGTCTGAGGACGCTGGTCAGGCGCTTCTGAGGTCTCGACCCCGTCCGGACCGGCGCCGAGAGCGGTCCCGGAGCGCGGGTACTTCACCCCTCAGCTCACCCGAACGATCGGTGGGAGCCGGCGTCACGACGCGGCTCTGGGTCGCGATCACGAAGAGCGGCACGATCATCGACGCGAAGAGGGTGTCGGGAGCGTCGGTGCGCCAGGCCGTCTCGGTGATCGAGGCCGCCGCCAGCACGCACAGGAACGCCATCGCCGCGACATGCTGCCGATGCGGCAGGTGCGAGGCGATCCGTCCGGCGTTGAGCAGAACGAGCGCGATGAGCAGAACGAGGATGAGGCCCCCCGTGACGACGTAGTTCGTGAACACGTTGTGCCCGTGGCTGGCGGCGGTCGACAGTGCGGAGCTGAGCAGGTCGTAGTGATCCGTGAACCACGTGTGACCGAGTCCGACGATCCACTGCGTCCCGTGCAGCTGAGACAGGACGAACTGCCAGATCGCTCCGCGTTCGGTGTAGGCCTCGGGATCGGTGTTCGTGAGCGGGATGAGCGCGATGGCGGCGACGAGTCCGACCAGGAGAACGCTCAGGACCCGTCGAAGCGAGGCGCGCAGGAGGAGGTTCAGCAGCATCACCACGAGCCAGACCGCGGCGCCGAACAACGCCGTGCGCGAGGACGACCACATGATGGCGGCGAGGATGACACCGGCGGTCGCCCAGCGGAGATACCAGCGCGAGAACAGGTGGGTGAGCGGCAGGGCGAGCACGAGGAACAGCCCGTTCGAGTTGGGATGGCTGAAGACGCCCGCGAGCAGGGGCAGACCCGTGAGCGACTTGTCGGATGCGACGTCGAAGCTCTGCGGCATGTACATGAGCGCGGGTGCGGTGACGGTCATCGCCATCGACACAGCGGCGAGAGCCGCGGCCAGCAGGGCGTAGAGCTTCAGGTCGTCGACGTGTGTCTGCAGGGCCCAGAACGTCACGGCCACACCGATCGGAAGAACGATCAGCGGCGAGACGCGCCCGCCACGGGCGAACTCGTTCAGGATGATCCACAGCCAGGGCAGGATGAGGATCAGCACCGGCGCGAGGTCGTTGCGGAGGAAGACGAAGCGGAACACCAGCACGAGCACGGCCACGACGGCCGGCAGGTAGAAGGCCACGTTCGTCGCATCCACCACCGCCTGGGTGAGGGGCGTCTTCGCGCCCTCGACGGCGATGCGACGGCTCATCGTCAGCGTCTGTGCGACCGGGCCCGCCACGCAGGCGAGCCAGAACACCAGCAGGAGACCGTACGAGGCCGCGCGTGCCCCCGGGCTCCGCGTGCCGGCCGCGAGGCGAGGGAGGTCGCTGGTGCGCACCCGCGCGCGGGTACCGGCGACGGCTGGGGAAGTCATCCGCACAGGCTATGGGCGCTCCGCGACGGCGCCGCCGCGTCGTCGAGCCGCCCTCCTCGACGGGTACCGGGTGAAGTATCGGGCTCGTCCGGGCGGGTGGGGATCGATGAGACGGGATGCCCCCGCGAGCGCCGCCTAGGGTTCCGAACGATGCGTCGCGCGCGCGGCGCGATGGGAGGGGACGCCCACGTGCAGCCCGACGCATCCCCCGGCTCCCGCGCCCGGGGCGCGACCCTGTTGCTGTCGACGCAGTGGCTCCGTTACGTGTTGCAGATCGTCAACATCGTGGTGCTCGCCCGACTCATCGGGCCCGCTGACTTCGGAATCGTCAGCCTGGGGCTGGCGATCGTCGGCATCGCCTCGGTACTCGGCGACTTCGGCCTGAGCCTGGCGGCGCTGCGCGAGAAAGATCTGAGCCAGCAGCAGAAGAGCAACCTCCTGTGGCTGAACACGGCCATCGGCGCCGCGTTGGCGCTGATCGTGGCAGCGGCGGCCGTCCCCATCGCGCGCGCGTTCGACGACGACCGGCTCATCGCGGTGGTGCTGATCGCGGCGCCGGCTTACCTGTTCCGCGCCGCAGTCGTGCAGTTCCAGGTCGAGCTGAATCGCACCGACCGGTTCCGGCGTCTGGCGGCGTCCGAACTCGGCGGCGACGCCGTGGGCGTGGCGACGGCCGTCATCCTGGCGCTCGCCGGGTCGGGCTACGTGGCGCTCGCTCTGCAGGGGACCGTGGCCGGCGTCGTCTCGCTCGCCTGGGCCGGCGTGGCCGCCGGGTGGCGTCCGAGCCCGCCGCGCAGGGCCCCGATGCGGCGCCTGCTCGTCTTCGGTGTGTCGACGCTCGGCACGCACGCCGCGCACTACGTCACGACGAACGTCGACACCATCGTCATGGGCGCCTGGTACTCCGCGGCCACGGTCGGTTTCTACAGCCGCGCCTATCAGCTGGTGATGCTCCCCCTTCAGCAGGTCGCGGCCCCCCTCACCCGCATCCTCCTTCCGCGCCTGGCAGCGGTCGCCGACGATCTCGACGAACTCAACGACGCTCTGGTCCGCGCGCAGCGTCTGGTCAGTCACGCCCTCCTCGCCGTCACCGGATTGCTGGTGGTCGGCGGCTCGCCGCTGATCGAGATCGTCCTCGGAGTCGACTGGGTGCCGGCGATGCAGTATCTGCCCGTCTTGGCCGCCGGCACCGTCTTCCAGACGATCGCGTACGGCTACTACTGGGGCTTCGCGGCTCGCGGGCGTTCGGGTGCGCTGTTCTTCTCCGAGATCGTCGGCCGCGTGCCGATGGTGCTGCTGATCCTGTTATGGGCGCCGGTGGCGCCAGTGGGGGTCGCGTGGGGAGTGGTCGCCGGTCAGGTGCTCATCTGGGCGTCGGGGACGTTCGTCTTCGCGCCGCGGGCGGGGCTGCGTGTCCGCGAGCTTCTTCTCACCGCCATCGTGCCCGTCACGGTGAGCGGTCTGGCGACCCTCGGATCGTGGGGACTCGACACCGCGGTGCTGAACACCCTGCCCCCGCTCATCCGCCTGCCCGCCGTCGCCGCGGCCTGGGCACTGCTGGCCGTCGGATTGCTGGCCGTGTGCGGTCGCCGCGACGCACGGCTGATGACCGAGACCCTCCGTTCGATGCGGCCTCGTCGCCGGTCCACGGCGGACTGAGCCGTCCGCGGACGCGGACCGCTCGTGCGGCGGACGCCGACCCCGGTCGGCGTGTTCCGCGGCGCCAGCGGCGGCCGGCCCGGGCTCAGCCGCCGATGACGACGTTCAGCGGCTCATCACCGGCGCGCAGGCGGTCGATCTGACGACGCAGCAGGCGAGCGATGCGCGGGTGCATGGCATCCGTCGCTCCTCCGACGTGCGGGGCGATGAGGACGCCGTCGAGGCTCCACAGCGGGTGACCCGCCGGCAGGGGCTCAGGGTCGGTGACATCCAGCGCCACCCGGATGCGGCCGCGCCGCACGTGGTCGACGAGGGCGTCGGTGTCGATGAGGGGGCCGCGGCCCACGTTGACGACCAGGGCGCCGTCGGGGAGGGCCGAGAGGGCGGCGTCGTCGATCAGGTGGCGCGTCGCGTCGCCCCCGGGAAGAGAGGCGATCACGATGTCGGTCTCGGCGAGCACATCGCCGAGCTCACCGAGCGGGAAGACCTCGATGTCGTCCTGCAGCCGGCCGTGCGAGGCGACCGCGCGCACCTCCACCTCGAACGGCTTGAGGCGCGCGGCGATCGCGCGGCCGACGCCGCCGAAGCCCAGGAGCGTCACGCGCTGGTCGGCGAGTCCGGTGGCCGAGCCCCCGATCCACTCGCCACGGTCCTGCGCGCGCACGAAGTCGGGCAGGCGCCGCTGCGCCGCGAGGGCGAGTGCCACTGCCAGCTCGGCGGTCGCGGTCTCGTGCACACTCGAGGCGTTGGCGTAGACGAGGCCTTCGGGCAGGCGTCCCTCGACGTTGTCGTACCCGATCGACTGGCTCTGGACGAGCCCGACCTCGACGCTCGACAGGGCATCGATGACGCCGTCCATCGACATGTACGGCGGCACGACCATGTCGAAGCGCTCGCGCGGAGCGGCATCCTTCATGTCCCAGACGACCACCTCCACGCCGTCCGGCAGGGGGCGCAGGTCGTCGCGCAGTCGGGTGGTGGGCACGGACACGATGAGGGGCTTGTCGGTGGTCACCTGTTCGACGCTACCGCCGCCGGGGTGGGGGCGGACGCGGGTTGCGCGCGCCTGCCGATCTGCACTCCGACCGGCACATCGTAGGCGAGGTACTCCTCGAGCAGAGCCGTCGAGTCCCGCTCGAACAGGCGCCGCGACAGGGCCGCCGCGAGCTTGGTCGCTCCTCCGACGAGGCCGGGGATCTGGTGGCTCAGCATCCCCTGGCTGAGTCGGGCTCCGTGGTTGAACATGTGGATGCGCGACAGCGCCGAGCGCTCGGGTGCACTCCGGCTGACGAGGCCGAAGTCGTCGTCGAGGTAGGGGAACGCGGCCAGGCCGGGGTTCTGCGCCGCGGCCTCGGGTGGGAGTCGGTCGCTCCAGAGGGCGGCATCCGGAGCCACCGTCGCAAGCTCCGGGCGTCGGGCGAGGTCGGCGGCGATCCCCGTGGCGGCGAGGACCACGTCGTAGCGGTGGATGCCGTGCGGCGTGGTGACGACGATGTCGCCTCCGGTCCACTCCACGTGCTGCCACGGCGACGAGGTCAGGAAGCGGAAGTCGTCGAAGGCGTGCGCGCGCCAGAGGGCGTTCTGCGTCGCGGGCTGGTCGACGGCGGAGAGATGCACGTTGAACGCCCACTTCTGTGCGTCGGTGAAGGAGCCGTAGTTCTCGATGAGCCCGGCGAACTCCATCCAGCGGTAGGGACTCACCTGCGGCATCGCGGCGCGCCGCATGTGGACGTCGACGCTCGCGGCTCCCCGCTCGAGCGCGGTCGCCGCGTTGTCGAAGGCGCCCGTTCCCGCGCCCAGGATGCCGACGCGCAGGCCCGCGAGCGAGGCGAAGTCGATGTCGTCGTGCGTGTGGTGCACGCGCTCGGCGGGAAGGTCCGCGAGCAGAGCGGGCAGGTGCCTGCCGCCCGCACCCTCGATGCCGGTCGCCAGCACGACGTGGTGGGCGGGGAGCAGCCACTGCCCGTCGGGGCCGTCGAGGTGCAGTTCGAGGGGGCCGTCGACGGTCGTGGGTGAGAGGCTCGTGACACGGGTGGAGGGGACGACGGTGATGTCGGAGACCTCCCGGTACCACTGCAGGAACCCCTGCCAGGCCGTCGTCGGGAAGTATTCGATCCCCTCCCAGGCGGACGCGCCGTAGACCGCCTCGAACCAGGCGCGCGGGCTCACCGCCGGGGTTCCCCAGGTGGGCCACGCGATGTCCTTGGGCGTGCGGAGGGTGTGCATGCGGGCGTAGGTGGTCCAGGGGCCGGCCGAGCCGGCGGGGGCGGAGTCGACCACGACGACGTCGTCGATCCCGCGGCGACGCAGGCCCCGGGCCAGCACGAGACCGGCCTGCCCCGCACCGACGATGACGACCGGGCGCACGCCGTCGCGCGCACGGACCCACGATCGCCCGTCGCCGGCACTCAGGGCGGCCTGGTGCGCCGCATCGCGTTCGAGGGCGGCGAGGCGCGACGCCGCGTCGGGAAGTGCGGTGAGCACGCTCACTCCGCGTCGATCACGACGCGCACACCGTACGCGTCGTCGAGTCGGTGGTTGTGGTGGTCGGTGACGTTGGTGTCGTCGAGCTCGAGGTTGACGAAGTCCATGCTCGGATCGGCGAAGAAGGGGCCGGCGTGCCAGGTGCCCTTGCGCATCGTGATGGCGGTGCGCGGTGGGATGCGGAAGGCCCGCAGGTCGTCGAGTCCGGGCTCGTCGATGCCGGGCGCGGCGACGGCGATCGTCCACTCGACATCCCCGACGGCCATCAGTGTCTGCGTGGTCTCGAGGTGGCGGGTCACGCGCACGAACTCGGCCGGCTTGTCATCGAGGCGCATGAGGTAGAAGCGCGGGATGCCGTTCGACACGTCGAGCACGGCCTCCTCGGCGGTGAAGGGGGTGCCGTCCTCCATCGGGGTCAGCACGACGCCGTAGGGCTCGAAGTCGATCGGCGTGATGATCTCGGCGGTCAGGACGTGGGGGGTGAGGGTGTCGGTCACGGCGGCTCGCTTTCGTCGGGTGTGACGAGCGTACGCTTGTCCAACAAGTGAGAGACAAGCTTGTCCGACAAGTTCACGATGCGGTTACATCGTCGAAACGCGCGGTCGGTCGTGGCGGCCGGGCGCGTCACTGGTCGCGTCGGTCGAGTACGCCGACCGGCGGGGCGGGGCTTCGGGGCGGGCGGACGCCGAGGCACGGGAGTCCTCCGCTCGCGGGATGTCCTCCGCAGCCGACGACGCGGCTCAGGATCGCACGCGTCGGATGAGCGCGTTGCGCAGCCCCGCCGGCGCGGACAACTGCACCTCCCGCGACCAGTACCCGATCGCATCGTCGGCCCCGTAGCCGCAGTACGTCATCTCGATCACCGGCGTTCCAGGCTCCGCGTCGAGGATCGCGGCCCTCTCGGCGTCGAGCGCGATCGCGTCGATCCACATGGTCTCCCAGGCCACGCGGACGCCGTTCGCCGCCTCGGCGAGGTCGAACACGGGCCGGTGCGGATCGAGGTCGGTCGCACGCGTGAGGGGGACCATGTCTTCGGCGAGGGCGTACGGGGCGCCGTCGACACGCCACATCTTGCGCGTGCGCAGCACCTCGGTGCCGTCGGGCAGGTCGTCGTAACGCCCTTCGCCGGGGGCGAGCGTGATCCGCTCGGCGGCGACGACGTCGAGCGTCGGTTCGTAGCCGGCGGCTCGGATCGACAACGAGTGGTCGAACTGCTCGTCGATGCGGCGCCCCACCCCGGGGAGGCGCCGGTTCAGCGATGTGCGGGCGCCCTGCGTGCGGTGCACGTACCCGCGCTCCTCGAGGCGGATCAACGCCTCGCGCACCGAGTTGCGGCTCGCCCCGGTGAGCTCGGCGAGTCGCGGCTCGGAGGGGAGGGCCTCGGCATCCACCTCCCAGAGGGTGCGGATGCGATCGATGAGAGCGTCCTGGTCGGGCGAGCGCTTCACGGTCACGCCCTCACGCTATCGCGCGGTCGTCGCGGAGACGTCGGCCCGACGCCCGCGAGATCGCACGTCCGTGTCGGGATCACACGGAGGGCACCGGCCATATCGTGTGACGTCGACACGATCGTGTGATCTCACCGGCCGGCAGTGGCGCCGGACGGGCCGCTCCGGCGGGCGATGATCAGCGTCAGGCGGCGGCGCCCACCACGGCGGCGATCGCCGAGGTGAAGAAACCGAGACCGTCGACGCCGGAGCGCATCGCAGCGCTCGTGCCGGGGCCGAAGCCGGGCTCGACCGCGTGCTCGGGGTGCGGCATCAGTCCCACGACGTTTCCGCGCTCGTTGGTCAGACCGGCGATGTCGTCGAGCGAGCCGTTGGGGTTCACACCGAGATAGCGGAAGGCCACCAGGCCCTCGCCGTTCACGCGGGCCAGGGTCTCGGCATCCGCGATGTAACCGCCGTCGGCGTTCTTCAGCGGGATGACGATCTCGTCGCCCTCGGTGAAATCGTTCGTCCACGCGGTCGAGGCGTTCTCGACGCGCAAGCGCTGGTCGCGACGGATGAACTGCTGGTGGGCATTGCGGATGAGGCCGCCCGGCAGCAGGTGCGCCTCGACGAGCATCTGGAAGCCGTTGCAGATTCCGAGAACGGGCAGGCCCTTGGCGGCGGCGTCTTTGACCTCGGCCATGATCGGCGCGAAAGCGGCGATCGCCCCGGCGCGCAGGTAGTCGCCGTAGCTGAAGCCGCCCGGCAGCACGAGGGCGTCGACACCCTTCAGGTCGTGCTCGCCGTGCCAGAGGGCCACCGGCTCGCCGCCCGCGAGACGGATCGCGCGCTGGGCGTCGCGGTCGTCGAGCGAGCCCGGGAAGGTGATGACGCCGATGCGGGCGGTCACTCCACGACCTCGATGTTCACCACGTCTTCGATGACGGCGTTCGAGAGCATCTCGTCGGCGAGCTCGCGCACGCGCGTCAGGATGGCCTCGTCGACCTCACCGTCGACGGTGAGCTCGAAGCGCTTGCCGATGCGGACGTCGGAGAAGCGGTTCTCGCCGAGCCGCGACAGGGCGCCGGCGACGGCCTTTCCCTGCGGGTCGAGAAGCTCGGCCTTGGGCATGACGTCGACGACGATGGTGGGCACTGCAGCTCCAGGAGTCGGGTGGCGTTGTGGATGCCAGTCTAGGGGAGCGGGCTCCCGGCCTCACCCGTCGCGAGCCGCGTCGTCGCCGCCGCCTGGGAGCCGTGCCGTCGCCGCGAGCGCGTGGTGGTCGCCCGTGCTGGCGCTTGTTCGTGGGTGTTGCCGCCGCGAGAAACGCGGTTCGCGGGGAGAAACGCCGTGTGCGCGCGTTTCTCGGTCGGGGGAGCGTTTCTCGCGATCGATCTCACTGCGCCGCGTTCTCGCGTCGACCTCACCGCGCTGCGGCTCCCCGGCTCGCGCTGAGCAGCCGACTTGGGAGCGCTCCCTTGACACCATGGGAGCGATCCCATACATTCGGTGGCGATCGGTTGGGAGCGCTCCCATAGGCATGTCGCCCGGAGCCCCGCCGCGCCGATCCGCACCCACCACAAAGGAGTGACCCGTGAATACTCGTGCCCTGCGGCGGACCGCGCTCGTCGCCGCCGTCGCCTCCACCTCCGCCCTCGTCCTCGCCGGTTGCTCCGGCGCAGGCGGCTCCGCCTCGGGCGGGACCGATGGTGAGATCACCCTCACCATCGCCACGTTCAACGACTTCGGCTACACCGACGCGCTCCTGCAGGAGTACATGGACGCGCACCCGAATGTGAAGATCGTCCACAACAAGGCCGCGACCAGCAACGAGGCCCGCGAGAACTACTTCCAGAAGCTCGGCAAGACCGGACTCGCCGACATCGAGGCCATCGAGGTCGACTGGCTGCCCGAGGTCATGGAGTACGCCGACCTGCTCGCGCCCGTGCCCGACGACCTGAAGAGCCGCTGGCTCGACTACAAGGTCGAGGCCGCCACCAGCCCCGAGGGTCAACTCGTCGGCTACGGCACCGACATCGGCCCCGAAGGCGTCTGCTACCGCTCCGACCTCTTCGCCGCGGCGGGGCTCCCCACCGACCGCGCCGAGGTCGCGAAGCTGCTCGAGGGCGACTGGTCGACCTACTTCTCGGTCGGCGACCAGTACGTCGCCGCCACCGGTAAAGCGTTCTTCGACTCCGCGGGCGGTACGTACCAGGGCGCCATCAACCAGGTCGAGGCTGCGTATGAAGACCCCGATAACGGGGAGATCACGGCCACGAAGAACCCCGAGGTCAAGGACATCTACGACGAGGTGCTGGACGCCAGCGCCACGCAGTCGGCGCACCTCGGCCAGTGGTCCGACGACTGGTTCGCGGGTCTGTCGAACGGGGCCTTCGCGACCATGCTCTGCCCCGGCTGGATGCTCGGCGTCATCGAGGGCAACGCCCCCGAGGTCACCGGCTGGGACATCGCCAATGTCTTCCCCGGCGGCGCGGGCAACTGGGGCGGGTCGTATCTGACCGTGCCCGGCAACGGCGCCAACGTCGAGGCCGCGCAGGAGCTCGCCGACTGGCTGACCGATCCCGAGACGCAGGTCAAGGCGTTCGAGAACGCCGGAACCTTCCCGAGCCAGACCGACGCCCTGAGCGCCGCGGCGCTGACCGGCAGCACCAACGCGTACTTCAACGACGCGCCCGTGGGCGAGATGCTCTCCGAGCGCGCGCAGGCCGTGAAGGTGTCGCCCTACAAGGGCCAGTTCTACTTCCAGATCAACGACGCGATGCAGAAGGCCCTGACGCGCGTCGAGGACGGGACCCAGGATGCCGCCACCTCGTGGCAGCAGTGGGCGACCGAGGTCGACGCCCTGTCCTGACCCTCTCGCGAAACGGATGTCGGGGCCCGATCGCCCGAGCCCCGGCATCCGTTCCGCTCGTCTCGAGGAGGAGACACCGTGACAAGCACTCTCGAACGGCCCACGCGGCCGGCGCAGCCCCCGATCGGGGACCGGCAGCCCCGCCGGTTCGGCTTCGGTCGTCGCCTCAGCGCGTGGGATCTGAAGCTCTCGCCCTACCTCTACATCTCGCCGTTCTTCGTCCTGTTCGCGATCACGGGTCTGTTCCCCATCGCCTACACGGCCGTCATCTCGTTCATGGACTGGGATCTCGTCCGCAACTCCGGCGAGTTCATCGGCTTCGACCAGTACGCGTGGGTGCTCTCGCAGCCCAAGTTCTGGATCGCGCTGCGCAACACCTTCAGCATCTTCCTGCTCTCCAGCGTCCCCCAGCTGATCATCGCGATCTTCATCGCCGCGATGCTCGACCAGAACATCCGCGCGAAGACCTTCTGGCGCATGAGCGTGCTGATCCCCTACGTCATGGCCCCCGTGGCCGTGGCCCTCATCTTCAGCAACATGTTCGGCGACCAGTACGGCGTCGTGAACACCACGCTGCAGAACCTCGGCCTGCCCGCCGTCCCGTGGCATTCCGACGCCCTCGCGAGCCACGTCGCCATCGCGACGATGGTCAACTTCCGCTGGACCGGGTACAACACGCTCATCCTGCTCGCCGCGATGCAGGCGATCCCGCGCGAGTACTACGAGGCGGCGACCGTCGACGGGGCGGGCAAGGTCCGTCAGTTCTTCTCCATCACCCTGCCGAGCCTGAAGCCCACCCTGATCTTCGTCATCATCACCGCGACGATCGGCGGCCTGCAGATCTTCGACGAGCCGCGCATGTACGACCAGTACGGCACCGGCGGCGCCGACAACCAGTGGCTCACCGTGACCCTTTGGCTCTACAACGTCGGATGGGGGGAGTGGAACTTCGGTCGGGCCGCGGCGCTGGCCTGGATCCTGTTCCTGATCATCCTCGCCATCGGCGCGATCAACATGATCGTCACCCGCCTGCTGGTGCGCGACGACGGCAGCCGCGATCCCCGCAGCCGACGTGAGCGCCGGGCGCAGGCGCGCATCGCGAGAGAACGAATGATCGCGGATGCCGCGTCGGCCGGCACCCGTGGAGAGGAGACACGACGATGACCGCAGTGAACGCCGCCCCCGTCCCCATCGTGGAGCGCGACGCCCCGTCGCCTGCGCGCCGGCGTCCCCGCCCGGTGCGCGGCTCGCGGCCCGGCTGGATCGTCTACGCCAGCCTCGGTGCCGTGCTGCTGGCGAGCGTCTTCCCCTTCTACTGGTCGCTGCTCATCGGCTCGGGTGATTCGTCCACGATCCGCGACGCGAATCGCTCGTGGATCCCCGGGGGCAACTTCCTCGCCAACGCCGCCGCCGTCATCGGCGACCCGGCCGTCAACTTCTGGCCGGCGCTGCTGAACTCGATCATCAGCTCGGGGCTCATCGCGGCATCCGTCGTGTTCTTCTCCACGCTCGCGGGGTGGGCCTTCGCGAAACTGCGGTTCCGCGGCGGGCCCTGGCTGCTGGTCTTCGTCGTGGGCACCATGGCCGTTCCCATGCAGCTCGGGGTCGTCCCGCTATACATCCTCTTCAGCGAGCTCGGCTGGACCGGCCAGCTCGGCGCGATCATCGTCCCCGCGCTCACGAGCGCCTTCGGCGTGTTCTGGATGACGCAGTACCTGCGCCAGGCCGTGCCCGACGAGCTCATCGAAGCGGCGCGCGTCGACGGGGCCACCTCGTTCCGCACCTTCCTCACCGTGGGGGTGCCCGCGGCACGTCCCGCCGCGGCGATGCTCGGTCTGTTCACGTTCGTGAGCGCCTGGAACAACTTCTTCTGGCCGTTCATCGTGCTCGATCGCCAGAACCCCACGCTGCCGGTGGCGCTGTCGCTACTGCAGTCCAATTACTTCGTCGACTACTCCGTCGTCCTCGCGGGCGTGCTGCTGTCGACGATCCCGCTGCTGCTGTTGTTCGTGTTCGCGGGCAAGCAGCTGGTCAGTGGCATCATGCAAGGGGCGGTCAAGGGATGACCCTCGCGCCCACGGAAGGAACCCGAACCATGTCCCACACCCGAGCGTTTCCCGACGGCTTCCTCTTCGGTGCCGCCACCGCCGCCTACCAGATCGAGGGAGCGGCGTTCGAGGACGGCCGCACGGCATCCATCTGGGACGCGTTCTGCCGCGTTCCCGACGCCGTCATCAACGCCGACAACGGCGACGTCGCGTGCGATCACTACCACCGCTTCGCCGACGACGTGCGGCTGATGAAGGAACTCGGCCTCCAGACCTACCGTTTCTCGACCTCGTGGGCGCGGGTGCGTCCCGACGGCGGGGCGCTGAACGCGAAGGGCGTCGACTTCTACAAGCGTCTCGTCGACGAGCTGTTGAACGCGGGCATCCTGCCCTGGCTGACGCTGTATCACTGGGACCTCCCGCAGGCGCTGCAGGAAAAGGGCGGGTGGACCGTCCGCGAGACGAGCGAGCGCTTCACCGAGTATGCGCTCGACATGCACGACGCCCTCGGTGACCGCGTCGACGTCTGGACGACCCTCAACGAGCCGTGGTGCTCGTCGTTCCTCAGCTACACCGCCGGCATCCACGCCCCCGGTCACTACTCGCAGGCCGAGGGCATGCTCGCCGCCCACCACCTGCTTCTCGGGCACGGCCAGACCGTTCGCGAGCTGCGCGCGCGCGACGCCTCGCTGAACCTCGGTCTGACGCTGAACCTGACGGTGGCGGATGCCGTGGACCCGGCGAACCCCGCCGATCTCGACGCCGCGCGGCGGATCGACGGACAGTTCAACCGCTGGTTCCTCGACCCGGTGTTCCGCGGCGCGTATCCGGCCGACATCATCAAGGACTTCCGCGACACCGATGCCGAGGCCGTGGCCCGCTGGCAGGACGCCGTGCAGCCCGGCGACCTCGATGTCATCTCGACCCCGATCGACTCGCTCGGCGTGAATTACTACCACGGCGAGTTCGTGGGAGGCGCGCCGCCGGAGGTCGACCCGCCCGCCGGTGACGCACCCACCACGCGGCCGATCGGCAAGCCGTTCCCCGCGCACGAGAACCTGTACTGGCACGACCGGGGCCTGTCGCGCACGAACATGGGCTGGGAGGTGCAGCCCGAGGGGCTCACGCGCCTTCTCGAGCGCGTGAGCGAGGAGTACTCCGCCCCCGCCGGCACGGCGCTCTACGTCACCGAGAACGGCGCGTCGTACGACGACGAGGTCGTGGTCGAGGACGGCGAGACCCGCGTGCACGACACCGAGCGCGTCGAGTTCGTCGAGGCGCACTTGGCTGCCGTGCTGGATGCCGTCGAGAAGGGCGTCGACGTGCGTGGCTACTTCTATTGGTCGCTCCTGGACAACTTCGAGTGGGCCTGGGGCTACGCCAAGCGTTTCGGCATCGTGTCGGTCGATTACCAGACTCAGGAGCGGACCGTGAAGGACTCCGGCCGGCAGTACGCTCACATCATCGCCGAGCGCGCACTGGCCACCGAACCCGCGGTGTGACCCTCGCGCGAGGGCTCCGAGGAGGCATCGCGATGGAACTCGCACCCGTTCGAGGCGCCGCCACCATCGAGGAGGTGGCGGCCCGCGCCGGCGTCTCACGATCGACGGTGTCTCGCGTGGTCAACGGTTCCACCGCGGTCTCTCCCGCGGCCCTCGAAGCCGTGCGCCAAGCGATCGACGACCTGCAGTACGTCCCCAATCGTGCGGCGCGCTCCCTCGCCAGCCGGCAGACACGCGCCATCGCGCTCGTCATCCCCGAGCAGACCGACCGCTTCTTCGGCGACCCCTTCTTCGCGTCGATCGTCGCCGGCATCGGCGAGGTGATCGGCGAGAGCGACTACATCATGAACATGCTGATCGCCAGCGACGACGTCAGCGCCAAAGCACTCGGGTATCTGCGCGGCGGGAGCGTCGACGGGGCGATCGTCGCGTCGCACCACACGAGCGACACGTTCCTCGAGCGCATCGCCGACGTGGTGCCCGTCGTCTACGGCGGCCGACCGGCGCGGGTGCGCGAGGAGGACTACTTCGTCGACGTCGACAACGTCCAGGGCGGCCGGAGCGCCACCGCTCACCTGATCGCGCGCGGGCACCGTCGTATCGCCACGGTGTCGGGTCCGCCCGACATGCCGGCCGGCATCGACCGTCTGCAGGGGTTCCGCGACGAGATGGCCGCGGCGGGACTCACGCCCGTGGCGGTGGAGGACGGTGACTTCACCGAGAGGGGCGGCGCCCTCGCCATGAGTCGCATCCTCGACGCCGACGTGCGGCCCGACGCTTTCTTCGTCGCGAGCGATCTCATGGCGCGCGGGGCGTACGCGGCTCTGCGCGAACGGGGCATCGAACCCGGACGTGACGTGGCGGTGATGGGCTTCGACGACTCCGCGGTCGCGACCGCCCTCACCCCCGCTCTCACCACCGTGCGCCAGCCCTCGCTCGCACAGGGGCGGCAGATGGCATCCGTGCTCCTCGACGTGCTCGCGGGTCGCCCCGCGGCGCACGCGACCATCCTGCCCACCGAGGTCGTGGAGCGCGCGTCGGCCTGAGCCTGCGTTCGCCTGGCTGACGCCCGTCAGCGGTCGCGTTCGGCCGGCTGCTGGTACACATCGGGAACGTCGTCGCCGTCGGCATCCACGTCCTCTTCGAGCGCGAGCTGCTTGTAGCGCCGGTTGCGCACGAGCAGCACGGCCGAGGCGAGCACGGATGCCAGGAGGGACGCGACCATGATCGCGATCTTGGCGTCGTCGGTGTGCGGCGAGCCCTCGGGGAAACTCAGCTCGGCGATGAGCAGCGACACCGTGAACCCGATGCCGGCGAGCAGGCCGACTCCGGCGAGGTCGATCCACTTCAAGGCAGGATCGAGTCGTACCTTCGTCACCAGCGTCAGCAGGCGCACCCCGAGCAGGATGCCGAGCGGCTTGCCGAGCACGAGCCCCGCGACGACGCCGATCGTGACGGGGTCCGAGACGGCGCGCATCAGTCCCTCGCCGCCGCCGACCGAGACGCCCGCGGCGAAGAAGGCGAAGAGGGGTACGGCGATGCCCGACGACAGGGGACGGAAGCGGTGTTCGAACTGTTCCGCGAGATCCATGCCGCGGATCTCGGGCTGGCGACGCGACGCCGCGACGGGGATGGTGAAGGCGAGAGCGACACCGGCGATCGTGGCGTGCACACCCGACGCGTGCAGGAACGCCCAGGCCGCGAAGCCGACCGGCAGCAGCACGAGCCACGCGCCCCACGGGGTGCGTGCGAACCAGGCGCGCCCCCGGTGCGCGATGACGGCGTAGACCGCGACGAGCAGGGCGAAGATGGCCAGTGGCAGCAGTGAGATGTCACTGGTGTAGAAGATTGCGATGATCGCGATCGCGATCAGGTCGTCGACGACGGCGAGGGTCAGCAGGAAGATCCGCAGCGGTCCGGGCAGATGCGAGCCGACGAGGGCGAGGACCGCCACGGCGAACGCGATGTCGGTCGCGGTGGGGATGGCCCATCCGGCCAGCAGGCTCGGCTGGGTGTGGACGATGGCGACATAGATGAGGGCCGGCACGGCGACGCCGGCGACGGCGGCCGTCACCGGAACGATCGCGGTGTTCAGCCGTCGCAGGCTGCCGACGACGATCTCGCGTTTGAGCTCGAGCCCGACCATGAAGAAGAACACGGCCAGGAGGCCGTCGGCCGCCCACGCGCCCACACTCAACTCGAGATGCCACGGCTCGTAGCCGAACCGGAAGTCGCGCAGCGCGAAGTAGGACTCGGACGCGGGGGAGTTCGCCCAGATGATGGCCGCGATCGCCGCGACGACCAGCAGCATGCCGCCGACGGATTCGCGGCGGAGGAGGGTGGTGACGCGATGCACCTCGGCGTAGCCGGGCCAGCTCGGGGCGCGCACGGTCTCGTGGCTCATGAAGATTCCTCAGGGGTCGATCGACAGAATGTCGACCAGACTTCCCGACGCACCGCTACCCATTCTACAGCGTGGGAGCCGCGCGACCGGGTTCGATCGCGCGGCCACCGCTCAGGCCGACTCGTCGTCTTCCTCGGCGTTGAAGTGCGAGGCGGTGTCGGAGTGACCCGCGGCGACGCCGTCGGGGTCGCTGGGGATGGTGCCGTCGGTGCCGAGGCCGCCGGGCTTGGGTTCGCCCTCGGAGCTCGAGGAGGTATCGGCGTCCGAGTCGGGAGCGCCCTCGGTGGGCGACACTTCGACGTCGGCGCCCTCGTACGCGTTCTCGTCCGCGGCGGCCTGCGAGGGGTCGGAGATTTCGGATGCCATGGGCGTGCCTCTCGTCGTCAGTGGCGGAGCGCCGGTCGGTGCCCGCCGGATCGCCGACGTTACCGATGCGCCGGGACGCGGCATCCCCTCTTGCGGGGTGGTACGGGGTGTGCTGACCTCGCCCGGGGTCGGCTCCCGGTCGGTCAGCTCGTTCGCGGTGTCGACCGCGCCCACGGCGCAAGACACCCCCTCGAACCTCCCTGGATCCGACGGGGTGAAACGCAGCGCCGCACACGCCGAGCGCGCTCGAGCATCGGGGTCAGACCGAGAGGGCCGGCTGCTTCACGACGAGGCGGTCGCCGTCCCAGCCCACGGGCATGGGGTCGGTGACACCGCCGACGAAGCCGCCGTCGGGGCCGACGTTGCGGAAGGCCAGCAACTGCCACGCGCCCGCCCGGTCCCGGATCAGGCGCCCGACGTAGAGGTCGTCTTCGGTGATCGGCGTCGCGGTGGCGATGTCGAACGGGCCGAGCACGCTGTCGGCGGGCACCGCCCACACCGCACCGCGCGGGTGGCGTTCCCGCACGGCATCCATCGCCTGGGCGGTCATGCACGAGAACAGCAGCACCGCGCGGCCGTCGACCTCTTCGACCTGGGTCACCTCGAGCTGCCCGAAGCCGTCGTCGCTCGGAGCGGTGACCGGCGCCTGCAGCTGCCACGTCTCGAGGTCGTCCGACGTCGCGTGCGCGACGACACCCCGACCGTTGAGGGGGCCGTGCGTCGCGCGGGCGGTGACGTACATGTGCCAGCCGCGACCTGCGGGATCGGCGAAGACCCACGGGTCGCGGAAGGCCTCGTCGTGCCAGTCGCTGTTCGCCAGGCGCTCGTAGATCGTGCCGTCCGCCTCGAGCACCGGGTTCGCGGGGTTCTTGTGCCAGGTGAAGAGGTCGGTGCTCGTGGCGTAGCCGATCCGCTGCACGTTGCGGCCGTCGTCGTCCAAACGCGAGCCCGTGTAGAAGAGGAACCAGGTCCCGTCGGCGCGGCGCACGGTCGAGCCCGTCCACGTGGCGAGGGCGTCGAAGTCGTCGGCGCCTCCGCGCACCAGGGCGTCGGCGACGCGCTCCCACGACACGAGGTCGGTCGAGACGGCGTGGCCCACCGAGGCGCGGTAGTGACGGTCTTCCGGGTCGTGCAGTGCGCGCGACGCATAGAGGAAGAACAGGTGGTAGGCGTCACCGTCGTCGGCGAACCAGAAATCCCACACGTAGGAATCGGCGAGGTCGAACACGTCAGGCACTCTCTTTCAGCGCAGCGGGAAGCTGCGGGTCTTCTCGGGTCGGGGGGTCGATGCTCTGGCGACCGACGGTGATAGCGGCGGCGGCCGGGCTTCCGCCGGGGCGCTCGGCCGCCCCGGCGGAAGGGGTGGTGATGTCGGTGAGTGCCCCTCCGAGCACCACGACATCGAATTCTCGTGTCATCCCTTGACCCCGGATGCCGCGATGCTGCTGACGAAGGCGCGCTGGAAGACCAGGAACACGATCAGCACGGGCAGGGTGATCAAGGAGGTGTAGGCCATGACCTCGCCCCACGCGGTGTTGAGCTGGAAGAAGTACTGCATACCGACCATGACGGGCCGCAGCTCCTCCTTCTGCACGACCATGAGGGGCCACAGGTACTGATTCCACGCGGGGAGGAACGTCAGGATCGCCACTGTCGCGAACGCCGGACCCGAAAGGGGCACGATGATGCGGCGGTAGATCGTGAACCAGCTCGCCCCGTCGATGCGGGCCGCCTCGTCGAGTGAGGTGGGGATGGTCGAGAAGTACTGCGCGAACAGGAAGATCGAGAACGCGTTCGCGATGAACGGCACGATCTGCACCTCGTAGGTGTTCAGCCAGCCGAAGTCGTATTTCAGCACGCCGCCCTCCATGACGAGGGTCGGCAGCTGATTGACCCAGTAGACCATCGGCACCGCGATGGTCTCGAACGGCACGATGAGGGTCGCGATGATGAGCGCGAACACGACGACCCGGCCCTTCCACCGCAGGCGCGACAGGGCGAAGCCGGCGAGGGAGTTCACGATCAGCCCGAGGCCGACGGTGAGCACGGTGACGAGGATCGAGTTGAACAGGAACTGCGCCACCGGAACGCGGTCGAAGACGCCGAAATAGTTGTCGAGGCTGATCTCGCCGGTGGGGAGGAACGCCGCCGGGGAGTTGATGTCGCGGAGGATCTGCGCGTCGGGTTTCAGGCTCGACACGAACATGAACACCAGCGGGAAGAGGAAGAACACCGCGAGGATCGACATCGACACGTACGTGAGGATGCGGCCGTTGCGGCCCTCCGACGAGCGGGTGCGCGTGCGGACGGACGACCCCTGACGTGCGGGGCGCGAGGCGCGGGCGGCGCCGCCGGGGCGCTCGAGGGTGCTGGTCATGTCAGTTCTTCTCTCGGGTCAACCAGCGCTGGATGAGCGCGATGATGAGCACGGCGACGAAGAACAGCAGCGAGATGGAGGCCGCGTAGCCGATCTCCTGCTGCTCGTAGCCCTTGCGCACGGCGTGGAACACGACGGTCGACGTCGAGTTGAGGGGACCGCCCTGGGTCATCACGTCGACCTGGACGAACAGGCCGAGAGCGGCGATGGTGATGGTGACGAGGACGAAGACCATCGTCGGACGAAGGCCCGGCCAGGTGACGTTGGTGAACTGGCGCCACCGGCTCGCGCCGTCCATGCGGGCGGCCTCGTAGAGCTCCTCCGGGATGGTCTGGAGCCCGGCGAGCCAGATGATCATGTGGAATCCGACGGCCTGCCAGATAGACAGCACGATGATGGCGCCGAGCGCCGTGCTGGGGTCGTTGAGCCAGTCGGCGCCCTTGAGCGCGCCGAAGGTGAGCGTGTCGATCATCGAGTTGATCAGGCCGTCGCTCTGATACATGAAGCGCCAGAGGATCGACACCACGACGATCGAAGTGACGACCGGGATGAAGAAGACGACGCGGAAGAACGTCGTGCCGCGCAGTCTCTGATTGACCAGCACCGCCAGCAGCAGGCCCAGGCCGGCCTGGACGGGGACCACGACGAGGGCGAACAGGAAGGTGTTCAACGCCGACTGCAGGAAGACCGGGTCGGCGGTGAAGGCCCGGAAGAAGTTGTCGAGACCGACGAAACGCGGCGGGTTGGGCGAGATCAGGCGGGCGTTGGTGAACGACAGCGTGAAGGCCAGCAGCACGGGGACGATCAGGAACAGCAGGAGCAGAAGCGCGGCGGGGGCCATCATCGCCAGGCCCGCCCACGTCTCGCGCCCGCGGGAGGAGCGGAAGCGGCGGAGAGATCGGCGCGGCTGCTTCGCCGCGGCGACCGGAGGAGACACGGTCATCAGGTTCTTCTTTCGCGGGGCGCGGCGGGGGCCCGAAGCGGACCCCCACCGCTGGGCGCGGCGTTACTTCGCGCCGTAGCCGTCGTTGGACTCGATGTTGGTGTCGATCTCGGTGACCGCGGCATCCAGAGCCGACTGCACGTCGGCGCCGTTCATGATGTCCTTGGCCGCCGTCTCGAACGTGGTCGAGATCACCGCGTACGCGGGGGTCTCGGGACGCAGCACGGCGTACTCCTTCGAGAACTCCGCGAACGGACGCAGGGCGCCGTCGGTGGAGTTGAAGTACTTCGACGCCTCGGTGGCCGCCTCGGTGGCGGGGATCACGAGCTGCTCGTCGGCGAACTGGGTGATGTACTTGTCGTCGAAGCTGAACTCGAGGTAATCGCGCGCGCCCTCGGGGTCGCTGCACGAGGCCGAGATGCCCCACTGCCACGAACCGCCACCGATCTTGGGGCCTTTGCCGAGGTCCGGCGGCGGGAGGATCAGCAGGTCGTCGCCCACGGCATCCACCGCGGCCAGACCGTTCCAGACGCCGGTGTAGCTGAGCGCGACCTCGCCGTCGACGAACTCCTGGTTGCCCACGGTGCCGCCGCTGTTGGCGTAGCCCTTCGTGAAGAGGCCTTGGAACCAGGTGCCCCACTTGACGGCGTCGGGGCCGTTGAGGGCGCCGTCGGCCGAGAGCATCGTGTCGCGGTCGATCAGGTCGCCGCCGAAGCTCTGCAGGAAGGGGGAGTACGCGTAGGGCCACCACTCGCCCTTGTCCTCGGCGCCGAGGTCGATGGGCGTGTCGTAGCCGGCGGCCTTGAGGGTCGCGAGAGCGGAGTCGAACTCCGCCTCCGTCCAGGGCTGCTCGATGGAGGGGATGCGGATGCCGTTGGCATCCAGCACCGACTTGCGCGCGAAGATGCCGAGGGCGGCATCCCAGTATCCGGCCGAGTAGATCTCGTCGTTGTACTTCCCGACGGCGGTGGGCAGGAGCTTGTCGGTGATGTCGCTGGAGATGTTCAGCGGCTGCAGGTAGTTCGCCCACGCCCAGTTGGGCATGATCGGACCGTCGAGATCCAGCAGGCAGGGGAGGTCGCCCGAGGCCGCCGCGGCGACGATCGCGTCGTTGTACGCGCCCTGCGGGAACGACTCGGTCTTGACCTCGTAGGTGTCCTGCGAGGCGTTGTAGTCGCTGATGATCTGCTCGTAGACCGCGAGCTCGGCGGGGTTGCCGGCGGAGTGCGTCCACATGGTGAGCACGGTGCGACCGTCTTCGGTCGTCGCGCCCCCCTGACCGGCCTGGCCGCAACCGGTCAGCGCGAGCGCTGCGACGACACCTGTCGCGGCGAGCGGGATGAAGGACTTCTTCATCGTGTTCCTTTCGAGTGGCGGCGACATCGCTGTCGCCGGAGAGGGGGCCGCGTGGTGCGGCGTCAATCCGTGGCCCGGGGATCCCGCGCGCTGCCGAGGTGCGCGGGAGGACCGACGGAAGCCCGACGAACGATCGGGCAGTCCATGAGGTGGGGGGATGCGATGTCGGCTTCGCGGAGGCCGAGGGCGACCTCCATCGCCCAGCGGCCCATGGCCGCGTGGGGGAGCGAGACGGTGGTCAACGGCGGATCGAGCTCCGACGCGACGAGCTGCTGATCGTCGTAGCCGACGACCGACAGGTCTTCGGGGATCCGGATGCCGTGACGGTGCGCCCACGTCACGACTCCGGCCGCGATGCGGTCGTTGTAGGCGAAGATGCCGGTCGGGCGCTGGGCGGGGTCGAGCGCGAACAGGTCGGCGGCGGCCTGCTGCCCGCCCGCCGCCGAGGTCGGCGAGAAGACGTGGAGAGCGGGGTCGGGCTCGATTCCGGACTCGGAGAGCACGTCGAGATAGCCCCGTAGGCGGAGTTCGGCGGCCACGGGACGGTCTTCGTCGTTGTCGATGTAGGCGATGCGGCGGTGTCCGGCATCGACGAGCTCCTGGGTGGCGACCCGACCGCCGGCGTAATCGTCGGGCACGACCGCGGGGTAGCCGCCGTCTTCGGGGCGGCAGTCGAGGAACACGGTGCCGGCGGGAAGGCCCGCGGGAGCCGGGATGACGCGGTGGTACATCGAGGCGTAGACCATGCCGTCGACGCGGTGGTTGACGAGGGTCGAGATCGCGTCGGACTCGATCTCGGGGTGTCCGTCGGTGTCGACGAGGATGACGAGTCGTCCGTTCTCGCGGGCGACCTCCTGCGCGCCGGCGAGCATGCGCCCGGCGAACGGGGTGGTGGCGATGCGGTCGGACACGAGGCCGATGGTGCCGGTGACGCGGGTGCGCAGGCTCCGTGCGATGGGGTTGGGCGAGTAGCCCACCTCGTCGGCGACCCGACGGACCCGCTCCTTGGTCTCGTCGGAGATGCGCGACTCCGCGTCGTTGAGCACGAGCGAGACGGTCGCGGGAGAGACGCCGGCCGCTTTCGCGACGTCGGTCAAACGCACTCGAGTCATCGTCCTCACCCTCCATTGGATAATCGATTTACCTTGCCGATAAAACGATTTATCAGGGACCGAGATCAGTGTGCCGTCTGGGGTGGCGCGGTGTCAAGTAACGGTGGAGTAACGGTGCGTTCCTGTTTCACGCCGGGTAACGGCCGTGTCCCGATATGCGCAGACCGCGTCCCGATTTGTGCTGCCTGGGATGCCTCCAGACCGCACAAAGTGGGACATGGTCCGAGCCGGCCGAGCCGGCCGAGCCGGCCGAGCCGGCCGAGACAGACGAGCCAGCCGAGCCGGCCGAGCCGGCCGCGCGAGGCGCGCCGCGGCCCGGAAACGCCGAACGCACACGCTCCGAAGGTGAAGGAACGTGTGCGTTCGAGCCGATCGTGTGATCTCGGCGCGGGATGCCGCTCAGCCGCGGGTCAGGCGGGGTCGCCGCCCAGCGGCCCCACGGCGGGGATGGGGCCGCCGTCGTCGGCGCCCGTCTGACGGGCGCGGGCGATGGCGTTGCCGAGATGGTAGATCACCAGGGCGGCGACCGAGCCGAGCACGATGGCGCCGAGCTGGAACTGCCCGAACTGCATCGAGAAGCCGGCGATCGCCATCACCAGCGAGACGGCACCGGTGTACTGGTTGACCGGGCGCGAGAAGTCGACGCGGTTGTCGACCCAGATCTTGATGCCGATGATGCCGATCAGGCCGTACAGGGCCGTGGTCACGCCGCCGAGCACCCCGGGCGGAATGGTGTTGAACACCGCGCCGACCTTGGGCGACAGGCTCAGCACGATCGCGGTGAGGCCGGCCACCCAGTACACCGCGGTCGAGTACACCCGGGTCGCCGCCATCACGCCGATGTTCTCGCCGTAGGTGGTGGTGCCCGAGCCGCCGAAGGTACCGGCGAGGGTCGTGGCGACACCGTCGGCGATGAGGGCGCGACCGGTCGAGCGGTTGGCGGTGGCATCCGTCATCGCCGCGACCCCGCGCACGTGACCGACGTTCTCGGCGACCAGCACGAGCACGACGGGCAGGAACATCGCGATGACCGACCAGGTCGCGGGCGTGGTGAAATCGGCGAACTGGAACGTGGGAAGGCCCACCCAGGGCGCGGCCTCGACGGCGCCGAAATCGATGAGCATCTCTCCCGAGACGGCCTGAATGATCACGGTCGCGACGTAGCCGACGATCACCCCGAGGAAGATCGAGATACGGCCGAGGAAGCCGCGGAACAGCACGCTGAACAGGATCACCGCGACGAGGGTGATCGTGCCGGGCAGGGGCTGCACCTGGAAGTTCGACCACGCGACGGGGGCGAGGTTGAAGCCGATCAGGGCGACGATCGCGCCGGCGACGACCGGCGGCATGACCTTGTCGACCCAGCCGAGACCGACGAACTGCACGACGAAGCCGATGGCGGCGAGCAGGATGCCGACGGCGACGATGCCGGCGAGGGCGGAACCCGTGCCGGCCATCGTGGTGGCCGCGGTGATCGGCGCGATGAACGCGAACGACGAGCCGAGGTAGCTGGGAAGGCGGTTGCGGGTGATGAGCAGGAACAGCAGCGTCCCCACGCCCGAGAAGAGCAGCGTCGTCGACACGGGGAAATCGGTGAGCACCGGCACCAGGAACGTCGCGCCGAACATGGCGATGACGTGCTGGAGCCCGATTGCGATCGTCGCGCCCCAGTTCAGGCGCTCACCCGGGCCGACGACGGCCCCGGGTTCGACCGTGCGGCCGTTTCCGTGCAGCTTCCAGCGGAACATGGGTCTCCTTGTGTGGGGCTCCCTTCGACGGGCTCAGGGAGCGGGGTCGGGGAGAGGGTCGATCGCGATGGCCTGTGAGAAGCGGAGCGGGGGCGGAGCCTGTCGAAGCCTCCGCGGGCGGATCAGGATGCCGTGAGCAGGCCGAGCAGCGTCGCGTAGCGCTCGCGCGTGCGCTCGACGATCTCGGCGGGGAGGGCCGGGGGCTCGCCCTGCTTGTCCCAGTTGTCGGCGAGCCAGTTGCGCACGATCTGCTTGTCGAAGCTGGCCATGCGCTCCGCGGGGGTCGTGCCGGTGCGCCACGATTCGGCATCCCAGTACCTCGACGAGTCCGATGTCAGCACCTCGTCGGCCAGCGTCAGCACGCCGTCCGCATCGAAACCGAACTCGAACTTCGTGTCGGCCAGGATCAACCCGTGCGCTTCGGCAGTCGCCGACGCGCGGCGGTAGATCTCGAGCGAGAGGTCGCGCAGCGCGGCGGCGGGGTCGGCCCCGACGATCTCGACCGAGCGCTCGAACGTGATGTTCTCGTCGTGCTCGCCCATCGGCGCCTTGAAGGCCGGGGTGTAGAGCGGCTCCGGCAGACGATCGCCGTCGCTGAGGCCCTCGGGGAGGGGGATGCCGCACACCGTGCCCTCGGCGCGGTACTCGGCCCATCCCGAGCCGGTGAGGTAGCCGCGCACGACGCACTCGATCGGCTGCATGTCGAGCGAGCGGACGAGCATCGCGCGCCCCTGCACGGCATCCGGGATCAGAGCGGCGGTGTCGTCGCCGACGAGCGCGTGGTCGGCGGCGAGGTGATTCGGGATGCCGCGGCCCCCGTCGGCGCCGGCGAGCTGGTCGAACCACCACAGGCTGAGTGTCGTCAGCAGCACGCCCTTGTCGGGGATGCCGGGGGAGAGCACGTGGTCGAAGGCGCTGACCCGGTCGCTGGCCACGACGAGGAGGTGCGCGGGGGTGGCGTCGTCGGCGGTGTCGGCGGGGACGTAGAGGTCGCGCACCTTGCCGGAGTAGACGTGGCGCCAGCCGGCGAGCTCGAGGGGGGAGGCGGAGGTCACCCGCTCATTATTGCGGGTGCGGAGGGCCGGCACCGGCGCGGATTGTGCCACACCGTTCGCTCAGGCGCCTGCCCGCCGGCCGCCGACGACCCCCTGGCTACCCTGGAACGATGACCGAGGCAGCCCCCGACACCGCGGCATCCATCGACCCCCACGCGGGGAGCCGCCACTCGACCATCCGTGGGTGGGTCTTCTGGCCGGCCGCGGGCATCGCGCTGGCGTTCATCGCTTTCGCTCTGTTCTTCCCCGCGGCGGCCGAGGCCACCTTCGACACCGTGCAGACGACCATCGTGTCGACGTTCAACTGGTACTACGTGCTGATCGCGGCGTTCTTCGTCGTGTTCGCCCTGGCGATGGGCTTCAGCCGGTTCGGCACCATCAAGCTCGGTCAGGACGACGACGAGCCGGAGTTCTCGACGATCTCGTGGTTCTCGCTGCTGTTCGCCGCCGGTATGGGCATCGGCCTGGTCTTCTACGGAGTGAGCGAGCCGCTCAGCCACTTCGTCTCGCCGCGCCCTGGTGTGACCGGCACTCCCGCCGAGCTCGCGCAGCAGGCGATGTCGCAGACCTTCCTGCACTGGGGCGTGCACGCGTGGTCGATCTACGTGGTGCTGGGTCTCGCCCTCGCCTACGCCTTCCATCGTCGCAAGCGGCCGCGCACGATCCGCTGGGCGCTGGAGCCGATCCTCGGGGCGCGTCTCGTTCAGGGCGGCTGGGGCAACGCGGTCGACGTCGCGGCCCTCGTCGGCACGCTCTTCGGGGTGGCGACCTCGCTCGGGCTCGGCGTCATCCAGATCAGCGCCGGCCTGGACTTCCTCGGGGTCGTCCCGCCCTCGATCATCAGCCAGGCCGTCATCATCGGCATCATCACCGGCTTCGTCCTCTTCTCGCTGCTGTCGGGCGTCGGCAAGGGCATGAAGTGGCTCTCGAACATCAACCTCGTGCTCGCCGGGGTGCTGATGCTCTTCCTTCTCTTCGTCGGTCCCACCGAGTTCCTCCTGCGCGACGTCGTGCAGTCGATCGGAAACTACATCCAGAGCTTCGTCGGCCTCTCGTTCACCGTCAGCGCGTACGCCGGAGACGACGGCGTGGCCTGGCAGGGTGCGTGGACGGCGTTCTACTGGGGCTGGTGGATCTCGTGGGCCCCCTTCGTCGGCATCTTCATCGCGCGCATCTCGCGCGGTCGCACCGTTCGCGAGTTCGTCGTCGGGGTGATCCTGGTGCCCACGCTGGTCGGCATCCTGTGGTTCACCGTGCTCGGTGGCACCGCGATCTACGGGGAGCTGACGGGGACGGCGTCCTATACGGGTGCGGACGGGTCGGTCGACGTGTCGACGGCGCTGTTCCAGATGCTCGAGGGTGTTCCGGGCTCCGCGGTACTGATCGTCGGCTTCCTCATCCTCATTGCGGTGTTCTTCGTGACCTCCGCCGACTCCGGGGCGCTCGTGATGAGCATGATTGCCACCGGAGGCGAGGAGGAGCCCAAGAGCTGGGTGCGCGTCTTCTTCGCGCTCGCCACCGCGGTGATCGCTTTCGCCCTCCTGATCGCGGGCGGACTCACTGCCCTGCAGACGGCGGCGATCAGCATCGCGCTGCCGTTCAGTGTGGTGCTGCTCGCGATCTGCTGGGCGACGGTCGTGGCCTTCCGCCGCGAGATGAAGGCCTACGACAAGGCCGAGCGCGCCCAGTTGCGCGACTCGATCGGCCAGCACTACGGCCTCGAGGTCGAGGAGCCCAACCAGCGCGGCATCTTCAGCCTGCCCGCGCGGTGGCGCCGTCACCGGGCGGCCACCGCTCCGGCCGAGACCCCCGCGGACGCGCCCGCCGCGGAGGAGGACTCCACCGAGGCGGTGTCCGACTCCCGCTCATCGACCTGAGCCGATTGCCCGTTCCGCGAAGACGCCGCCCCGGTCCGCCGGTGCGGCGTCTTCGTCGTGAGGCGGCGTGACACCGCGCGCAACCCCACCGGACGCGGCATCCGTCCGGCGTTGACTGTCCCCGACATGCCGCGCTGTGCGCACCCCGCCGACGTGTACGGGACACCCGACGTTCATCCGAGGGGTTCGTGGTCGCGGCGAAACGGGCGTATAGTCCATGTGGACTAGTCGACACGGACCATGAAGGGGGGACGGATGCCGGAGACCAGCCGCCTCACCCCCGTGGGAGTGATGATCCTCGCGACGCTGCGCGAGGGCGACATGCACCCGTACGAGATGGTGCGCCTGCTCAAAGAGAGGCGCGACGACCGTCTCGTCCCTCTCCAGAAGGGCACGATCTACCACACGGTCGCCCGCCTCGAACGGGACGGCCTGCTCGCCGAGGTGGGCGTCGACCGCGAAGGCAACAGGCCCGAGCGCACGACCTACACACTCTTGGATGCCGGTCGCCATGCGGTGGAGGAGTGGGTGCGCGCCGAGTTGCCCCAGATCGAACGGGCGAACGACTTCCGGGTGGCCCTGTCGGAAGCGCACAACCTCGACCGCGACGAGGTCATCGCTCTGCTCGACCGGCGCCGCGAGCTGCTCCTGGCCTCCGTGGAGGAGCACCGCACCGGCCTGTCCGCCTCGGCCGTCGCCGAGACCCCCGAGCAATTCCTCGTCGAGCTGCAGCGGCAGTCCGCCCTGCTCGACGCCGAACTCGCGTGGCAGGACTGCCTGCGTGCGCGCCTCGCCGATCGTTCCCTTCCGTGGGGCATCGCCGAAATCCCTGAACACATCAAGAAGAAGCGTCACGTCTCGAAGGAGACCACCCCATGACCGACTCCCGCGCCGCCTCCGCGGCATCCGCCCCCACCGGGTCGACCCGCACAGGGTCCACCCGCACCACCGAACGCAGCCCCTGGCCCGCCCTCTGGGCACTGGTCATCGGGTTCTTCATGATCCTGGTCGACACCACGATCGTGTCGGTGGCGAACCCCGCGATCAAAGCGGCCCTCGACCCGAACACGGGCAACCTCGACAACGTCGTGTGGGTCACCAGCGCGTACCTGCTGACCTACGCCGTTCCGCTGCTCATCACCGGACGCCTCGGTGATCGCTTCGGCCCGAAGAACATCTACCTCACCGGTCTGGCCCTCTTCACGATCGCTTCCCTCGCGTGCGGTCTCGCGCCCTCGCTCGAGGTGCTCATCGCGGCGCGTGCGGTTCAGGGCCTGGGAGCGGCGATGATGACGCCGCAGACGATGGCCGTCATCACGCGCACCTTCCCGCCGCAGAACCGCGGGGCGGCCATGGGCCTGTGGGGCGCGACGGCGGGTGTCGCGACCCTCGTCGGCCCGCTCGCCGGTGGTCTGCTCGTCGACGGCCTCGGGTGGGAGTGGATCTTCTTCATCAACATCCCCGTCGGCATCATCGGTTTCATCGCCGCCGTCATCCTCGTGCCGCAGCTGCCGCGAACCGCGCACAAGTTCGACATCGTCGGCGTCGTGCTGAGCGCCATCGGCTTGTTCCTCATCGTGTTCGGTCTGCAGGAGGGCGAGCACTACTCGTGGGCCGCGTGGATCTGGGCGATGGTCGCGGCGGGCGTCGCCGTGATGGCCCTCTTCATCTGGACGCAGGCGCGCAGCAAGGGCGAACCGCTCGTGCCGCTCGACCTGTTCCGCGACCGCAACTTCTCGATCGCGAACCTCGCCATCGCCGCCGTCGGCTTCACGGTGACGAGCATGGCGCTGCCGCAGATGTTCTACCTGCAGCTGGCCCGCGGTCTCACCCCGACCGAGTCAGCGTTGCTGCTCGTGCCGCTGGCCATCCTCTCGGGAGTGCTCGCCCCCTTCGCCGGCAAGCTGCTCGACCGCACCGACCCGCGCTACCTGCTGGTCCCCGGTCTGCTGCTCGTGGGCGGTTCGCTCGGCATCTACGTCGCGCTCATCCTGAACGACGCGCCGATCTGGATGTTCCTCATCCCCTCCGTCCTCATGGGCATCGGAAACGCCGGCATGTGGGGCCCGCTCGCGACCACCGCCACACGCAATCTGCCGCCGCGCCTGGCGGGTGCCGGCGCCGGCATCTACAACACCACCCGCACCGTCGGTTCGGTGATCGGCTCGGCATCCATCGCCGCGTTCATGCAGGCTCGTCTCGAGGCGAACCTGCCGGGAGCGGGGGACGCCGGGGCGACCTTCGGGTCCGGAACCCTGCCGCCGCAGATCGTGGGCGGGTTCTCCCAGGCGATGGGTCAGTCGCTCGTGCTGCCGATCATCGTGATCGGGGTGGGCCTGGTCGCCGTGCTGTTCATGAAGCGCCCCTCGGTGATCCGCCCGCACGGAGCTCCGCGCGACGCGGCACCCGCGCAGCAGACCGCGCAGGCCGCGCCGGCCACCGCCGGCGAGTAGCGCCTCGGCCCGAACGCCGCCGTCTCCGTCTGGGACGGCGGCGTTCGTCGTTCGCGCGCGGTGCTCGCGCTCTCGCGCCGGACGGGGCCACGGCGGTGATGAGCGGAGGAGACGGGGGCGGGGGAGGAGGGATGCCGTGCCGTCGGTCCTCCGCCCGCGGCATCTCCTCCGCCGGGCACGGTTCAGCGTCGACGCCGTCGCCGCTCGAGGCTACGGCGTGATGGCGTCGACGAAGGTCCGAGCCTCCTCGATGAACCTCTCCCACCGCGCGGGCCCGGCTTCGAGCGGCACTTCCGCCCACTCGCGCAGCGGGCGTCCGCGCATGACCATCGGCCCCGCGTCACCGGACGCCACCAGTTCGCCGACGCGCTTCTCCGGCAGTTTCACCACGAGCGAGCCGTTGTGCACGACGAAGGCGTAGACCCTGCCGCGCACGCGGAGGCCTTCGGCGCCGAACATCCGCCCGATGTCGATGCCGGGAAGCAGGCAGTGCTCCTCCGCGACCGGGTCGAAGATCTCGCGGCCGCGCGCCATGGCATCCCTGTCGACCATGGCCCACACGCTAGCGGGGGACGGATGCCCTGGCCAGAAGCCGGACGAGAGGGGCCCGCCCCGCCCCGCCCCGTGCGGGAGGGTGCGGGACGGGTGGTGATCTCGGGGCGGGAGGACGGATGCCGCTGCGTCGGTCCTGCGGTGCGCGGATCTCCTCAGCCCCCGAGGGGCCGCGCGTGCCGGGGATGCGCGACCTCGCGGCGCGCGAACGCAGTCCGGTCGCCGCGCGTAGCGCGAAACCGCCTGTCGGTCAGCCCTCGGCGACCTTCGCGGCGATGTCGGTGCGGAACTGCCCGCCCTCGAGGCCGATGCGTTCGAGGCCGGCGTAGGCCGCCGTGCGTGCCTCGGCGAACGTGGTGCCGGTGGCGACGACGCTGAGGACGCGTCCGCCCGTGGCGACGAGCTCGCCGTCACGAAGCGCCGTCGCCGCGTGGGCGACGTGCACGCCGTCTGCCTCTTCGGCCCGGTCGATGCCCGTGAGCACCCGGCCGGTGAGGGGCGCCTCGGGATAGCCCTCGCTCGCGAGCACGACGGTCACGGCCGTGGCGTCGGCGAACGCCGGACGGGGCTCGTCCTCGAGGGTGCCGGATGCCGCGGCCAGCAGCAGGCGCGACAGCGGGTCGACGAGGCGGGGGAGCACGACCTGTGTCTCGGGGTCGCCGAAGCGGGCGTTGAACTCGATGACCTTGACGCCCTGCTCGGTGAGGATGAGCCCGGCGTAGAGCAGTCCGATGAACGGGGTGCCCTCGGCATCCATCTGCCGGATCACCGGTTCGGCGATCTCGCGGGTGACGAGCTCGACGAACTCGTCCTCTCCGCCGAAACGCTCCGTCAGCCAGGGCAGCGGCGAGTACGCGCCCATGCCGCCGGTGTTGGGGCCCTCGTCGCCGTCGCGCAGGCGTTTGAAGTCCTGGGCGGGGCTGAGCGGGGCGACATGGTCGCCGTCGCTGAGAAAGAACAGCGAGACCTCGGGGCCCGAGAGGAACTCCTCGATCAGCACGGCGCCGGTGGGCAGATAGGACTCGGCGTGGGCGAGCGCCGCGGCGCGGTCGGAGGTCACGATGACGCCTTTGCCCGCGGCCAGGCCGTCGGCCTTCACCACGTACGGGGCGCCGTACGCGTCGAGCGCCGCTTCGACGGATGCCAGGTCGCCGGCGCGCGCCGAGCGGCCGGTGGGGACGCCCGCGGCATCCATGATGCGCTTCGCGTAGGTCTTGGAGCCCTCGAGCTGGGCCGCGGCCTTGCCCGGGCCGAAAACGGGGATGCCGTGCGCGCGCAGCGGATCGGCGACACCGGCGACGAGAGGCGCCTCGGGCCCGACGACGACGAGATCGACGGCCTCGGTCTTGGCGAACGCGAGCACAGCGGCGGGGTCGAGCGGATCGAGGTCGACCAGGTGAGCCTCGCGGGCGATGCCGGCGTTGCCCGGGGCGGCGAAGATCGCGTGCGAGGCCTCCTCCGAGCGCAGAGCGAGGATGATGGCGTGCTCGCGCGCGCCCGAACCGAGGACCAGGATTCTCACCCGCTCAGCCTATCGAGCGCGGGGTCTGGGCTTCGGTGCGGACCGAACGCAGGAAGTCACATCGCGTTGCGGATCGTCGTGCACCTCCGGCGGGGTAGCAAGTGCGGAACTCCTGCGTCGTGTCCCGGCGTCGCGTCGCGGGCCGGCCCGCCGTGCGCGGCGACGGTGCTCCAGCCTGCCCGCGCGCAACTCCGGAGATCCGCGCCGGAAGCGGCCCGGCGTGAGCGGATCAGGGACGGCCGGTCGCGGATGTCCGGAGTTGCGCACCGGACCCGTCGGGCGGGAGCCCGCGGGTAGCGTGGATGCCATGCCTCCCCGCCGCATAGAGACCGGAGACGGCCGCGCCGCCCTCGCCGCCGTCGCCGCCGGAGACGCCCCGCGCACGGCGACCGCCACGGCGGTGCGTTACCTGCTGCAGCTGCTCGTGGAGAAGGCGCCGGGCAACTCCGTCGAGATGCGCGTGCCGCCGTTCGGCGCCGTGCAGGTGATCGAGGGCCCCCGCCACACGCGCGGGACGCCGCCGAACGTCGTCGAGACCGACGCAGCCACGTGGATCGCCGTCGCGACGGGTCAGGAGCACTGGGCGGATGCCGTGACCGCGGGCCGCATCGTCGCCTCCGGCGTGCGCGCCGACATCAGCGCGCTGCTTCCGCTGCGGCCGTAGGCGCACCGGACCCTCGCCCGCCTGTCGGACACCCGACGGGCTCGCGCACGCGCGGCCCCGCGCCCGCTCGCGGGCGCCCTACCGGCTCGCGGGTGCCTGATCGGCTGGACGAACCCGCACCGATCGCCGAGACCGCAGTGGATCCCCGAGACCGCACCGGATCGTGACCGATCGGATGCGGTCTCGGCGAACGGATGCGTCCTCGGCGCAGGTGCGACGCGGCCTGCTCAGCGCCGGACCGGATCGCCTCCGCCGGCCAGGAACCGTTCGAGGTCGCGGCGAGTCGGGGCCGCCTCCCAGTCGCCGGGAACGAGGCACGCCATCGCACCGCAGGCGTTGGCGCGCACGAGGGTGTCGGCGACGTCGAGTCCCTCGAGGTGGGCGCTGAGGAAGCCGGCGACGAACGCATCTCCGGCGCCGACGGTGTCGAGGGGGTCGATGACGAAGCCGAGCGCCTCGGTGACGCCGTCGGCGGTGAAGACCGCCGCACCCTCCGGCCCTCGTTTGACGACGACCTGCTCGACGCCGTCGTCGAGGAGCGACTCCGCGGCATCCGTCGAGAGCAGGGCGAACTCCTCGATGCCGCCGAACACGAGGGTGGACCGTTCCGCGACCTCGCGCAGGAGGGGACCGGCGACGTCCGGGGCGGCGAGGGCCGAGCGGTAGTTGACGTCGAAGGAGACGGGAACGCCGGCGGCGCGGGCCCGATCGACGGCCGCGAGCACCGTCTCGTGCGCCGTGGCCGACAGTAGCGGCGTGATGCCCGTGATGTGAAGCAGGTCGGCATCCTCGATCCAGCCCGCGGGGATGTCGGCGGGCGCGATGCGCGAGCCGGCCGAACCGCCGCGGTAGTAGTGGACGGCCGTGGATGCCGCGGACGGTCGCTCCTTGATCATGAGACCCGTCGGCGCGTCGGGGTCGACGATCGCGTGCACGTCGAGGCCCTCTCCCCGCAGCTCCCGGGCGATGCGCTCGCCGAGGGGATCGTCGCCCACGCGTCCGAGCCACCCGGTGTCGACGCCCAGACGCCGCAGCCCGACGGCGACGTTGCTCTCCGCCCCGCCGATGCCGAGCGCGAGGCCGGCGGCATGGCGGAGCGACCCGATCTCGGTCGTGCGGGCCAGAGCCATCGTCTCGCCGAGCGTGACGACGCGGGTCATGGGCGCCGCCCCGCGAGCGTTTCCGATCCCGCGCAGACCGCGACGAACCGCTCAGCCCGCTCGCGCAACGCGCCCAGGTCGCCTCCGCGGAACGCGTCGCCGAGCAACGGCCCTCCGACGCTGACCGCCACGGCGCCCGCGGCGAGCCACGCGGCCGCGCCGTCGGCATCCACCCCTCCGGAGGGGACGACGGCGATGTCGGGGAACGGCCCGCGCAGGTCTTTCAGGTAGCCGGGACCGACCTGGCCGGCCGGGAACACCTTGACCGCCGAGGCGCCCGCCGACCACGAGGCGAACAGCTCGGTGGGCGTCAGCCCGCCCGGGATGATGGGGATGCCGGCATCCACCGCCCGCGCCACGAGAGCGGGAGAGGTGATCGGCGTCACGACGTAGTCGGCGCCGACGGCGATCGCGCGCTCGAGCTGGTCGAGGTTCGTGACCGTGCCGATGCCGAGGTCGCCGTCGAACGACGAGCGCAGCTCCGCGAAGGCCTCGAAGGTGCCGGGCGTCGTGAGGGTCAGCTCGACGCTCTGCACGCCCGCCTCGGCGAGGGTGGCGAGAACGGGGGCGTAGTCCGACGCCGCACGAGCCCGGGCGACGACGACGAGCTTCGACGAAACGGTGCGCGAGGGCAGCTCACCAGTCATGGACGGTCCCGTCGAGAAGGCGGTTCACCGGCAGGTAGGCCTTCGTGTACTCGAACGCGCCCGCGGCCTCCTCGTCGAGCTCCACGCCGAGACCGGGCTGGTCGCCGGGGTGCAGGAAGCCCTTGTCGAAGGTGAAGGAGGTCTGGAACACCTCGAGCGTCTGCTCGTTGTGCGGCATGTATTCCTGGATGCCGAAGTTGTGGATCGCGAGGTCGAGGTGCAGGGCCGCGGCCATGCCGACGGGCGAGATGTCGGTGGGGCCGTGGATGCCGGAGCGGATGCCGTAGATCGCGGCGAAGTCGAGCAGCTTCTTCATCGCGGTGATGCCGCCGGTGTGGGTGACGGCGGAGCGCACGTAATCGATCAGGCGCTCCGTGATGAGCGTCTGGTAGTCGTACACGGTGTTGAACACCTCGCCGATCGCGAGCGGGGTCGTCGAGTGCTGGCGGATGAGGCGCAGCGCCGTCTGGTCCTCGCCGGGGGTGGCGTCTTCGAGCCAGAACAGGTCGTACGGCTCGATGTCCTTCGCGAAGCGCGCGGCCTCGATCGGCGACATGCGGTGGTGGCCGTCGTGGAGGATGCGCAGGTCGGTGCCGAACTCCTCGCGGATCTTCGAGAAGACCCCAGGCATGTGGTTGAGGTATTGGCGGGTGTCCCAGGTCTCCTCCGAGGGACGGTCGCCCGAGCGCTTCGCGGGTTCGTAGTCGTAGCGCACACCCGGGCCGGCGGCCGAGACGCCGTAGATCTGGCCGAGGCCGGGCACGCCGGTCTGCACGCGCACGGCGGTGAAGCCGAGCTCGCGGTAGCCCGTGATGGCGTTGGCCAGCGCCTCGAAATCAGTGCCCGAGGCGTGGGCGTAGACCCTCACGCCGTCTCGGCTCGCGCCTCCGAGCAGCTGGTACAGCGGCATCCCGGCCTTCTTGGCCTTGATGTCCCACAGTGCCATGTCGACCGCGGCGATCGCGGCCATGGTCACCGGTCCGCGGCGCCAGTACGCCCCGCGGTAGAGGTACTGCCAGGTGTCTTCGATGCGGTCCTCGTCGCGGCCGATCAGCATCGAGGCGAGATGGTCGGAGAGGTACGACGCCACCGACAGCTCGCGGCCGTTGAGGGTGGCATCCCCCCATCCGACGACGCCGTCGCTCGTGGTGACCTTGAGGGTGACGAAGTTGCGTCCGGGGCTGGTGACGATGACGTCGACGGAGGCGATACTCATGGGGGTCTTCCTGGTCGAGAGGTGAAGGGGACGACGAGCGGGCTCGTCGCCCGGAGGGGGCGGTGTCCGAGACGGGGATCCTCCGCCGCAGGGGAGGGATGCCGGGCGGGCCCGCCGTCACGGGCCCACCCGGACGAGGGCGCGCGGCCCCCCGGGTGACGGGG
>NZ_JBQEOS010000012.1:0-83739 GCF_052045385.1 Microbacterium sp. 22296 | reverse complement strand
GAGAAACGCGATCCGCGGGCAGAAACGCCTCGACACGTTGTTTCACCCCGCGGATGCCGTTTCTCGCGGCTGCGGCGACGGCGGTGCGGATGCCACAGCGCGGCGCGGCGGCGGCGGCGGCGCGGGCGCGGCGCGGGCGCGGCGGCGGCGGCGCGGCGGCGGCGTGGCAGCGTGGGCGTGACGGCGGCGGCGCGGCGGCGGCGCGGCGGCGGCGTGGCGGCGGCGTGGCGGCGTGGGCGTGCCGGCGGCGGCGAGGCCGCGTGGGCGAGGTGGCGGCGAGGCGGGGTGGGCGTGCCGAGAAACGCGATCCGCGGGCAGAAACGCCTCGACACGTTGTTTCACCCCGCGGATGCCGTTTCTCGCGGCTGCGGCGACGAGGCTGCGGATGCCACAGCGCGGCGCGGAGGCGGCGAGGCGGAGTCGGCGGCGTGGCGGCGCCGAGGCTGCGTGGGCGAGGCGGCGGCGGCGAGGCGGCGGCGTAGGCGAGGCGGCGGCGAGGCGGCGGCGGCGCCGAGGCTGCGTGGGCGAGGCGGCGCGGCGACGTGGGCGTGGCGGCGGCGGCGGCGGCGGCGAGGCTGCGTAGGCGTGCCGAGAAACGCGATCCGCGGGCAGAAACGCCTCGACACGTTGTTTCACCCCGCGGATGCCGTTTCTCGCAGCTGCGCTAGCGGGCGGCGCGGAGGCCGGTGGCGAGGGACGCCGACGACCACGGGGCGGACGCCGCGGATGCGGGCTGCTGCGGGACGCGCGTGTCGTGCGGAGGGGCGACGGGCCTCGGCGCCACGGCGTCAGACGAGTGCGGCCGGGTCGGTCGTCGGCAGGGCGCAGGTGAAGGCGCGGCAGTCGAACGCCGTCGCCTCACCGCGCAACGCGACCTTGCCCTCGAACAACTCGAACCCCGACGCGGCGAACGCGACGGCCTGCGCCGGCGACACCACAGCGACCACGTCGGCGGCGACCCGGCGGGCGGCGTCGGCGATCTCGGCATCGGGCTCCCCGACCACGACGACCTGTCGCGGTGCCGACGCCAGGCCGAGGGCGACCTCGAGGATCGCCCCGTGCGCGAGAGGTGCGGCTAGCGCCGTCTCAGCCGCGGCGCGGACGAGCGTGAGAGCGGCCGCACGGTACCGCTCCCCCGCCCCCAGACGCCAGAGGTCGAGCGCGGCGGCGGCGAACACCGACGGCCCGGAGGGCGACGCGCCGTCGCTGGGCACGCCGTGCGGCTGCATGCCCTGCGCGACGAGCACGGGATCGCCGCCACCCGGCGGATGGATGCCGTCGCCGCCGAGGCACTGGTCGACGAGTGCCCGCGCGCGCTCCGCGTAGGCGACGTCGCCGGTCGCGCGGGCCAGGGCGAGGAGGCCCCGAGCGAGTCCGCCGTAGTCCTCCAGCGTCGCGGGGGCGGAGGAGCGGACCTCGTCGAGGGAAGAGCGGCGGAGCGTGCCGTCGTCGGCGACGTTGCTCTCGATCACGGCGTCGGCGGCCCAGCGCGCAGCCTCGAGGAAGCGGGGATCGGTGCGGGTGCCCGCGAGGGCGAGAGCAGCGATCGCATGCCCGTTCCAGCCCGTGACGACCTTCGCGTCGAGGGCCGGGGGCTGAAGCCGCGCGCGCTCCTCGGCGGGCAGCCGGTAGTAACCGCCCTCGTTGCGGGCGCCCTCGATGACCGACTCGGAGTCCTGCGCGGCGGCGATCCCGCCGGAGGGCAGCTGCAGCACGTCGACGAGGAAACGAGCGGCGTCGGTGGCAGCCGCCTCATCGCCCGCTGCGAGCGCGACCTCGACGAGACCCGCGTTGTCGGTGAGCATGCGCTCGTAGTGCGGGACGCTCCAGTCGCGGCGGGTCGCGTAGCGGAAGAAGCCGCCCTCGACGGCGTCGTGGAGGTCGGATGCCACCATGGCGGCGAGGGCGCGGGACGCCACGGCGGTGGCATTTGGAGCGTTCGCGGCGAGGGCGCGGTGCTGCAGGAACCGCAGCACGGGGGTGTTCGGGAACTTCGGCGTCTCGAAGGCCGGGCCGGCGGCAAAACCGGCGTACTCGCGATCCTCGCGCGCGACGACGGTGCTCGCGGCGGCGGCGAGCTGCTCGAGAGAAGGGGCAGCGTCCGCGGGGGCCTTCGCTGCGGCCGCGAGCGCTTCGCGGAGCGAGGAACCGGTGGCATCCACCTCGCTTCGGCGCTCGGTCCACGCCTCGCGGACCGCGGCGAGCACCTGAAGGAACGAGGGCTGAGGCGGGCGCGGCGCGGGCGGGAAGTAGGTGCCGGCGTAGAAGACACGCCCCTCGGGGCTGGCGAACACCGTCAGCGGCCACCCGAGGTGGGGCGTGAAGGCGGACGCCGCGTCGAGGTAGGCGGCATCCACATCGGGATGCTCTTCGCGGTCGACCTTGATCGACACGAAGCCCTCGTTCAACGCGGCTGCGGTCTCGGCGTCCTGGAAGGACTCGCGTGCCATCACGTGGCACCAGTGGCAGGTGCTGTAGCCGATCGAGATCATCACGGGGACGTCTCTCTCGGCCGCGAGCGCGAACGCCTCGGCCCCCCACGGGAACCACGCGACGGGATTGTCGGCGTGGGCCCGCAGGTAGGGGCTCGAGGCGTTCGCGAGGCGGTTCATCTGCGCGGGTGCGCCGACCTCAGTTGAGGTCGTCGGGGTGGGTGCCCACGCGGCCCGAGCCGTCGCCCGGGTCGACGGCGTCGATCGCGGCCATCTCGTCGGCGGAGAGCTCGAAGTCGAACAGGTCGAAGTTCTCTGCCAGACGCTCGCGGCGCACCGACTTGGGGAACACGATGAAGCCGTGCTGGATGTGCCAGCGCAGCACGGCCTGGGCGGGGCTCTTGCCGTGGGCCTCTGCGGCATCCTTCACCGCGGGCAGCTCGAACAGGTCGTACTTGCCCTGGCCGAGCGGGCCCCACGACTCGATGTGCATGTCGTGCTCCTGGCCCCAGGCCGCGATCTCGCGCTGGCTGAGGGCGGGGTGCAGCTCGATCTGGTCGACGGCGGGGGTGACGCCCGTCTCGGCGACGATGCGATCGAGGTGCGGCACGAGGAAGTTCGAGACGCCGATCGAGCGGGTCTTTCCGGCTTCGCGGATCTCGATCATCTTCTGCCACGCGTGGACGTAATTGTCGTTCTTCGGCGTGGGCCAGTGGATGAGATACAGGTCGACGGCGTCGAGCTGAAGCTTCTGCAGGCTCTCGTCGATCGCGGCGAGCGGCTCGTCGCCCTCGTGGCGGTCGTTCCAGAGCTTGGTGGTGATGAAGAGCTCGTCGCGCGCGATGCCGCTGGAGGCGATCGCGCGACCCACGCCCTCTTCGTTCTTGTAGATCGCGGCGGTGTCGATGTGGCGATAGCCCACCTCAAGGGCCTCGGACACGGCGCGCTCGGCGTCGTCGGCGGGCACGAGGAACACGCCGTAGCCGAGCTGGGGGATGGAGTTTCCGTCGTTGAGCTGAACAGAAGGAACGGTCATGGCATCCACCCTAGAAGCCGCCTCCGACATCGGATCCGGGGGTTGACGGCCCTCAGGAGTTCGCGCCGCTAGGTCGGGCCCGGTGTGCGCAACTCCGGAGATCCGCACCGGCGAACCCGCCACCGCCCTCTGGTTGCGCGGACCGGGCACTGCGCGGCTGTCGTTTTACCGGAGTTGCGCACACCACCTTCCCCGCGACCTCTCACGACAGCGGCGGGGCGGATGCCGCCCGCGCGAGCGCGTCGGCGACGAGCCGCACGTTCTCGGTGACGGATCCCGCCGTCACCCGCACCCGCTGCTGTGCGGGACCGTCGGCGACGAACGGCCCACCCGCGGCCACAGCGATCCCCTCGGCGGCGAGGTGCACGACGGCGGCGCGCTCGTCGCGGACCGGCAGCCACAGGTTGATGCCGTCGGGTGCGCCCACGTCGATGCCGAGGCGGCGCAGGGCCGCCGCCATGCGGTCGAGCCGGTCGCGGTAGATGAGCCGGGCCGTGCGGACCGGCGCGACCGAGCGCGAGTCCGTGAGCAGTTCGAGGAGCACGCTCTGCAGCAACCGCGACGTCCACCCCGGTCCCAGCATCCGGCGACGCACGATGCGCTCGACGATGCGGGCGGGCCCGCCGAGGGCGGCGATGCGCAGATCCGGGCCGTGCGACTTCGAGAACCCGCGCACGTGCACGACCTGCGCGGGGATCCAGCGCGCGAGGGTGACCGCCGGGGCGGTGGCGATGAGGGCGGAGTGGTCGTCTTCGATGACGGTCACGGCCCGGCCGCCAGGCACGGTGAGCAGTACGTCGGCCAGGCGCCGCGCCCGTTCGACCGACATCGACACCCCGGTGGGGTTCTGCGCCCGCGTCTGCAGCACGAGTGTCGACGGACGCCGCGCGAGGGCGCGCGCCAGGGACGCGGGCAGGATGCCGTCGGCATCGCTCTCGAGCGGCATCGCGATCCCCCCGGTGGCCTCCACCAGGTCGAAGATGTAGGGGAATCCCGGGGACTCCACCGCGACCCGGTCGCCGAAGCGCACGACCTGCTCGACCGTGCGCGAGATGCCGTCGAGTGCCCCGTCGACGACGGTGAGCGCCTCCACCGTCCGCACCGGCCAGTCCTCGACGAGCGCATCGTGCAGCTCCGGAAGCACCGGAAGGTCGTGGTATCGGCCGGTGTCGGCGCGCGGACGCGCGCGCGAGAGCGCCCGCTCGAGCGAGGGCAGCATCGCGGGGTCGGGCGTGCCGAGCGAGAGGTCGAGACGGATGCCGTGGCCCCCGCGTCCGCCGAGTCCGCTGGGAGCGGCGACCGGCCGGCCCCCTCCCGTGGACATCCCCCGCACCCGCGGACTCAGCCACTCCCTCCGCTCCGCGCGGACGAACGTGCCGGAACGGCCGCGCGAGGTGACGACTCCCGCGTGGGCGAGGGCGCGCCACGTCGCCGCGACCGTCCCGGTGGACAGGCCGAGGTCGGCGGCCATCTGCCGCACGGTCGGAAGACGCTCCCCCGGCACGAGCGTGCCGTCGGTGACCAGCCGGGCGATCTCGGCCGCGAGCCCCGCGGCGGAGCGGGATTCGAGGGCGCGGGGCGAGAGCATGCGGCTCCAGTTAACGGCGAAGTCACCCGACGAAATCGTCGGGAAATGTTCAGGCGCGACAGTAACAGAACACCCCGCCAGAATGCGACCACCCGCATTGCCCGCGGGGCGGAGATCGAGGAGGACCCATGACGACGGTGCGAGCGGCCATCACGCAGACCACGTGGACCGGTGACAAGGAATCGATGCTCGACAAGCACGAGCAGTTCGCCCGCGACGCCGCGGCCCGCGGTGCGGAGGTGGTGTGCTTCCAGGAGCTGTTCTACGGCCCCTACTTCGGCATCACGCAGGACCAGAAGTACTACCGCTACGCCGAGCCCGTCGACGGCCCGATCGTGCAGCGCTTCGCCGCCCTCGCGAAGGAGCTGGGCCTGGTGAGCGTTCTCCCCATCTACGAGGAGGCCCAGACCGGGGTCTACTACAACACCTCGGTGCTCGTCGACGCCGACGGCACCGTGCTCGGCAGCTACCGCAAGAACCACATCCCGCACCTCGACAAGTTCTGGGAGAAGTTCTACTTCCGCCCGGGCAACCTGGGCTATCCCGTCTTCGACACCGCCGTCGGCAAGGTCGGCATGTACATCTGCTACGACCGGCACTTCCCCGAGGGCTGGCGGGAGCTGGGCCTGAACGGCGCCCACATGGTCTTCAACCCCAACGCCACCAAGCCGGGCCTGTCGAACCGCCTGTGGGAGGTCGAGGGGCCGTGCGCGGCGGTGGCCAACGGCTACTTCGTGCTGCAGCCGAACCGGGTGGGCCGCGAGGACAACGAGTACGGCGAGGATGCCGTGACCTTCTACGGCACGAGCCAGGTCATCGACCCGCGGGGCAACCACGTCGGCGCCGTGGGCTCGGCCGAGCACGAGGAGATCCTCATCCGCGACCTCGACATGGACCTCGTGCAGCAGATGCGCGACGACTGGCAGTTCTACCGCGACCGCCGCCCCGACACCTACGGCGAGATCGTGGAGGCCTGACGATGGCCACCACCCTGCTCACGGGAGGCACCGTCGTCTCGGCGACGGGCCGCACCGCCGCCGACGTGCTGCTGGACGGCGAGACGATCGCCGCGGTCCTCGCGCCGGGGTCGACCCTGCTGGGCCACGACCTCGCGGCATCCGTCGACACCGTCATCGACGCCACGGGCAAGTACGTCATCCCCGGCGGGATCGACGCGCACACGCACATGCAGCTGCCTTTCGGCGGCACGAGCGCCTCCGACACGTTCGAGACCGGCACCCGGGCCGCGGCCTGGGGCGGGACGACCACGATCGTCGACTTCGCCGTGCAGCGCGCCGGCGAGCGCGTGCAGGACGGCCTCGCCCACTGGCACGAGCTCGCCGCGGGCAACTGCGCGATCGACTACGGCTTCCACCAGATCGTCGGAGGGGTGGATGCCGACTCCCTCGCGGCCCTGCCCGGACTCATCGACGAGGGCATCTCGAGCTTCAAGATGTTCATGGCCTACCCCGGCGTCTTCTACGCCGACGACGTCCAGATCCTGCGCGCGATGCAGGTCGCGGCCGACACCGGGCTCTTGACGATGATGCACGCGGAGAACGGCCCCGTCATCGACGTGCTGGCCGAGCAGCTCATCGAGAAGGGCAAGACCTCGCCCTACTTCCACGGCGTCGCCCGCGCGTGGCAGATGGAGGAGGAGGCCACGCACCGCGCGATCATGCTGTCGCACCTGACCGGGGCGCCGCTGTACGTCGTGCACGTGAGCGCCAAGCAGGCCGTCGAGCAGCTCGCGTGGGCCCGCGACAACGGCCAGAACGTCTTCGGCGAGACGTGCCCGCAGTACCTCTACCTCTCGCTGGAAGACCAGCTCGGCGCCACGAGCGAGGAGTGGGGCGACTTCGAGGGTGCCAAGTGGGTGTGCTCCACCCCGCTGCGCTCGAAGCACGAGGGCCATCAGCACCACATGTGGCAGGCGCTTCGCACCAACGACATCCAGATGGTCTCCACCGACCACTGTCCCTTCTGCATGAAGGACCAGAAGACCCTCGGCCAGGGGGACTTCCGCGCGATCCCCAACGGCATCGGCTCGGTCGAACACCGCTTAGACCTCATGTACCAGGGCGTGGTGACGGGACAGATCACCCTCGAGCGCTGGGTGGAGCTGACCAGCACGACGCCGGCGCGCATGTTCGGCATGTACGGCAAGAAGGGCGTCATCGCCCCGGGAGCGGATGCCGACATCGTCGTCTACGACCCGGCCGGACACACGTCCATCGGCGTCGGCAAGACGCATCACATGAACATGGACCACTCCGCGTGGGAGGGCTACGAGATCGACGGACACGTCGACACCGTCATCTCGCGCGGCAAGGTCGTCGTCGACGACGGCGCCTACCTGGGCGCAGCGGGCGACGGCCGGTTCGTCAAGCGCGGTCTGAGCCAGTACCTGATCTGAGAGGAGACCCCATGGACTTCGGTGTCGTCCTGCAGACGAACCCCCCGGCCGCCCGCACGGTGCAACTCTCGCAGCTCGCCGAGGCGCACGGCTTCAGCCACGTGTGGACCTTCGACTCGCACCTGCTCTGGCAGGAACCGTACGTCATCCACTCCGCCATCCTGGCGGCCACCCGCCGGGTCACCGTCGGCCCGTTCGTCACCAACCCGGCGACCCGTGACTGGACGGTCACGGCGTCCACCTTCGCCACTCTCAACGAGATGTACGGCAACCGCACGATCTGCGGCATCGGCCGCGGCGATTCGGCCGTACGTGTGACGAACGGGCGCCCGACGACGCTGAAAGCGCTGCGGGAGTCGATCCACGTCATCCGCGAGCTCGGCAACTCCCGCGCCGTGGAGTACAACGGCGCGACCCTGCAGTTCCCGTGGAGCCGCGGGTCGGAGCTGGACGTGTGGGTCGCCGCCTACGGTCCGCTCGCGCTGAAGCTCACCGGCGAGGTGGGCGACGGCTTCATCCTGCAGCTGGCCGACCTCGACATCGCCGAATGGATGATCGCGACCGTCCGCCGAGCCGCCGAGAACGTCGGGCGCGACCCCGACGAGATCGCGTTCTGCGTCGCCGCCCCCATGTACATCGGCGAGGACACCCCCGAGGCGCGCGCACACATGATCGAGCAGTGCCGCTGGTTCGGCGGGATGGTCGGCAATCACGTCGCCGACATCGTCTCCAAATACGGCCCTTCGACAGGCTCAGGGACCCCTTCGACAGGCTCAGGGACCCCTTCGACAGGCTCAGGGACCCCTTCGACAGGCTCAGGGACCGAGGGGAACGTTCCCGCGGCCCTCACCGACTACATCGCGGGACGCACCGGTTACGACTACAACTCGCACGGCAAGAGCAACAACGACCACGTCGACTTCGTCCCCGACGAGATCGTGGAGCGCTTCTGCGTGCTCGGCACCGCCGAGGAGCACATCGCGAAACTCGAGAAACTCCGGGCGCTCGGCGTCACCCAGTTCGCCGGCTACCTCCAACACGACAACAAGGAGGAGACCATGCGGGTCTACGGCGAGACCGTGATCCCGGCGCTCACTCCCCCGGTGACGGCGAAGCGGTGACACGCCCGTGACCGACCAGGTGATCGACCCCGGCACGGCGGCTGCCGTCGAGACGGCGGACGAGGGGCGAATGCCGCAGGCCTCCGGCCTCCGTTCCTCCCGTGCCCGCACCGCCGCCGTGCGGGCGGGATGGGGCATCGCCGGAATCGCGGTCGTCGTCACCGCGTGGGAGCTCTACAAGACGTTCGGCCCCGCCGACGGACTCACGGTCGGCAGCGACAGATCGGCCGGGTCGGGCGTGATCCTGCTGCCCCGCACGAACGATCGCGCCATGCCGCACGTGTGGGACATGATCGCGCGGATGTTCGCGCCGACGAGCGGCGGCGACACCCCGCCGCTGATCGTGTCGGTCGCCGGAGCGGCGGGGATGACGCTGGGCCTCGCCGCCCTCGGCTGGGTGATCGGCGTCGTGGTCGGCTCGCTCCTGGGCATCGCGATGCAACGGTGGCGCCTCGTCGAGGCGGGGCTGCTGCCGTGGATCGTCGTGAGCCAGATCGTGCCGCTCATCGCCTTCGCACCGGTCGTCAACGCGATCGGCACCCAGGTCGACCGCTCGGGCTTCCCCTGGCCACCGTGGCTCTCGGTGGCGCTGATCTCGTCGTACCTCGCGTTCTTCCCCGTCGCCGTCGGCATGCTGCGCGGCCTGTCGGCACCCGACGCCCTGCACCTCGACCTGATGCGGGCGAACTCCGCCGGATGGTGGCAGATGCTCGTGCGCCTGCGGCTCCCGGCGGCCGTGCCGCACCTGCTGCCCGCACTCCGGCTCGCCGCCGCGTCCGCGGTCGTGGGTGCCGTGGTCGCCGAGGTCTCGATCGGCCTGCGGGGCGGCATCGGGCGCATGCTCATCCAGCTCGCCGGCCAAGCCTCATCCGATCCGGCTGCCCCGTGGGCGCCCACCTTCGGCACCGTCGTGATGGGACTCGTCGCAGCCGGCGGTGTCGCGCTCGTCGGGGTCGCTCTGCACCGCTTCCGTCGCGGAGAGGACACCGCATGACCACCCAGACCGCCACCGACCTCGCCGTCCGCGCCGCGGGCGTCGGCAAGGTGTTCCCCAGCGCCGGCGGCGAGGTGGCCGCCCTCACCGGGGTCGACCTCACCGTCGCCGCGGGCGAATTCGTGTCGCTCATCGGGCCCTCCGGCTGCGGCAAGTCGACGCTGCTGCGGCTCATCGCCGACCTCGACAGCCCCACCGGCGGCGAACTGACGCTGTACGGCAAGTCGGCGCGCCAGGCGCGACTCGACCAGGACTACGGCATCGCCTTCCAGCAGGCGGCTCTGCTGCCGTGGCTCAGCGTCGCGGCGAACATCGCCCTCCCGCTCGATCTGCACAAGTGGCCCCGCGCCCGCCGGGACGCCCGCGTGGCGGAGCTCGCCGAGCTCGTCGGCCTCACCGACTTCGTCGACCGCTACCCCGACCAGCTCTCCGGAGGCATGCAGCAGCGCGTCGCCATCGCCCGCTCCCTCGCCGCCCAGCCCCGGCTGCTGCTGATGGACGAGCCGTTCGGCGCGCTCGACGAGATGACGCGCGAGCGGCTGCAGTCCGAGCTCGCGCGGATCGCCGCCGAGACCGGGGCCGCCGTGGTGTTCGTGACGCACTCCATCCCCGAGGCGGTGTTCCTCTCCGACCGCGTCGTCGTCATGAGCCCCCGGCCGGGACGCATCACCGACGTGATCGACACCCGCCCCGGCCGCGCACGCGACGACGACCTGCGCGAATCGCCGGAGTTCTTCGCCCGCGTCACCGCCGTGCGCGAGGCGCTGCACGGCACCCCCCTCCACCGGGCGAACGAGCGATGAGCGGCGTCCGGCGCACGGTGCGCCAGCCCGCGGCATCCGGGATCCCCCGACGGACCACGGATGCCGTGACCCGAGTCGTCCGGACACGCCGCCCCCGGCGAACGGTACCGGATGCCGTAACCCGGTGCGCCGCGGCATCCTTCTCTCTCGGAGGTCCGCGATGAACGCGACGCCCCTGCCCGGCTGGGCGCGCCTGGCCGCGCCGATCGTCGTCGGCGTCGCGGGACTTCTCGCCTGGTACGCCTTCGTCGCCTCGGGCAGTGCACCCCGGATGCTGCCCGATCCGATCGCGGTCGCGAGCGAGCTCGTGGAGCGCTTCCCGCTGGTGTGGGAGGCGGCCGGGATCACCGGCACCAATGCCCTCGTGGGGCTGCTCGCCGGCACCGTCGTGGGGGTGCTGCTCGCCGCCCTCGCCGCGACCTGGCGGCCGGTCGACGGCATGACCGCGCCGCTCGTCGCCGCCCTCGCGGTGGTGCCGATCGTCGCGCTCACCCCGATCCTCAACACCATGTTCGGCGCATCGAGCCAATTCGGACGTCAGGCCGTCGCCGGGATCGCGGCGTTCGTGCCGGTGTTCGTCAACACCCTCCGCGGCCTCCGCCAGACTCGCCCGGTGCAACGCGACCTGTTCCGGGCCACCGCCGCCACCGGCGGACAGACGTTCCTGCGTCTCACCCTCCCCACCGCGCTGCCGTACCTGCTCACGGGTGTTCGGGTCGCGGCATCCCTCGCCGTCATCTCCGCCCTGGTCGCGGAATACTTCGGCGGCCCCGCCGACGGCATCGGCACCGCCATCGCCACGTACGCCAAGTCGGGCCGAGCGGCCCTCGCCTGGGCGTTCGTCGGCGGGGGCATCGCGATCGGCCTCGTCTTCTTCGTCGTCACCGCCCTGCTCGAACGCGTCGTCGCGAAACGGCTCGGCGCCCTGCGTCCCTAGACACTCGCAGCCTGCTCCACCCGACACCTGCTCCACCCGACCGGAAGGACAACCCATGAGACACAGCACCCGTCGCGCCCTCGGCGCGATCGCGGGGGTCGCGGCCGCGGCCCTCACTCTCTCGGCCTGCTCGGGCGGCGGTTCCGAACCCGCGGCATCCGACGGCGACTTCACGCCCCTGACCTCGGTGAAGCTGCAGCTGCAGTGGCTGCCGCAGGCGCAGTTCGCCGGCTACTACGTCGCCCTCGACCAGGGCTACTTCCAGGAGGAGGGCTTCGACGACGTCGAGGTGCTGCCCTCCGGCGGCGACATCGTGCCGCAGGACGCCCTCGTCGCGGGCGACGTCGACTTCGCCGTCGCGTGGGTGCCCAAGGTGCTCGGAACGCTCGAGAACCAGGGCGTCGAGCTCACCGACATCGCGCAGGTGTTCCAGAAGTCGGGCACGACCCAGGTGTCGTGGAAGGACTCCGGCATCACCGGCGTCGACGACTTCGAGGGCAAGCGCATCGGCTCCTGGGGCTTCGGCAACGAGTGGGAGATCTTCGCCGCGATGGCCGACCAGGGCCTCGACGCCTCGACCGTGCAGATCACCACGCAGGACTTCTCGATGAACGCCCTCCTGGACCGCGACGTGGATGCCGCGCAGGCGATGACCTACAACGAGCTCGCGCAGCTGTTCGAGACCGTGAACCCCGCCACCGGCGAGCTGTACACGGAGGCCGACGTCGACGTGATCTCGTACGAGGACACCGCCGGCGCGATGCTCCAGGACGCCATCTGGGCCGACACGCAGCGACTGGCCGACGATCCCGCGTACGCCGACGCTGCGAAGCGGTTCCTCAAGGCCGTCGTGAAGGGCTGGGTGTACGCCCGCGACAACCCCACCGAGGCGGCCGAGATCACCTACGCCGCCGCGACCGCACCGGGTGTCGACGCGTTCCCCGTCGGGCCCACCCACCAGCTGTGGCAGATGAACGAGGTCAACAAGCTCATCTGGACCGGCGGCGAGTTCGGCATGATCGACGCCGCCGCGTGGGACAAGACGGTCGAGGGCGCCCTGAAGGCCGTCAACCAGGACGGCCTCAACCTCATCACCGCGGAGCCGGGCGAGTCGGCCTACTCGAACGACTACATCGAGGACGCGCTCTCCGAACTGAAGGACGAGGGCATCACCGTCGACGGTGAGTACACGCCGATCGAGGTGACCCTCACCGAGGGCGGCAAGTAACCCGGGTACACGGGCGGGGCGGTTCCTTCCCGAGGCCGCCCCGCCCGTCGCGTGCACGCCGCACGGTGCCGGGATCGCCGACGCCGCACCCCGCACCCGGCCGACGACGGCCCGCCCGTGATTGACTACCCCCATGCCCGCCGCTCCCCCCGCCAAGCATGCGCAACGCCGCCCCGACTCCGGCGTCCGCCGCGGCCTGAAGCTGCTGGCGATCGCCCTCGCCGTCGTGGTGGTCGCCGCGGTGGCTGTCGGCGGCTTCTACGCGTGGTCGCTGACGCAGCGCCTGCAGGAGGCGGCGGTGCCCCTCCCCGACGCGCCGGCCGAGGCGCCCGCCCTGAGCGCCTACGCGGAGCCCTTCTCGGTGCTGGTCGTGGGAACCGACGAGTGCGACGACGTCGTCTCGGCGGCGTTCGGGCCGCGGTGCTCGGACCCCGAGAACGACGGTGCGCGGAACGACGTCAACATGCTCGTGCACGTGTCGGCGAACCCCCGCCGGGTCACGGTCGTCTCGTTCCCGCGCGACCTCCAGGTCGAGATCCCCGAGTGCACGGCCGCCGACGGCAGCACCTTCGGCGGAGCCTTCAAAGCGTCGATCAACACCGCCTACGAAGCCGGTGGACTCACCTGCGTGGCCGAGACCGTGTCGGAGCTGACCGGGCAGAGCATCCCCTTCGCGGGGAAGGTGAGCTTCGGAAACGTCGTCAACATCACCGACGCCATCGGCGGCGTCGAAGTCTGCATCGCCGGCGACGGTATCAACGACCCTGACGCCGGTATCGATTGGCCTGCGGGGCCGCGGGTCGTGAAGGGCTTCGACGCCCTGGCGTTCCTCCGCACCCGGTACGGCGTCGGCGACGGCAGCGACCTGGCACGCATCGGCAACCAGCAGCAGTACCTCTCGCGGCTGATCAACAAGCTCCGCAGCGACGAGGTGCTCTCGAACCCCGGCACGCTGCTGGGCCTGGCCAACACGGCCGTGAACAACATCACGCCGAGCGAGAGCCTCGCCGACCCGGTGCGCATCGCGCAGCTCGCCTACACGCTCAAGGACGTGCCCTTCAGCGACATCACCTTCGTTCAGTACCCGGTCGCCGACGACCCCGACGACAGCAACCGCGTCGTACCCGACCTCGAGGCCGCCGACACGCTGTGGCAGGCCCTGGCCGACAACGCCCCCCTGGCGTTGACGGGCGGCCTGAACGGCAACGAGGGCGTGATCGCCGACCCGTCCGCCCCGACCGCGGAGCCCACCGAACAGGCACCGGATGCCACGACCTCGGCGCCCGACGCCGGTTCCACGCCCGGTGCGAGCGCGGCGCCCGACGTTGTCGAGCTTCCCAGCAACATCAACGGCTCGAAGGCGAACCAGCCGACGTGCTCCGACGGGAACGGCTGATCCAGCGCGGTCGGCGGGAGTCATGGCATCCGGATCCTCCGCGATGCGCGCACCCTCAGCGGGTTCCGGCGGATCCCGGCTGAGGTTGTGCGAATCGCGGAGGTTGCGCACACCGCCGAGGGTGCGCCGAACGCGGCGGCCGGGCACGCCGCCCCCTCTCAGCGCGGGCGCACGGCGACGTAGGCGGCCATGGCATCCCGGATGACGATCGCGTTCTCCTCCCCGCCGTAGACCGCGGCGAACCGCGCGTCCGTCACGTAGAGCTCGCCGAGTCCGGTGTAGGCCGCGGCATCCGGAACACGCCCCCACTGCTCGGCGATCCAGTCGTGGTGCGCAGCGATCAGCGCCCGCAGCTCCGGATCGTCGGGGTCCCGCCCCGCGGCCGCGTCGCGCAGTGCGGCGTTGAGCTCACGCCCGCGGGCGTCGTCGGCGCGGCGCTGGTCGGGGCTGAGGGCGCGGCGGCGGGCGGCGCTGCGCTCCCACGCGTCGTCGCCCCACCGCTCGCGGACCTCGCCCTCGTAGCGGGAGTCGTCCACTCCCGCGAGCGCATCGTCGATGTTCATGTCTCGTCCTTCCTCCAGAGCTGCCAAGGTGTCGCGCACCGCGGTGATGCGCTGGTCCAGGCCCGATCGCTCGCGCTCCAACGCGGCGAGGTGCGCACGCACCGTGTCGGCGAACGACTGCTCGTCCGCCAGCGCACGGGCGATGTCGGGGATCGCCATGTCGAGCGCGCGGAGCGACAGGATGCGGTAGAGGCGGGCGATCTCCGCGTCGCCGTAGAACCGGTATCCGTTCGACGCGACCCGCACCGGATGCAGCAGCCCCACACTCTCGTAGTGACGCAGGGTGCGGCTGGTCACCCCCGCCGCACGGGCGACGTCCGCGATGGGCCATTCGTTCATGGCATCCACCCTGCCGCTTGACGCTGCGGCAGAGTCAAGCGCCGGGATCGTTCAGGCGCATGAGCGAGCATCGAGGGGTGAAGAGTCCCGCGCGTCCGACCGCCCTGCTGCTGCTCGCGGCGTTGACGCTCACCGCGTGCGCACCGATGCCCGTACCCGCGGTCCCCCCGTCCGCGACGATCACGCCCACGCCGACGCGTACGCCCACCCCGACTCCCACGCCCGACCCGCTGGCCGGGATGAGCCTGGACGACAAGGTCGGGCAGATGTTCATGGTCGGCACCTCGGTCGACGGAGCCGACGCGACCACCCTCGCCGCCGTCGCCGACGACCACATCGGCGGGATCTTCCTGCACGGGCGATCGGATGCCGCAACCGAGACCATCGCGGGACTCGTCGGCCAGTTCACCGCCGCGGCGGGTGCCGGTCGCCCCGACCTGTGGGTCGCCACCGACCAGGAGGGCGGCACCGTGCAGGTGCTGTCGGGGCCGGGGTTCGACGGCATCCCGTCGGCCGTGGAGCAGGCGCAGCAGACCGACGCCCAACTCCGCGCGAGCGCCGCCACCTGGAGCGGACAGCTGGCCGCGGCGGGCGTCACCGTGAACCTCGCGCCCGTCGCCGACATCGTCACGAGTCCCGAGACTGCGGCATCCAATCCCCCGATCGGGGAGTTGGCGCGCGAGTACGGGTACGACGGCGCGACGGTCGCCGCGAAGGCCGGTGCATTCGCGGCGGGAATGCGCGACGGCGGCGTGCTGCCGACCCTCAAGCACTTCCCGGGCCTCGGTCACGTGGATGACAACACCGACTACTCCACGGGAGTCACCGACGAGGTGGTCACCCCCGACGGACCCGACATCGGCGTGTACCGCACGATGCTGTCGCAGGGACCGGCGGTCGTCATGCTCTCGACGGCCGATTACGCGCTGATCGACCCCGGCGTCCCCGCGGCGTTCTCGTCGGCGGTGGTCGGGGTGCTGCGCGACGGAGTGGGCTTCGACGGGGTGGTGACCTGCGACGACCTCTCCGCCGCCGACCAGGTCGGGCAGTACTCCCCCGCCGATCGCGCCACCCTCGCCGTCGACGCGGGCGTCGACCTGCTGCTGGTGTCGGCGGATCCGTCGGTGTACCCCGAGATGCGCGACGCCGTTCGCTCGCGTGCGCAGACCGACCCCGCGTTCGCGGCGAAAGTGGATGCCGCGGCGACCCGCATCCTGACCCAGAAGGCGTCGATGCCGTGATGCGCGGGGGCGCGGGCGGGCGTGGCGCGGGGGCGCGGGGGCGGGCGTGGCGCGGGGGCGCGGGGGCGGGCGTGGCGCGGGGGTGGCGCGGGGGCGCGGGCAGGCGTGGCGCGGGGGTGGGGGGCCCGGGGGCGGGCGGTCGAGAAACGCATTCTGCGGCGAGACGCCGCATGACGCGGCGTTTCTCGCGCGAGAAGGCGTTTCTCGGCGCCTAACGCGGCGGAGCGATGCGGCGGTGCACGACGACGGGGCGGCGGTGCACGACGACGAGGCGGCGGCGCGGGCGCTCGAGAAACGCCCTCTGCGGTGAGACACGCCATGACGCGACGTTTCTCGCGCGAGAAGGCGTTTCTCGGCGCCTGATGCCGCAGCAGAGCGACGCGGCGGCGCACGGCGACCACGCAGCGGCGCGGGCGATCGAGAAACGCATTCTGCGGTGAGACACGGCACGAGAAGGCGTTTCTCGCGCGAGAAGGCGTTTCTCGGCGCCTGACGCGGCGGAACGACGCGCACACAACGCGCGCGACCCGACGACGACGCGACCCGACCCGACCCGACCCGACGCGCCGGGCGGCGCGGCCCCGCGATAGGCTGGAAGGCTGTGTCTGTCGAACCCGTCATCGTCTACCCGCCCGAGCTGCCCGTCAGCGCCGCGCGGGACGAGATCGCGCGCGCCATCCGCGACAACCAGGTCGTGATCGTGGCCGGAGCGACCGGTTCGGGCAAGACCACGCAGCTGCCCAAGATCTGCCTCGAGCTCGGCCGCACCTCGATCGCGCACACTCAGCCCCGCCGCATCGCGGCCCGCACGATCGCCGAGCGCATCGCCGAAGAGATGAAGGTGCCGCTGGGCTCCACCGTCGGCTACAAGGTGCGCTTCACCGACAAGGTGTCGGCCGACACGCGCGTGGCGCTGGTGACCGACGGCATCCTGCTCAACGAGATCCACCGCGACCGGCTGCTGCGCCGCTACGACACGATCATCGTCGACGAGGCGCACGAGCGTTCGCTGAACATCGACTTCCTGCTCGGGTACCTCCGCCGCATCCTGCCGAAGCGTCCCGACCTCAAGGTCATCGTCACCTCGGCCACGATCGACCCCGAGAGCTTCGCGCGACACTTCGCCGCTCCCCCCGCCGAGCCCGGCGGCGAGCCGATCCCCGCGCCGGTGATCGAGGTGTCGGGCCGGACGTACCCGGTCGAGATCCGGTATCGACCGTTGGGTGGCGCGGACGACGCGAGCGTAACTCCGGAGAACTCGGATGCCGACGACGACGACGCCCCGTCATCCCGGGGTAGCGCGGTTGCCGCCGCATCGAATCTCCGGAGTTCCGCACGGTCCGCCGCCAAGGCCGGGTCCGCCGCCAGAACCGCGCGCGAGGGCGACGACGTCGACGAGGTCGGCGCCGTCGTGCAGGCGCTGCGGGAGCTCGACCGGGAGTCCGCGGGCGACGTGCTGGTGTTCTTCCCCGGCGAGGCGGAGATCCGGGATGCCGCGGATGCCATCCGCGGGGCCTACCAGAGGGACGCCGCTCCGACCGAGGTGCTCCCCCTCTACGGCCGACTCTCCGCCGCCGAGCAGCACCGCGTCTTCGAGCGCTCGAGCGTCGCGGGGGTCCGCCGCCGCGTCATCCTGGCCACCAACGTCGCCGAGACGAGCCTCACGGTCCCTGGCATCCGGTACGTCGTCGACACCGGGACCGCGCGCATCTCGCGCTACAGCAGCCGGTCCAAGATCCAGCGCCTGCCGATCGAGGCAGTGTCGCAGGCCTCGGCGCAGCAGCGCTCGGGGCGCGCCGGCCGCACGTCACCGGGCATCGCGATCCGGCTGTACTCGGAGGAGGATTTCACCCGCCGCCCGGAGTACACCGAACCCGAGATCCTGCGGACGTCGCTGGCATCCGTCATCCTGCAGATGCTGTCGCTGGGGTTCGGCGACATCCAGGCGTTCCCGTTCCTGACCCCGCCCGACTCGCGGGGCGTGAAGGCTGCGTTCGACCTGCTCGTGGAGCTCGGCGCGGTGAAGCTGCCGGCGCCGGGGGCGCGCGCCGACACCTCGCGCGATCGAGACGTCCGCGACGACGGCGACCCGTCGCGCCCACGTGGCGACCGGTCCCGCGGCCGCGACGACGACCGCGGCCCGCGCCTGACCGAGATCGGCCGCGAGATCGCGCGGCTTCCGATCGACCCGCGCTTCGCCCGCATGCTCATCGAGGCGCGGCGAGGCGACGTGCAGCCCGAGGTGCTCGCGATCGTGTCGGGCATGTCGATCCAGGACGTGAGAGAGCGGCCCGAGGAACGCCGCGAGGAAGCCGACCGGTTCCACGCGCGTTTCACCGACCCCACCAGCGACTTCCTCTCGCTGCTGAACCTCTGGGACTACCTGCAGGAGAAGCAGGCCGAGCTCGGCTCGAGCGCCTTCCGGCGCCTCTGCCGCAGCGAGCACCTCAACTACGTGCGCGTGCGCGAGTGGATGGACGTGCATCGGCAGTTGCGGTCGCTCGGCGGCGAGCGCGGCTCGGGCGACGGCGGCGGCTCGCGTGGCTCCGGCGAGGGCGCCGGGCGCGGCGAGGGGCGCGCGGCCGGGCGCGGCGGCTCGGGCGACGCCGGGCGCGGCGGCTCCGGTGAGGCCGGGCGCGGCGCGAGGAACCATGTCCCACTTATGGCCGCTTCGGAGCGCTCGAAACAGCACCGTTCGGGACACGCACCGTCAAAAGAGGGACGAGGGTCGAAAGGCGACGGACGAGGCACGCCGGATGCCACCCCCGAGGGCCACGCCGCCGGCGACGCCATCCATCGCGCGATCCTCTCCGGACTGCTGTCGCACCTCGGCATCCTGGATCCCCGCACGATGGCGCAGGCCAAAGACCGGAAGGCGCCCGGCGACGCCCGACCGGTCAAGGGCGAGTACATCGGCGCGCGCGGAGCGCGGTTCGCGATCTTCCCCGGCTCGGGGCTGAAGAAGAAGCGGCCGTCGGCGGTCATGGCCGCCGAGCTCGTCGAGACCTCGCGCCTGTTCGCCCGCACGGTCGCCGCGGTCGACCCCGCCTGGGCGGAGGATCTCGCTCCCGACCTGGTGAAGCGCTCCCTGAGCGAGCCGCACTGGTCGAAGGATGCCGGCTCCGCCGCCGCCTACGAGAAGATCACCCTCTTCGGCGTCGAGCTCGTCGGCCGCCGTCGCGTGCAGCTCGCGCGCTTCGACCGGCCTCTCGCCCGCGAGATGTTCGTGCGCCACGCACTGGTCGAGGGCGAGTGGGACCCGTCGGTGCTCGACAAACGGCTCACGGCGTTCCTGCGCCGCAACCTCGAACAGCGCCGGCTGCTCGAGAAGATCGAGGAGCGCGAGCGCCGCCGCGACATCCTCATCGGCGACGAGGCGGTGTTCGCGTTCTACAACGCGCGCATCCCGGCCGACGTCACCGACGTGCGCTCATTCGAGACGTGGTGGAAGGATGCCGTCACCCGCACGCCCAACCTGCTCGATCTGCGCGAATCCGACCTCACCGGCGATCGCGCACAGGGTGATGACCGCGCATTCCCCGCGCGCTGGCGTCAGGGCGACCAGACGCTGAACCTCGCCTACCGCTTCGAGCCCGGAGCGCCCGACGACGGTGTCACGGTCGTGGTGCCGCTCCCCCTGCTCGCTCAGCTGCGGCCCGACGGCTTCGACTGGCAGGTGCCGGGCATGCGCGACGAGCTCGTCACCGCATTGCTGCGGGCGTTGCCCAAGACGATCCGCCGAAACGTCGTGCCCGCCGCGGACTGGGCCGAGAAATTCAGCGCGGAGCTCGCCGAGAAGGGCCCCGAGCACGCGAACGGCCTGCCCCGGACGACGCTCGTCGACGCGCTCGCGGCGCTCGTGCAGCGCGTGGCCAATCAGCGTGTGAGCGCCGCCGACTTCGAGCTGGAGCGCGTCCCGGGCCACCTCACACCGTCGTTCCGCGCGGTCGACGCGCGGGGCCGCGCAATAGGCATCGACCGCGACCTGGGCGCCCTCCAGCGCCGCCTCGCCGACAGGGCCCGCTCCAGCGTGGAGTCGGCCGTCACCCGCGAGCGCCCCGCCGCGCGTTCCGCGGCCGCGAAGGTCGCCGAGGCCTCCCCCGCGTTCGCCTCGCGCGCGAAGCTCACGGCGTGGGACTTCGACGAGCTGACCGAGGTCGTCGACACTCCCGTCGCCGGCGGTGTCGTGCGCGGGTATCCGGCCCTGATCGACGAGGGCGACAGCGTGGCCCTGCGTGTGGAGGCGACCCCCGAGGACGCGGCGCGGCTCACGCGCGCGGGTGTCCGGCGCCTGATGCTGCTGGCCGTCCCCTCCCCGGCCGCTTACGTGCTCGACCACCTCACCGCGAACGAGAAGCTCGCCCTCGCGGCATCCCCGTACCAGAACGCGAAGGCCCTGATCGAGGACGCGCGCGTGGCATTGGCCGACGACCTGCTCGGTCGCGAGAACCCGAGCGGCGTCGTGCGGACCACGTCCGACTTCGAACGGGTGCGCGACGCGTTCTCGGCCGCGTCGGTCGAGCGCACATTCCAGACCGTCTCCCTCACGGCGAAGATCCTCCTCGCGCAGCGCGAGGTGGAGCGGGCGATGAAGGACGCGGCATCCATCACGCTCCTCGGCGCCCTCAACGACGTGCGGGGCCAGGTGACGGGGCTGCTGTTCCCGGGATTCCTGTCGCGGACCGGCTTGCCGCGTCTGCAGCACTACCCGCGATACCTGGCCGGCGCGCTCGACCGCGTGAAGACGCTCTCCGACAACCCGGGCCGCGATCGGCAGCGCATGACCGAGTACGAACGCGCCGCCGCGGGCTTCGCCGAAGCCGGGGGCACGGTTCCCCTCCCCGCCGACGCCCCGGCGAACCTCGTGCAGACGCGGTGGCTGCTGGAGGAGCTGCGGGTGAGCCTGTTCGCCCAGCGCCTCGGCACCGCCGAACCGGTGTCCCCACAGCGCATCGCGAAGGCGTTGAAGGGCTGACACCTCCGGCACGTCGACGCGACTCGGACCGACGGACCGGGCGCGCGCGACGGGCGCGCGTGGCGTGCCGGCGTCCCCTTGCGGACATGGCCGCACCTGGGCGTTGCGTCCGGAGGGGGATGTCCGCCACGGTGAGACGAGCGACCGACGGCGGTCGACGCGTTCCGACCGGTTCGCTCGCCATCCTCCCGGTCGTCGCGGCCGCCTCGCCCACGGCACCCCGCCGCGGCATTCGAGCCGACCGGCGACCGACTTCCGACTCCGAGGGATCTCATGAAACGCATCACGCAGCTCGTCACCCTGGTCGCCCTGACGACTCTTCTCGCTCTCGGCGGAGCCACCGCGGCCTCGGCACGCGGCACGGCTGCCGTCACCGCGAATCCCAGCGCGATCGCGGTCGATGAGACCGCGACCATCACCGCCACCGGGCTGGGCGGGCTGGAGGACGCCTTCTTCGGTCTCGCCGGCTCACCGGGGGGCCTGCTCCCGACGCAGTCTGGCGGGGCCGGCTCCACCGACCTCAGCGTGCCGGCCAACGACGGCCAGGCCACGGCGTATTTCCGTGCAACGCAGGCGGGCACCTTCACCGTCGCCGTCGGAGACGGCGAGACCGTGCTGGGCACCGTGTCGGTGACGGTCAGCGGGTCGGCGCCTCAGCCCACCGCGACGTCGCAGACCCCCGTCATCGAGGTCGACTCCGCCCTGGTCGTCGGTCAGAGAACGCGCGTGGAAGCGAAGGTCAGCGGCCTGGAGACCGTGGGCTTCGGGCTGGACTCCACGGACGGCGGGTCTTTCAGCGACGGAAGCAGCACCGGGCCATCGATCACGACCGCCGTCACCGACGGCACGGCCACGGTCGAGTTCACGCCCGCGCGCGCCGGATCGCTGACGATCGCCCTGTCGGACGGCGAGACGGTGCTCGCCTCCGCGGTGGTCCAGGTGTCCGCCGCCTCGGCGACTCCATCGGGGACGGCGACGGCGACGCCTCCTGTCACGCCCTCGGCGAGTCCAACGTCCGCCCCGGCCGCGGACTCCGCACCGGTCCTGCCCTGGGTGCTGCTGATCGTCGCCATCCTCGTCATCGCCGGACTGATCGTCGTGCTGGTCGTCTCCCGCCGTCGGGGCTCCGGCGCGCGTCGCGGCGGTCCGACCGACAACGCGTGAGGGGTCATTTTCTGTCGCCGAACCGGAATCCGGGCGACGGAAGATGACCCGTCAGGTGCGTCGTCACGAGCGCAGGCGCACCGACCCCATGGTCGCCTGCACGTCGACCTCCGCGACCGCCGATGAACTCGTGCGCAGGCCGTTGTCGACCGCGCCCAGTCCGTCGTCGATGCGGACGTTGTACTCGTCGTCGGGGAGCGTGATGTCGGCGGAGCCGGCGGTCACCTCGACGTCGGTTCGCGTCGGGGTCACCCCGTCGAACGTCGCCGTCAGCTCGCCCCCGGCGACCTCGAACGACGCGGTCTCGGCATCCTGGATCCGCGCCGAGGCGGACCCGCCCGACACCGTGAGGTCGACGTCGCGCGCGGCGCCGTCGACCGACGCCGTGCCGCCCGCGACCTCCACCGTCACGTCACCGAAGTCGCCGGTCATCTCGAGTGCTCCGCCGGTGACCTGGATGTCGGCACGGATGCCGGCCCCGTCGAGATCGCGCGGGAGGATGAGGGTCGCGCGCGACCCGCGGCCCGCGTCGACGAACGACCCGGACGGCGAGGCGACGCGCAGGGAGTCCCCGTCGCGCTCGAACGTCCACCCGCTGCGTCCGCGGGTGTCGGCGTCGAGCTGTGCAGCCTCGACGTCACCGAACTCGACGGTCAGTTCCCCTCCGGCCACGTCGATGTCGAGGTCAGCCAGCTGAGCCGTCGAGCTGTCGTACGACGCGTCGTACGAGGAGTCGGACGAGACCGAATCGCCCCGCCAGTCGGCCATGCGCGCCACGGCCGACACTCCCGTGCCGGCGAGGGTGCCGAGGGCGACGCACGCGCCGACGACGATCGTGATCGCGGACACGGCGAAGGCGGCGCCGCGGCGACGGGGCGGCTCGGGGGCTGCGGGGGCGGGCAGGGGTGTCTGTGCGGTCATGACGAGGCTCCGGTGTGATCGTGGCCGAGGTGGACGAGGGCGGCGATGACGCGGCGGTTGCCGGTCTCGTCCTGCTCGAGGCCGAGCTTGGTGAAAATGGCGGTGATGTACTTCTCGACGCTGGCTTCGGAGACGAAGAGCGTGTTCGCGATCGCGTGATTCGAGCGACCCTCGGCGATGAGCGCGAGAACGGAGCGCTCGCGTTCGGTGAGGCTCTGCAGCCGCTCGTCGCGGCGGCGACGGGTCAGCAATTGGGCGACGACCTCGGGGTCCAGCACCGTGGCTCCCCCCGCGATGGCGGCGACCGCGGCGAGGAAGTCGGCGACGTCGGCCACCCGGTCTTTCAACAGGTACCCCAGCGCCCCCTGCCCGTCGGCGATCAGGTCGCTCGCGTACCGCTCTTCGACGTACTGCGACAGGACGAGGACGGCGAGCCCCGGATGCCGGGACCTCAGCGCGATCGCCGCGCGGATGCCCTCGTCGGTCCAGGTCGGCGGGAGACGGACGTCGAGGATGCAGAGCTCGGGCGTCGTCTCCGCGACCGCCGCCTCGAGGCCCGCGGCATCCGGAAGGGCGGCGACGACCTCGTGTCCGTCGTCGGCGAGCAGGCGCACGAGTCCCTCGCGCAAAAGGACCGAGTCTTCGCAGATCAGGACGCGCACGGGACGTTCACCTCCACCGTGGTCGGGCCGCCCTGGGGGCTGTCGATGCGCGCCGTGCCGCCCGCGGCGGTGACGCGGTTGACGATGCCGTCGAGGCCGCCGCCGGGGACGATCCGCGCGCCTCCGAGACCGTCGTCTTCGACGCGGGCCCAGAGCGAACCGTCCTCGCGCACCCGTACGTCGACGCGGCACGCCGCCGCGCGGGAGTGCTTCGCCGCATTCGTGAGGGTCTCCGCGATCGCGAAGTACACCGCCTCCTCGGCGGCGCGTCCGCAGCGTCGGGGCAGCCGGACGTCGAGGGTCACGGGGATGTGCGAGCGGGATGCCAGGGCCGACAGCGCGGCATCCAATCCTCGGTCCTCCAGCACGGAGGCGTGGATGCCGCGGGCGAGCTGGCGCAGTTCGGTGATGGCCGACTTGGTCGAGGCGTGGGCCTCGGCGACCAGCGCCTTCGCGGCCTCGGGGTCGTCGTCGATCTTGGTCTGCGCGAGCCCCAGGGTCATGCCGATCGAGACCAGCCGCGGCTGGACGCCGTCGTGCAGGTCGCGTTCGATGCGCGTGCGCTCGACCTCGGCGGCACGGACGGCACCGGCTCGACGGGTGTCGGACGTCCGGGCCTGCTCGACCAACTGCGCCTCGCGGGACGGGACGAAGATCGCCCGCACGATGACACCGTGCAGGACCGCGAGACCGACGATCACGCCGAGCGCGACGACGACCGCGGCGAGTCCGGTCAGTGGAGCGGCGATCCCGGGGAGCGGCACGATGCCGAAGAGGCGCGTGTCGGACCAGCCGAAGATCGGGCTCGCCGTGAGACCGATCCCCCACGACACGACGCCGATCGAGGCGATCGTGGCGAGCCCCAGGATCGTCGCGATGGCGAACGATGCCACCGCGCGCCACTGCAACGGGTCGATGGCCTGCAACCAGACGGTGTGCAGCACGCCGACGAAACCGGGCTTGGGGCTCCGGCGCGGGCGGATCGGCGCGAGTCCGAGACCGTAGAGACCGGCGACGCGGGCCCGCTCGAACCACGCCACCGCGAACAGCGCGTAGACGAAGGCGACGAGCACCACGACCCCGATGAGCAGGGCGGGGAGCAACCCGAAGCCCGAGCCGAACAGGCCGAACAGTGCCGTGAAGACCGCCGGACCCACGACGCCGAGGGCGGCGAGGTGGGCAGCCGCGCCGGCGACGCGACCGGGTGAGGCGATGCGCACCTTCGGCGGGACGGCGACGACGGGGGCGTCGGGGGGCGAGGCCGTCGCGGACGAGAGCGGCACGGTGGCCGCGCTCGAGAGGTCGGGCAGCGGAGTCGTGACGTTCGCAGCGGATGCGCCGGGAAGCGGAGGCGGAGGCGGGAGAACGGGTGACGAGGTCATGGCATCCACGCTAGGACGGCGTCCTTGGCAGCGCTGCCCGGTCAGCCCCCCGGTGCCGTTCGGGTTATCCCGAAGCGCGGACGACGAACGCCCCGCCGCACGAGGCGACGGGGCGTTCGAAAGGGGCGTGGATCACCCGCGCGTGCGGTTCTTGTTCCACACGTCGAAGGCCACGGCCAGCAGCAGCACGAGACCCTTGATGAACTGCTGCACGTCGGTCGAGATGCCCATGAGCGACATGCCGTTGTTCAGCACACCCATGACCAGACCACCGGCGATCGCGCCGACCACACGGCCGACACCACCCTGGACGGCAGCTCCACCGATGAAGGATGCCGCGATGGCATCCAGCTCGAACAGGTTTCCGGCGCCGGGTCCGGCCGAGTTCAGGCGACCCGTGAACACGATGCCGGCGAGGGCCGCGAGCACGCCCATGTTCACGAAGAGCATGAAGTCGACGCGGCGGGTGTTGATGCCCGACAGCTTCGCGGCGGTGCGGTTTCCACCGATCGCGTAGATGTGGCGGCCGAAGACGCTGCGGCTCATGACGGTCGAGTACCCGATGATCAGAACCGCCAGCACGACGAGCACGATGGGCGTACCGCGCGAACCGGGGGCCACACCGAGCAGGTAGGTGAGATACACGATGAGTGCGCCACCGCCGACGACCTTCACGAGGAAGGCGACCTGGGGCTCGTTCTGCAGCTCCAGCGCCGCGCGCTTCGCACGCTGGCGTACCTGCGACACCACGAAGAGCACGAGGGTCAGCACGCCCAGGGCGACGGTGATCCACTCCGCGGGCGACGAGGTGGCCGGGAAGAGGTCGGGGAAGAGGTAGCCGCCGCCGAGCTGGCGGTACTCGGTCGGGAAGGGCGTGATCTGCGTGTTGCCCAGGGTCATCTGCGTGAGACCGCGGAACAGGAGCATGCCCGCCAGCGTCACGATGAAGGCCGGGATGCCGATGTAGGCCACCCAGAAGCCCTGCCACATGCCGACCACCGCGCCGATCAGGAGCGACAGCACGATGCCGAGCCACCAGGGCATGCCCCACTCGACGATGAACACGCCCGAGACGGCACCGACGAAGGCCGCGACCGAACCGACCGACAGGTCGATGTGGCCGGCGATGATGATCATCACCATGCCGATCGCGAGGATCAGGATGTAGCTGTTCTGGACGATGATGTTCGACACGTTGCCCGCGGTGAGCAGACGCCCGCCGGTCAGCGCCTGGAACAGCAGCACGATGACGATGAGGGCGATGAAGATGCCGATCTCGCGCAGGCGCGAGGTGAAGAACTGCACGAGGCCCCCGGCACCGCTGCCGGCGCCGCCGCCGACGGGTCCCTTCGGCGTGGCGGGACCCTTCGGGGTCACGGTGTTGTCAAGCGCTGACATGGTCGGCTTCCTTTTCCTTCGTCATGAGCACCATGAGTGCCTCGGGAGTTGCCTCTTCGATGGGCAGCTGGCCGGTGATGTGGCCTTCGCTGAGGGTGTAGATGCGGTCGCAGATGCCGAGGAGCTCGGGCAGCTCGGACGAGATGACCAGCACCCCCTTCCCCTGCGCCGCGAGGGCGTTGATGATCGTGTAGATCTCGTACTTCGCGCCCACGTCGATGCCGCGGGTGGGCTCGTCGAGGATCAGCACCTCGGGGTCGGAGAAGAGCCACTGCGACAGCACGACCTTCTGCTGGTTGCCGCCGGAGAGCTTGCCGACGACCACATCGACGCTGGGGGCCTTGATGTTCATCGACTTGCGGTAGCGGTTGGCGACCAGGTACTCCTCGTCGCCGTCGACGAAGCCGCCCTTCACGAGCTTGCGCATTCCCGCGAGCGAGATGTTGCGCTTGATCGTGTCGATCAGGTTGAGGCCGGCGCCCTTGCGGTCCTCGGTCACGTAAGCGAGACCGCTGCGGATGGCATTGGGCACCGTCGAGGTGTCCGCCTTCTTGCCGTTGATGTAGACGGTGCCCGAGATGCGCGAGCCGAAGCTCTTGCCGAACACGCTCATCGCGAGCTCCGTGCGTCCGGCGCCCATGAGACCGGCGATGCCGACGACCTCGCCGGCGCGGACGTTGAGGTTCGCCTGGTGGATGACGGTGCGCGCGGCATCCGTGGGGTGGCTGACGTTCCAGTCCTCGATGCGCAGGACCTCGTCGCCGATCTCGACGTCGCGGTCGGGGTAGCGGTTCTCGAGCTCACGGCCGACCATGCCGCGGATGATGCGGTCTTCGCTGGTGCCGCCGGTGGCCACGTCGAGGGTCTCGATCGTGCGGCCGTCGCGGATGATGGTGACCTCGTCGGCGATCGCGCGGATCTCGTTCAGCTTGTGGCTGATGATGATGCAGGTGATGTTCTGACCGCGCAGGTGGCGGATCAGATCGAGCAGGTGCTCGGAGTCGTCGTCGTTGAGGGCGGCGGTCGGCTCGTCGAGGATGAGGAGCTTGACGTCCTTCGACAGCGCCTTGGCGATCTCGACGAGCTGCTGCTTGCCGACGCCGATCTCGTTGACGGGCACGTCGGGGCTGTCGCCGAGACCCACGCGGGCGAGGAGCTTGGCGGCCTCGCGGTTGGTGGCATCCCAGTCGATCAGGCCGCGATGGGTGATCTCGTTGCCGAGGAAGATGTTCTCGGCGATCGAGAGGTAGGGGCTGAGCGCCAGCTCCTGGTGGATGATGACGATGCCCGCGGCCTCGCTGTCGCGGATGTCCTTGAACTCGACGGTGTTGCCGTCGAAGACGATCTCGCCGCGATAGTCGCCCGCGGGGTACACACCGCTGAGCACCTTCATGAGGGTCGACTTGCCGGCGCCGTTCTCGCCGCAGATGGCGTGAACCGTTCCGCGCTCGACGGTCAACGACACGTCGGCGAGCGCGATGACGCCGGGGAACTCCTTGGTGATCGAGCGCATCTCGAGGATGGTGCTCACGAGGTCCTCCTTGCAGAACCGGCTCATCGCCGGTCGGGATGATGGGGGGCGGGTGCGCGTCGCGCGTCTCCGCGGGAGCCTCCGCCGCGACCCGATCGGGCCGCGGCGGAGGCGGGTCGGGAGGGCCGGAGCCCTCCCGCGGGGATCAACCCAGGTCGGCCTCGGTGTAGTAACCGCTGTCGACCAGGATCTCCTTGTAGTTGTCCTTCGTCACGATCGTCGACTCGAGCAGGTACGACGGGACGATCTTCTCGCCGTTGTCGTAGGTCTCTTCGTCGTTGACCTCGGGGGTCTCGCCCTTGCGGATGTCGTCGACCATGGTCACGGCCTGCTTGGCGAGCTCGCGCGTGTCCTTGAAGATCGTCGAGTACTGCTCACCGGCGATGATCGACTTGATCGAGCCGACCTCGGCGTCCTGACCGGTGACGACGGGCAGGTCGCTGGCCGAGTAGCCGCCCGAGGTGAGAGCCGAGATGATGCCGATCGACAGACCGTCGTAGGGTGAGAGCACGCCCTGCAGCTTGGTGGAGCCGATGACGGTGAGGATGTTCTCCATGCGCTCCTGCGCCGTCTCGGGCAGCCAGCGGAGGATCGCCGCCTGGCCGAACTCCGTCTGACCCGACGGGACGACGAGCGTGCCCTTGTCGAGGTAGGGCTGGAGCGTGTCGATCGCGCCCTTCCAGAAGAACGTGGCGTTGTTGTCGTCGGGGCTACCGGCGAACAGCTCGACGTTGAACGGACCCGCCGCACCCGTGTCGGCACCCGAGGCGTCGAGCACGCCGAGGCCGGTGAGGAGCGAGGTGGCCTGCTGCACGCCGACCTTGTAGTTGTCGAACGTCGTGTAGTAGTCGACGTTGGGCGTGCCGTTGATGAGGCGGTCGTACGCGATGACGGGGATACCGGCGTCGGCGGCCTGCTGCAGGACGTCGGTCAGCGTGGTGCCGTCGATGGAGGCGATGATCAGAGCCTTGGCGCCCGTGGTGATCATGTTCTCGATCTGCGAGACCTGGGTGGGGATGTCGTCGTTGGCGTACTGCAGGTCGACGTCGTAACCGAGCTCCTCGAGCTGCGACTTGACGTTGTTGCCGTCGGCGATCCAGCGCTCCGACTGCTGCGTCGGCATCGCGACACCGATGATGCCGCCTGCCTCCTCTTCGCCGCCACCGGCGTTACCGGTGCGGTCGCCCGCGCAACCCGCGAGACCGATGCCGAGCGCCAGGACGCCGGCTCCGGCGACCGCCTTGAGCATGCTGTGCTTCTTCACTCTGGTTCCCTCCATTGGGTGTTAGTCGCGATGTCTCCCCCTGGAGGCCATCGCAGGCACTGCTGACGGAGCATCTCGGGCACGCACGGCTTCGAGGGCGAAACGAAGGGCCGGTCGGTGGCGCGGGAGACCCCGCGTCGTTCGAAACGTCTTCGTCTCGACGGATCCGCTCCGCAGCGAGTCCCGTCGGCCGTGTGACCCGGTCATGTGACCGTTCACATTGTGTGTGTGATGCTACCCCGCTCGGCGGTCGACCTGTCAAGTCCCGACGCGAATGACATCGAGCCGTTGCCGAAACGTGACGAAGTCAGCGCGAGGGCGGCGCGGTCGACGACCGCACGATCAGGCGCAGATGGTCGGGCTCGGCAGCGGGGACATCGCCCTGGAACTCGCCGAGCGTCGTGAGCAGGTCGGCGACGGCGCGCGTACCGATCCCCACGAAGTCCTGTCGCACGGTGGTGAGCGGTGGCCACAGATGCGCCGACTCGGGCACGTCGTCGAAGCCGACCACCGAGATGTCCTCGGGGACCGAGCGACCTATGGCCCGAACGGCATGCATGAACCCCAGCGCCATATGGTCGTTCCCCGCGAACACCGCGGTGACGTCCTCCGCTCGCAGCAGCTCCCGTCCGGCCTCGTAGCCGAACTGCGCCGTCCAATCGCCCAGCACCGGCGGGCGCGGCGGCAGGTCGTTGGCATCCATCTCGGCGAGATAGCCCCGCATGCGATGGTCCGCCTCGATCCAGTCGCGTGGGCCCGCGACATGCAGGATGCGGGTGTGGCCCAGCTCGATCAGATGCCGCACGGCGGCACGCGCTCCGGCGGCCTGATCGTTGTGCGAGCTGGAGACCCCGGTGGATGCCACGGTCTGCACCGGCACGGGCAGCTTCAACTCCTCGAGGATCGGAATCACGCGGGTTTGAGGGGCGACCGCGATCAGCCCCTCGACCGACTGCTGCATGAGGTGATCGATCGAGGCGCGCACGTCGTCGGGGTCGCTCGTGGCGAGATTCGTGACGGTCAGCCGGTATCCCGCGGCGCGCGCGGCCGACTCGATCGCCTGCACCATGGATGCCACGCCGTGGGTCGTGACGCGCGGGCCCAGGACGCCGATCAGACGCGAACGGCTGGTGGCGAGGGCTCGGGCCGCCTGATTCGGCACGAACTTCAGCTCGGCGATCGCCGAACGCACCTTGGCCGCCGTCTCGGGACGCAACTGCGAGCTGTTGTTGATCACCCGCGAGACGGTCTGGTACGACACCCCCGCCACGCGGGCGACATCGCGGATGCTCGGGGCGCGCCCTGTCGCCTCCGGGATATCGGTGTCGCTCATCGTCCGCCTCATTGCGGGTCGCGCGCTGCTGCGTGACCGGTCACACGAGGATAGCCGACGACGCGGGAAGGGTGAACCCGGCGCGCATCGAACACTTTCGCACCGGTCGCGCGCACGAGATGCACCGCTGCCACACGCGGATCGCCGACCGCGATCGGCGCGGGGTCCGGTCGCGTTCGTCAGGCGCCGTCACCGGGGTCGGGGGCGGGAGGGAGCACACGACTCCGGGGGGCGGCCCGCGGGGACGTCGCGCGCCGATACGGTGGATGCCATGACCGGACTGCACTGGGGCATCCTCGCGACGGGCGGCATCGCCCACGCCTTCACCTCCGACCTGCGCACGGCGGGACGACATGTCGCCGCCGTCGGCTCGCGCCGCATCGACAGCGCTCGCGCGTTCGCCGAACAGTACGACATCGCGAACGCCCACGGTTCGTACGAGGAGCTCGTGGCCGACCCCGACGTCGACATCGTCTACATCGCGACCCCGCACCCCGGTCACGTCGACAACGCCCTGCTGGCGTTGGATCACGGCAAGCACGTGCTTGTCGAGAAGCCCTTCACCCTCAACGCGACCGAGGCCGCGCTCATCCGCGACCGCGCCGCCGAGAAAGGCCTGCTCGCCATGGAGGCGATGTGGACGCGCTACCTGCCCCACATGGTCCGCATCCGCGAGATCCTCGCCGCCGGCACCCTCGGCGAGGTGCGCGTCGTCTCGGCCGACCACACCCAGAAGCTCCCCACCGACCCCGCGCACCGCCTCAACGACCTCGCGCTCGGCGGCGGCGCCCTGCTCGACCTGGGCATCTACCCGATCTCCTTCGCGGTCGACGTGCTCGGACTGCCCGAGCGCATCACCGCCCTCGCCCGCCTCTCGGATGCCGGGAGCGACGCCGAGGTGGCGACGACCTTCGTGCACGCGGGCGGCGCGATCTCGACCACGGTGTCGTCGTCGCGAGGTGCCGGCATGAACGCCGCGCAGATCGTCGGCACCGAGGCGCGCATCGAGATCGACCGGGTCTGGTACACGCCCACCTCGTTCCGCGTCGTGTCGCCCGACGGCGACGTGCTCGAGGAGTTCACCTCGGAGGTCGAGGGGCGCGGCATGCAGTACCAGGCGCTCGCCGCGGAGCGCTTCGCGGCCGACGGCGCCGCGGCGAACGACATCCTCTCGATCGAGGAGACCGTCGCGATCATGGGCGTGCTCGACGAGGTGCGCCGCCAGATCGGCGTCGTCTACCCCGGCGAGCGCTGAGCACCGACGCTCGCGGCCGGTGCGCCGCGGGCGTCTCGGCCGTGCGCGCGGTGGTGAAGAGCAACGTGCCGCAGCGGTTCCCACTCGGCGGGCGTTCCCGGGCGCAGGGTTCCTCCGCGCCCGGCGGACGGGTCAGACTGGAGTCATGCCCGACACCCAGACCGCCCGCGTCGCCGTCTACCTCGACTTCGACAACATCGTGATGTCGTGGTACGACCGCGTCCACGGGCGCAACGCCTACTCGCGCGACCGGCAGAAGATCGCCGACAGCCCGGTCGAGCCCGAGATCACCGAACGGCTGACGAAGGCCACGATCGACGTGGGCGCGATCATCGACTACGCGGCGTCGTTCGGCACGCTCGTGCTGACCCGCGCGTACGCCGACTGGTCGGCCCCGGTGAACGCCGAGTACCGCTCGCAGCTGGTGGCGCGTGCGGTCGACCTCGTGCAGCTCTTCCCCGCGGCGGCCTACGCGAAGAACGGCGCCGACATCCGCCTGGCCGTGGATGCCGTGGAAGACATGTTCCGTCTCCCCGACCTGACGCACGTGGTCATCGTCGCCGGCGACAGCGACTACGTCCCCCTCGCGCAGCGGTGCAAGAGGCTCGGACGCTACGTCGTGGGCGTCGGAGTGGCGGGCTCCACGGCGAAATCGCTCGCGGCGGCCTGCGACCGCTTCGACGCGTACGACTCCCTGCCCGGCATCCCGAACCTCGCCGAGACCAAGAAGGACTCCCCGCCCTCACGGCCGCGGGCGCGCAAGCGCTCGAAGGACCCGGCGGTCGACCTGCTCGAGCGGGCGATGCAGCTGGAGGGCGAACGCGCCGACGGGGAATGGCTGCACGCGTCGGCGGTGAAGGACCTCATGAAGCGTCTCGATCCGTCGTTCAGTGAGAAGGCGCTGGGGTTCCGCAGCTTCTCCGACTTCTTGAAGGCGCAGACCGCACACGTCGAGGTGGACGAGGAGTCCAACGTCGTGCAGGTGAAGGCCGTCGTGCGCGGCTGACGGGAAGGGCTCGAAGCTCGGCGGCACCCGGCACGAGGATCGGTGTGCGCACCGCGACGGCGGCCACGCACGGTCGTGCGCGGCTGACCGGGAGGTCTCGGGATCAGCGGCGCTCGGCACCCGGTGCGACGTGCGCGAGGACACGCTCCCACACCGAGGTGAGGGTCACGTGTCCGTTCACCGAGGTGATCTCGGCGTCGGGCACGACCTCGGCCTCGGCCGACCGCATCCGGTCGACGTACCACCCGGCGTCGCCGGTGTCGGCCGGACCGTCTCCCCCGACGACGACCAGCACCTCGGCATCGAGATGGTCGAGCAGAGGCGTGCGCAGATCGCGGCTGAGCGGGTCGGACGGACTCTGCACGCCGACGATGGCCAGGCGATCCACGACCGGGCCCAGGGCCGCGGCGAGATAGATCGCGATCGGGCCGGCGGAGCGCTCCCCCACCAGTCCGACGGTGGCGCCGGGCGCTTCCCGGTCGACCAGCTCTCGCAGCGCCTCCACGGTGAGACCGGCGGGAGTCTGTCCCCCGAAGACCGGCGGGTCTTCCAGCTCGGGGGCGTCGAGTCCCACGGCGACGACGCGCACGTCGTAGCCGGAGGTGACGCGCGCGTCCGGGTCGGTGGTGGCCGCATCGCCGGTGCGGAGAACGAACACGGCGCGCGGCGCTCCGGGTGTTCCGAAACTCCGGTAGCCGAGCTCGCCGTCGAGCCAGGGGGCAAGACTCATCGCGTCGTCCTCTCGGTCCCGCGGCGCGCCACGAGACGGTCTTTTCGCCCGAGCGGCGTCTGCCGCTCGCGTGCCGCCCGCGGCATCACACCTCGTCCGTCTCATCGGAATCGGCCGAACCGCCGCCCCCGGGGAGGAGTGAACGCAGCGTGTCGATCGTGTCGGCCTCGGCCGCGGGCTTGTCGGAACGGTAGGCCTTCACGCGCGCGAAGCGCAGCGCCACGCCGCCGGGGTATCGCACGGATCGCTGGACGCCGTCGATCGCGATCTCGACGACCGTGTCGGGCACGACCCGGATGCCGCCGGGGATCTCTCCCGCCTCGCGCTCGGAGAAGTGCGCGGTCTGCCAGGTCAACAGCTCGTCGGTGAGGCCTTTGAAGGTCTTGCCCACCATGACGTAACCGTCGGTTCGCCCGAATCGCCCCTCGGGGTCTCGCGCTCCGAGGTGCAGGTTCGACAGCCAGCCCGAGCGCCGCCCCGAGCCGCGTTCGACGCCGAGCACCACGAGGTCGAAGGTGTGCACGGGCTTGACCTTGAGCCAGCTCTTGCCACGCCGCCCCGCCGTGTACGCCGCGTCGAGGCCTTTCACCATCACGCCCTCGTGACCGGCCGCGAGGGCATCGCGCGCGAACGCGTCGGCGGTGTCGACATCGTCCGTGATCACCGCGGGGATGCGCCACGCCGCGGCGATGCGCTCGAGCTCGTCGAGTCGGGCCGACAGCGGCTCGTCGACGAGGTCGCGCCCGTCGATGTGCAGGACGTCGAAGAACCAGGGCCGCAGGGCGATCTCGCGGGCCGTCTCGGCACCGAATCGCGCCATCGTGTCTTGGAAGGGGCGCGGACCCCCGTCGTCGTCGAGCGACAGCGTCTCACCGTCGAGGATGACGTCGCTCACCGGCAGACCACGGACCACCTCGACGATCTCGGGCACCCGGTGCGTGACGTCGGCCAAGGTGCGCGTGTACACGTGCACCTCGTCGCCGTGCCGGTGCACCTGCACGCGCGCCCCGTCGAGCTTGTACTCCACCGACGCCCGGCCGGCGACACCCAGCGCGTCGGCGACCGATGCGGCGGTGGAGGCGAGCATGGGCTGAACGCCACGACCGACGACGAGGCCCACCGCGGCGAGATCGTCGACCGTGCCGGTCAGGGCCACACGCGCCGTCTCGCCGAGATCGCCCGAGAGCATCGCCGCGCGCCGCACCGCCGAAACGTCGCGATCGGACGCGCGAGCGACCGCGTCGAGGAGCACCCCCTCGAGTGCTCCGGTGCGCAGTTCGCCGGTCATGACGCGGACGAGAAGCTGCCACTCCCCCGATGTCGCCCGCTCCGCCAGCGTGTCGAGGAGCGCCGTGCGGACCGCTGCCGACCCCGCCCCGCCGATCGCGGACAGCCGCGAGAAGGCGTCGTCGACGTCGTCGATGCTCAACGACGGCTCGGCGGCGTGGGATCCGCCGCGGCTCGACAGCGTGCGCCACCCGACACCGAGCCGGCCCTGACGCGGCGACGCCGTCAACAGACCCACCGCCGGCACGATCTCATCGGGCGCGAGTGACCGCAGCACCGCGGCGAGGGCGTCGACCTTCGCCAGCCGGGAGCGCGTGTTCGTCACCGCCGCGAGGGCCGTCTCGATATCGCTGAAGAGCATGTCGGCATCCTGACACCCACCTCCGACATCGCCGGTGCGCTTGCGTCGGCAGCGCGCCCGTGGCATCCGGGATCAGAACCGCCTCGCCCTCGATCTGCGGGTCGTGAGATGGGTCGCGGTGCATCGAGACCTCAGGCGTCGGCCGTGCCGTGGGGCGTCCGCCGACCCGGTGCGGAGTCGTTCGTGCGGGTGCGACGACGACGCGTCGCCCCGTCCGGGACGGTCGGGGTCATCACAGGTCGCCGATCGTCGCAACCCCCGCGTCGATGTCGGAGGTCTGAGGTGTGCTGAAGGCCTCCCCAGGAATGAGGCATCCGTGAACGCTCCCGCCACCCTCGAACAGTCCGCCCGCACCGCCCGTGAGGTCTTCGGGTGGGACGACCTGCTGCCGGGGCAGGCCGAAGCGATCGACGCCGTCGTCGGCGGGCGCGACACCCTGGTCGTCTTCCCCACCGGCGCCGGCAAGTCGGCGGTGTACCAGATCTCCGGATGCGAACTCGGCGGCGTAACCGTCGTGATCTCGCCACTGCTGGCCCTGCAGCGCGACCAGATCGACTCGATCGACCGCGCACCCGATGCTCCCGCCGCGGTGGCGCTGAACTCCCGGACGAGCGCCGCCGCGAAGCGCACCGCGTGGGCGACGATCGAGAGCGGCGACGCCGTGTACGCCTTCCTGGCGCCCGAGCAGCTGGCCAACAGCGAGGTGTTCGACCGCCTCGCGAAGGCCGATGTGCGCCTGGTCGTCGTCGACGAGGCCCACTGCGTCTCGGCGTGGGGACACGACTTCCGCCCCGACTACGCGCGGATCGGCGATGCCGTCGAGGCGCTCGGGCATCCGCCGTTGCTGGCCTTGACGGCCACGGCATCCGCTCCCGTCCGCGATGACATCGTGTCGAGCCTGGGCATGCGCGACCCGCACCTCGAGGTGCGCGGCATGGACCGACCCGAGATCCACCTGGCGGTCCGCCGCCACGAGCACGACGACGACAAGCGGCGCGCCGTGATCGCGGACGTTCAGGATGCCGGTGGCCCGGCGCTGCTGTATGTGGCGACCCGCAAAGAGACCGACGCCTACGCCGACGAGCTCGCCGCCCTCGGTCTGCGGGCGGCCGCGTACCACGGCGCGATGGCGCAGAAGAGGCGCGACGAGGTGCACACGGCGTGGAGTGCGGGAGAACTCGACGTCGTCGTGGCGACCTCGGCGTTCGGCATGGGCGTCGACAAGAGCGACGTGCGCCTGGTCGTGCACGCCGACGTCACCGAGTCGCTCGACTCGTACGCCCAGGAGATCGGTCGCGCGGCGCGCGATGGGCAGCCCGCCCGGGCGATCCTGCACTACCGCGCCGAAGACTTCTCGCTGCGGTCGTTCTTCGCCGGCGGGCACACCAAACGCGCCGACATCGCCGGGGTGTGGGACGCCCTTCTCCGCGCGACGACGCCCCTGCGCGCGAAAGGCATCGCCGACGAGAGCGGCCGTTCGACCCGCGCGATCGGGCGGGTGCTGAACCAGCTCGTCGCGTGCGGCCTGGCCGTGTCGGGCCCTGAGGGCGTCTCGGTGCACGAACGGGTGTCGGCGGGCGACGCGGTCGGCGCGGTGCGCGAGCGCGACGAGGCCGAGGAGCGCATCCGCGCGTCGCGCATCGAGATCATGCGCGGATACGCCGAGACGACCCGCTGCCGTCGGCGCGCTCTCCTGGAGTACTTCGGCGTCGCCACCCCCGAGCACTGCGGGGCGTGCGACCGCTGCGACAGCGGCGCCCAGGCCCCGGTCGCGGCGGACGGCCCCGCGGACGCAGACGACGGCGGCATCCGGATCGACTCCGTCGTCGAGCACGGCGAGTTCGGCACCGGCACGGTCATGGGCATCGAAGACGACCGACTCACCGTGTTCTTCGCCGAGCACGGCTACAAGGTGCTCGCCCGCGCGGCGTTCGAGACCGGCATCCTGGAGCTCGGCGAGGCGGCGTAACCACCGCCCGGTGCGGTCGGGGCTGCGCGGGGTTACGCTCACGGGCGGTCGCGGCGTCGTGCCGAGACGCAGCTCAACGCGGTCAGGGCTGTGCCCGGTCAGGGCTGCGCCCGGTCAGGGCGTCGATAGGCGCTCGGCGTTCAGGACGCGGATCGTGCAACGGGGCGGACAACGGCCGCCCCACCGCACATCCGGCGCCCCGAAGCGCACGACCACCCCCAGGACGCGACCGGTGGGACCTCTCGGGGCGCCGTCCGCCGCGATGTCGCGCGTGCCTCGCACCGGGAAGGCTCGACCCACCCCTCACCGTGACGGGAGATGTTCCGCGAGGATCAGCGGTCCCGCGTCGCCCACCACGCCCACGCCACGAGCGGGAGCTGCAGGAACAGGCGCAGGAAACGCGCGCGGTCGGTGTTGAGCCCCGGCGCCGCGCGCCCCGTACGCCACTGGTGCACGTTGCCCGGGAAGACGGCGACGAAGAACACGGCGATGACCGCCCCGATGCGGCGGCGTTCGCGCGGCAACGTGATCAGCGCCGTCCCGAGGATCATCTCCACGGCTCCGGATGCCACGACGATGGCGTCCTTGTCCGTGTGCAGCATCCGCGTGGCCCAGCCCGGCACGACGATGCGATACCCCCGCCGGCCCCACGTGAGATGGCTGACGCCCGCCCCGACCAGCAGCAGGGCCAGCGCCCCGCGTGCGACCGAACGGACGGTGAGACCTCGACGACGTGGCATCCGGTCAGTCTTCCACCAGGTTGCGGGCCTCGGGTCGAGGGAGAGCGGGCGAGCCACCGGCACCCGTGCCGGGCGCACCCGCGACGACGTTCACGCGCCCTCGAGCGCCTCCGCGGCGATCTCGACGAGGCGGTGGTCGCGCGACTCTTCGTGGGCCGTGATCGCGATCACCGCGTCGTGCACCGCGGAGACGAACACGTACTGACCGTTCAGGCCGTCGAGCCGCCAGCCGCGTCCGGGTCCCTCCCACCCGCCCATGCCGTACCGGGACCAGGGCGCGGGAGCCCCCGTCTCGCGCGGGTCGACGTGCATCGCGGCGACCCAGGCGGCATCCACGATCCTGCGCTCGCCGAAACGGCCACCGTCGCGCAGGACGCGCCCGATCCGGACGAGGTCGCTCGTGCGCAGGTGCAGTCCGCTCCCGCCGAGGACGTACCCGCTCGGGCACCGCGTCCACGCCGGACACGGGATGCCGAGAGGCCCGAACAGCCTCGGGAGGAGCCAGTCCCGAACGTCGCCGACGCGCGACGCGAGCATCCGCATCGCGACGTAGGTGCTCGCGTCCGAGTACTGGAACACGCGACCGGGTCCGCGTGAGCCTGCGCGCAGCATCGTCCGGGCGAGATCGTCGCCGGGCACCGGCTGTCCCGCGAACCATTCGAAGTCGATCCCGCTGGTCATCGTCAGAAGGTGACGCAGGGTGACCTGATCGACCCCGGGCCCGACATCCGTCAGGGGCACGACATCGACCGCGCGTGTCTCCGCTGAAAGGACCCCCTCGGCGACGGCGATCCCGGCGGCGAGCACACTCACCCCCTTCGACACCGAGTACACGTCGGACGGTTCGTCACGCACCCAGCGGTGCTCGGCCTCGTCGTCGCCGATGAGGACATGGATGCCGTGCGCCTCGAGCCGCTCGCCGTCGATCGCCGCCGACACGGTGTCGCGGACCTGGCGCGGGTCGGGCATGTCCTCCACGGTAGCGGGCACCGCTGCGCGCTGTCCTCGTTCGGTCCGATCCCGCGGACGCTGCGGATGGTGCGCTGATCCGATCGTGCTCGACGGGTGCTCGCCGTGCGACAGCAGCCCAGACCGGCGAACCCCCTGCCCTCCGCCCGGCGGCGTCGGGTCAGCGTGTCGACGGTGCCGTTCGACGGATGAAGTCGACGTAGGCCTCGACGGTGTCCTCCTGCACGATCGCCCGCAGCACGACCTCATCGGTCGCCGCCGTGTAGGCCTCGAGGGTCTCGCCCAGGTGCGCGAGGTCGCGGATGGTGGTGTCGGCGGCATCCACCCCCATCCGTTCGAAGTTGGCGGCGTAATTCGGGAACGACGCATAGCGTGCGGTCTCGGCGTCGAGACGGGCTCGCGCGGCCGGATCGACGGCCGTGCGCACGTACACGGCGACGTGGGCCGCGTGAGCGATCTCGTGCAGTGCATCGGACTGCGTGCGCGCTTCGAGAGGCGGCACCCAGTTGAGCACCACGCCCTGCGCCCGCTCCGCTCCCACGCGGCGCATCTTCGGCCCCAGCGCCCCGACGACCACGCGCGGCAGCCCGGCGTCGTGCAGCACCTCGATCGCACGTCCGACACGCGCGAGTGCGCCCTCTCTGGCGACACCGGAGCCGATCCCGAGGGTCAACCGGTCGAGCGGAAGTCCGAGAGACCGCACCTCGGCGGCGATCGTGTCGGCCGGGCGGCGGTCGATCGGGACCACCCCGGTCGCCAGGTGCAGGCTGTCGGTGACGCGGGCGACCGCGGCGAGGACCACCAGGGCGTCGCCGTCGGGGGTGTCGTTGATCCACAGCGTGTGGAAGCCCGCGCTCTCGACCGCGGGGGCGATCTCGGCCACGGCATCGGGCCCCAGCGAACCCGCGAGTCCGAGCGAGACGACGCCCCGCGTCACGACACGCCCCCGGCGGCGGGGAGGGCGAGAGCGACCTGGCCGACGGCAGCGGCGAAGGCCGCCAGATCGACGTCGTCGGTGGGGAGCAGCACCACATCGTCGACACCGACGGCCTGGAACCGCGCGACTCCGTCGGCGACCTCCGACACGGAGCCCGCCAGCACGCGGTCGGCGGCATCGGGGCGATCGCGCATCATCGCGGTCGCGCGCTCGCGGGCGCCGGGACCGAATGCCGTGAGCACGTACGCCACCACGTCGGCGCGACCCTCGCGACCCGCGTCGGCACGCCCCGCCTGCACGGTCTCGACGGCGGCGGCGATCTCGGCCACGGTGTGACGGCTGTCGAGCACCACACCATCGGCCACCTCGCCCGCGAGAGCGAGCGTCTTGGGCCCCTCCGCGGCGGCGTAGACGAGAGGAGCAGTCGCCGGCGGCCAGTCGAGCGCGACACCGCGAAGCTTCACATACCGCCCCTCGGTGCTGACCGTCTCGCCCGCGAGCAGCGCTCGAAGCGCCGGCAGGTGCTCACGCATGAGCGTGAGCGGGGATGCGGCCTTGGCCCCGACCTGTCGCATCCAGTCCTGCACTCCGTGACCGAACCCGGGGAGCAGACGACCGGGGAACATCCGCTCAATCGTCGCCACCTCCATCGCCGAGGCGGCGACGTTGCGCAGAGGCAACGGCGCGATGCCGACGCCGATGCGCAGATGGTCGGTGACCGCGAGCGCTGCCGCGGCCGCCGCCCACGCCGACGACCGGAAGCAGTCCTCCCACAACCAGAGCTCCTCGACGCCGGCGTCTTCGGCCGCACGCGCGGCGTCACGGAGCTGCTCAGGGGGGTGCGGGTACGGGCTGAAGATCATGCCGATACGACTCATGGGTCTACTCTGCCCCGAACCTCCGACATCGCGGCAGAGGATTCCGTCCGTTCGGGACTGCGGGCAGAACCGGCGTCGCCGCCTCCCTCCTGCGCCCACGCCCGCACCCGCGCCCGCACCCACGCCCACGCCCGCGCCGACGCCCACGCCCGCCCACACGCCCACGCCCACGCCCGCCCACACGCCCACGCCCGCGCCCGAGCCCGCGCCCGCGCCCGCGCCCACGCCGACACAACGCAGGACTTCTGCGCCGCGACCGGGCGCGACACGTCGCCGAACCGCGGACCGCGCCCGGGAACTCCTGCGTCATGTCCGCGGGGTGCCGCGCACAGCCGGTCCACGGATGCCGAAACCCGGCGCCGACGCCCCCGACACGCTGGACGCCCCCGGCGCCGAAGCACCGGGGGCGTGACTGGCGCGCCACCCGCGCACAAAAGGGACGACTCAGGCGGCGAGCGCCGGCACGACGGGCATCACCACGAAGCCCGCGTCGGTGGCATCCACCGTCACCGCTCCCCCGTCTGCCAGTTCCCCCGAGACGAAGAGGTCGGCGATGCGGTCGTCGACCTCGCGCTGGATGACGCGGCGCAGCGGCCGCGCGCCGTACTCGGGCTCGTAGCCGACCTCGGCGAGGCGGTCGATCGCGGCATCCGTCACCTCGAAAGTCACCTCTCGAGAAGCGAGCCGCCGCGATGTGGCGCCCAGCAACAGCCCCACGATCTCGCGCAACTGCGCCCTCTCGAGCTTGCGGAACAGCACGATGTCGTCGATGCGGTTGAGGAACTCCGGCCGCATGGCCTCACGGAGCTTGCCCATCACCCGGTCGCGCAGGTCGGCGTCGGCGAACTCGCGGCCGGTGGTCGTGAACCCGATCGCACCGGATCGGGATGCCAAGAACTCCGCGCCGAGGTTCGAGGTCATCACGATGACCGTGTTGCGGAAGTCGACCGTGCGCCCCTGGCCGTCGGTGAGGCGACCGTCGTCGAGCACCTGCAGCAGCAGGGTGAACACGTCGGGGTGGGCCTTCTCGATCTCGTCGAACAGCACCACCGCGTAGGGGTTGCGGCGCACGCGCTCGGTGAGCTGACCGGCTTCGTCGTAGCCGACGTATCCCGGAGGGGCGCCGATCAGGCGCGAGACGGTGTGGCGCTCGCCGAACTCGCTCATGTCGAAGCGGATCACGGCGCCGTCGTCGTCGAAGAGGGATCCGGCCAGGGCCTTGGCCAGCTCGGTCTTGCCGACGCCGGTGGGTCCGAGGAAGAGGAACGAGCCCACGGGACGGTTCTCGTCGCCCATGCCGGTGCGGTTGCGGCGCACGGCCTTGGCGACGGCCGCGACGGCGTCGTCCTGTCCGATGACGCGGGCGTGCAACTCGGTCTCGAGCTCGGCGAGTCGACCGCGCTCGGTCGCGGTGAGGCGCGCGACGGGGATGCCGGTCGCGCGGCTGATCACCGCGGCGATCTCGGGCTCGTCGACCACGGCCGCAGCGCTCGGGCGGCTGGTCGCCTCGTCGAGGCGCGTCTGCACCGCGGCGATCTCGTCGCGCAAGCGCGAGGCCTCTTCGTAGTGCTCGGCCGAGACGGCGGCGTTCTTGTCGGCCTCGAGGGTCGCGAGACGCTCGAGCAAGGCGGATGTGTCGACGGACACGCCCAGCTTCAGCCGCAGACGCGCGCCGGCCTGGTCGATGAGGTCGATCGCCTTGTCGGGCAGCACCCGATCCGCGAGGTAGCGATCGCTGAGCTCGACGGCCGCGCGCAGGGCGTCGTCGGTGTAGGTGACGGCGTGGTGCTGCTCGTACGCCGACCGCAGTCCGCGCAGGATCTCCACGGCATCCGTGATCGAGGGCTCCCCCACGCGCACGGGCTGCAGGCGCCGCTCGAGAGCGGGGTCCTTCTCGATCGTGCGGTACTCGCGCAGGGTGGTCGCACCGATCAGGTGCACGTCGCCGCGCGCGAGGCGGGGCTTGAGGATGTTCCCGGCATCCATCGATCCATCGCCGCTCCCGCCTGCTCCGACAAGCGTGTGCACCTCGTCGATGAAGACGACGAGCTTCTCGGATGCCGAGACCTCGTCCATCGTCTGGGTGAGACGTTCCTCGAAGTCACCGCGATAGCGGGCCCCGGCGAGCATGGCGGCGAGGTCGAGCGACACCACGCGGGTCTCGCGCAGTTGCTCGGGCACCTCACCCGCGACGATGGCGCGCGCGAGTCCCTCGACGACGGCGGTCTTGCCGACGCCGGCCTCGCCGATGAGCACGGGGTTGTTCTTGGTGCGGCGGCTGAGGATCTCGATCGTCTGCTCGATCTCGTCTGTGCGCCCGATCACGGGGTCGAGCTCGCCCGCGGCGGCGCGCGCGGTGAGATCGGTGCCGAAGCGGTCGAGGTTCGGGGTCACGGATGCACTCTCCGCCGTCGTCTCGCTCTGCTCGCCGCCCAGGACGGTCTCGCGCACGCCCTGGGTCAGGGCCTCGGCGGTGACGCCGGCCTGGGCGAGGATCTGGCCCGCCGGGGCGTCCTGCGCGAGCACGAGCGCGAAGAAGAGGTCGTCGGGGTCGACGTACGTCGATCCCGCCGCGCGGGCCACCTGGAACGCGTGGAACAGGGCGCGTTGCACGGAGCCGGCCACCACCGCGCCGTCGACGTCGGCGGCGGGTGAAGCGGCGGGCAGACGGCTCTCGGCGGCCCGGGCGATGGCGGCGGGGTCGGCGCCGAGCCGGCTCACCGCCTCCTTCGCGGGCGAGCGACCGACGAGCACGTGGAGGACGTGGAGCGCGTCGAGTTCGCGCTGACCACGGCTGAGGGCGAAGCGACCGGCCTCTTGCAGGGCGTCCTGGGTGCGGGCGCTCAGGAAGCGGCTGAGGTCGATGGAGCGCTCGGCGCGAGCCTGTTCGCCCGCCAGGTAGCGAGCGAGGAATTCGTCGAACGACTGCGCGCCGTCGCCGGCGCCGGGAGTGACATCTTCGGGCAATTCCGTCTCCTGTGATACGTGAGGACTGGCAACTTGAGTGCCGCCGTATCAACTTCAACGCGAGGCCGTCGCGGCTATTCCCGAAGACCCGGATCGGCCTCGTTCCAGAACTCGACGGTCTGCACCACCCAGAACACCCCGAACAGCGCGAGGGCGATCGACTCCCCCACGAACACCACGGGGAACCCCGTGCGCTCGAGGTCCGTCACGATGCCGATGGCGAGCAGGACGAGCGTCGCGAGGATCCCCACCGCGACGGCGCCGTACGCCCGCCGCAGGCCCGCGCGGCGACGGCCGGTCGACTGCGGCCGCCACGCGGCGAGGGCCGCCACCGCCGCGATCAGCATGAAGAACGCCACGGCCGCGACCTCGTGCGCCATCGCGAAGAAGCCCTCCGGTGCGATCACCGCCCACGCCCACGCCGCGACGGTGAGCGACACGATCACCCCGATCGTCGCCGCCACTCCCCGGCTGGCCGTGCCCTGCACCCGCGCGAGGATCCCCCCGGCGATGGCCCCGAGAAGGACAACGGATGCCACGGCCGCGCCGTTGTTCACCACCGTCGCGCGCACCTCGGGCGGCACGCACCGCAGCACCGGCTCGCAGACACCCGCCGCGACGGTGGTCGGAACGTAGGCCACCGCGAGCGCGAGGACCGCGGCGATGTCGAGCAGACCCTGCTCGATGCTCCTGCCGGACAGTGCCAGCAGCGCCAGGGCGATCGCGCTCAGCGCGCCGACGAACACCGGCCCCGCCGGGCCGTAATAGGCGGCGCTGACGGACGGGAGCGCCGCACCGCCCGCGACCTCGAGTGCGACCCCGATCGCGAGGAACACGGAGGCACCGATGAGCGCCAGTCGCACGTACCGGTACGTGCGCTGGGTCGAGGTCGTGCGGATGCGCATGACGGCATCCTTCCAGGGCCCTCCGACACCGGCGCGGGTCCTTGCGGGCACCGCCGCTCGCGTGATGTCGGAGGCCGGGGCCATACTGGCCGCACATCGAGAGGAGCCGCTCATGCAGTGGAGGATCGAGCTCATCTTCGTCCCCGTGACGGACGTCGACCGGGCGAAGGAGTTCTACGAACGGATCGGGTTCCACCCCGACCACGACCACCAGGTGACCGACGAGCTGCGCTTCGTGCAGATGACCCCGCCGGGGTCCGCCTGCTCGATCGCCTTCGGAACCGGTCTCGGGATGACGCTCGAGCCAGGACGCCAAGACACGATCCAGGTGGTCGTGCCCGACGCCGACGACGCGCTCGCGCACCTGCGGGAGGCGGGGGTGGAGGCCGACGGCGTCGACGAACAGCAATGGGGGCGGTTCGTCACCTTCGCCGATCCGGACGGCAACCGCTGGACGCTGCAGCAGTTCCCCGCGTCCTGAGGCTCGTTGCCGCCGCGACCAGCCCCGTGCGGGCGGGTCTGCCAGACTTCCGGCATGCGCGAATTCCTCACCGGCGCAGGACTCCTGCTCCGCGGTCTCGGCCAGTGGCGCCGGACGCCCGGGGCGATGGCGCTGGGCCTCATCCCCGGGACCGTCGTCGGGATCGTCTTCCTGGCGGCGCTCATCGGGTGGGCTCTCGCGCTCCCGGGCTTCGTCGACGACTGGACGCCCTTCGCCGACGCGTGGCCGCCCTTCTGGGCCGACGCCGTGCGCTGGGCGATCGGCCTCGCCTCTTTCGGCGCCGCCCTCCTGGTGGTCGTGGTGTCGTTCACGGCGGTGACCCTCGCGGTCGGCGAGCCCTTCTACGACCGCATCTGGCGAGCGACCGAGCGCAGCGCCACCGGCGCGGTGCCCGACGCCGACTACGGCTTCTGGCGCGCGGTCGGCGACAGCGTGCGCCTCATCCTCCGCGGCATCCTGGCCGCCGCTCTGGCGTGGCTCATCGGACTCGTCCCGTTCGTGGGCGGTGTGCTCGGTTTCGCCACCGGCGTCGCGCTCACCGGCTGGCTGCTCGCCGACGAGCTCACCTCGCGGTCCCTGTCGGCGCGGGGCTTCGACCGCCGCGCGCGGCGCGAGATCATCCGCGCGCACCGCGCACGAGCCCTCGGCTTCGGAGTCGCGACGCAGCTGTGCTTCCTCGTCCCCCTGGGCGCCGTCGCCGTCATGCCCGCCGCGGTGGCCGGAAGCACCCTGTGGACGCTCTCGGCCCTCGACGGCAGGCGCCCGCTCGACGGGCGCGTCGACCCCCACCCCGGGATCGCGGCGACCGGCGCGCCGGCCTCGCCCCGCGCCGCCACGCCGACCTCTCCGGCGAACCGGCCGGTCGACCCGGCACGATAGCCTGGACCGACCGAAGGGATCCTCATGTTCATCGTCTCGCTCATCCTGTTCGTCGGCGGCATGCTGCTGACGGGACTGTCGTTCTCGCTCGCCGCTCCCGCGCTGTTCTTCGCGCTCGGCATCATCCTCGTGTCGGCCTCGCTGGCCCTCCCCTTCCACTTCGGCACCCGGTAACCCGCGCGGCGGCCATGACGATGTACACGGTCGCCGACTACCTGCTCGACCGTCTCGCCGAGGCGGGTGTGCGACACCTCTTCGGTGTGCCGGGAGACTTCACGCTGGCCTTCCTCGACCACGTCGAGCGCCACCCCGTCATCGAATGGGTCGGGTGCGCGAACGAGCTCGGCGCCGGGTACGCCGCCGACGGCTACGGACGCCTGCTCGGCCTCGGCGCGCTCAGCACGACCTTCGGTGTCGGCGAGCTCTCGGCGATCAGCGCCGTCGCCGGCAGCTACGCCGAGCACGTGCCCGTCGTCCATGTCGTGGGCGCACCCACCACCGCGGTGCAGGCGGCCGGCCGGGCGAGTCACCACTCCCTCGGCGACGGCGACTTCGGACACTTCGCCCGCATGACCGCCGAGGTCACCGCCGCGCAAGAGGTGCTGTCGGCCGCCGACGCCCCCGCGCAGATCGACCGCCTGCTCGCGGAGGTGCGTCATCGGCGCCTGCCCGGCTACCTCCTCATCCCGGCCGACGTCGGCGAAGCCCCGGCCGAACCGCCGTCCTCACCGCTTCCCGACGCCGACGTCGTGACCGACCCCGTCGTCCTCGCGCGTTTCCGCGACGCCGTCGCCGCCCGTCTCGAGGCGGCCGACACCGTCGCCGTGCTCGCCGACATCCTCGTGGCGCGTCTCGGCGCCGAAGACGCGCTCCACGGCCTGCTCTCGCACGGGATCTCCCACGCCTCGCTGCTCTGGGGACGCCGCGTCGTCGACGAGTCGGCATCCGGGTACCTCGGTTCCTACCTCGGCGCCGCGAGCGCTCCGGCGGTGCGCGCCGGCATCGAGGGAGCCGACCTGCTCGTGCTGGCCGGCGTGCAGTTCACCGACCTCACCACGGGCTTCTTCTCGCAGCGCATCGACACCGCCCGCACGGTCGAGATCCGTGGCGAGCACGCGCGGGTCGGCGACGACGACTACCGGCCCCTCGCGATGCGCGACGCGCTCGACGCCGTGGCCGCCGAGGTGGCGGCGCGGGGCGACCGTTTCCGTGCAGACGCCTCCGCGGCGGCGCAGGCTCCCCCGCGCGACCCGGATGCCGACGGCCCCCTCTCGCAGCGGGCCCTCTGGCGCGAGGTGGCGGGGTTCCTCCGCGAGGGAGACACCGTGCTGGCCGATCAGGGAACCTCGTTCTACGGCATGGCCGGAGAACGCCTTCCCCACGGCGTCGTCTTCGGCGGCCAGCCGCTGTGGGCCGCGATCGGCTTCACGCTCCCCGCGATCCTGGGCGCCGCGCTCGCGCGGCGCGAGCGACGCCCGGTGCTGCTCATCGGCGACGGCGCGGCGCAGCTGACCGCGGCCGAGCTCGGCACGCTGGTGCGCCATGACGTGCCCGCGATCATCGTGGTCGTCGACAACGCGGGCTACACCGTCGAGCGGGTGATCCACGGGTTGCACGAGGAGTACAACGACATCGCGGCGTGGAACTGGACGACCCTGCTGGCCGCGATGGACCCCCGCGGGTCGACGACGGGTGTGCGGGTCGACACGGTCGCAGACCTGCGACGGGCGCTGGCCGACGCGCGGGCGTCGTCGTCGCTGACGCTCATCCAGGCGGTCGTGCCGCAGGACGACGTGCCTCCCGTGCTCGCCGACCTCGCCGCCGCGGCCGCGGCCGCGAACCGCCGCGCCTGAGGCCCGCCCGGCGCCCGCCCGCGCCCGGGCCGAGGTGCTCGCTCGCGCGACCGACCGATCGACCCGCGGAACGGATGCCGCGTGGCGCGCGCCGCGGAAGCGCCCGCCCGACACGGGTACCGTTACACGATGCCCTTCTCGTTCGACGCCCTCCGTCGCCGCCCCGATCTCGAGGGTCCCGACCTCGTCGCCGTCGACGCCGCCGACCGCCTGATCCTCGACGAGTCGGCGGACGCGCGCGCGGGTCTGTCCGACGGCGCGCTCGTCGTCATCGGCGACACGCACGGCGCGCTGACCCTCGCCGCGGCCGACGCGGGCGCGCGAGGCATCCGAGTCCACCAGGACGAGCTCCTCGGCGAGCAGGCCCTCGCGGCCAACGCCGCCGACGCGGGGCTCGACACCGCCTTCACCTCGCACCGTCTCGACGCGGAGCTGCTCACGGGGGCGCGTGTGGTGCTGCTGCGCCTGCCGCGCTCGCTGCGGGCGCTCGCCGACATCGCGGGGCTCATCGCACTGCACGCCGATCCCGAGGTGATGGTGTTCGCCGGCGGACGACTCAAGCACATGACCATCACCATGAACGACGTTCTGCGCGCCCGTTTCGATCGTGTCGACGTCTCGCACGCCCGGCAGAAGTCCCGTGTCCTCATCGCTCGCGGGCCCCACGACGGCGCCGAACCCGTTCCGGAGGCCGCCGACGTCGACAGCATCCGGGTGCGCGCTTTCGGCGGCGCGTTCGCGGGGGCCTCGATCGACATCGGCACCCGTCTGCTGCTCGCGCACCTGCCCGAACCGCGGGCGTCCGAGGCGATCGACCTCGCCTGCGGCACCGGCGTGGTGGCGGTGGCGCTGGCCGTGCGGCATCCCTCGCTCCGGGTGCTCGCGTGCGATCAGTCGGCGATCGCGGTCGCCTCCGCGCGGGCGACCTCGGCCGCGAACGGCGTGGACGATCGCGTGCGCGTGGAGCGCGACGACATGCTGCGGGCGCAACCGGATGCCACGGCCTCGTTCATCGCGCTGAACCCGCCCTTCCACGCGGGAGCAGCCGTGGCCGACGGTCTCGCGCCGCGCATGTTCGCCGATGCGGCACGGGTGCTGCGTGCGGGCGGCGAGCTGTGGACCGTGTGGAACTCCGCCCTGCAGTACCGCCCGACCCTCGAGCGGGTCGTCGGACCCACCCGGCAGGTCGCGCGCGACCGCAAGTTCACCGTGACGGTGTCGACGAAACGCTGACGGCGCGCGCCGGCGGCACGTCCCTCGCGTGGCCACGGCGCCTCACGCCATCGACGCCTCGCCGTGACGGTCCGGTGGCGGCGCACCGCGGCCGAGCGTAGATTCGCAGGGGTCCACGAGGAGGTGCGGCATGCGTGTGCGCGCGATCGCTGCGACCCTCGGCGCCCTGGGCGTGGTCCTGGGCCTGCTCGCGACGGGCCCGGCCGCCACCGCGGGCATCTCGCCCCTTCCTCTCTCGGAGAGCGTGTCGTCGCCGCTGCTCGCCGACTGCTCGAGCATCACCGGCAACGGCCGCGGCTACGCCCGGCTCCACGACATCGCGTTGTGCGGCGCCGACACCATCCCGCCCGATCAGCCGCTGCGGGTCGAGGCCGTCGGCGGCGAGGAGTGCGGGTCGGCCACCCTCACCCTCACGAGTCGGGGCGGTGGGCTCGCGACGGTCGCATGGCGGGTGGCATCCACTTCGGGTCCCATTCTCGACGTCGAACTCGACGCGTGGCTCGCGGGCCGGGCCGGTGGCTCGATGCGACGGTTCTCGGTCCGCGAGCCCTCGCTGCACGCGACGGGTTCCTCGGTCGCGCTCCTGGGCACGGGCGCTGCGACGGCGACGTTGTCGGGAACCGTCGAGACCTTCACGGCCACCTGCCGTATCGCCCCGGCGAGCGTGCGGCTGCACCTGCGCTGATGGTCGCCGCACCTGCGTCGACGACACGACGCAGGAGTTCCGCGGCCGTGTGGGCTCCGACGGGCCATATGCCGGCGGCGGGTCCACAGAATTCCTGCGTTGTGTCCGCTGCATCCTGCACCCCTCTCCGCGCAGATCGCACCGAGAGCGAATCCCCGTCCGACGGGCTCAGCCCTTGCCGCCGGGCGGCCCCACGACCAGCAGCACCACGAAGACCACCGCCACGACGGCGACAAGGGCCCCGGCGAGCGCCCACGGACGCCGCAGGAAGAAGCGCAGCATCCGATCGACGGGACGCCGGTCACGCGGGTCGGCGGTCTCATCGAGCCGCCACGCACCGCGCAGTCGACCGGTGCGCTGCAACCAGATCTCGGTCGGGACCGTCGCGTACGGAATGACCGCGCTGACGACGGCCAGCGCCGTCGGCCCGATTCCCCACCGCTGGTTCAGTGCGACGAGCACCGCGGTGGCGCCGTAGGCGAGGAACACGAACCCGTGGATGCCACCCCCGATCGTCACCGCGAGGGGCAGGTCGGCCACGGCGCGCAGGATCAACCCGCCGATCAGCAGGGTCCATGAGATCGCCTCGGCGATCGCGAGCGTTCGGAACAGGGTCAGGGGCGTGCGGAACACGTCTCTCCTCGGGCGGGTCGGGGCTTCCCACCCTACGCAGGGGCGTCATGCACGCGCGGCCGCTCGCCTCGACATCGAGGAGTCACTCGACTGGCCGGCATCCGATGAGCGGAAGCACCCTCGGCGCGAACTCCGGAGAACTCCATCGCGCATGGCCTCTACATCCCTCCCTGAGAGGTCCGGCAGTCCGATTCTCCGGAGTTGTGCCCGCATGACCGCCCGTCCGAACCGTCCGCAGCACGCGCGCACGTGGAGCGTAGGGTGGTCGAGTGGCGGAATCCCGGGGGCGCGTGTGGACCGGGGTCATCCGGGTCGGACCGCGCGCGGGAGATCATCGCGTGGCCGTCCGCGCCGTGCTCAGCGTCGGCGTCCCCCTGGTCGTCCTGCTGCTGATCGGCCGTCTCGACCTCAGCGTCTACGCCAGCTTCGGCGCCTTCGCCGCGCTGTACGGCCGCACCGACAAGCCGCGGCCGCGCGTGATCATGCAGGCGACCGCGGGTACGGTCCTCGTCTCGTCGATGCTCGTCGGCACGGTCGTCTCGGCGCTCGGCAGCCCTGCCGTGGTGGGTGTCATCGTCGTGGCCGCCCTCGCGTCGGCCGTCGCCTTATTCGCGTACCGTGCCCAGTGGCATCCGCCCGGAGCACTTTTCGCGGTCTTCGCCGGCGGCGCGACGGCGAGCCTTCCGGCGACGTGGTCGTCGCTGCCGCTCGTCTTGCTCGTCGGCGGCGCGAGCGTACTGTGGAGCCTCATCGTCACCGTCGGCTTCGTGCTCGTCCGCCGCGGATCGTGGGCGATGCCGACGCGCTCGCGCCCGGCGATCGGTCCCGTCGCGTGGGAGATGGCGGCAACGGTCGGTGCCGCCGCCCTGCTGGCGGGAATCGCCGGAGCGCTCCTGGTGGGCACCCACTGGTACTGGGCGATGGTCGGGGCGGTCGCGGCCGTCGGCGGCGCGCACGTGACGGCCCGCCTCATCCGCGGCGTTCAGCGCCTGGTCGGCACGCTCCTCGGCGTGCTGATCGCGGCGGGACTCCTCGCGCTCCACCTCCCGCCCTGGCTCGTCATCCTCGTGGCCGTCGCCCTGCAGGCCGCGTCCGAGCTGTTCGTCGGCCGCAACTACGGCATCGCCATGATCTTCATCACCCCTCTCGCGCTGCTGATGATCTCGCTGGCCTCTCCCGCGACGCCCGAGATGCTGCTGCGCGACCGGGTGATCGAGACGATCATCGGTGTCGCGGTGGGCACCGTCGTCGCCATCGTCTCCGCCGTTCTGCGCCGTCGATCCTCGAGGAGCTGATCCCATGACCGCCGCGACCGCGAAACCCCTCGGCCACATCGCCGCCGAACGCATCAGCGCGGGGTGCTACGGCGCGCTGGTGTCGGCATCCACTCTGATCGGTCTCGGCGGCTCCGACCTCGGGGTGGTCGTCGCCGTCGTCGCGTTGACGAACGTCGTGTATTTCGCCACCCACGTCTTCGCCTACACGGTCGGCGACACGTCGACGGAGCGCCCCTCGAGGATCGTCGCCCACCACCTGCGCGTCAGCGCGCCGATGGTGTCGGTGACGTTCCTGCCGCTCCTCGTCGTGGTGGTGCTCGCCGCGTTCGGCGTCGACCTGTCGACGGCGCTGCTCTGGGGTGTCGGCGTCGCGATGTCGTACCTCGTCGTGGTCGCCACCGCGGGAGCGCGCCTGCGCGGCTCCTCCCTTCTGGGCGTCGCGCTGACGGCCGTCGGTGCGGCCCTGATGTCGGCCCTGCTGATCCTGGCGAAACTGCTGCTGCACTGACGACCCGGTCGTACGCTGCCAGCCCCGCGGGCGGGACCGGGCGGCGGGTCGCACGCCGGAGCCCCGCGGGCGGGACCGCGCGGAGGACAGTACGCCGCGGGCCCGCGGACGGAACCGCGCGACGGACAGCACACCGCGGGCTTGTAATCGGAACCGCGCGGCGGGCCGCCGCGGGCCCAGCCGTTCGGGAGCGGTCGGTGTCACAGACCTCGGCCGTCGTCACACGGCGGTCGTGGTGTGGTCGCCGTGACGGTGGACGATCCGCGAGACGTCGTCCTCGCGGCGCCAGACGTGCGTCACCCGCACGACGAACGGTCGGGGTGCCGCCCCGTCGACCGACAAGGTCCCCCGCTCGCGTCCGGCCGTCATCGCCCAGTCGTCGCCGACGAGCACGCGGTCGTACTCCGGCACGAGGGCTCCGTCGCGGAACCGTCGAGCCACCGCCCGCAGGGTCGACCGAACCTCCGCGGCGGTGGTCGCGTGCGTGCCGAATCCGCCCATCAGGGTGGCGTCGTCGGTCGGTGTCCACAGCGCCGCGAGCGGGCGAGGGTCGCCGTGGCCCATGGCATCCAGCGCTTCCGCAAGGGCGCGGAGCGCATCGTCGAACGTCCTCGGCCGCGCGGGGTCGGACGGTGCGGACGGGCTCTCGATCGTCATCCCCACATCGTCGCGGACCCCCCGCCGCCGCGCCACCGCCCCGTGGGCGACCGGCCGTGACAGGGTGGATTCTCGTGACCCCTCCTCCCCCGACGCCCGACCTCACCGTCGTCGGCGCGATCAACGTCGACCTCACCGCCCGCGTCGACCGAGCCCCCGCCGCGGGTGAGACCGTCGCCGACGGCGTGCTGCACCGGGGGCCCGGCGGCAAGGGCGCCAATCAGGCTGTCGCCGCCGCCCGGCTCGGAGCCGCCGTGCGGTTGATCGGTGCCGTGGGCGATGACGCCGAGGGGCGTGGCATCCGGGATCGGCTCGTCTCGGTCGGCGTGGACGCGTCGGGCGTGCAGACATCGGATGCCGCCACGGGCACCGCCCTGATCGTGGTCGACGCGACGGGCGAGAACTCGATCGTCGTGTGCGCCGGCGCGAATGCGGCCATCGACGCCGGGGCGCTCGACATCGAGCCGGGAGCGGCGGTGCTCATGCAGTTGGAGGTGTCGGATGCGGTCGTCTCGGCCGCCGCAGAGGCCGCCGGATTCTTCGCGCTCAATGCCGCGCCCGCGCGCTCGCTCCCCGCGGGGGTGCTCGAGCGCTGCGATCTGGTCATCGTCAACGAGACGGAGTACGCGCAACTGCCCGAGGTGCACGATGCGCCGCTGCTGTGCGTGACGCTCGGAGCCGAGGGCGCACGCCTGTACCGGCACGGAGAACTGGCGGCGTCCTCCCCCGGTGTCGCGACGACCGTCGTCAACACCGTCGGCGCGGGCGACGCCTTCTGCGCGGCGCTCGTCGTGGGTCTTCTGCGCGGCGACGCGCCCGAGGACGCGCTGGGGCGTGCGTGCGCGGTCGGTGCGGCGGCCGTCGCCGACGAGGCCTCGCAACCCGCGCTCCAACCGCTCGACGCGTACGGGGTCGTCGCGTGACCCGCCGCCCGATCCTCGTCGACTGCGACACGGGCATCGACGATGCCCTCGCGCTCGCCTACCTGCTCGCCGAGCCCGCGGTCGAGATCGTGGGCGTCACGACGGTGTCGGGGAACACGGATGCCGCCCGCGCGGCCGCCAACACCCTGTCGCTGTTCGATCTCGCCGGGGTGCACGACATCCCCGTCGCCGTCGGCGCGCACGACTTCCGCGACCGCGCGTACGCCGGGGGCGCCCCGCACGTGCACGGGGACGACGGGGTCGGGGGGATCGCGCTGACCGCCTCGGCCCGCGCGCACGACGCGCGCGCCGCCGTCGAGCTGATCGATCACCTGGCGTCGCGGCGTCCGGATCTCACCGTTCTCGCCCTCGGGCCCCTGACGAACCTCGCCGCATACGCTGAGGCTCCCGGGGTCGCCCGGTTCGAGCGACTCGTGGTCATGGGCGGCGCCTTCGCGCACTCGGGCAACGTCACCGCGTGGGCCGAGGCGAACATTCACAACGACCCCGAGGCCGCCGCCGTCGTGTTCGCGCAGGACTGGGACACCACCCTCGTCCCCCTCGACGTCACGATGACGCAGACCCTGGATGCCACCGACCTCGTGCGCCTCGAAGCGATCCCCGGCGCGCTCCCGCAGGCGCTGGCCGCGATGCTGCCGCTGTACCTCGACTTCTACGCCGGCCGCGTCTTCCCCGACCGGCGCTGCGCCCTTCACGATCCGCTCGCCGCGATGGTCGCGGCAGGTTCTCTTCGCGGGGTCAGCGTCTCGTCGGGCCAGGTCGAGGTGCGGCTCGAGCGCGGCGAGCGCGGGCGGACGGTGTCGCCGCGCGGCTCCTCGACGCAGCGGTGGGTGCGGGGCATGGAGGGGTCGGCGGTGGAGGTGCTGCTGGGCGCCCTCGAGGCGCGGGAGTGGCCGGGCTGATTCGGAACTTGCGCCCCTCGGCCGCCATCGCTTCATTGATGTTTGCAGCACCGACTTCGGCGAGTTTCAGGGCCCGATCTTGTGCCGCGCTGAGCGTGAGCAGAGAATCGGCTACGTCGACGCCTCCCGAGTGCGATGGGCCTAGCAGCAACGACGGCCAGCCATAGAGGGAAGGGCACCCTCAAGTTCTGGGTCCTGTACGGTCGGGCCATGCGTGATGGCTACAAGAAGATTCTGGCGGCCTCTTTCAGCATGCTTTCTGCTGGCTTCTTTGAACCATCCCACGCGGTGGCGCTGTTCATCGTCCTCAGAGAAGAAGCACCGAGAGGATCACTGCTGAGAGACCTCGGCGACATGATGGCTCATGACGACCGGGACCGAGGTCCCGCATTCGAATACATCGGTTCCTTCGCCTCGGGCCTCAGCGAGTACGTTCGCACCGGGCGGAAGCCCGCAGGTCCAGCAGTCGAAGTCCTTTACGAGATTCACGCGGTGATCGACGAGGTATGTGACGCCGCAGACTCGGTCGGAGTCACCCACGACCGTGCGACCATTCATGCAGCCTCTGACATTCTCGCGAACGCTCTCGGATACGCCCTTGATGGGACGTCTCTCAAAGTCGACGGCGGCCGCGTCATGGCCCAATTGTGGTTCGGAGGTCAAACTGACGAGGTAGCACTCCATCCTGTGAATCCAATGCCCGGCCCCATCAGCACTTGGATGCCCGACACCTCGATAGCTCTTCCGCTTTTTCGCGGCTTCTCAGGTGGGTGACACGATTGACTACTCATCGATTTGAACAAGTCGGAGCACAATGAGCACGGCGAGCGGGGGGCGGACCGTGTCGCCGCGCGGCTCCTCGACGCAGCGGTGGGTGAGCGGCATGGAGGGGTCGGCGGTGGAGGTGCTGCTGGGCGCCCTCGAGGCGCGGGAGTTAGCCGAGCTGAGTCGTCGCGGCGTGTCGCCCGTCAATCGACGGTGAAGCGCGGATCGCGGGCGTATTCCTGCTGACGTCGGGTCAGGGCGGCACGGACATGCGCGGAAGCGTCATCGCCGATGGTCGCGGCACTGACCGACCGCACGATCGAGCCGCTCCTGCGGGCCGTTACGGCCGAGATCCAGACGGATTCCGCACTCGCGACGCAGTACCGCGAGATGCTCCTGTCGGTTCAGATGTCGGCGATCGCCCATCGCCTCCTCCACGCCGGCGTCGCGGACCCCGACGAGTTCGCGGAACTGTTCGTCGAACCGATCTTGCACCGCTGGCTTCTGCGCTCCCATCCGTTCACCGCCGAGTGGATCGCGCGGCACGTCGCGCGGACGGTGCGGGCGGCGGGCTAGCGTCCGCGAACGCCGAGCAGATCAGTGCTGCGGCAACCCTTCAAGGCGGTCACTTCTCGGTGAGCGAGCCCATCTCCCACTCGAACGCGAGTTCACCGGCGTCGCGCTCGAGATGGTTCCGGATATCGCGAGAACGTTCCTCGGCGCAGGCCAGCGCGACGAGACGTTCGCTCCAGACGTCGACGAGGCAGCCTTGCTGGGCGTACGTCTCCGCGAGCTCTTTCCAGGTCGTGGCGCACTCATCGCCGAGCCAGACCCGGAACGTGGTGTACCCGCCCCTCGCGATGACCTTCGTGATGACCTGCGGACCTTCCGCAGACGCGACGACGCCCACCGTGTCTCCGTAGTGGATCCCGTAGACGTGTGTGGGAACGGCCCAGACTCGCGCGGTGTCATGCTCACTCATGGTCGCGTTGAGCGCTTCCCAGAATGTGCCGTTCGCCATCGGCCAGGTGGCCCATATCTCGCTGGTCGCCGCAGCGGACTCGGCGACGGGTGCGAGGTCCGTGCCCGTCCATCGCGTCACGAGACTCGGATGGCGACGGTAGAGGTCCTGGGGATGAGAGGAGGCCACTGCCCCATCATCCGGCAGAAATTGTGCGGAAGGATGCAGGGACGTTCCCGGTCACGGCCGGAAAGCCATCGCGGAACAAGACCGGCGCCCGCACCCTGCACCGGCGCCTCCGCTGCGACAGACGACAGGCCCGCCGTCGCGAGTGCGACGACGGGCCTGTCGATGATGTGGCGGACGATCAGAAGTCCCAGTCGTCATCCTCGGTCGCCTCGGCCTTGCCGATGACGTACGACGAACCCGACCCGCTGAAGAAGTCGTGGTTCTCGTCGGCGTTGGGCGAGAGCGCCGACAGGATCGCCGGGTTCACGTTCGTCACGGACGACGGGAACATCGCCTCGTAGCCGAGGTTCATCAGCGCCTTGTTGGCGTTGTAGTGCAGGAACTTCTTGACGTCCTCGCTCAGGCCGACCGAGTCGTAGAGGCTCTGCGTGTAGTGCACCTCGTTGTCGTAGAGCTCGTACATCAGCGAGAACGTGTAGTCCTTCAGGTCCTGACGGCGGGCTTCGTCGACGGTCTCGAGACCGCGCTGGAACTTGTAGCCGATGTAGTACCCGTGCACGGCCTCGTCGCGGATGATGAGGCGGATCAGGTCGGCCGTGTTCGTCAGCTTTGCCCGGCTCGACCAGTGCATCGGCAGGTAGAAGCCCGAGTAGAACAGGAACGACTCGAGCAGGGTCGAGGCGACCTTGCGCTTGAGCGGGTCGTCGCCACGGTAGTAGTCCATGACGATGCGCGCCTTCTTCTGAAGGAACTCGTTCTCGCTCGACCAGCGGAACGCCTCGTCGATCTCTTTCGTCGAGCACAGCGTCGAGAAGATCGACGAGTAGCTCTTGGCGTGCACCGACTCCATGAACGCGATGTTCGTGTACACGGCCTCCTCGTGCGGGGTGAGCGCATCGGGGATGAGCGAGACGGCGCCGACCGTGCCCTGGATCGTGTCGAGGAGCGTCAGCCCCGTGAACACGCGCATGGTGAGCGTCTGCTCCTCGGGGGTGAGCGTGTTCCACGACTGGATGTCGTTCGACAGCGGCACCTTCTCGGGGAGCCAGAAGTTGTTCACCAGACGGTTCCAGACCTCGAGGTCCTTGTCGTCTTGGATGCGGTTCCAGTTGATGGCCTGCACGTGGTTCAGCAGCTGCAGCTTCTCAGCCATGGCGTTCCTGCGTCCTCTATCGGTGTGTCAGTCGGGGTCAGTGGGTCAGAGCATGCACGAGACGCACTCGGTCATGTCGGTGCCCTCGAGCGCCAGCTGGCGCAGGCGGATGTAGTAGATGGTCTTGATCCCCTTGCGCCAGGCGTAGATCTGCGCCTTGTTGATGTCGCGCGTGGTGACAGTGTCCTTGAAGAACAGCGTCAGCGACAGGCCCTGGTCGACGTGCTGCGTCGCCGCGGCGTACGTGTCGATGACCTTCTCATAGCCGATCTCGTACGCGTCCTGGTAGTACTCGAGGTTCTCGTTCGTCATGAACGGCGCCGGGTAGTAGACGCGACCGAGCTTGCCTTCCTTGCGGATCTCGATCTTCGACGCGATCGGGTGAATCGAGCTCGTGGAGTTGTTGATGTACGAGATCGAGCCGGTCGGCGGCACCGCCTGCAGGTTCTGGTTGTAGATGCCGTGCGCCTGCACCGATGCCTTCAGCTCGCGCCAGTCGTCCTGCGTGGGGATCTGCACCCCGGCGAAGAGCTCCTTCGCCTTGGCCGTCTGCGGCGCCCACTCCTGGTCGGTGTACTTGTCGAAGAACTCCCCCGACGCGTAGGTGGAGTTCTCGAAGCCGTCGAAGGCCGTGCCGCGCTCGATCGCGAGGCGGTTCGACGCCCGCAGCGCGTGGAACAGCACCGTGTAGAAGTAGATGTTCGTGAAGTCGATGCCCTCGTCGGAGCCGTAGTAGACGTGCTCCCGAGCGAGGTAACCGTGCAGGTTCATCTGGCCGAGGCCGATGGCGTGCGAGCGGTCGTTGCCGTCTTCGATCGAGCGCACCGAGGCGATGTGGCTCTGCACGCTCACGGCGGTGAGGGCGCGGATCGCCGTCTCGACCGTGAGGCCGAGGTCGCCGCCGTCCATCGCCAGAGCGATGTTCATCGACCCGAGGTTGCAGGAGATGTCCTTGCCAATCTCTGCGTAGGACAGGTCTTCGTTGTAGGTGGTGGGCGTGTTGACCTGGAGGATCTCCGAGCACAGGTTCGACATGTTGATGCGGCCGGCGATGGGGTTCGCCTTGTTCACCGTGTCTTCGAACATGATGTACGGGTAGCCCGACTCGAACTGGATCTCGGCGAGCGTCTGGAAGAACTCGCGTGCGTTGATCTTCGTCTTCTTGATGCGGGGGTCGTCGACCATCTCGCGGTACTTCTCGGTGACCGAGATGTCGCCGAACGGCTTCTTGTAGACCTTCTCGACGTCGTACGGCGAGAAGAGGTACATGTCTTCGCCGTTCTTGGCGAGCTCGAACGTGATGTCGGGGATGACGACACCCAGCGACAGCGTCTTGATGCGGATCTTCTCGTCGGCGTTCTCACGCTTGGTGTCGAGGAAGCGCAGGATGTCGGGGTGGTGCGCGTTGAGGTACACCGCGCCGGCGCCCTGACGGGCACCCAGCTGGTTGGCGTAGCTGAAGCTGTCTTCGAGCAGCTTCATCACGGGGATGATGCCCGACGACTGGTTCTCGATCTGCTTGATCGGAGCACCCGCCTCGCGGATGTTCGACAGCAGCAGCGCGACGCCGCCGCCGCGCTTCGACAGCTGCAGCGCGGAGTTGATGCCTCGGGCGATCGACTCCATGTTGTCTTCGATGCGCAGGAGGAAGCACGACACGAGCTCGCCGCGCTGGGCCTTCCCGGCGTTCAGGAAGGTGGGGGTCGCGGGCTGGAACCGGCCCGAGATGATCTCGTCGACCAGCTGCACCGCGAGACGCGGGTCGCCGTCCGCGAGGGCGAGGGCGGTCATGACGACGCGGTCCTCGAAACGCTCGAGGTACCGCTTGCCGTCGAAGGTCTTCAGCGTGTAGCTCGTGTAGTACTTGAACGCGCCGAGGAAGGTCTCGAAGCGGAACTTCGCGCCGTAGGCGCGGTCGTTGAGCTCCTGGATGAACTCCATCGAGTACTTCGCGAGCACGGTCGGCTCGTAGTACTCCTTCTCGACGAGGTAGTCGAGGCGCTCCTTGAGGGAGTGGAAGAACACCGTGTTCTGGTTGACGTGCTGCAGGAAGTACTCCCGCGCGGCGCGCTTGTCGGCGTCGAACTGGATCTTGCCGTCGGCGTCGTACAGGTTCAACATCGCGTTGAGAGCGTGGTAATCCAGACCCTCGAAGCGCGCCTCGGTCTTGAAGTCCACGTCGGTCAGCTCAACTTCCACCATCGTTCCAATCCCTCGGTGACCCGCTCGACATCGTCGGGGGTGCCGAAAACTTCCAGCCGGTAAAGGTGCGGCACCGCGCACTTGCGCGCGACGATGTCGCCGGCGAGGCAGAATGCGTCGCCGAAATTCGTATTGCCCGCGGAGATGACCCCGCGGATGTTGCGTCGGTTCCGCTCCTCATTGAGGAACCGGATCACCTGCTTGGGGACCGCGCCCTTCTCGACGCCCCGGCCAGCACCCCCGCCGTAGGTGGGGGTGACAAGCACGAAGGGTTCGTCGATCTCGAGGGCCGGGTCGGTCGGAAGCAGCGGAATGCGCACGGCCCGCTTTCCGAGCTTCTCGATGAAACGTGCGGTGTTGCCCGACACGCTGGAGAAGTAGACCAGCAGCGGGGTCTCGGTCGCCGACATGACAGCGCTCATGACAGGGGTCTGAGAGCGTGTCGAGGGGTCAGGCGAGACGCGACGCCAGCTCGTCGATCTTGTCGGGACGGAAGCCCGACCAGTGGTCCTCGTCGGTGATGACGACGGGTGCCTGCAGGTACCCGAGCGACTTGACCTGCTCGAGTGCCGACGGGTCTTCGGACAGGTCGAGCACGTTGTACTCGATGCCCTTCGAGTCGAGTGCGCGGTAGGTCGCGGTGCACTGGACGCAGGACGGCTTGGTGTAGACCGTGATCGCCATGTCGTTCTCTCTTTCCCCTGGAAAATCGTCGTCCGGACGGGCAGGGCTCGCCGGGACCTCAATACTACATATGGGGACAGACATCGGAAGGCACCACAAGGGGTAGTAGTTACATCCGTGTGATTTTCCACCGTCTCTCCCCATGTACAACACAGGTTGTCCACGATTTCATCCACAGATCGGCCCCCTCTCGGCGTCTTGTTAACAGGCGCGATTCCGCGGTTGTCGCGGCGCCCGCCGGTGGTTGTCCACAGCTCGGACGGTAGACGGGGGTTCCGACATTGCACAGGGCGTCGATTTCCGTGACCGGCGTGTCGCGGCGTGTCGCGGCATCCGCTCTCCGAGGTCGCACGATCCGCGCGGGATCACCCCTTCCGCGCCACCACGGAGGCGCGATCTCGACTCGGTCGTGTGATCTCGGCGCACGCCCGCACGTGCCAGCCCGCACGAGCGAACGGACGAACCAGCCCGCGTCGGACCGCGTGTCGGAGGTCGGTTGTAGCGTGGTGCGGTGGCCGGCTACCGCGTACTCCTCAGAACCCCCGGCGTGGGGCGCATCATCGCCGCGCAGTTGACGGCACGTTTCCCCAACGGCATGACGAGTCTCGCGGTGCTGCTGCACATCGAACACGTCACCGGTTCGTACGGCGCGGCCGGTCTCGTCCTCGCCGCCACGAGCATCGGGCAGGCCGTCGCCGGTCCGGTCACCAGCAGGTGGATGGGCATCTGGGGCATGCGGCGCGTGCTCTCGGTGACGCTGCTGGTCTGTGCGGCCGCGATCGCGACCCTCGCCCTCATCGAGATGCCCCTGCCGCTCTACATGGTCCTCGGGCTCGTCGCCGGACTCTCGACCCCGCCGATCCAGTCGGCGGTGCGCACCATCTATCCAAAGATGGTGCCGTCGAAGCAGCTCACGCCGCTGTACTCGCTCGACGCCTCGCTGCAAGAGATCATCTGGGTGCTCGCGCCCGTGGTGATCACCCTCGTCGCCACGCAGGTCGGCACCGTTCCGGGTCTGCTGCTGGTGGTCGTCATCCTGCTCGGCGGCGGTGCGTGGTTCATCTTCAGCCCCGAGGTCGGCCGTGTCCGCATCCCGCGCAGCCGCCGCGCGCTCGGCCGCGTGCTCGCCAAGCCGCCCGTCATCCTCGCCACCGCGACCGGGTTCCTGCTCATCGGCGCGTGCGCGGCCGTCGAGGCCGGCGTCGTGGCGACGTTCGACCACGGCGGGCTCGAGGCGGGACTCATCCTCGCGGTCTTCGCCGTGGGCAGCCTCGCCGGCGGTCTCTCGTTCGGGCACATCCCCATCGGACCGTGGGCCATGGCCCGTCGTTTCGCGATCGTCGCCCTCGGCCTGTCATTGACCATCGTGTCGCTGAACGCGTGGTGGCTCGGGGCCACGTTGATCGTCGCCGGCGCCGGTATCGCGCCCGCCCTCGCGGTCATGTTCGCGATGACCTCGGCGAGCGTGCGCTTCAGCGAGACCGCCGAGGCCTACGGCTGGATCGGCACCGGTCAGCTCATCGGCGCGGCCGCGGGTTCCGCGGTCGCCGGCTTCCTCGTCGACGGCGTCGGTCCCACCGGCGCGTACGTCGCCGCGGCCGGCTTCGCGATCGCCGGGCTCATCGTCTCGGCCGTGTTCGTCCGCGGCTTCCCCGACCTGCGGCACCGCGACTCGAGCCCCATCCCCGACACCGAACCGGTCGAGACGATCACCTGATCAGATACCGCGGCGCGCGGCATCCCTTCTCTTCCTGACCGCGCCCACCACGACCGGGCGCGACCTGCCGGCGTACACGCCTCTCGGTTGGGGCGGATCACGCACGCCGGGGCGTGAACCATGCGCTCCACGCCGCCGAATGCGCCCCGAACCGGCTCACACCACGGCGCTGAGCGCCTCAGTGCGTGCGACGCAACAGCTCCAGCACCGCGAGGGCGTAGGCGTCGGCCGGCGCCGGGTGATCGAACACCAGCGTCGCCCCGCCGATCGAGATCTCGACCTCGTACGTGTCGGACAGCCGGCGCAGCGACCGGAACGTCGCGCGCAGCATCTCGCGCAGCTGCGACTCCGACGGCAGCCACAGGGCGTCCTCGGTGGCGACGGAGTCCAGCGCCCACTCCGTCGTGCCGTTGAAGGCGAGGATGCGTCCGGTCGGGTAGTCGCGGGGCTCGACGGTCATGTCGCTCACCGTGAAGACGTCGGCCTCGAACTCCGGCTCGTCCAACTGGAAGCGGTCGCCGGACCGCGGGTGCCACACGAGTCCCGCCGTGCGGAGCGCCTGAGCCATCTCGGTCGAGATCATGGCATCCATTCTGGGGGCGATCCGCCGGCCCGGGTCCGCGCACCCCGTCTCACCGGCGGAAGAATGGATGCCATGCCCGCACCCGTGACGCTCCCCCGCCTGTCGTGGGGCTCCCCCCGCGCCCCTCGCGCCCTGCTCGCCCACGGCCTCGGTTCGGACGGCGCCCTCATGTGGCGCTACGGCACGGCCCTCGCCGATGCGGGGTGGCACGCGGTGGCGGTCGACTTGCGCGGGCACGGCGTCGCACCCCGCGCGCTGGACTACTCCCTCGCCGCGTACGCGGCCGACCTCGCCGCGACGACACCGGAGGCGGATGCTCCGTGGGACGTCGTGATCGGGCACTCGCTGGGCGGCGCCGCGGCGACGATCGCGGCGGCGGGCGAGGTCGGGTGGACGCGCCGGCTCATCCTGATCGACCCGGCCATCGCGCTGTCGGACGACGACCGCGAGATCGTGCGGGTGAGCCAGGAGCAGGCGTTCGCCGACCCGAGCATCGAGGCGGTGCGGGCGGCTCACCCCGCATGGCATCCGATCGACGTGGAATTGAAGGCACGCGCCACCCGACGCGCGAGCCGCTGGGCGGTCGAGCAGACGAGCCTGCAGAACGCCGACTGGGACGTGCGGACCGCCGCAGCCGCGCTCGCGGTGCCCACGCACGTGATCGGCGCGGATCCGGCGGTGCACTCGATCTTCACGGGCGATCTCGCCGCGGAGGTGCTGCGTAATCCCCTGGTCACGATGAGCGTCATCGCGGGCGCCGGGCACTCCCCGCACCGCGATCGGCCCGAGGCGGCGGTCGCAGCGCTGCTCGACGCGCTGGCCTGAGAGCTGCGCGCTCGCTGCCCACCCGCAGCGGCGCCGAGGGGTCCGCGCGTGCCGAATCCCGCAGATGCACGCGGACCTCGCAGGCAGGCGCCCCGACCATTCGAGGAAGACGACTTTCTGGCGGACCGCTGTCACCCCCCGGCCCGATGCCGGTCGTCCCCCGCAGAATGGATGCCATGACCTCGTTCGATCCGGCTCGGTATCTGCCCGACGATCTCCTCGCGCGCATCCGCGACCGAGCGGCGGTGCACGACCGCGAGAACACCTTCCCCCACGACGACCTCGACGAGCTGCGCGCGGCGGGGTATCTCGGCATCCTCGTTCCGGAGGCCGCCGGGGGCGCGGGGCTGAGTCTCGCCGAGGCGTCGGTGCTGCAACAGCGTCTCGCGGGCGCGGCCCCGGCGACGGCGCTCGCGGTCAACATGCACCTGGTGTGGACGGGCGTCGCCAAGGTGCTGCGCGACCGCGGCATCGACGATCTCGCGTTCGTCGAGGAGGCCGCGGCGGCCGGCGAGGTGTTCGCCTTCGGCATCAGCGAGGCGGGAAACGACCTCGTGCTGTTCGGCAGCGACACGACCGCCGAGCCCGACGGAGAGGGCGGCTACACCTTCACGGGCACCAAGATCTTCACCTCGCTGTCCCCCGTGTGGCAGCACCTGGGCGTGCACGGCCTCGACTCCACGTCATCCGACGGGCCGAAGATGGTCTTCGCCTTCCTCGACCGCAGCGACGCGGTCGTCACGCGCGACGACTGGGACACCCTCGGCATGCGCGGTACGCAGAGCCGCACGACCGAGCTCCGGGGCGCCCACGCCTCGGCCGCGCGGGTCGTGCGGAGGATCGATCCGGGCCCGCAGCCCGATCCGCTGGTGTTCGGCATCTTCGCGGTCTTCGAGATCCTGCTGGCCTCGGTCTACACCGGCATCGCGCGGCGCGCGCTCGACCTCGCCGTCGAGGCGGCCATCTCGCGGCGGTCGAAGAAGACGGGCACGACGTACGCGAACGATCCCGACATCCGCTGGCGGGTCGCCGACATGGCTCTCGCGTACGAGGCCCTCCCCCCACAACTCGACGCACTCGCGCGCGACGTCGACGGCCTCGCCGACCACGGCCCTCGATGGTTCTCGCTGCTGTCGGGTGTGAAGCACCGAGCCGTCACCACCGCGAAAGACGTCGTCGACGATGCGATCCTCGTCGGGGGCGGCGCCGCGTACTTCACGCGCAACGAGCTCAGCCGCCTCTACCGGGACGTCCTGGCCGGCATGTTCCACCCCTCCGACGCCGAGTCGGCCCACTCGACCGCCGCGTCCGCGTGGCTCGGACCGGTGACGGCCTGATGGCCCGCACCCCCACGGCGGCGCTCAGCCCCGCCGACCAGGAGCGCCGTCGCGCCCTGCGCGTGATGAAGGGCGTCGCGCTGGGCGCCCTGCTCGGCATGGCGGTCGTCTTCGCGATCTCGTTCTCGCTCCAGCGCGAGGTGGAGTGGCTGCAGTACGTGCGCGCCGCCGCCGAGGGCGGCATGGTCGGCGCGCTCGCCGACTGGTTCGCGGTGACCGCACTCTTCCGGCACCCTCTCGGCCTCCCGATCCCGCACACGGCGATCATCCCGCGGCGCAAAGACGAGATCGGCCGCCAGCTGGGCGAGTTCGTCGAGACCAACTTCCTCGAGGGCGACGTCGTGCGGGCCAAGCTCGAGTCGACTCCCCTCTCGGCGCGCGCGGGCGCGTGGCTGGCCGACCCCGCACACGCCGATCGCGTCGCCGCCGAGGCCGCGACGCTGGCGTCGAGCATCCTCACCGCGCTCGACGACGACGACGTACAGGGCCTCATCGAGGATCTCGCGCGCGAGCACCTGCTGTCGCCCGACTGGGGTCCGTCGATCGGCGGATGGCTCCAGCGGGTCGTCTCCTCCGGTGCCCACCACGGCGCGGTCGATCTCGCCCTCGACAACATCGCGGTCTGGCTCGGCAACAACCGCGACACCTTCCAGGGTCTCGTGTCGCGGCGTCTGCCGGCGTGGGTTCCGGGCGTCGCCACCCGCCTCGTCGACGACACCGTGTACCGCGAGGCCGTGCAGTTCGTCGACGCCGTGCGCGCCGATCCACGGCACCAGGCGCGCGGCGCGATCGACGGCTACCTCGCGCGGCTCGCCGACAATCTCCAGAACGACCCGGCCACCATGGTGCGCCTCGAAGAGGCCAAGGCGGCGATCTTCGACAGCCCGCGGGTGCGCCAGCTCGCCGCCGACGCCTGGAACACGGCCAAGACGGGCCTGCTGCGCTCGCTCGCCGACCCCGAGAGCGGTCTGCGGAAACGCGCCTCGGCCGCCCTCGCCGAGGTGGGCGCACGCCTGCAGCGCGACGAGACGCTGCAGAAGCGCGTCGACGGGTGGGTGACCGACGCGGCCGTCTTCGTCGTCGGCCGCTACCGTCACGACATCGCATCGATCATCACCGACACCGTCGAGCGGTGGGATGCCGAGGAGACCACCGAGAAGATCGAACTCATGGTCGGCCGCGACCTGCAGTACATCCGCTTGAACGGCACGATCGTCGGAGCTCTCGCCGGTCTGGTGATCTTCACCGTCGCCCATCTCGTCTGGGGTCCATGAACGACGTCGTGGCCGGTAAACGAAGGGCCCCGCGTCGCACCACCGCGCGCCGTGGGCGGGTGAGTACTCTGAGCCTCGTGAGCGACGGTTCGGGGGCCGCGGAGTCCCTCTTCACCTACGGGGTCCTTCAGGCGCCCGACGTGCAACTCGACACATTCGGCCGCCTCCTGCACGGCGACGACGACACCCTGTCCGCCTTCCGCCTCGACGACGGCGACGAGCGGGGCGTCCCGGCCGGGGGCGCCCACCGCCGCCGCATCTTGCGTCACACCGGTGACCCGCTCGATCGCGTGTTCGGCACGGTCGTGCGCCTGAGCCCCGACGAACTCGACGCGGCCGACGAGTACCTGATGTCGGGGTCGCGCCGCATCTCGGTCGTCCTCGAGAGCGGTCTGAGCGCCTGGGTCTACGTGGGCGCATGAGCGCGCTCTCGGTGGATCCGCTCTGGCCACGAGCGGGGGGCTGGCCCGCGTCGACACGCGAAGAAGCACCGGATGCCGTTCTCCTCGGTGTTCCCGCATGGCGCACCTCTCTCTCGCCGACGGGCGCGGGTGAGACACCCGCCGCCGTGCGGGAGGCCCTGCGCCGGTACTCCCCCACGATCATTGGCCCGCCACCCCTCGACCTGAACGCCGTGCTGCGCATCGCCGACGCCGGCGACGTCGACGAGCCCGACGGGCGGGAGGGCGAAGCGCGCGTCCGCGACGCCGTGGCCGAGCTCGCCTCCGCACGACTGCTGATCGCGCTCGGCGGCGACAACTCCGCGACCTACGCCGTCGCACAGGGTCGACGCTCGCGCGGGCTGATCACCCTCGACGCGCACTTCGACCTGCGCGACGGAGAATCCAACGGCTCGCCCGTCCGTCGACTCCTCACCGAAGGACTTGATCCGCGACGCGTCGTGCAGATCGGCATCGCCGACTTCGCCAATTCCGCGGCCTATGCCCGGCGCGCGCTCGAGGCGGGCATCACGGTCATCACCCTCGACGAGGTCCGCCGCCGCGGCACCCCCGCTGTCGTCGGCGACGCCCTGCGCATCGCGGGTGGCGGCGACGAGGGCTCCCGCGACGGCATCCACCTCGACATCGACGTCGACGTCTGCGATCGCTCCGTCGCGCCCGGCTGCCCGGCCAGCGTTCCGGGCGGGCTCGCCGCGTGGGAGCTGCGGGCACTGGTGCGCGGGGTCGCCCGCGACCCCCGCGTCGCCAGCGCCGACATCGTCGAGGTGGATGCCACGGCCGACACCGTCGATGCCCGCACCGTACGACTCGCCGCGCTCTGCGTGCTCGAACTCCTCGCTGGATTGGCGGAAAGACCATGATCCAACTCGTCCTCGCGCGCCACGCGAAATCCGACTGGGCCGACGAAGGCCTCGATGATCACGACCGCCCCCTCAACGATCGTGGGCAGCGGGACGCGCCCTCGGTCGCTCGCACCGTCCAACGCGCGGGGGTGCGTCCCGCCGTGATCCTCTCGAGCTCGGCCGTGCGAGCGCGGCAGACGGCCGAGGCGTTCGCGGAGGCCTTCGAGGTCGAGGTCGTCGAACGGCCCGAGCTCTACCTCGCTGCACCCGACGGTCTGCTCGAGGCCGCCCACGCCTCCGGTGTCGACGAAGTGATGCTCGTCGCGCACGATCCCGGCATGAGCTCGTTGGTGTCGCGACTGGCTGATCGCGACGAACGCATGGTGACGTGCGCGGTCGCCGTCTTCACCTGGCACGACGGCACCTGGGACGACGTCGACCAGACGCCGCCCGACGAATTCGACCTCTACACCCCGTAGACCCACCGGGTCGCCCCCCGTTTCGGGCGACGACGAGGCACGTCATCGCCTCCGAGGTCTCGCGCCCGCGACAACGGATGCGCTCGGGGAATCAGCGTTTCGTCATCCGTCCGACATCTGACGCGCTCTTGCGGCGAACATCCGTCTGATAGAACTGGAGACAACCGACGCGGCCGTCTGTGCCGCGCGGGGACCCGGCGGGCGCAGACGGCGGAACCTGAGGAACGGTCATGACTCCCGACAGCACCCTTGCGCCCGCGCAGAGGATCGCGTGGATCGACGTCGCGCGCGGCATCGCGATCACCCTCGTCGTCTTCCACCACTCCATCCAGTTCCTGGATGCCACCGGGTGGCAGGTGGACGCTCTCGTGCAGGTGACCGCCGCGCTGTCGACGTTCCGGATGCCGCTGTTCTTCCTCGTGTCGGGGCTTCTCGCGTCCTCCGCGATCGCACGGCTGAGCTTCGCCTCCCTCTTCTGGAAGCGCCTGGCGCTCCTGGTCTACCTCTATGCGCTGTGGTGCATCATCTGGTGGGCCTGGTTCCTCTTCGTCCCCCGCCCGTTCGACCCACTGACCTCCCCGGTCGGAGATCTGGCGACAGCGCTGTATCTGCCGTGGTCGGGCCTGTGGTTCCTTTACGCACTGATCCTGTACACCGTCGCCGCCTGGGCGCTCCGCCGCCTCCCGCGGGTCGCCCAGCTCGGGATCGCCTTCGGCGTCGCCTGCCTCTTCGCCACCGGCATCGTCACCGTCGGTTCGTCGTACACCTGGCGGTCGGTCGGCACCTACTTCGCCCTGTTCATGACCGGAGTCCTCTGCCGGCAGATCGTCGAGGCGTTCGCTCGTCGCGTCACCGTGTGGTGGCTGCTGGGAACCGGTGCGGCCCTCGCCGCGGGAACGGTCGTGCTGCCCTTCCTGCCGCTGCAGGGCGTGTTCCGTGTGGCACTGTGCGTCGTGGGCGCGGCGTTCGGGGTCTCGATCGCGGTCATGCTGGCGCGTTCTCCGATCGCTCGGAGTGCCGTCGGTGCACTCGGGTCGCGCACCCTCCCGATCTACGTGCTCAACTCGCTGCTGCTCGCGCTCGCGGTCGCGATCCTGCCCGTCGAACTGGTGCCGGGCTCGCTCGCCGCCGTACTGCTCACGGCCCTGGTGATCACGACGGCCCTGCTGGTCCGCCGCGCGGTCGGCTCGATCTCAGGGATCTTCACCCTCCCGTCCCCGATCGACCGCTTCGCGAAACGGCGCCTGCAGGTCGACCGCCTTGGAGCCGGACGTGGCCACTGATTCGCTGACCCTGCCCCGCACGCGCCGTCGCCGACGCGGATGGGTGACCGCCCTCGCGCTCGTCGTGGCGACGGTCGTCGCGGGACTGGCGATCATGGTGCCGGCGTACGTCTTCCCGGCCGTCGCCGCAGCGCCGCCGCGCGCCGACGTCATCTACGTGATCGGTCCCCCCACCGAGGGGCGGATCGCCCTCGCCAAGCAGCTTCGCAGCGAGGGCGTGGCTGACGACATCCTCATCTCGGTCCCTTCGGAGGGTGAGCAGTCCGCCGCGAACCTGAGCGTCTGCCAGGAGCGCAAGGTGACCTGCGCGCACCCCGATCCGTTCACCACCGCCGGAGAGATGGCGCTCCTCAACACCCGGTACGGCCCCGAGGCCAGCGCCGTCGTCATCACTTTCACGCCCCACGTGAGCCGCACGCGGTTCATCGCGGCGCAGTGCGCTGCCGCGCAGGTGACCGTGCTCGACGTGCGGATCCCTCTCGATCTCGGAGAGTGGCTCTACCAGTTCGCCTATCAGACGGGCGGGTTCGCCAAGGCGATCGCCGCCCCCTGCTCCTAGGGCGTCCCGGCGGCCGGCAGCTCTTCGCCGTCCTTCCACACCCGGCGCACGAGGGGCACACCGGGCCGGTAGGCGAGGTGGACGCGCGACGGTGCGTCGAGCAGCACCAGGTCGGCCCGCGTCCCGGGCGCGATCGTTCCGACGTCCGTGCGGCGCAGCGCTCGCGCCCCGCCCGCCGTCGCCGCCCAGACCGCCTCTGCCGGTGTCATGCCCATCTCGCGCACGGCGAGGGCGATCACGAACGGCAGCGAGCTGGTGAAACTCGAGCCGGGATTGCAGTCGCTGGCGAGGGCGACGGTGACGCCGGCGTCCCGCAGTCGGCGCGCGTCGGGGTAGGGCTGACGTGTCGAGAACTCCACGCCCGGGAGCAGGGTGGCGACCGTGTCCGAGCCGGCGAGCGCGATCACGTCGTCGTCGGTGAGGAAGGTGCAGTGGTCGACCGCGGCTGCTCCGAGGGCGACCGCCAACCGCACCCCCTCGCCGAAGCCGAGCTGGTTGCCGTGCACCCGGATGCCGAGTCCCGCCGCGCGGCCCGCCTCGAGCACCCTCCGGCATTGATCGGCGGTGAAGGCGCCCTCCTCGCAGAACGCGTCGATCCAGCGCACGTGCGACGAGACGGCGCGGAGCATGTCGCCCACCACGAGGTCGACGTACTCGTCCGCGCTCCCGGCGTGATCGGGGGCGACCACGTGCGCCCCGAGGAAGGTCACCTCGTCGGTCACCTCCGCGGCGAGTCGCGCCAGACGCGCCTCCGTCTCGACGTCGAGCCCGTATCCCGTCTTCACCTCCAGCGTCGTGGTGCCCTGCGCCCGGCATTCCGCGGCGAGCGCGGCGAGACGTGCCCGCAGGTGGTCGTCGGTCGCCGCCCGCGTCGCCGCGACCGTCGTGCGGATCCCGCCCGCCGCGTACCGCTCCCCCGCCATCCGCGCGGTGAACTCCTCCGCCCGGTCGCCCCCAAAGATCAGGTGGGTGTGGCTGTCGACGAAACCGGGGATCACGGCGCGACCGCCCGCGTTCACGATGCGGACGCCGGGCTCGGCTCCGGATGCCAGGGCCTCCGAGGCGTCTGTCGCCCGACCCGTCCACGCGATGCGCCCGTTGTGGACGAGCACCGCCGCGTCGTGGACGGTGCCGCACGGGTCGCCGTCGGCGGCGACGTTGGTCGTCAGCTCGCCGATCCCGGTCAGAAGGAACGTCTTCGCGGCATCAGTGGCACCGGTCGGCACGGAAGTGCTCACCACATCGGCACCGTGAGGCCCCGTTCGGCCGCGACCTCCCGGGCGCGGTCGTAGCCGGCGTCCACGTGGCGCATCACCCCGGTGCCGGGGTCGTTGACCAGCACGCGCGCGAGCTTCTCGGCGGCGAGCGCGGTGCCGTCGGCGACGCACACCTGCCCCGCGTGGATGCTGCGGCCGATGCCGACCCCGCCGCCGTGGTGGATCGACACCCATGACGCTCCGCTGGCGGTGTTCAGCAGCGCGTTCAGCAGGGGCCAGTCCGCGATGGCATCCGATCCGTCGGCCATGGCCTCGGTCTCACGGTAGGGCGAGGCGACGGAACCGGCGTCGAGGTGGTCTCGACCGATCACGATGGGCCCGGAGAGCTCGCCCGAGGCGACCATCTCGTTGAACTTCAGCCCCGCGAGGTGGCGCTCCTGGTAGCCGAGCCAGCAGATGCGCGCCGGAAGCCCCTCGAAGTGCACCTGCTCGCCGGCCTTCTCGAGCCAGCGGTGCAGGGCGGTGTCGTGCGGGAACAGCTCCGCGACCGCGCGATCGGTCTTCGCGATGTCGTCGGGGTCGCCCGACAGCGCCACCCAGCGGAACGGGCCCTTGCCCTCGGCGAACAGCGGGCGGATGTACGCCGGAACGAACCCCGGGAAGGCGAACGCGCGGTCGTATCCGCCGAGTTCCGCCTCGCGACGGATCGAGTTGCCGTAGTCGAACACCGCGGCTCCGGCATCCTGGAACTCCACCATCGCGCGCACGTGTGCGGCCATGCTCTCGCGCGAGCGGTGGGTGAATTCCTCGGGGTCGCGCGCGGCCTCGGCCCGCCAGTCATCGACCGACACCCCGACGGGCAGGTACGACAGGGGGTCGTGGGCGCTGGTCTGGTCGGTGACGACGTCGATCCGGATGCCGCGGTTGAGGAGTTCGGGGAACACCTCGGCCGCGTTGCCCGCGACCCCGACCGACAGGGCCTCGCCCGCGTCGCGTGCGGCGCTCACCCGCTCGATCGCCGCATCGAGGTCGTCGGCCACCTCGTCGAGATACCCGTGGGCGACACGTCGGTCCAGGCGCGTGCGGTCGACGTCGACGATGAGCACGGCGCCGCCGTTCATCGTGACGGCGAGCGGTTGGGCCCCGCCCATTCCCCCGCAGCCCGCGGTGAGGGTGAGGGTACCGGCGAGCGATTCTCGGCCGAGGGAGGCGGCGACCGCCGCGAACGTCTCGTACGTGCCCTGCAGGATGCCCTGCGTACCGATGTAGATCCACGATCCCGCGGTCATCTGCCCGTACATCGTCAGGCCCAGCTCCTCCAGCCGGCGGAACTCGGGCCACGTCGCCCAGTCGCCGACCAGGTTCGAGTTGGCGATGAGCACGCGCGGCGCCCACTCGTGCGTGCGGAACACCCCCACGGGCTTGCCCGACTGCACGAGCAGCGTCTCATCGGGCTCCAGCTCGTCGAGGGTGCGCACGATCGCGTCGTACGCGGCCCACGACCGGGCGGCCTTGCCGGTGCCGCCGTAGACGACGAGGTCGTCGGGGCGCTCGGCGACGTCGGGGTCGAGGTTGTTCATCAGCATGCGCTTGGCCGCCTCGGCACCCCAGCTCTTCGCGGTGCGGGTGTTGCCGCGCGCGGCGCGGACGGGCCCCCGTGAGACCGGAACCTCGGCCCCTCCGCCGGCGGCAGCGGCGGTGTGCGAGGGGTTCATCGTGTCGGTCATGCGTGATCTCCTTCGATCCGGTCGGGGGCGGTTCGGACGGGCCGTCTCGCCGAGCGCCGTCCGGGTGAGCGTGATTCTCGGTGAGCGCGGTCTCGGCGACAGCGGTCTAGGTGGTGAGTGCGGTCTCGGCGAGGGCCGTCTCGGCGACGGCGGCCTGGGCGACGGCGCCGGAGACCACGAGGTCGGTGACGGCCTCGATCTCGGGCGAGACGAAGCGGTCGGGACCGGGGCCGGCGACACGCGTGCGGACGAGCGCGCGCACGGCGCCGGTGGCGGCCGCGGGAACGAGAGGCGCACGCAGGTCGAGGGCGCGGCATCCGGTCATCACTTCGATGGCGAGCACGCGCGCGAGCCCGTCGATCGCGCGGCGGAGCTTGCGGGCACCCGCCCACCCCATCGACACATGGTCCTCCTGCATGGCGCTGGAGGGGATCGAGTCGACCGACGCGGGCACGGCCAGACGCTTCAGCTCCGACACGATCCCGGCCGCGGCGTACTGGGCGATCATCAAGCCCGAGTCGACGCCCACCTCGTGCGCGAGGAACGGCGGCAGTCCGTTGCTGCGCGCGGCATCCAGCGCACGGTCGGTGCGGCGCTCCGACATGGATGCCACGTCGGCCACCGCGATCGCGAGGAAGTCGAGCACGTAGGCCACCGGTGCACCGTGGAAGTTCCCGTTCGATTCGACGCGGCCGTCGACGGTCACGACGGGGTTGTCGACCGCGGACGCCAGCTCGCGTTCGGCCACGACGGTGGCGTGCTCCAGCGTGTCGCGCGCCGCGCCGTGCACCTGCGGGGCGCAGCGCAGCGAGTACGCGTCCTGCACGCGCGTGCACGCGGGTCCGCGGTGGCTCGCCACGATGGGGGAACCCGCGAGGAACGCGCGCAGGTTCGCGGCGGATTCGGCCTGGCCGAGCTGCGGGCGCAGCGCCATCAGGTCGGCCGCGAACACGGCATCCGTGCCGAGTTGCGACTCGATCGACAGGGCGGCCGACACATCGGCGGTCAGCAGCAGTGTCTCGAGGTCGTGCAGGGCGAGCAGCAGCATGCCGAGCATGCCGTCGGTGCCGTTGATGAGGGCGAGTCCCTCCTTCTCGCGCAGGGCGACGGGGGTGATCCCCGCGGCGGCGAGGGCGTCGGCGGCCGGCATCGATCGCCCGCCGGAGTCGCGCACATCGCCCTCGCCCATGACGGCGAGCGCCACGTGCGACAGCGGTGCGAGATCGCCCGAACAGCCCAGCGAGCCGTACTCGCGGACGACCGGGGTGATCCCGGCGTTGAGCAGCGCCGCATAGGTCTCGACCACGACGGGGCGCACGCCCGTGCGACCGGTGGCGAGGGTCTGCAGGCGCAACAGCATGAGAGCGCGCACCACCTCGCGCTCGACCTCGCCGCCCGTCCCGGCGGCGTGGGAGCGGATCAGGCTCGCCTGCAGCTGCGCGCGGCGGTCCTCGGCGATGAAGGTCGTGGCGAGAGCCCCGAAGCCGGTCGAGATGCCGTAGTGCGGCTGCGGGTCGTCGGCGAGGCCCTCGATGAGGGTGCGGGTGTCCTCCACGCGGCCGAGCGCGTCGCCGTCGACGACGATCCGTGCGCCGTGGCGCGCGACGTCGACCACCTCGCGGGGGGTGAGGGGGGCTGCTCCGACGGTGATGCTGACGTCCATACGCCGATTCCATCGCGGGAGGCGGCCGGCGACGAGAGGGTTCTGGCATCCTGTGTCTGTCATGTCAGACAATCCGCGCCCGCAGGTTCCCGCCGCCGATCAGACGCTGCGGATCCTCTCGCTGCTCGCGCGCCAGCCCGGCCCGATGGCCGCGCAGTCGATCTCCACGACCCTCGGCATCCCCCGCTCGAGCGTGTACCACCTGCTCGCGACGCTCGAGGAGCACGGATACGTCGTCCACCTGCCCGGCGACCGACGGTGGGGTCTGGGCACGGCCGCGTTCGAACTGGGCGGCGGATACGCGCGTCAGCAGCCCCTCGCCCGGCTCGGGCGCCCGCTGCTGGCGGCGTTGTCCGACCGGGTCGGCGAGTCGACCCACCTCGCCGTGCTCGCCGGACGCGACGTGCTGTACATCGTCGAAGAACGCGCCCCCCGTCGCCCCGCACTCGTCACCGACGTGGGCGTGCGTCTTCCCGCCCATCTCACCGCGACGGGTCGGGCGATGCTGGCGGCCCTCCCCCGCGAGCAGGTGCGGGCGTCGTTTCCGGATGCCACGGCCCTGACCCAGCGCCACGGCTCCGGCCCCGCCACCCCGCGCGCGCTACGCGAGGTTCTGCGCCAGGTGCGCGCGGCGGGCTTCGCCAGCGAGGACGGCGAGGTCACGCCCGGTTTCCGCTCCGTCGCCGCCGCCGTCCTCGACCACGCCGGCTGGCCCGCGGCCGCGGTGGCGATCACGTGGCCGTCGGACGGTCCGGAGCGGGATGCCACCTCGCTCGCGGACGCCGCCTCCGCCACCGCGGGCGAGCTCGCGCGGCGCATCGGCCGTCACGCCTGACGCCCGCGCGGATCGACACCGCCGCCCCCGCGCGTCGCTCGGGTGCGTGAGGGTGCACGTTCCACAGGTTCGAGCGCATTCCGCCGGTCCGGGCCGCGGAATGTGCACCGGGGCGAGCGACGACTGCCCCCCTGCACATTCCACGCCCCGGTGCTGCGGGCCACCGGCCGCCGCGCGCCGCAGGATCCCGCCGCATGCCATTCCCCCCGCCCCGACCCGCGACGCCGCCCCGCCGTCGGCTCGCGACACCGCGGTGCGGCGCACCGCCGCGCCTCACCGCACGACGAGTCGCGGCTCCACCAGCACGTGCGCCGCACCTGCCGTCGCCGCCCGCGGGGCGACGACCGTGCCGTCGCCCATCAGCAGGTCGAGAGCCCCGGATGCCACCCGTTCGGGCAACTGCTCCACGCTCGAGAGTCCGAGGGCCTCGGCGGCGGGGGTGTTGTCGAAGCCGACGACGGTGATGTCGGGGCGCCCGGCGAGCGAGGTCGCGAGGTGCGCCCCGATGGCGAGGGAGTCGCTCGCGCAGACGATGCCGGTGATGCCCGGGTCGGCGACGAGACCGGCCGCCACCACGTCGCGCGCCGCCGACACGTTCTCCTCGACCACCCACCTCGGCCCGGCACTCGCCGTTTCGCGCCATCCGCGTTCGCGCTCGTCCCCCGTGCCCGACCCGGCCGGCCAGCCGAGGAACGCCACGTGCCCACCGCCGTGCGCGAGGGCCAGCGCGTGCTCGGTCGCGGCCCGCGTCCCCGCCGCGCCGTCCACGTCGACCCACAGGTGCGCGGGCGCTTCCACGTCGTCTTCACCCCACGGCCGGCCGAACGACACGAACGGCAGGTTCCGCGCGGTCAGCCACCCGGTGCGGGGGTCGCCGTGGAAGGTGCCGGTGACGACGACGGCATCCACTTCTCCCCCCTCCAGCAGGTCGCCGAGCCGGGCGATCTCCTCCTCGGGCGTGCGAGCGGCGTACAGCAGCACGCGCATATCGCGCTCGCCGGCGCGCTCGGTCAGGGCGTGCACGAAGCGGTCGAGCACGACGCCCGAGATGCCGCCGGCGTACGGATCGAGGTGGATGCCGATGGTGGAGCTCCGACGCATCCGCAGCCGACGAGCGGCGGCGTGCGGGCGGTACCCGAGCTCGGCGATCGCGGCCTCGACCCGGTGCCGCGTGGTCTCGCGCACGATGTCGGGGGTGTTCACCACGTTGGACACGGTCTGCCGTGAGACGCCGGCGACGCGGGCGACGTCGTCGACGGTGGGCGCCTTCGCCATGTCATCCCCTCCCGTCCCGGTCTGTGCAGCGGCGTCGACCCCGTGTCCGGCTCCCGGCGGTGGTGCGGCACGCGCGTCCAGACCGTCAGCCTAGGCCGGGGGACAACCGCTTGACATCCGCCGTGAGGTGTTCGTACCGTGGGGAAACCGTTATTTGAACGTTCAAACTGACGGCCCTCCGACCACATGCGGAGGGGTCGCATGCCTCATCGAAGGAGAGAGACACATGACACGGCACACGCCCGCACCCCGCACACGCACGGCGCTCGCCGCCGGCGCGCTGCTGGCCACCGGAGCCCTCACGCTCACCGCGTGCGGCTCAGGCTTCAACGACACCCCCGGCGAGGGCCAGGCCTCCGGCAGCGGCAGCCTCAGCATCCTCATCGGCTCCTCGGGCGACGCCGAGACGAAGGCCGTCACCGACGCCGTCGCCGCGTGGAGCGAGCAGTCCGGCGTCGCCGCCGAGGTGCAGACCGCCAACGACCTGCCCCAGCAGCTCTCGCAGGGCTTCGCCGCCGGCTCCCCGCCCGACCTGTTCTACCTCGCGCCCGAGGCCCTCGCCGGCTACGCGGCGAACGGGTCGATCGCCGCCTACGGCGACGACCTCGCCAACAAGGACGACTTCTACCCCTCGCTGGTCGACAACTTCACCGTCGACGGCAGTTTCTACTGCGCCCCGAAGGACTTCTCCACGCTCGCGCTGATCATCAACTCCGACCTGTGGACCGCGGCCGGACTCACGGATGCCGACATCCCCACGACGTGGGACCAGTTGGCATCCGTCGCCCAGAAGCTCACCGCCGACGGCCGGGTAGGCCTGGCGTTCGGCGCCGAGTACCAGCGCGTCGGCGCCTTCATGGCGCAGGCCGGCGGCGGGCTCGTCACCGACGGGCAGGCCACGGCCGACAGCGCCGAGAACGTCGAGGCCCTCACCTACGTCAAGACGCACCTGAACGACGGCTCCTTCGCCTTCGCGTCCGACGTGGGCGCGGGCTGGGGCGGCGAAGCCCTCGGCACGCAGAAGGCCGCGATGGTCATCGAGGGCAACTGGATCACAGGGGCCATGTCGGCCGACTACCCCGACGTGAACTACACCGTCGCCGAGCTTCCCGCCGGCCCCGGCGGCAAAGGCACGCTGCAGTTCACGAACTGCTGGGGCCTCGCCGCCGACAGCGGCAACCAGGAGCAGGCGCGCTCGCTCGTGGAGTACCTGACGAGCACCGACCAGCAGCTGGCGTTCTCGCAGGCCTTCGGCCCGATGCCGTCCATCCAGTCCGCGGCCGACGCGTGGACCAGCGCCAACCCCGACCTCGGCGCCTTCCTCGCCGGAGCGGAGTACGCGCAGTTCCCGCCGAACATGGCCGGCGCGGCCGACGTCATCACCGACTTCAACGCGCAGCTCGAGTCGCTCAAGACCGGCGACCCTGCGGCGCTGCTGCAGACGGCCCAGTCCAACCTCGAGGCGATCGTCCCGTAATCGTGAGTGCTCTCACCACCGCGCCGCGTCGCGCCGGATCCTCCTCTTCGGGGATCCGGCGCGGCGAGGCCGCCGCCGGCTGGCTCTTCACCGCACCCGTGCTCGTCATCCTGGGTGTGTTCCTGCTCATCCCCGTGCTCATGGCGCTGTGGGTGAGCTTCTCCGACTGGACCGGTCGCGGCAGCCCTTTCTCGTCGAACGTGAACTTCGTCGGCGTCGACAACTACGCCGCCGTCACCACCGGCGGCGGACTCGCCGAACGCGACTTCGGCACCGCGCTGCGCAACAACGCCTGGTACGTGCTGCTGGTGGTCCCGCTGCAGACGGCGCTCGCCCTCTTCCTCGCGGTGCTGGTCAACCGGGCGGTCCTGCGCGGCCGCGGGTTCTTCCGCACCGCCTTCTATTTCCCGTCGGTCACCAGTTCCGTGGCGATCACCGTGCTGTGGCTGTTCCTCTTCTCGGCATCCGGTGCCGTCAACGAGGTGCTCTCGTGGCTCGGCGTGAACGGGCCGAACTGGTTCAGCGACCCCTCCGGCGTCGTGCACAATCTGCTCGCCGCCGTCGGCGTGACCAGCGGCCCCGCGTTCCTCACCGGCAACACCCTGCTCGGCGTCTCGTGGTGGGACTGGCTGGCGGGACCCTCGGTCGCCATGTCGGCGTTCATCCTGATGGCCGTGTTCACCACGTCGGGCACGTTCATGCTGCTCTTCATCGCGGGCCTGCAGAACATCGGCGGCGACGTGCAGGAGGCCGCCATGATGGACGGCGCCAGCGGGTGGCAGCGGTTCTGGCGGGTCACCCTGCCGCAGCTCAAGCCCGTGCTGTTCACCGTGTTGACCCTGGGCCTGATCGGCACGTGGCAGGTGTTCGACCAGATCTACACCGGCACGCAGGGCGGCCCCGGCAAGACCACGCTCACCCCGGCCTACCTGAGCTACTCGTCGGCATTCCTGTCGCAGCAATGGGGACAGGGTGCGGCGATCGCCTTCGTGCTGTTCGTCATCATCGTCGCGCTGACGATCCTGCAGCGCTTCGTGCTGCGCGACCGCCCGGTGTCGAAACGACGGATCCGTCAATACGAGGTGCCCACGAAGGGAGGCGAGCGATGACCGCCACGGCGTCCCCGCAGACCACCGTCCTCGCCGAGCAGCGTCTCGACGGGCCCGGCCGCCGCCCCGCGAAGCACCGCATGTCGCGCAAGGCGCTGGGCTGGCAGATCGGCCTGTACACCCTGCTGATCGTGCTCGCGCTGATCTACATCTATCCGTTCCTCGTGCAGGTGGCGACCTCCTTCAAGACGGATGCCGCGGCGGCGGCGGATCCCATCTCGCTCTTTCCGCAGACCTTCACGTGGGCGGCGTACGAGCGGCTCTTCCTGAACTCGGACTTCCCCGTCTGGTTCGCCAACTCCGCGGTGGTGACGGTGTTCGTCACCGCGGGCCGGGTGTTCTTCAACTCCCTCGCCGGGTACGCCCTCGCCCGCCTGCAGTTCCGTGGGCGCGGTCTCGTCTTCGCGGGTCTCATCGCGGTGATGGCCGTTCCGAGCGTCGTGCTGCTGATCCCCAAGTTCCTCGTGATCAACCAGCTCGGCATCTACGACTCGTACGCCGGCATGATCCTCCCGCTCCTCGTGGATGCCGCGGGGGTGTTCATCATGAAGAATTTCTTCGAGTCGATCCCGCCGTCGGTCGAGGAACAGGCGCGTATCGACGGCGCCGGCACGTTCCGCATCTTCTGGTCGGTCGTGCTGCCGATGGCACGTCCCGCCCTCATCACGATCGTCATCCTGTCGTTCCAGGGATCGTGGAACGAGCTCAGCCACTTCGTCATCTCCACCCAATCGCCCGAGCTCACCACCCTGACCAAGGGCGTCGCCGCCCTCGCCAGCGGTCAGCTCAGTCAGGGCAGCCAATTCCCCCTCAAACTCGCGGCCGCGGCCATCATGACGATTCCGGTCGCCGTGGTGTTCTTCGTCTTCCAGCGCCGCATCATGAACGCCAGTGAAGGAGCCGTCAAAGAATGACCACCGCCCCCACCGCGACGCCCGCGGCCGTGACGGACGCCACGACGGACGCCGTGACCGCCCCGCTCCAACCCCTCTTGAACGACGCGATCATCGTGCTGCGCGCCCCCACTCAGGTGTGGTCCGACGCCACCGGCGACATGGGCGCGGCCGCGGTGCACGGCGTGTACCACGGTGACGTCCGGCACGTGCGCTCCCTCGCGCTCGTCTGCGACGGTTCGCCCGTCGAATGGATCTCGACCGCACCCGACGGCGCCTCGCGTCTCGTGCTCGGGGGTCTGCTGCGCGGACTCGACGACACCACGCCCGACCCGAAGGTGCGGGTGCTGCGCGACCGGCGCGTCGCCGACGGAGTGGTCAGCGAGACCTGGACGCTGCACTCGCGCGTCGACCGACCGATCTCGACGACCCTGCGGCTCGCGCTGTCGCCCGAGTTCGCGCAGCTCCACGAGGTGAAGTCCGGCCACGCGAATCGCCGCGAGATGACCACCGACGTCGACGGCGACCGCGCGATCGTGGATGCCGGGACGCAGGGTCTCGAACTCGTCGCTCCCGGCGCCCGCGTGGCATCCGGAGTCGACGGGCTCGAGGCGAGCTGGAGCGTCGAGGTCCCCGCGTTCGGCAACGTCGAGGTCGCCTGGACGCTGACGCTCCGCGACGACACCCTCGTCGTCGGGTCGGCCGCGGCGGCGCCGCGGTGGGATGCCGCGTCCGTGGCCGCCCAGGCGCCCGATCCCCGTCTCGCGCGGTGGCTGCGGACCGCCCTCGACGATCTCGACGCCCTGCGCCTCGTGCTCCCCGAGCACCCCGACGACGAGTTCTTCGCCGCCGGCGCTCCCTGGTTCTTCACGCTGTTCGGGCGTGACTCCATCTGGGCCGCGCGTCTCGCTCTTCCGCTGGACCGCGAGATCGCGGCATCCACCCTGCGTGTGCTCGCGCGGCTGCAGGGGGTCGACGACGACGCGCAGACCGCTCAGGAGCCGGGCAAGATCCTCCACGAGCTGCGGGCCTCGGCCCTCGAGATACCGGGCGAGGGCATCGTGCTGCCGCCGAAGTACTACGGCAGCGTCGACTCGACCCCGCTGTGGATCTGCCTGCTCGCCGACGCCTGGCGCGCCGGCATGCCCGAGGCGGAGGTGCGCGAGCTCCTTCCCGCGCTGCGCGGCGCCCTCGGCTGGATCCGCGACAGCGGCGACAGCGACGGCGACGGCTTCCTCGACTACATCGACCGCCTCGGCACCGGACTGTCGAATCAGGGCTGGAAGGACTCCGGCGATTCGATCCAGTGGCGTGACGGCCGCCTCGCGGAGGGTCCGATCGCCCTGTGCGAGGTGCAGGCGTACGCGTACGAGGCCGCCCTCGCCGGTGCGGATCTGCTCGACGCCCTCGGGGAGGCGACGGATGCCGACGACGTCCTCTTCTGGCGCGCCTGGGCCGACGACCTGAAGGCGCGCTTCGCCGACACGTACTGGGTCCAGACGCCCGAGGGCCGCTACCCCGCGGTCGCCCTCGATCGCGACAAGCGTCCCGTCGACTCGCTCACGAGCAACATCGGCCACCTGATCGGCACCGGCATCCTCACCCGCGAGCAGGAGGCGCACGTCGCCTCGCTGCTGCTCGGCGAGAGCATGTCGAGCGGGTACGGCATCCGCACGATGTCGACCGGCGCCGCGGGCTACTGGCCCCTGTCGTATCACGGCGGCAGCGTCTGGGTGCACGACACCGCGATCACGGTCCACGGCATGCTGCGCGCGGGCCTGGACGAGGGGGCGCGCGCAGTGGTGGACGGGCTGCTGGATGCCGCCGAGGGCTTCGCCTACCGCGTCCCCGAACTGCACTCCGGCGACCCGCGCAGTCACTCCTCCGTGCCGACGCCGTATCCGGCCGCGTGCCGCCCCCAGGCGTGGTCGGCCGCCGCCGCGGTGGTGTGCCTGACCGCGCTCACCCCCGAGACCGGGGTCTGACCGACAGCGCGGTGGTGGCCCCCGCGCGTCACCGCGCTGACTCGCGCGGCCGCGCGGCGGGCCCGTCACGGACGCAATCGCACCGTGCGGGGCGCCGAATGTGCACCGGGGCGCACACCGACCGCCCCGGTGCACATTGTCCGCCCCGCGACCCCGCGCCAGGCCCCGCTGCATCCCGCGACCCGACGCGACGCCCCACGACCGCGCCCGGCTCACGCCACGCGCGAGACCGAACCCCCGGTGAGGCGCACCAGCTCGTCGAACGTCAGGGGAAACACCGTGTGGGGCGTGCCACCCGCGGCCCAGATCTCGTCGAACGCCGCCAGGTCTTCGTCGACGATCGTGACCAGCGGCGCGGGGTGGCCGGTCGGCGCCACTCCCCCGATGGGCTGTCCGGTCGCGGCCAGCACCTGATCCGGAGTCGCTCGGCGGATGCCGCCCCGCCCGAGCCGCTCGGCCAGAGCCGCCGTGTCCACCCGGTGCGCGCCGCTGGTCATCACCAGCAGCGGCTCGTCGTCGCTCCAGAAGACGAGGCTGTTCGCGATGGCGCCGACCTCGATGCCGAGCGCCGCCGCGGCCAGGGCCGCCGTCGACGCGGCATCCGGTAGAACGACGATGTCGCCCTCGATACCGGCCTCCCGAAGGGCTGCGGCGACGAGACGGCTACGGGCGGGGAGGGCGTCGGTCATGCCCGACAGCCTAGGACGCCGCCCACCGCGAGATCCCACGATCCGCGCGAGATCACGGGCTTCGATCGCGCCGAACCGTGTCGTCTCGGGCCGGACGTGCGGTCTCGGCACCTCCCCCATTTCCTGCGGCCCGGGACGCTCGCGCCCGGCCGTCGCGCGCGACACAATGGAGGTGGATGCCGCGACGCTGCGGCATCCGGAAAGTGCCGCCCACAAGGCGACCGACGACAAGGAACGCGATGATCAACGCCCTGCCCCTGCCCGATTTCACGCACGAACGCGTGGAGGTGATCACGGGGCGGCGCAGCGGTCTGCTCGTCGCCGTGGCGCTGCACTCCTCCGTGCTCGGCTCCGCCCTCGGCGGCGCCCGTCTGTGGACCTACCCGTCCTGGACCGACGCCCTCGGCGACGCCCTGCGGCTCTCCGCGGCCATGACGTTGAAGAACGCCGCAGCAGGACTCGACGCGGGCGGCGGCAAGAGCGTGATCGGCCTCCCCGAGGGCACGATTCTCGACGCCGACCGTCGCCGCGCGGCCTTCCTCGACCTCGGCGACGCCGTCGAGAGCCTCGGTGGGCTGTACCGCACGGCCGAAGACGTGGGTTCCACGACCGAGGACATGCTCGTCGTGAGCGAACGCACCGCGCAAGTGGTCGGTCTCCCCGATTCGGTCGGCGGCTCCGGTGAACCCGCGGGTCCGACGAGCCTCGGCGTGTACGCCTCGCTCGTCGCGACCCTCGAGCGCGCCGTCGGCAC
>NZ_JBQEOS010000011.1:32250-97121 GCF_052045385.1 Microbacterium sp. 22296 | reverse complement strand
GACCGACGAGGAATAAATTGGCATTTGACAAGTGCACGCTGTTGAGTTCTCAAGGAACGGACGCACCCACAGAAACAGTCTTCCGACAGACCCGAGGGGCAGTTCACGATATGAATGCCTAGTTCGGCGCCAGGTCGACACGACTCACCCTGTGAGGAGTGAGTGTGAACGAGGTGAGCGCCGAGTGGCAAATCCCAACTGTAGCCGAGAGAGTCACGACTCTCAAGTACTGGTGTCGGGGCGGTTCGCTACTTGAGGGGCTGCGGGGCCTTTCGGCCGCTCCGCTCTCCCCTGTGGGGCGAACAAGTAATAACTTACGTGCGTCCGGCCGCCTCGGCGAATCCGGCCACATCCCGGGCGTGTCGCGACGTCTCCATCGGGGAAACGGGCGCCCGGCTCGGCGCCGAAGCAGCGTGCCGAGAAGGTCAGACGAAGCGCTCGAGCCCTCCCCAGCCGCCCACCCACGCTTCGACATGCGGATCCTGGCGGAGGGCGTGAACCCCCTCGACCGCCGACGCGACCTCATCGAATCCGGCGGACGTCGCCCACCGCCGCGCGCGACGGCGCGCACGCCGCGCATCGGCCCGCGCCAGAATGACGCCGTCATCGCCCACAACGGTGATCGCCCCGATGTCTCCCTGCCCCAGTGAGGACAGCGCCGCCGCGAGGGGGGCGGCATCCCGAATCACCACGGCGCGGTCGAGCCGGAGGATCACCCGCGCGTCGAGTCCGTCCCCCTCCGCACCGACGCGCACGCGAGGGTCGGCGCGCACGAACGACTCTCCCGCCCGCGCCGGCACCGCCACCGTCGCGAGGGGGAAAGCGGCGAGGACGGAGTCGACGCAGACGAACTCCGCAGACGGCGTGAGCCCCTCGGGCACGTGCACGACGAGGTCGGGCACGGCCGGCAGCAGGCCTCGACCGCTCGAGCCGGCCACGGGAAGCTTCTGCGCGAGGAGCAACGCCTGCCGATTGCCCTCGCTGACGCGGTCGTCGCCGGAACGACCCGCCCAGTCGGGACCGTCATGCCACGCGACGGCGTCCGGGATGTGAGCCAGCACCGCCCCGGCCTGCCACGCGCGGTGCGCCCATTCCCAGTCCTCCCCGCCGTAGGACGAGAACGACTCGTCGAATCCGCCCACCTCGTCGAAGAACGCACGGGAACAGGCCACGACCGCGCTGATGACGTAGCGGTAGGAGCGGTCGTCGGCGCGCAGGAGGTTGTCGCTGCGGGCGTACTCGTCGCGGAGCCACGCGGGCTCGGGCAGCTCACGGGTGGGACCGACATCGGCGACCGGCGTCTCGGTATCCACCCCGGCCAGGTCGGCGTGGCGGCGGCGCCCGACCGTGACCGCCTCGGGAAGGAGAGCGGGCAGGCGGGTCAGCCGGCGCACGTACTCCGGCTCGGGCGTGGTGTCGGCGTCGAGGAAGCACAGGACATCGCCCTCGGCCGCGGCGGCACCGAGGTTGCGGGCAGCGGCGGCACGGAACCCTCGATCCTCCTGACGGACGAGCCGGACACCGGAAGGGACGGTCGGTTCGATCGGCGAACCGTCGTCGGCGACGATGATCTCGAGGAGCTCGGCCGGGTGGTCCTGGTGCTGAAGGGCGGTGAGCGTCCGCGCCAGTTGGTCGGGCTGGTCGTAGTGCGTCACGACGACGGTGACGCGCGGAGGATCCGGATGCCGGTCGGCGACGAGATCCCACCGATTGCCCGGGACCCACGGCATCCGTTCGTTCCCCTCGTCGGCGTCGGCGCTCACCGGAAGACCTCCGCCCACCAGAGCCGGTAGGCGCGCGCCGCGTCGGCGCGTCCGAACGGCACGGGGTCGAGACCGTGCCAGGTGCGCGTCGCCCCGTGCCGGGCGATCGTGACCTCGGCGGCGAGGTCTCGGGGATCGACCACACGCAGCGCGCCCGGGCGCAGAGCGACCATCTCGTCGATATAGCGATTGCGCACGGCGAGGGGTCGACGGCCCCAGCCGATCCACGATGTCAGCGAGCCGGACGCCGACACGTGCCGGTGGGCGATCACCGGAACGCAGACACGGCGCGCCCGCGCGACCATCTCGGCCTCGTCGAGCCATCCCGTCACCTCGACCTCGACACCCGCGGCGGACGCGCGACGGACGAAGGCGTCCAGATCTTCCGCGTGGCCGTCGGAGGCGCGCCCCAGCACCGTCAGGCGCGACATACCCGCCGAGACCGTCGCGGCGAGCGCCTCATCGTGCCCCTTGCCGGGGTAGAAGTAGCCGAGGACGCCGACCGCATCGTCGTCGGCCGCGCGTGCCGAGGGGTCCACCGGCTCGACGGTCTCGACCGGAAGGGGAACGATCGCGACGGGGCCGTCCCAGACACCCTCCTCGCGGAGGAGCTCGCGCTCGTGCGCGCTGTTCACTGCAACCCCGCGCGCGGCCTCCGCCACCGAACGGTAGAACGCGCGACGGCGGGGCCTGTTCCGCTCACCGTCGGACGCCTGGGGAACGTCATGGAAAGTCACCGACAACGGATGGCGGCCAGCGAGATCGACGACGACACGTGCGGCCTGTTCGGGCGAGGACCCCCACAGTCGATCCGTCACATGGGCGTGGACGGGCGTGCCCGGGGGGAGGGCGGCGAGCGCGTCGACGGTGCTCAGTCGCGACGCCGGCCGCTGCTCGAGCACTTCGGTCGCGATCTCGCGGGCATAGGCGGCGACGCCGTGCGGCCCCGGGTGCACCAGGAGCACGGGTGGGGTGGCATCCGGAAGGGTGGAGGCGGTCACGAGGCGGCCGCCCAGGTGCGGAGGAGGGGCGCCATGCGCGCGACCACGGCAGCCAGCAGCTCGGGACGTTCGGCGTAGTACGCCAGATGCGCCTCGCGAACGGTCCCGGCCGAGAGCGTGTCGCCGGCGATCGTCCAGTCGGGGCGGGGCGCGGCATCCAGGTTCCAGGCGTCGACGACCCACCGCTCCAGGGGAGCGCGAACGCCCGCGAGGAGGGGACGACCGGGGTCGACGACGCGGCCGGGCGCCCCGAGTGCGGTCACGAGTCGCTCCCCGAGCGGGAGGAACAGGGCGTTCCCGGGGTGGTTGACGGTGCGGGCGAGGTCGGCGACGACCGGGGCGAAGAGGTCGGATGCCACGACGTCGAGACCGAGGGCCTCGCGGCGGCGCAGCTCGGCCACGGATGCATCGGCGATCGCGTGCACCGCCGCCGCCGGCAGTTCGGCCGGAACGGGTGAGCCCGCGGCCTCGGCGACGATCCGGACATCGTGGTAGGCGACCAGGGGCGGATCCTCGGGGAACGCGGACAGACGCAGCACCGCCTGGAACGGGTGCAGTCCCGCGAATCGGACGGCGGGGACCGTCACCACCCGGGCCCGAGGCGGAAGCGATGCGCGCAGCTGCGCCGTGCCGAGCGGGAGGTCGCGGTAGTCGTCGCGGATGGGCTGCGCGACGAGGAACGCCGCCTCGGCGAGGAGGGTGTGCAGGCGCTCCGCATCGGTCGCGGTGAGCTCGTGCACGGCGGGGACGCGGATGGCGGGAAGAGCGTCGGATGCGATGACCAGCCGAAGTGATTCCGCTTGGCAATTGCCCACGACCAGGCCGAAATTCTCCGGCAGCGGCGTCTCGCCGAAGAATTCTCCGTAGTGGCGACGTCTCGCTATCACCGCGTCGCCGTGGTCCGCAAGGCTCTGCAGCCGCGCCGTTTCACCACCCATGATGTGAACGTATCCGTCGGTGTCATCGTCGTCCCAACCGCCCCGTTGCATTGCGATGTGCCTGGCGATGCGGTACGCGCACGCACGCCACGCCACATCACATCACTGCACGAGGAGGAGAACGATCGTCGTCACCACCGTCCCCCCGGTTCGCGTCGCCGCCGTCCCATCGGCCCACCCCTACGTCTCCGCCATCACCGACCCCCGTCACGTGACGGTGCTCTCCGACCCGCCGCCTCCCGGCGCCCCGGCCGGCCAGTGGTGGCCGCCGCAGGTTCTGCTGCCGGAGTGGCTCGCAGCGCATGCCGACGAGTTCGACCTGGTCCACGTGCATTTCGGGATCGAGTCGTACTCCCCCGACGAGCTTCGGGCGACGGTCGCGACGCTTCACCGACTCGGACGACCCCTCGTCTACACGGTGCACGATCTCGAGAACCCCCAGCTGAGCGCTCAGGACACCCACCGCGCGTCGCTGGCCGTGCTGGCCGACGGAGCCGATGCGCTCCTCGCCCTGACCGACACCGCCGGAGCCTCGGTGCGGGACATCGCCCGTCGTCCCGTCACCGTCATCGCCCACCCCACACTGCTCGGCGACGCAGCGCGTCCCACCGGCGACGCCCACGACACGGTGCGCGTGGGCGTGCACCTGCGGGATCTCCGACCCAACATCGACGGCGTCGGAACGACCGCCACCCTCGTCCGAGCCGTCGCACACCTGCGGGCACAGGGCGCGCGCGTCGAGGCCGTGGTGCGGATGAACGAGCGGGTTCGCGACGCGGAGGCCGCGGCATCCATCGCCCTGATCGCCGAGGGGGCCGACGGGGTCACCATCGAGCGCGGGACCCGCCTCGACGACGACGCCCTGGCCGCGTGGCTCGCCGATCTCGACGCCTGCCTGCTCCCCTACCGCCACGGCACGCAGTCGGGGTGGGCGGAGCTCTGCTACGACCTCGCCGTGCCGGTCGTCAGCACCCCCGTCGGGCACATCGCCGCGCAGCACCCCGCCGACTTCCACGCGTTCGACATGGGCGAGCCCGTCTCGCTCGCCCGGGCGATCATGGATGCCACGGGTCCGGCATCGTCGTCCCCGGGGTCGGCGGCGCGCTCCGCCGAGGTGGAGCGCCGACGCACGCAGCGCCGCGCCGAGCTGGACAGCGTGCGGGCCGCGCACGTCGCGGTGTACCGGCGCGTCCTCGCCGCGGAGGTCGCCGCGTGATCCGCGGGACGCGTCCCCTGCGGGTGCTCGTCGTCGCCCCCTCTCGCTACGCCCTGCGCCAGCCGCACGCCGGCGGCCTCGAGGCGTGCGTGTGGGACCGCGTGCGGTGGTTGCGCGCGCGGGGCCACGAGGTCTCGCTCTGCGCCGCCGAGGGGTCGGATTTCCTCGGTGACGTGGCCGAATTCCGACTGCCCGTCCCGGAGTGGACGCGCCCCGAGCACTCGTCGGACACCGAGTACCCCGAGGGGTACGCAGCCGCCGTCGACGTCGCCTACGACGCCGCCCTCGACCGTCTCATCGCCGATCGCCACCTCTACGACGTCGTCGACAATCACAGCCTGCACCCCGCCCCGATCCGGTGGAGCCGGGCGGCCGACATCCCCGTCGTCACGACCCTGCACACCCCGCCGCTCGAGCCGATGCTGGAGGCGGCGGCGGAGGTGGTGGACAGCCCGCACCGCTTCGTCGCGGTCAGCCAGGCGACGGCCCGCGCGTGGTCGACCGAGGGTGTCGACGCGTTCGTCTTCCCGAACGGTATCGACACCGACCAGTGGACCCGTGGCGAGGGCGGGACCTCGTGGGTGTGGTCGGGTCGAGTGGTGCCCGAGAAGGCCCCGCACCTGGCCATCGAGGCCGCGCGCTCGGCCGGCGCGCAGATCGTCCTCGCGGGGCGGATCGGGGATGCGGACTACTTCCAGCAAGAGGTCGTGCCGCGTCTCGGCGCCCACGCGCGCTACGTCGGGCCGCTGCATCAACCCGATCTCTGCCGCCTCGTGGGGTCGTCGGCTGTCGCGCTGGTCACGCCCATGTGGGAGGAGCCCTTCGGCCTCGTGATCGCCGAGGCGCTCGCCACCGGCACGCCGGTTGCGGCCTTCGACATCGGCGGGGTGTCGGAGGTGCTCGCCGGGATGCCGGGATCGGCGACGGTCACCCCGGGCGACGTCGTCGCCCTCGGGCAGGCCGCGGCCCGACTCGCCGCGGAGGGTGCGCGCGAACCGCTCACGCGCGTGTGGACGCGTCGGGCGGCCGTGCAGCAGCACTCCCTCGCCCAGCGCTACCGCGAGGTGGAACGCGTGCTCACCCACACCGCCCAGCCTGTCGCCGCGTGGCGCGTGCCGGCGGTGTCGCGGTGATCGGCTGGTACGTCCACCACCACGGCTTCGGCCATGTCTCGCGGTTCCTCGCCGTGCAGCCGCACCTGCGTACACCCGTCATCGTGTTCTCGACGATGCCCCGACCCGCCGAGCTCGCGGCCGATGTCGAGTGGGTGCCGCTCCCCGCGGATGCCGAACCGTTCGACGCCCCCGACGGCACGCGGGTGGACCCGCGCAACGCCGACCCGACGGTCCGCGGCCACCTGCACTGGGCACCGCACGGTCACCCCGGCCACCGGGAGCGGCTCGCGACGATCGCCACGACCGCCGCATCCCGCGACCTGCGGACGTTCGTCGTCGACGTGAGCGCCGAGGTCGTGACTCTCGCGCGGCTGCTCGGGCTGCGGACGGTCGCGATCACCCAGCCGGGCGCGCGCACGGACGCCCCGCACGCCCTCGCGTACGGCCTGGCCCACCGGATCGTCGCTCCGTGGCCGGAGGGCGCCGTCGCCACGCCGTGGCTCGGCGCGCACGTCGACCGCGTCGCCTGGACGGGCGGGATCTCCCGCTTCGACACCCGGGCGGTGCCCGGTTCCGTCGACGCGCGACGGGTGCTGCTCCTCGGCCGCGTGCTCCCGGCCGACGTCCGCGACGAGAGCATCCGGCGCCTGAGCGCGCGGGGATGGGACGTCACGTCCGTCGGGCACGACGACACCTCCCGTGTGGACGACCCCTGGCCCCTGCTGACCCGCAGCACGGTGGTCGTCAGCGCCGCCGGGCAGAACAGCGTCGCCGACCTCGCGGCATCCGGTGCCCGGGCGGTCGTCATCGGACAGGAACGCCCCTTCGACGAGCAGCGCGCCACCGCCGAGGCCCTCGAGGCGTGGGGGCTCGCGCGGCGAGCAGACGCAGACGTCTCGGCCGACGAACTGGTCGACCTCGTCGAGCGGGCGGCGCGAGACGCCCCGGACTGGGCCCGCTGGCGAGTGGCCGGCGCCGCCGCGCGGATGGCGGCCGTCGTCGAGGGGACGCAGCCGTGACCACCGCCGTCATCACCGTCGCCTCCGCCGCGCGCCGTGAGCACCTGGACCGTCAGCGGCGCCTTCTCGCCGAGGTGGCGGGCGACATCGTGCGCGTGGAGGCGTGGCTCGATGAGACGCCGCCCGACGGCATCCGGGATGCCGGTGCACGGACGCTGCACGTTCCTCCCGGGCCGCACGGGCTGCGGGTGGGCGGAGGACGCAACCGCGCGGCGGAGGTCGCGATGGAGGCGGGCGCGGACCTGCTGGTGTTCCTCGACGTGGACTGTCTGCCCGGACCCGAGCTGCTCCGCGCCTATCGCGCCGCGGCGACCGTGCACCCGGAAGCGCTGCTGGCGGGCGCGGTGACCTACCTCGCGAGCGTGCAACGCCCCGAGAGCGCCGATGACCTGCCCCCGCTCACCCGCCCGCACCGTGCGCGGCCGGCGCTCCCCGCCGGGGAGACGCGGGCGGCGACGGCTGCGGAGTACGACCTGTTCTGGTCGCTGTCGTTCGCCGTGACGCCCGCCACCTGGCACCGCATCGGGGGATTCCACCCCGGGTACGAGGGGTACGGCGCCGAGGACACCGACCTCGCCTGGACCGCCCGCGCGCGGGACATCGACCTGCGGTGGGTGGGCGGTGCGGACGCGTACCACCAGTGGCATCCGGTGTCTTCTCCCCCGTGGCAGCACCTCGACGACATCCTGCGCAACGGCGCCGCGTTCCACGCGAGGTGGGGCGTATGGCCCATGGGCGGATGGCTCGACGCGTTCGCCGCGGCCGGAGCGATCGAGCGCCGCGGCGAGGGGTGGGCGCGGGTACCCTGAGGCACCGTGCAGTGCCGGGCGAACGCCCCGGGCGCACCAGGACCTCCGCGGACAGCGCGTCTCGGACAGCGCCGAGGACGGGGCGCGCGAAAGCCCCGGCGCGCGCGGCACCGGGGCTGTCGCTGCGGGTCGGCGGGTCAGGCGCGACGGAGCCAGACCGTGGTCTCGCCGGGGAGGGCATCGCCCTCGAGCGGGGTGCTCGACAACAGCACCTCGCCGGCGGGGAGCGCGGCCGACTGGGTGCCGAAGTTCGTCACGACGGTCCACCCGTTCGGACGCGCGAAGGCCACCACGTCGTCGCGGTCGGTGTCGACCCACTGCAACTGCTCGTCGGTCTGCAGCTCGTGCCGCAGGTCGAGCGCGCGGCGATAGAGCGTCAGGGTCGACGACGCATCGCCCTCCTGGCGGTCGACGGCGTAGGCCCCGAACCACTCCGGCTGCGGGAGATGCGCACCGCTCGCGCCGAAGCCGAACGCGGGGCCCTCGGCGCTCCACGGCAGGGGCACGCGGCATCCGTCACGACCGAGGTCGATGCCGGGGCTGCGGAAGAACGTCGGGTCCTGACGCTGGTCGTCGGGGATCTCGGCGACCTCGTGCAGGCCGAGTTCCTCCCCCTGGTACAGGTAGGCCGAACCGGGCAGGCCCAGCACGAACAACGCCGCCGCCCGGGCACGCCGCTCACCCCGCGCGGCGTCGAGAGCCGGCGTCCGACCGCCGGAGAGCAACCACTCGTTGCCGTGCTTGCGCGTGGGACGCCCGTCTTCGCCGCGCTCGGCATCCGGAAGGCCGTACCGCGTCGCGTGACGCACGACGTCGTGGTTGGAGAGCACCCACGTGGTCGACGAGCCGGACTGCTCGGCCAGCACCAGGTTGTCCGCCACGATGCGACGGAACTGGCCCGCGTCGAAATCGGCCTCGAGAAGGTCGAAGTTGAACGCCTGTCCCAGGCTCTCGATGCTCGCGTACAGCGGCACGCGCGACGGATGCACCCACGCCTCGGCGACCGCCGTTCGCGGGGGGTCGTAGGAGTTGAACACCGCGCGCCACTCCGCGTAGACCTCGTGCACGTCGTCGCGGTCGATGAGGGGGTGGTTACCGTCCTGCGGCATCGCGTCGAGCTCCGCCTGCGAGGGCAGCGGCTCGCTCAGATCTTTCGTCAGCATGTGCGCGACGTCGATGCGGAACCCGTCGACGCCCCGGTCGCTCCAGAAACGCAGGGTCTTCACGAAGTCGGCGCGCACCTCGGGGTTGGTCCAGTCGAGATCGGGCTGCGACACGTCGAAGTTGTGGAAGTACCACTGCCCGTCGTCGACACGCTCCCAGCCCGCTCCCCCGAACACCGAGACCCAGTCGGTCGGCGGCTCGGCGCCGTCGGGGCCGGTGCCCTCGCGGAAGATGTAGCGCCCGCGGGCGGCGGAACCGCGACCGGCGGCCAGGGCCTCCTGGAACCAGGCGTGCTTGTCGGAGGTGTGGTTGGGGACGATGTCGACCACGACCCGGATGCCGTGGGCGTGCAGCTGCGCGATGAGCTCGTCCATGTCGGCCAGGGTCCCCAGCCGCGGATCGACGTCGCGGTAGTCGGCGACGTCGTAGCCGCCGTCGGCCAGGTCGGAGGGGTAGAAGGGGCTGAGCCAGACGGCATCCACCCCCAGCTCCGCCAGGTACGGCACGCGCGAGGTGATCCCGCGGATGTCTCCCAGACCGTCGCCGTCGGTGTCGGCGAAGCTGCGGGGATACACCTGGTAGACCACGGCTTGGCGCCACCAGTCGGGGGCTGCGGTGAGGTCGCGGGTCTGCACGGAGGGTGCGGCGGTGGTCACGTGTGTTCCTTTCGAGGGGATGGTTGCTCAGCCCTTGATGGCGCCCTGCGTGACGCCGGCCATCACCCATCGCTGGGTGAACAGGTAGGCGACGATCGCGGGGGCCATGGCCATGAGGTAGGAGGCGAAGGCGACGTTGTAGTTGTTGCTGAACTGCGTCTGGAAGAGGTTCTGGCGTACCGGAAGGGTCTGCAGCGCCGGGTCGCTGATGATGAGCGAGGGCATCATGAAGTCGTTCCACGCGTAGAGGAAGGCGAAGATGCCGACCGTCGCGCTCATCGGAGCCAGCAGCGGGAAGATCAGCTGCCAGAAGGTCTGCCAGGTGGTCGCGCCGTCGATGCGCGCACTCTCTTCGAGCTCGAGCGGGATCGAGCGCAGGAACGCGGTGAACAGCAGCACGCTGAAGCTCAGCTGGAACATCGTGGCCAGGATGATGACGCCCGCCGGGTTGTCGAGGCCCACCCGCCCGGTCAGCTGGATCTGCGGCAGGGCCACCACGGGGAACGGGATGAACATGGCCGCGAGCAGGTAGAAGAACGAGTAGCGGAAGAGCTTGCGCTCCCAGTTGCGGGCGATCGCGTAGGAGGCGAACGCCGCGAGGATGATGGTCGCTGCCACGGTGCCGGCGGTGACCAGCAGCGAGATCGCGAGGCCCACCGGGAACTTCGTCAGCGTCCACGCCTGAACGAAGCCGTCGAAGCTGATCGGCGACGGGAACGAGAAGGCGTTGCCGTCGACGACCTGCGTGCCGCTCTTGAGCGCCATCGAGACGGTGACGTACAGCGGCAGGAGCACCGTCAGGGAGCAGAGCACGAGGATGGTCGTCGTCGACCAGTTGACGCGTTCCATGCCGACGCGACGGAAGCGGCGGCGCGGGGGCTCGGTCCCCTGTCGTTCGGGGACGGCGAGTTCGGCCTGCTCGAACGCGAGCGCGGGCTGGTTGAGAGCGGTCATGACAGGGTGTTCCTTCCCCGGGTCAGGGAGAGCTGCAGGAGTGAGATGACGATGGCGACGATGAAGAACAGGGCCGCGTTCGCCATCTGGTAGGCGTAATCACCGCCGTTGAAGCCGAGGATGATCGACATCGCGACGCTGCGGGTCGCGGTGCCCGGGCCGCCGCCGGTGAGCCCGACGATGATGTCGTAGGCGTTGAGGAAGCCCTTGAAGCCCAGGATGATGTTGATGACCACGTACCCCGCCACGAGCGGCAGGGTGATGCGCAGCAGCTGCTGGGTCTTGCTGGCCCCGTCGAGGCCGGCCGCCTCGTAGACGTCACCGGGGACCGACAGCAGACCCGCGATGTAGATCAGGAGCGTGCCGGGGATCGCCTGCCACGCGGTGACGATGACGATCGCCACCCACGCGAGGTCGGGGTTGGCCAGCAGGCTCGTCTCGAGCCACGGGATGCCGATGGCGGCTCCGGCCTCGGGAACGGAGTTGCTGAAGAGGAAGTTGAAGACGTAGGCGATGATGATGCCCGAGATCACCATCGGGATGACGAAGACCGTGCGCAGCGCCTTCTTGAACCGGATCTGGGAGGTCAGGCCCACCGCGAGCAGGAAGGCCGCGACGTTGACGACGAGGACGGTCGCCACCGAGAAGCCGAACGTGAACAGGTAGGCCTGCAGGATCGCCGGGTCGCTGAAGATGGCGATGTAGTTCGTCAGGCCCGTGAAGTTCCACTCGCCGAGGCCGATGGAGTCGGTGAAGCTGAAGAAGATGCCGATGACGCCGGGCACCGTGATGGCCAGGGTGAACAGCACGAGCGTCGGCAGCAGGAACAGGTAGTAGATCGGCTCCACGCGGCGGGTGCTGCGACGCGCGGCCGCTTTCCCGCCCGTGACGATCGTGGTGGTGGTGCTCATCGCGCGTCCTCCTCGACGGCTGCGTCGGTGGTCGAGGCGGGCGGCTGGCGGAAGGCGAGCCGTGACCAGTCCTCGTCCATGGTGCGCAGCGTGCTCTCCGGCGAGGCGCCGAAGATCATCGCCTGCGCGTAATTGAACGTGGGGATCGTCTTGGGGACCAGCACCGAGGCGCCCTGGTAGATGCGTCCCTCGTCGTAGTAGGGGATCATCCCGGCGACACGGGGGTCGCTCGGCGAGGGCGCGTCCTTGGTCGGGGAGAAGCCGAGCTGCGACTCGTTGTAGGCCTCGATGATCTCGGGTGTGTACAGGTACTCGAGGAAGTCGCGCGCGGCATCCTTGTGCCGGGAGGCCTCGGGGATGATCGCCGCGAGGTCCATGTTCACGCGGACGGCGAGGTCGTCGGGGTCGTCGGTCATGGGCAGCGGGAAGGTCCCCACGGGCAGATCGGGCGCGGTCTTCGCGATCTCACCGAGTGCCCAGGGGCCCTGCAGGTACATCGCAGCCTCACCCTGGGCGAAGGCGAGGTTGCCGTCGCCGTAGGCCCGGCTCTCGGCATCCGCGTTCGTGTAGTTCTGCGCGAGCTGCAGCATCCGGTCCATGGGCTCGGTGAAGTCCTTCGCGAACGACACCGCGGAGTCGGCGCCGACCTGATCGCCTTCGGCGGCGAGCCCGTCGAAGAAGTCGAGCACGTCCAGCGAGCCGCCGACCGAGTAGTCGTACCAGCCCTGCGCCACGGTCCAGTCGTCCTTGAAGGTGCCGTAGAAGGGCGTCACGCCGTTCTGCTTCAGGGTGTCGGCGACCGTGAGCAGCTCGTCGTAGGTCGTCGGGACGGAGAGACCCAGCTGCTCGAAGATCTGCTTGTTGTAGATCACCGACGCGGCCATCACCGAGTACGGCAGCGCGCTCGTACGCCCCTCGCACGAACCGTACTGGTCGAGCAGCGGCTGCAGATCTTCGCGCACGGTGCCCGCCGCCTCGGTGCCGCTGAGGTCGCTCAACGCGCAGCGCTGCACGAAGCGGGCGACCTCGTAGTTGTAGTTCGCGAGCATGATGTCGGGCGGGTTGCCGCGCACGAAGCTCGCCGAGACCACGTCGACCCCCGAGCTGTCCATCTCGACGCGCACGCGATCCTGCGACGCGTTGTACTGCGCGACGACGTCGTTCATGAACGACAGCGCCTCGCGCTTGCTGAAGGTGAAGCGGATGGTCTCGCGTCCATCGGTCGAGCACCCGGCGAGCATCGCCGCCCCCAGCACGCCCACCGTGGTCACGGCGATCCATCGTCGCCCCGCCCTGATCTTCGTCGACACCTGCTGCCTCCTCCGCCGCACTGCGAATATGTTGTATCAGCCAGTAAATCTACTCGCCAAATCAATGTCGTGCAGGCAGTATTGCATCGGAGGCGAAAGGGGTCAAGAGTGACGATGGATGCCACCACGACGATGCCGTCGCTGCGCCGCCACAACCTCGACGCCGTGCTCGGCCACGCGTGGGACGCCGAGGCGTTCACCGCCAGTGACGTCATCGCCGCCGTGGGCCTGACCCGGTCGACGGCGATCGACGTGCTCGACGAGCTGTCCGCCCGCGGACTCCTGGCCGAGATGCCCAACGCCCGCGCGGTCGGCGAGTACTCCAAGGGCCGCCCGGCCCGCCGTTTCGCGTTCCGACCGGAGGCGGGGGTGGTGGTCGGCGTCGACGCCGGGCGCGGCCACCTCACCGCCACCGTCGCCGACTTGCGCGGCGAGACTCTGGCGACCTCGCGGCTCACGGTCGACCCCGAACTCGATTCCCCCGAACGCCGTCGCCGCGCCGCCGAGGCGACGGTCGAGGCCACCCTCAAACGCGCTCGCCGATCCCGCACCCAGCTGGTCGCGGTGTGCGTGGGTGTCCCCGCGCCCGTCGACCGGGCAGGACGCTCGCCCGTGCACCACGACGGCTTCTGGGCACGCATGAACCCCGACTTCGTCGACACGTTCGCCATGTGGGCGCCCCTGGTGCGCATCGAGAACGACGCCACCCTCGCCGCCGTCGCCGAGCGCGTGCACGGTGCCGCGGCGGGCTGTCTCGATTTCGTCGCCCTGCTGGCGGGCGAACGCTTCGGCGCGGGCATCAGCGTCGACGGACACCTGCTGCGCGGCGCGCACGGCGGCGCGGGCGAGACCGTGGCCTTCGACCGGGTCGAGGGTGTCGGCAGTGCCTGGGGACTCGCCCCGCGGTGCGTCGACGCGGCCCGTGCTGCGCTGGCATCCGGTTCGCTTCCGCTCGACAGCGCCCTGCGCGACGTCGATCCCGACACCCTCGAGGCCAAGACGGTGCTCGACCTCGCCGCCGCCGGCGACGCGGGGGCGCTCGGTGTCGCCCATGCGGTGGGGCCGGCGCTGGCCGGGGTGGCGGCGATGTTCGGCAGCCTGTTCGACGTCGAACGCGTGGTGGTGTCGGGCGCGATCGCCGCCGGCGCCGGGCCCATCATCGAGGCGGCGATGGACGCGATCCCCGACTCGCTGCACCTGCCGCCCCCGCAGATCGTCCCCTCGACGCTGGGCGCCGACATCGTCTCCATCGGGGCGGTCGCAGCCGCTGTCGAGTCCGCGCGGACGCACGCTCTCGACCTCGACGCCTTCGCGCTACCGGAGGACCGGGCGCGGGCGTGACGTCGTCCCGACGGCACGTGCCGGGACACCACGACGGCACGGACCGACGCGGCGCCCCCGCAACCCCGGCGGGACGGACGGTCGACACCGATAGCGTCGACCCGACCCGGCGCTCGCACCGCCGCCCGAAGGAGCACGCATGACCGATTGGCCCGCGCACGTCATCTGGTGGCACGTCTACCCGCTGGGATTCGTCGGCGCCCCCATCCGCGACGGCGTGGATCCGGATGCCGAACCCGTGCACCGCCTGGACCGCTTCGAGCCGTGGCTCGACCACGTCATCGAGCTGGGGCTCAACGGTCTGCTCCTCGGCCCGGTCTTCGCGTCCGAGACGCACGGCTACGACACCGTCGACCACTTCCGCATCGACCCGCGGCTGGGCGACGACGCCGACTTCGCGCGGTTGGTGGCCGCGGCGCGGGAGCGCGGCATCCGGATCCTGCTCGACGGGGTGTTCAACCACGTGGGGCGGGGTCACCCGGCCTTCCGCGAGCTGACGGAGGACGGACCGCACCTCTTCCGCGGACGATGGACCGACGGGCGGTTCGAGGCCGAGGTGTTCGAGGGCCACGACGCCCTCGTCGCGCTCGACCACTCCTCCCCCGCCGCGGTCGACCTCGTCGTGGACGTCATGTGCCACTGGCTCGACCGCGGGATCGACGGATGGAGGCTGGATGCCGCCTACGCGGTGCCGTCGTCGTTCTGGGCCGAGGTGCTGCCGCGGGTGCGCGAGCGCTTCCCCGACGCGTGGTTCCTCGGCGAGGTGATCCACGGGGACGCGGTCGGGATCGTGCGCTCGTCGAGCATGGACTCCCTCACGCAGTACGAGCTGTGGCAGGGCATCTGGCACGGTCTCAGCGACCGCAACCTCTTCGAACTGAGCCATGCGATCGAGCGGCATGACGCACTGCTCGCGACGTTCGTACCGCAGACCTTCGTCGGCAACCACGATGTCACCCGCATCGCCTCCGCCGTGGGCACGGACCTCGTACCGCACGCTCTCGCGGTGCTGTTCGCCGTGGCCGGCACGCCCTCGGTGTACGCCGGCGACGAGTTCGGATGGACGGGGGTGAAGGAGGAGCGACTCGGCGGCGACGACGCGGTGCGACCGGCCTTCCCCGCGCACCCCGGCGACGTCGAACCCGACCAGCGCATCCTGCAGGCCCATCAGGCGCTGATCGCGCTGCGACGACGGAAGCCGTGGCTCTGGCGCGCGCACACCGATGTCGTCGAGGTGTCGAACACCGCGGTGGTGCTGCGGACGGCCGTGGGCGACGATGCGGTGGTCGTGGCGCTGAACATCGGCGAGGAGCCGGTGTCACTGCCCGTCGCGGACGGTCGCGTTCTCGCCGCGGGCGGCGGATCGCCGGTCGACGGGCGCGTCGAGCTGGGCCCGCGAGGGTGGGTGGTGCTGGAGGCCTGAGCGCGGCGGCGAGCGAATTCCCACCGCGTCCCACTTCTGGTCGATGCGCGTCCCACATTCGGTCGGCTGAGAGGCCGTCAGACCGCCAGAAGTGGGACGAGGCTCGGGGGCGGCGGTCAGGCGCCGGCGCGGAAGCGGTGCTCGGGGCGGCCGGTCGAGCCGTAGCGCAGACTCACCTGCACCAGACCCCGCTCCGCCAGCGTCGTCAGGTGACGCTGCGCGGTCGCGCGAGAGACGCCGATGCGCTCGGCCACCTCCGACGCCGACGCCTCCTCGTCGCCGAGGGCCGCCAGCACCGTCTGTTCGGTGGCCGAGCGGGCGAGCGACGGCCCCTCGCGCTCCCCGCGCATGACGGATGCCGCACGGTCGATGTCATCCTGCGACAGCGGTCGCGCGCTGGCGAGCAGATTCCGATACCGGGCGTAACGGTCGAGCCGCTCCGCCAGCACGCGCGTGTCGAACGGCTTCACGAGGTAGGCGAGGGCACCGGCGGTGAACGCACGGCGGACGGTCGCGGCATCCGTCGCCGCCGACAGCACGAACGCGTCGATGCCCGCCGAGCGAACGAGCTCCACTCCGTCGCCGTCGGGCAGGTACACATCAGCGAGCAGCAGGTCGGGGCTGTGCGCGGCGAGGGCTGCGCGGGCCTCGCCGACGGTGCGCGCGGGCTCGAGGGCGGCGAAGCCGGGGCGGCTCGCGACGGCGTCCCGGTGCAATCCCGCGACGCGGAAGTCGTCGTCGACGACGAGAACGCGGATGTCGGTCATTCGTCGCCTTCCTCTCTCGCCGCGTCGGTCCCCCCGGCGGGGAGCAGGACGCCGGGCAGTCGCGCGGCGACGACGGCACCGTGTCCGTCGCCGCCCGGATCGACGATCCAGACATCGCCGCCGCGGCGCCGCGCGAACTCGCGCGAGAGCGGCAGGCCGATGCCGAGACCGTGGACCGCGGCGGGGTCGTCGGCGCGGTCGCGTGCGACGAAGACGGCGTCCACGTCGGCGATGCCCGTGCCGGTGTCGGCCACGGTCAACACGACGGCGTCACCGTCGCCGAGCACCGCCACCTCGACCTCGCGCGGCTCGGGAGCGGATGCCGTGGCGGTGACGGCGTTGTCGACCAGGTTGCCGAGCACCGCGACCACGTCTTCGACGTCGTCGACGGTGCCACGGAGGAACGTGTCGTCGGAGATGCGCAGTGCCACTCCCCGCTCGCGGGACGCGAGCGCCTTCGCCCCCAGGAACGATTGGAGCATCGCATCGCCGACGAGCTCGATGCCGGGGACCGCCCAGTCGACCGACCCGCGATCGACGAGGTCGGCGAGGAAGGCCCGGGCCTCGTCGGTGCGGTCGGCGTCGAGAAGGCCCACCGCCGCGTGCAGCCGGTTCGCGTTCTCGTGCCGCTGCACCCGCAGCGCGTCGCCCATCGCCCGCACGCTGTCGAGGCGTCCCGACAGTGCGGCCACGTCGGTGCGGTCGCGCAGCACCGCCACGCGGCCGAGCGTGAGGGAGCCCCGACGCACCGGGCGGACGTCGATGAACACCACGCGGTCGCCCACCGGCAGCCCCGTGCTCGCCCCGGCCCCGGCGAGCGCCGCGGTCACAGCCGGTGCGAGACCGAGGTCGGCGAGGGGGCGGCCGACGGCATCCGTGACCCGGAGCAGACGCTCGGCGGCGGCGGTGCACACGCGGACGACCCCCGCGTCGTCGAGCGCGAGCACGCCCTCGTCGGCGCTCTCGAGCACGGCGGTCTGGGTCTGCACGAGGGCGGCGAGCTCCTCGGGCTGCACCCCCAGGGTGAGGCGCTCGAGTCGGCGACGCATCAGCAGCGCGACGAGCGCGCCGATGGCGACGGCCAGGAGCACCGCGACGGCGATCCCCGCGATCAGAGCGGGTAGGTCGTCGAAGACGCTCGCCCGCTCGAAGCCGACGCTCACCTCGCCCACGGGCGCGCCTCCGTCGGGCGGGTAGACCGGAACCTTCGCCCGGGCCGACTCCCCCAGGGTTCCGACCTCCCACGTCACGACCTCCCGGCCCGCGAGGGCGTCGGCGAAGCTCGTGCTGACGACCTGGCCGAGGCGGTCGGGATCGGGGTGGGCGAGACGGATGCCGTGATCGTCGGTGATGACCACGAACAGACCCTGTGTGCGGTCGGTGACGTCGGCGGCGTAGCGCTGGAGCACGCCGTCGCGCAGGGTCGTGGCATCCGGGGTGCCGGGGTCGGCGGAGTACTCCGCGACGAGGTCGCGCACCTGGGGCGACTCCGCGACCGAGCGCGCGATGTTCAATGCCGACGAATCGGCCTCGGCCTTGAGCTGCTGCACGCCGAGCCCGGCGAAGACGGCGGTGCACACCGCGACGACCGCCACCTGGGTCGCGACCTGGACCACGAGCATCCGGGTGGCGAATCGCATACGCCCCTCCAGGCTCTCGCTGCGCGAAATGCGCAGAACCTACGGTACGCGCATAACCCCACGCAATGCGAGCAAGCGCGCGGCGGGACGGGCGGCATCCGTAATGTCACCGCATCGAGAGCGCGAGAGCCGCGCCCGTCCCGACGAAGGAGTCGCGATGACCCCCCTGATCCTTGCGGCCGAAACGGCCGAGTACCCGGTGGCCTACACGCCCGCCGACGGGGTGCTCGTGGCCCTCGGCTTCCTCATGGTCCTGTCGTTCATGGCCCTCATCATGACGCGGCGCATGACGCCCATGGTCGCCCTCATCGTCGTCCCGACGGTCTTCGGCCTCATCGCCGGCGCGGGCTTCGGCCTGGGCGACATGGTGATCGACGCGATCGGCAAGATGGCGCCGACCGCCGCACTGCTGCTCTTCGCGATCATGTACTTCGGCATCATGATCGACGTCGGCCTCTTCGACCCGCTCATCCGCGTGATCACGCGCTTCCTGGGCGACGACCCGGCCAAGATCGTGCTGGGTACGGCGATCCTCGCGGGCGCCGTGTCGCTCGACGGTGACGGCTCCACCACCTTCATCATCACCACCTCGGCCATGCTGCCGCTCTACTTGCGTCTGGGGATGAGCCCCGTCGTGCTCACCTGCGTCGCGGGCCTGATGAACGGCACGCTCAACATCGTGCCGTGGGGCGGCCCGACCATCCGCGCCGCGACAGCACTGGGCCTGCAGCCCACCGACGTGTTCGTGCCGATGATCCCCTCGCTGCTCGCCGGGCTCGTCGTCTCGCTCGCCTTCGCCTGGTTCCTCGGCCTGTCCGAGCGCAAGCGCCTCGCCGGCTCGATCGACACCTCGAAGCTCGGCACCCCCGGCGTCTTCGGTCGTCTCGGCGGCCCCGCCCTCGTTCGCGGTGCGGAGCCCAAGCCCGGCGCCGTCGCGTCGCTGCGCACCGGCAACGTCGTCACGGTCCGCGGCGGTCGCGATGCCGTCGCCGCCCCGCAGCTGGTCGACGTGGTCGACACCGCGATGGCCGACACCATGCTCGACCCCAACCGCGCGACGCTGCGACCCAAGCTCATCTGGTTCAACCTGGCGCTCACGCTTGCGGTGATGGTGCTGCTGGTGATGGACATCTTCCCGCTGGCGTTCGTGTTCATGGTCGGCGCGGCCCTCGCCCTGATCGTGAACTTCCCGAAGCTGCGCGGCCAGGCCGACGAGATCGTCGCCCATGCCCCCAGCATCGTCGGCGTCGTGTCGATGGTGCTCGCCGCCGGCGTCCTCGTCGGCGTGCTCAACGGCACCGGCATGGTCACCGCGATGGCGGCGTGGATCACCGAGGTCATCCCGTCGTCGATGGGCCCGTTCCTCGCCGTCATCACCGGCGTGCTGTCGATCCCGTTCACGTTCTTCATGTCGAACGACGCGTTCTACTTCGGCATCCTGCCCGTGCTCGCCGAGAGTGCCGCGAACTACGGCATCGCGCCGGTCGAGATGGCCCGCGCCTCGATCACCGGACAGCCCGTGCACCTGCAGAGCCCGCTGGTGCCCGCGATCCTGCTGCTCGTCTCGCTCGCCGGCGTCAACCTCGGCGATCACCACAAGAAGGTGCTCTGGCGGGCGACGGTCGTCTCGCTCGTCATGCTCGCCGTCGGCGTGCTGGTGGGGGCTGTGCCGCTGCTCGGCTGAGCCCGACGGAGAAGGACCCGGATGCCATGGCATCCGGGTCCTTCTCGTTGGACGTGAGCCGTACGACCCGCGCGGCCACCCGCGCGTTACATGTCCGTGATACCGAGTCCCTATGCTGACGCCGGGGCAACAGCCGGGGGGAAGACCAGATGAACAGCGACGCCATGAAGACCGAGCCGCCGTCGGCGGCAGGTTCGCGCAGGATCGAGGGTCTCGACGGACTGCGCGGTGTCGCTGCGATGGTGGTCGTCCTCCTGCATTCGCTGCTGTTGTCGGACTCCTTCGTGACCCCGTTCGCCGACCCGCGTCCCACGACCTCGCCCGGCGAGGCGATGTGGTGGCTGACCCACACTCCCCTCCACCTGCCGTGGGAGGGGTCGGTCGCCGTCTTCGTGTTCTTCGTGCTCAGTGGCTTCGTGCTCTGCCTTCCCGCCCGCCACACGCGGATGAACTGGCGCGCCTACTACCCGAGCCGTCTCGTCCGCCTGTACATCCCCGTCTGGGCCTCGGTGGGCGTGGCGCTGATCTGGATCTACGCACTCCCCGACCTCGTCGAGGGCAGCCGGTTCCTGCAGATCCACATGGATCCGGTGCCGCTCGGCATCCTGCGCGACCTCATCCTCATCGTGCCCGCGCAGCCGGGGATGACGAACACCGTGCTGTGGTCGCTGAAGTGGGAGATCATCTTCTCGCTCCTGCTTCCGCTGTTCATCCTGTTCGCTGCGAAGTGGCGCCGCGGCCTCGCGCTCAAGGTCGTCTTCGTCCTGGCGCTCCTGGTCGTCGGCGCGTACGAGGGGCCGATCGAGCGCCCCTACGCCCTCGGCGTCCTCTTCCAGCTGCCGATCTTCGCGCTCGGCTGCCTCATCGCCTTCGAATGGGACCGTCTGACGGCGCTGCGGGACCGCCTCCGCAACCCCACACCGGTCTTCGCCTGGCTGGGCGTCGTGACCGTGCTGTTCATCTCCAGCTACTGGATGGTGTTCGCGCTCCCGCTCAGCGAGGGCGTCCTCGACCTCGTCGCGCCGGCGACCCGCGTGCTGCAGGTGATCGGGGCCGCACTCCTCGTCATCCTCGTCATCCTCTCGCCGGGCCTGGGCGCCGCCCTCAGCGTCCGCCCGCTGCGCTGGCTGGGCACGCGGTCGTTCAGCCTCTACCTCGTGCACGAGCCGATGATCGTGGCGTTCGGCCGCCTGCTGCCCGAGTCCATCAACCCCCTGTTCCTCTCGCCCATCGTGATCGTGGTCGCGCTCGGGCTGGCGGAGGTCTTCTTCCGTCTCGTCGAACGGCCCAGCCACCATCTCGCACGACGGGTCGCCCGCCGGTTCGCTGCGCGCAAGACGCCCCGGCCGAAGGTCGCCGAGGTCGAGTCGGCCTGATCCAGGCCGTCCCCGCGACCGCGATCGACCCGAACCCCGGGCCGCACGACCCGCAGAGCGTTTCATCGTGTTGCGCCGTTCCGCGCCGTTTCCGCCGGGAGCGCCTACCGTCGTAGGTATGAGCTCGCTTCCGCACGGCATCCCTGAGAGCGCCCCCGCCATCGGCACCTCGGTGTCGGCCGACGATTTCAAGCGCGCGTTCCGCGGTCACCCGGGTGGCATCGCCGTCATCACGGCGTATGGCGAGAACGGCCCCGTGGCCCTCACCGCCTCGTCGGTGTCATCGGTGAGCGCCGACCCGCCGCTGCTGATCTTCTCGGTGTCTGCGCTGTCGTCGGCCACCCCCACGATCATCGCGGCCGACACGATCGTCGTGCACCTGCTCGACGCCGAAGACATCGCGCTCGCCCGCGCGGGGGCGACCAGCGGCCTCGACCGCTTCGCCGACACCTCGGCGTGGTCGCGCCTGGCCACCGGAGAACCGGTCTACCACGGTGTCCGCGCGTGGTTGCGATGCAAGGTCGTCAGCCGCATGGATGCCGGAGGCTCCACGGTCATCGCCGCTCAAGCCCTGCAGGTCGACGTCGAACGCGACCTCGAACCCGGCGAGGCGGGCGCGGCGCTGGTGTACTACAACCGCGCGTGGCACCGCCTCGGCGAGCACTCGCTGCTCGACTGAGCCCGCCGCTCGTGCCGCGAGCCGCCCGCGTGCGCTGCGGCCGTGGCGGTCGCACCGCACGCTTCCCCGGGGCCGACCTCCCGGACGCGCCCCGCGGCGCCCTCGGTGGGCTGCGGCGCCCTCAGTGGGCCGCGGCGCCCCGCCGGGTCAGCCGAGACACGCCCATGACGACCGCGACGATGACGAGGCCGAGGCCGAGGCCGAACACCGCCGAGATCGCCGTGTCGACGATCCACACCAGCACCGGTCCCGCCGCCTCGATCGCGTGCGTGACCACGTGCACCAGGTCGTACGGGCCCGACCACAGGGTCTCGGCGAGGTTCTGCACCACGAGGTGACCGCCCACCCACAGCATGGCCACGGTGCCGACGATGCTGATGACGCGGAAGACCGCGGGCATGGATGCCACGATCCGCACGCCGAAACGGCGGACCCCGCGCGACGGGCTCTTCATCAGCCGCAGACCCATGTCGTCGAGCTTGACCAGCAACGCGACCGCGCCGTAGACGACCACCGTCATCGCGAGGCCGATCACGAGCAGCGCGCCCAGTGTCATCCAGATACCGAATCCGGGGTCCAGGCTCGACAGGGCGATCAGCATGATCTCGGTGCTGAGGATGAGATCGGTGCGCACGGCCCCCAACACGAGCTTCTTCTCGTCGCGCGGTTCGTCGGCGTCGCCCGCACTGTGGTGCACCCCGAACCACTCGAGCACCTTCTCGGCTCCCTCGAAGCAGAGGAAGCCGCCGCCGATGATCAGCAGGTAGGGCAGCACCCAAGGTGCGAAGGCGGTGAGCAGCAACGCGATGGGGATGATGATGACGAACTTGTTGACGATGCTGCCGAGCGCGATCTTCCACACCACCGGCAACTCGCGGGCGGGCGTCAGGCCCTGCACGTACTGCGGGGTGACGGCGGCATCGTCGATGACCACACCCGCCGTCTTGGCGCTGGCCTTCATGGCGGCGCTGAGGATGTCATCGACGACGGCGAGCAATCCGACCGACATGTGCGTATCTCCCGGAGATGCGAAGGGATGCGGCCGGCCGGAGCCCACCGCGGACGAACGTCCTGATGCGAGGCTATCGGTCGATCTCCACGATGAGATCCTGCCGACGCACGCCCGGAGCCTTCCAGGGGCGCATCGGTGCGTGGATCATTCGCGCGGAATCGTCGGCCGGTGAGGAGCGCTGGTCTCATCGACCGGATGCGCCTCACTACGATCGAGCGGTGGAAGACGAGGCAGACCTCCCCAACATGTTCCCTGCGGAGGTGATGGCCGAACTCGAGGCTGAGCGGATGCGGGTGCTCACCTCGCTCGGGTACGAGCCCCCTCCTCATGCCCTCGATGACGAGCGGGCGCGCCGATTGGTCAATCCTCCGGGTTGGCATGATCTCGTCGCCAGAGAGGTCAGTCCATACGAAGCGGCGTCCATCCGCGAGGCGGCCGACGACCTCGTCCGGCAGCTCGCACACCTCGAGCCCGACGACCTTTCCCTCGATCCCTTCCTCGGCGAGCGTGACACGTCGCCGCAGAACCTGGAGAGCATCCGCACCGTCGTCCGGGCGGAGGAGTTCGTGTCGACCGTCTCTGACGAAGCTCGACGGGTGGGGGAGCAGATCCGAGCCCTGAGACCGGATCTCCTCGCGGCGCGCGGCCTGATCGCCGGTCGCCAGGAGGAACTGGCGACCATGCGGGCAGCGGCGGCTGAGAACCTCGAGCACGTGCACGCCCGGCAGGAGAACCTCTCCATGGAGGGCGGCGCGCAACGAGACCTCCTCGAAGCCGCGTATCGTTTCGACGCACTGCAGGCGAGCCAGGTGGTCAGGGTTTCCGACTTCGGGGGGACGGTCCACGATCTCGATGCGGTGGTCGCGGCACTCCTGGAGAACTCCGGGGCCGCCGCCGACGCGGCCCACGACGACTACGCGGCGAGTATCCGGCAGCGGCGACGCACGCGCCGCTTCCGGCGAACGGCGATACGACTATGTTTCGCCGCGGCAATCGCTCTCGCGACTGTCCTCTTGGACCAGGTGCTTCAGAGCATCTGGAACCCCGCCGGCTCGTTCGTCCTCGCCGCGGTGGTCTTCCTCGTGGATCCGAGGGTGCAGCGCGCCCTCGATCGCCGGACTCGACTCGCGCAGGTGGAGGATCTCTCCTCGGCGGTCGCCCGCACCGAACGTCTGCTGAGATCGCTGCTCGAGCGCGAGGTCAGCGTGAATGTCCTGCGCGCGGTGCTCGGTCTCCCACCGATCAAGATCGTCGGAAGACCGGTCGTGTCGTTCTTCCCCCGGGCCGGGTGAATCCCGACCCCACCACGGCGGCTGCCGCGGCGAGAGGAGGAGATTCGGCCGGGGGAGGAAGGATCCGAACCCGTCCGCCCTCCGGCGCACGGATCTCCTCCCCCTGTCGACGTCCCGCCGCGCTGACTAGGGTGATGCTCACGCGATCGGCAGGGGGAGTACATGGCATTCATCACCCGCGGCTTCGGAGGCCGACGCCGCGAACGCGACCCGCGGCTCCCTCCCGGCCAGAGTCTGGTGTCCGACTGGCCCGTGCTCTCCGCCGGTCCGACGCCCACGGTCGCATCCGACTCGTGGGAGTTCGCCATCGGCACCGAGAACGGCGTGCACCGGTGGGATCGCCCGCAGCTGGAGGCCCTCGGAGTGGAGGACGTCACCGTCGACATCCACTGCGTCACGCACTGGACGAAGCTCGACATGTCCTGGCGCGGGGTGTCGCTGGACCGGATCTTCGCGCAGGTCGACACCGCCCACCGCTTCGCGATGGTGCACTCGTTCGGGGGGTACACCACCAATCTGGCCCTCGACGACCTGCTCGGCGGCAAGAGCTGGATCGCGTTCGAAGCTGACGGGGAACCGCTGAGCGCCGAGCACGGCGGCCCCGCCCGCCTGCTCGTGCCGCACCTGTACTTCTGGAAGAGCGCCAAGTGGGTGCAGGGGCTCATCACGATGCCGCACGACAAGCCCGGGTTCTGGGAGCAGAACGGCTACCACCCGCGCGGCGACCCCTGGCGCGAGGAGCGGTACGGGTGAGTCGCCGCGCGGCATCCTGGCACGTCGCGAATGTCGTCCGCGCCCGCGCCGAGACCGCGACCGCTCGGCGCATCGAGCTCGACGTTCCCACCTGGCCGGGTAACGACGCGGGGTCCCACCTCGACGTCCGCCTCACCGCGCCCGACGGCTATCAGGCCAGCCGCTCGTACTCGGTCGCGTCGTCGGGTGCGGGCACCCGCATCGTGCTCGCCGTCGACGAGGTGCCCGACGGCGAGGTCTCGCCGTTCCTCGTGCACGACCTGCGCGAGGGCGATCGTCTCGAGGTGCACGGGCCCCTGGGCGCGTATTTCGTGTGGACGCCGTCGGATGACCCCGCTCCCGTGCAGCTCATCGCGGGCGGGTCCGGAGTCGTCCCGCTGTACGCGATGGCCTCCGCGCATTCCGCGAGCGGCGATCCGACACCGTTCCGGTTGCTGTACTCGGTGCGCTCGCCCGGCGACGTGTTCTTCGGCGACGAGTTGCGGGCACTCGAGGGCGATCGCCTGCGCCTCGACCTCGTCTACACCCGAACCGCTCCCCCCGAATCGACGACCGCCCCCGGCCGACTGACCGCGGAGACCCTGCGCGCCGCCGTCATCCCCGCCGACCTCGAACCCCGGGTGTTCGTGTGCGGGCCGACCCCGTTCGTCGAGGCCGTATCGCGATGGCTGCTCGAGGCGGGTCACGCCGCTGCGCGCGTGCGCACGGAGAGATTCGGAGGCTCCTGATGACCCTTCTCGACGGCAACGCCCTGGCCGGACGACTCGACGACCTCCTCGGGTGGGATGCCACGGCATCCGAGGTCCGCTGCACGCAGTGCGGCCTGCGGGACCTGCTCGCGACGGCCGCGGTCTACGCCTCCGCGATGGGGACGGTCGTTCGCTGCCACGCCTGCGACGCGGTCCTGCTCACCGTGGTCGACAGCCCCGACGGTCGTTCGTGGCTCGGGATGCCGGGGCTCAGCGCGTTGGAGATGCGGCGACCCTGACGCCGGTCCGGTGCTCCCTCTACACTGTGGCCGTGAGCGCCTCTCCCCCGGATGACGCCGCCGGTCGTCGTGATCGGTCTCGGCGCGCGGCACGCACCCGCGTGCTGGCGCTCACCGACCGTGTACCGACGGGGTGGTTCGCCGGCATCCTGACGGTGCTGTTCCTCACCGTCACAGCCGCATTCGGGGGCCTGTCGGCCGTGGCCGTCGCACCCGTGCCCGACATCGCCGCGGGCACGGAGCACCGCAACGACCAGTTCGCCCTCACCGTGGAACGGGCCGTGCTCATCGACGAGCTGCGCGGTTCGGGGACGTCGGTGTCGGACGGACAGCGGGTGCTGGCGCTCGTGGTGAGTGTCGAGAACGTGTGGGACCACCCCATCGCGGCCTCGGCCGATGCCGGCGTGGCCGACGCGGTGAGCGTGGCCGAGCTCGACGGTGCGACGGCGAACGCGGTCGCCCGGCTCGACGATGCCACCGTCGCACCGTACCTGCAGCCCGGCGTCCCCGCCGAGCTCGTGCTCACGTGGGTGGTCGACAGCGCGACCTTCGCCGCGGGCGACGTGCTGCACGTGGACCTTCTGGACTTCACCCTGTACACGGGCCAGCTCATCACGTACGGCGAGTCCTGGATCGACCCGGTGGTCGGCGCCCGCACCACGGTCGAGATCAGCGATGTGGGAGCCGGGGCGGACTCTGCCGCAGGTTCTGACGCCCCGACCGACTCCGACTCCGCGCCGAGCGGAGAGTCGCGCGGATGAGGCAGTGGGCGGTATGGGCGACGGGTGCGACGCTCCTCGCCCTCGCGTGGGGCGTCGTGCAGATCACCCCCGACGAGGACGCGGCCACGGAGCCGTTCATCGTGCCGGCCGCGGTGGGCGAGAGCGCCGTGGCGCGCACGTTCGAGGCCGCGGTGACCGATCCGCGACTCGGCACGCGCGCCACAGCCGGATCGTGGTCCGCCGAGGGGACGTGGCTGGTCGTCGACGTCACCGTCACCGCTCGGGGCGACGAAAAGGGCGCGCTTCTGCTCCACGCGGAGCTGATGGTGGACGGAGTCGTCTACCGGGCGAGCGAGCGCCCCTCCTCGATCTACCGGCAACCATTGGCCGTCGGCATCCCCCGCTCGGGCAGCCTCGCGTTCGAGCTACCCGCTGCCGTCACCGGCCGTACGGGGTCTCTCACGCTGGGCCTCAGTGACGAGACGAGGCTGGACTCGCTGGTGGAGGTCCCGATCGACCTGGGTGCGCTGACACGAGAGCCCGACGTCGAACTGACCCGCACCGGATGGACGAACCCGTGACGGCGCGATGGTGGCGGCGCAACGCCGTGGCCTTAGCTGCGGTGGCAGTCCTGCTGCCAACCACCGCCGTCGTGGTCGGTGGCAACGAGTGGTGGAACGCGAATCAGGCCGAACCGGTCTTCCCCACGACGGTCGACCCCGGCACGACCGTCGAGTTCGGCGGCGCGACCTGGGGTCCCGCGCGCTGGGGCAGCGTTGCGGCGGACACCGCGTCCGACGCCCCCGCGGGTGCCCGCACGGTGGTGATCGAGGTACCCGTCGATCCCCACGGGAGGATCTTGTCGTGCCGCATTCCGATGCTGCGCGAGGCGGGTGGGGAGAACCGACGATGGGGCGACGCCCTGGCCGACGTCGACTGGAGCTACGACACCCAGAGCTCGTGCCCGTCAGACGAGTCCGCGCCCTTCACGATCGAAGTCCCCTACCTCGTCCCCGACGACGCCGCCGGACCGTTCGATCTCGAGCTCGCGCTCACCGACCAGCTCCCGGGCTACCTCATCCTCCGCCTTCCCTGACGGCCCCTGAGCGCCCGACGACGGCAGACCGGATGCCACCACGGGTGCTCCGATCAGCGCTCCTATCGTGGCGTCGTAAGCGCCGGCCACGAGCACGGTGCGAACGGGCTCGACGACCAACGGCACGAGCATCAGCGGAAGCGGGCCGAGAACGAGCCAGAACGTGTGGAAATCGTTCGGGCCCACCATTCGCGTGATCGCGATGCGCAGCCACCCTTCTCCGAGGAGGAGGAGCGCGTACAAGAGCACGTACCCCCCGATGAGGATCGGCCCGCTCCGCCACATCAGGACGATGGCCCGCCAGATCGGCCGGAATCGACTGCCCAGACCCGCTCCGATGTCGTTGAGCCGTCGCCGCAGGCGCTCGGGCACGACCCCGTAGCGCGTGCGGGCGCGCGCCACGACCTGACCGCGCCACTGCACGCCCTGCGGCGACACCGCTTGGCCGTAGATCACGCCGGCGATGGTGAGCCACGCCACGGGCACGAGCATGATCGTCCCCACCTGCCCCGCGAGCCAGAGCACGGCATCCCACACCCAGCCCAGAGGCGCGAACCAGCCGCCGACCCACTCCCGCGCGTCGGCGAGCCAGGCGATCGCCTGCCGGCTGTCGATCCAGCCCGTCACCTGTCCGAGCGCCTCGCCGATGAAATACGCCGCGAGGAACACCCACAGCGCCTCGAGATAGGTCGCGGGAACCGAGGTCCACGACGGGAGCGACGCCTGCCACCGCCTCCACGCCCCACGCCCCGCGAACGCGACGATCACCACCGCGATCGTCCACGGTTCCCACGACAACTGATCGACGGCTCCCGAGGTGTCGACGACTGTGCCCGTGACGATCGCCGTGAAGTCCCGGCCGATCTTCACGCTGAGCGCGGCGTCGAGGTAGGCCGCCACGTCGTCGCGCAGGAACCCGAGAGCTGCGTACACCGCCATGAAGGGCAAGATCGCCGAGAGGAGTGCGTCCCGGAACGCCGCGCGGCGCGCCGGGCGATCCACCGGCGGGGGCGCGATCGCGCCGAGGCGCGGCATCCCGTCTCGGAGCACGAGGAACATCGCCACGACGCTCACGAGCTTCGCGAGGATCGCCAGGGGCAGCAGCAGGATGCCGCCGATCGCCGTGTACCCGCCGACGAAACCCGCCACCTCGATGCCGATGTACCGACCGAGCGTGCCGACGAGGTACCAGGCGATCAGCGCCGGCCAGTGCGCCACGAGGAGCCGACCCGTCATCGAGATCACCGCGCGCACGCACCCACGGTAGTGGCGCATCAGCGGAGCGTCCACGGCGGAGACGCGAAAAGCCCCGGCGAACCGGGGCTTTTTCGGCGGAGACGGAGGGATTTGAACCCTCGGTCCCCGTGAGGGGACTCCACCTTAGCAGGGTGGTGCACTAGGCCGAACTATGCGACGTCTCCAGGCGATCGAAGCCTGACGGCTCGAACACACCGGTCCATACTAACCGGTCGTCGCCCGGCATCCGAACCACGATCCGGATGCCGGGCGATGCGGGTGCGGATCACTCGCGGACGTTGCCGTTGGAGCAGGTCGCCTGCGCCGCGGTCTGCCCGGCGATGCCGTCGGGCAGGACGATCGCGTCGGAACTCGGCGCCGGGGTGGGCGAAGCGCTGTCGGTGGGCTCAGGGCTCGCGGTATCGACCGGGGCGGGTGTCTGAGCGGGCGTCGGAGCGGCGTTCTCGTCGACCACGACGCCGTCGCCGTCGCTCAGGTTGCCCGACAGCTCGAGGGGCTGGTTCGCAGCGAGTGCGGCCCAGAGGGTGTCGGCGTCGTCGTAGTCGGGCACGACGCGATTCGCGTCATAGGGGTCGGTGTAGGTCGGGTACTGGATGAAGACGATGTCGCTGAACGGCACGTCCTTCACCGCCGAGGCGATCTGCACCAGCGTCAGCGGGTTCGTCAGCGACGTCGACGGGTCGACGTTGCGCAGCGCCGTCGAGGCGAGCTTGTACAGCGTCGCCGGGTTCGAGAGCACCTCTTGGCTCTTCAGCTTGTTCGCCAGACGCGACATGTACTGCTGCTGGTTCGAGATGCGCCCCAGGTCGCCGCCGTCTCCGACGCCGTGACGGGTCCTCAGGAACTGCAAGGCGTCGAGGCCCTTCACTTGGCGCATGCCGGCGGGCCAGTCGATCCCGGTGTAGGGGTCTTTGATGCCGTTGGCGATGCACACGTCGACGCCGCCGATGGCATCCGTGATGTTGATGACGCCGCCGAAACTCACCTTCGCGGCGAAGGGGATCTCGACGCCGCTGAGCTCGGAGACGGTCGCGGCGACGCATGACAGACCGCCGTAGAGGTACGCGCTGTTGATCTGCTGCTTGCTCATCGCCGAATTGACGTTGCCGTCCTGATCGGTGCAGGACGGGATCGGCACCATGAGGTCGCGCGGGAACGAGACCACCGTGACGCGGCGAGGGGCGTCGGAGATGTGAACGAGCATGTTGACGTCGTTGAGGTTGCCCTCGGCGTCATCCCCCGTGCAGCGGTCGCCGAACAGCTGGGCGAAGTCGGGTTCGCACTCGTCGGTGCCGACGAGCAGCAGGTTCACCCCGCCCTTCAGCTCGCCGAGGTCGGGGGGCACGGCGGGCTGACCCTTGAGGTCGACGGCGTCGGCGGTGAAGCTGCGGGTCAGGTCGACCGCGGCGTAGGCGAACACGGCGCCGCCCGAGACCAGGAGCACGGCCAGCACGATGGCGAGTCCGCGGAACAGCTGGGCGAAGGGGCCCGGCGACGACAGTCGCCCGTGGCGGGCTGCGGTGCGTTGCCCACGCGGTGTGGTCGTCTTGCTCACTCGGGTCCTTTCGAGACGGATGCCACCGGCCCGGCAGCACGTCGACCTCGACGCGGCAGCCGGAGATCGCAGTAATACTAGGGACGCTCGGCTGTGAACGGCGTGAGGGCCGGTTCCGCATCGCGGCGGTGTCACCGGCCGATGCGGGCCTCGATGAGGTGCGGCGGATTGTTCGACTGGGTTCGATTCTGCTCGGGAGTGTTCGCTTCGCTATCGGATACCGCTCACATGTGGTCTGCTACCGACGACCCCCGAATGGGCTTCCTTCAACGACGAGGATCTCCAATGACGAAAGCGTCATCCGCCCGGTTCGCCTGCGCCCTCACCGCCGCCGCAGCGGTGGTGATGGGACTGCTCGTGGCACCCACCTCCACCGCCGTCGCGGCAGGCGCCGACACTGTCTCCGTCACCATCGACGGCGCCGACGTCGCCGCGGCCGCACAGAATCGCAACGGCCTCACGTTCAAGGGCTTCGGCGTCCTGACCGCCAACTCGACCAGCGCCCTGCTGCTGGACTACAAGGCGCAGCACCCCGACAAGTACTGGGAGATGATCGAGACGCTGTTCGGCGGGGATCACCCCATCATGAACACGGTCAAGATCGAGATGGGCAACGACCGCAACACCTCGACGGGCCCGAACCCCGCGACGATGCGCTCCCGGGACGAGTACCCCAACGTCCTGCGCGAACCCGGGTTCCAGCTCGCGGCAGACGCGAAACTGGTCGCCCACAGCGACGTGCACGTCAGCATCCTCCGCTGGCAACGCCCGACGTGGGTGACCAATCACCAGGAGCAGTACGTCTGGTTCAAGAACACCGTCCTCGCCGCCTACCGCGAGTTCGGCTTCATGGTCGATTCCATCAACCCCGACACCAACGAGACCACCAGCCCGGAGGTCCAGCTGTACAAGGACTTCTCGGGGTGGTTGCGCAACGACACCACCGGGTTCCAGGGCGCGAGCTCCTCCGACCCGAACAACGGCTTCGCGTCCGAGCAGGAGCGCGCGCTCTATACGGCCATCGAGACCGTCGCCGCCGACACCGTCGGCACCCCTCCCGTCTCGTTCGGCAACGCGATGACCGCTCCCTCCGACCCCTCGCTCCGCGACGCCGTGGATGTGGTCGGCTTCCACTACTCCAGCGCCGATGACAGCGCCGGCAACATGAAGAAGGTCGCCGAGCAGCTGGACAAGGAGGTCTGGAACTCGGAGGGGCAGTCGACGTTCTCCAACTCGGCCGACCGCCCGAACAACACCAACAGCGACGAGCAGGGCGGGGTCGGCACGCAGTTCGGAGGAACGAACAGCGCTCTCGAGATGGGCAACTGGGTGACCACCGGGTTCACGGCATCCCGCCGCACGCTGAACATCTTCCAGCCCGTGATCGGGTCGTTCTACGACGGCTTCCAGTACTCCTCCAAGGAGCTGGTCAACGCCCGCGAGCCGTGGTCGGGGTGGATGTACTACGACGGCGGCCTGTCGGTCATCGAGCACTTCACCCAGTTCGCCACGCTCGGATGGGAGAACGAGGACAACACCGCGGGCATCTGGCGTGCCATCCCGAAGGCCTCCGGCAGTGAGTTGGGAACCGGCAACCCGCCGAGCGGCGCCCGAGCAGGCGGGGCGTCGTACACCACGCTCGCCGCACCCGATGCGTCGGACTTCTCCACCGTCATCATCAACGACAGCAAATTCACCAAGACGTACCGCGTCACCGCCAAGGACCTCGCCCTCGGTGCGGACAAGACCGCCGAGGTGTGGGAGACGCGCGCGGCCGACACCGGCGACGCCTACGACGCCAACTACCTGATCCCGGTCGCCGAGCTGCAGCCCGACGGGAACTCGACCTACACCGTGGAGGTGAAGCCCTTCTCCGCCGCGACGGTCACCACCCTGGACCACGCGACGACCACGAGCGCGGGATCCATCGTGGCGAAGGACGGGTACGGCAGCTCGCTCCCGTCCAGCCCGGAGTACACCGACCCCGACGGCGGTCGGGACGTGCTCGACACGGACGCGAGCGGTGCCACCAACGGAGTCGCGAACGATGACGTTCTGTACGCCGACGATTTCGAGTACGCCGAACAGGGCGACATCAAGGGCTACGACCCCGCGACCGGCCGGCTCGTCGACACGGGCGAAAGCTTCCTGGAGAGCCGCGGAGCACGCTCGAAGCCGGAGGGAACACCCGCCACGCAGCCGGAGGACTTGGGCGTGACACCGCGCTACACGAACGACACGAACGGCGCGTTCGAGTCCGTCACGACGACCGACCCGGCGCACCGCCGTGTGCTCCGCCAGCAGGTCGGTCCCGGCATGAACGGCGGCGCGTGGAACGGTGGAGACCCCAAAACGACCATCGGCGACGCGCGATGGGCCAACTACACCGTCTCGACGGATGTGCTGTTCGAGGCCGGCGGTACCCCGTACGCCACGGTGGGCGCACGTCAGCAGGGCGGCACCGCCAACGGCCAGAACGTCTCGGCGGCTGAACTGCGAGTGGACCCGACAGGGGCGTGGACGTTCCTGCGGTTCGGTGCGACCCTCGCCAGCGGCACGGTCGCCAACACACCCGCCGTCGCCTTCAAAACGGGCACCGGCACGTGGAACAACATCTCCGTCACGGTGGCGGGAGCGGTGTACACGGCCAAGGTGAACGGGGTCGAAGTCTCGACCTTCACCGACACCGCGCCGCAGGCGGCCGGGCGGATCCAGCTCGGGTCGAGCTTCACCTTCGTCCAGTTCGACAACCTGAAGGTGGAGACCGTCCCCGGCTACACCCCGTACTACAGCTCGATCATCGACGGCATGCACCAGACCAGCTGGGACGACACCTCGGTTCCCGTGCTCGACTTCGACGCGAACTGGAGCCACGTGAACGGGCAGGGCATGTACGAGTGGCAGCGCACGGCATCCAAGAGCACCGCCAAGGGCGCGACGATGTCGTACGCGTTCCGCGGTACAGGACTGGACATCATCGGCACCAACCCCGGCTCCGCGACGCTGAACGTGACCGTCGACGGCGTTCCCGTCGCCGTCGCCGCACCCACGTGGTCGGCCGGAAGCGAGCGCACGACCTTCCAGCTGCGCGGACTCCGCGACGGTGCGCACACCGTCGCATTGTCCACGGCGAACGACAGCTCCCTCAACGTCGACGCGGTCGGAGTGATCCAGGCGACCGCCGCCTCGGCGAAGGTGGATACGACCGCGCTGGCGAAAGCCGTCGACACCGTCGACGACGCGGTCGAGGCCGAGTACACGCCCGAGTCGTGGAGCGTCTTCTCCACGGCGCTGGCCGACGCCCGCGCCGCCCTGGCCGACCCGGCCGCCTTCGGGCTCGATGCGGAGGGGGCATCGGCCATCTCGGCGCGCCTGATGGTCGCCAGCGATCAGCTCACGCCCAAGGACGTCAGTCCCGAGGTTCTCGATGTGGGCACCCTGAGCATCACCTCGAAGGAGCGCACCCTCCCGAGGACGCTGCCGCTGAACGGCGCCGACGTCCCGGTCACGTGGACGCAGACCTCCCTCGCGGGTGCCGCGGGAACGGCTGAGCTGGGGAGCTTCGTCGCCACCGGGCGTTCCACCCAGAAGGTGTCGACGGGTGTCTACCAGCGGTTCACCGCACGCGTCCTGGTCGTTCCCTCCGACCTGGAGTACTTCATCGACTCCGGATCGAGCGGTAGCGCGACGGGTTCGGCGTACTCCGCGGTGGCGGGTCGCGACGCTCTGCGCAACGACAGCGCCGACCAGAAGTGGGATGGCCGGACCGCCGGCAAGACGTGGGGGTACGCCACGACGGCGACCGCGGCCAGCGCCGGCACCCCACAGGACTGGGGATCGTCATGGGTGGGGGCGGACTTCAACAAGCCCGTCACGTACTACCTGACGCTGCCCGCTGGCTCCTACAACATCGGCGCCGTCCAAGCACCGCGGGCCGGACTGACGACCAACATCTACGCCCAGGTCACCGCCGGGTCGTCCTCGACCACGAAGTCCGCCGTCTCGCAGGGCTCGGCGACGACCGTCTCGCACTCCGTCACCGTCGACACCGACACCGTGGTCGCAGTGGAGTTCGGCACGACGGGCACCTCCGGGTACAACGCCCGTCTGGCGCTGCTCTTCGTGCAGAGCGTGCCGCGTGATGTGGGCATGCAGGGTGCGTTCGGGGTGAACGACGCCCTGCCCACGTCGGTCGAGATCGCCGGCGCCCAGAAGGCGGTGCAGTGGGATGCCGCGTCCGCCGCGCAGCCGCGAAGGGAGTACACGAAGCTCGTCCTGTCCGGACGCCTCTCCGACGGCGACCAGAGCGTCGTCGCCTCCTACGAGATCGTCCCGTCCGGCCTGGTCTACTACATCGACTCGGGTACCGGCGGGGCCGACTCCCCGCAGTACACGGCGGTGAAGAAGGCGGTCCCGGGCGTGATCAACGACAAGGTCGACCAGGTTTCGACCGCGCCCACCCAGTGGGGGTACGTCGCCGACGGGATGAAGGTCAAGGGCAGCACCGACATCAACGACAAGTTCTCGACGGGGCTCTACCAGGACACGACCAGACTGACGTACCGGCTGCCCCTCGCGGCGGGCACCTACGCGCTGACCGGCGGCTTCACCGAGTGGTGGGGCATGAACCGCACGATGAATCACACCGTGTCCGCGCAGGGCGTGGAACTGGCGAAGGGGAACGTCCCCCTGTCGGCGACGAGCACGCCGTTGTCTTCGACGCTCACCTTCACCCTCGACGAGGACGCGACCGTCGAGTACGTCGTGACCAACGAAGGGGCCGGAGGGGAGAAGCCCGTCATCTCGTGGCTCGCCGTGGCCGACGTGACCCCGCCCGAGCCCGAGCTGGACGTCACCGTGGTCATGAGCACGCGGTGCGTCGCGGGGAAGGTCGTCGTCACGGCGACGGTCGCCAACAACGAGTCCGTGCCGGCGGCCGTGACGGTGACCACTCCGTGGGGCAAGAAGGACTTCGGTTCCCTCGACCCCGCCAAGAAGGCATCGGCCGCCTTCAGCACGCGAGCCACGTCCATCCCCGCGCAGGAGGTCACGATGACCGCCGGCGCAGAGATCGACGGACAGAAGGTGCAGATCGCGAAAGAGGTCGATGTGGCCGCGGCGAGCTGCCGCTGAGGACGAGCTCGAGGCCCTGCCGGCGTCGTCGGCAGGGCCTCGACGGGTCCCGACCTCCGGTGCGATCCGCTCCGAACACTCTCGAACGTCCCTGCCTAGAATCGATACGACGTGGGTGGACGAGGAGGTCCGATGGACACGCAGAAGCCCGCCTCACCGGCGTTCGGACTCTCTCGTCAAGAGCGCATCCTCGATGAGCTCCGACGGTCCGGTTCGGTTCGCGTGTCCGAACTGAGCAAGCTGTTCGGCGTCGCCGAATTGACCGTCCGCCGCGACATCTCCTCCCTGGCCGACCGAGGGCTGCTCACCCGCGTCCACGGCGGCGCCACACTGCGCAGCCGATTGGATGCCACGGTGCCGCGCGCGGGCGCCGTCGCCGAGACGCCGCTGTTCCGCATCGGGATGGTGGTGCCGTCGCTGACCTACTACTGGCCCCAGATCATCATCGGGGCGCGCGCGGCGGCCACCACCAGCGGATCGCAGCTGATCCTTCGCGCGGCGAGCTACTCACCCGGCGACCAGCGCCGCCAGATCACGTCCTTGATCGAGTCGGGCTATCTGCACGGGCTGATCGTCGCACCGGACACCTCGGGGCCCGACGGCATCGCATTGCTGCACTGGCTGGCCTCGCTCCCGATACCGGTCGTCCTCGCCGAGCGGCGAGCTCCGTCCTCCTTGGCGCTGACGTCGCTGGAGTGGGCCACGACGGACCACACCCACGGCGGCATCCTGGCGGGCGAGTATCTGGCATCCCTCGGACACCGGCGTGTGGGGATCGTGACCTCGATCGACTCCCCCACGTCCGCGCCGCTGCGTCGAGGGTGGGAGCGCGCCGTGAAGGACCTCGGTCTGACCAGCACGGTGGATCAGGATCTCGCGCTGGAGGCGATGGAGGGCCACGACCGCGACGACGTCATCCAGCTGCTGCTCTCCCAGTGCCGATCCACCGAGACGACGGCGCTGTTGATCCACTCCGACCGCCAGGCGGTCCTCGTGCAGCAGTACGCGCGGGACAACGGGTGGGACGTGCCGGATCGACTCGCCATCATGGCCTACGACGACGAAGTGGCGGAGAGTGCGGAGCCCCCGATTACGGCGCTGCGGCCCCCCAAGCAGGATGTCGGGCGCGTGGCCGTCGAGCTGATGCTCGGGCGACTGACCGGCGGGCCGACACGACCACGACAGCGCACGTTCCTGCTGCCGGAGCTGAGGCCGCGCGGCTCCAGCGCGACGCGCAGCCCTGGAGACCCCTCCGGTTCCGCCGCACCGGTGTGACGGCGGCGGTCACCACCCCATGATGTGCACTCCCGAGGGGGTGATCCGCACGGCCGGCTCGGGCCGGTGCACGCCTCTCGGACGGTAGCCGAGAGGTGCGGACTCTCCGAGGATGTCGGCGAGGTACCAGATGATGGCGAGCCACATCTCCGTCCCCTGCAGCCCGCATCGTCCCGGCTCCGCGGAGTCCTGGAGACGGAAGGCGAACCCTCGTGTCGGCGCCCACATCGTGAGGGCGTGCTCCAGCATCCGCCTCGCCACGACCTGTATCTCACCGGATCGGTGGCCCGTCTCCCGGGTGAGCCACAGCGGGTGGACGACATCCAGCACGTTGCAGGCGTCGTAGGTCTCGGCGGCGAAGTACTCCTCGTTGGCGGAATGTTCGAGGACGGTGTCGACGGTGGCGTTCGGATGCGGCAGCGGGACGCCGAACTGGGCGTAGGTTCCGCGAGTCGTCCGATAGGCGCCGTTCACGAGCAGCAGGAGGTCCCCTCCGGATGCCGCATCGCCCCACATCCCGGTTCGGGGATCCGCGCGGGTGGTGAGCCAACCGAGGAGGCTCTCCACGGCGCCGGGAGGGACGGGGTGACCCGAGCGAAGCGCCCAGTGCAGCGCCGTCCCCAGAGCATCCACGCGGTGGCCCGCGGCCCAGGGGTCCGTTCGCCAGGGAAGCGACTCGCAGAAGCTCGAGATGTCCGCCGCGGTCATCCTCGTCGCCTCGCCGATCGCGTGCGGCAGCTGGCCCCGGAGCAGGTCGAGCGCGTAGCCGACGCTCAGCACGTGATAGGCCGCGTCGGCGTCGTCGAACGGCTCGACGGAAGCGGAACGCACGCCCGGAGACGGCATCCGCCCATCGGGGCGCTGCGTCGCCGCCAGCCGAGCTCGATGCTGGTGGGAGGTCAGCTGCGGCGGGGCGCCGGGAAGCAGCAGTCGCGCCACCTCGACCGCGTCGCAGTGAGCGCGCAACGGGGGTTGCACCCCGGGGCGATCGGAGTACACGCCCGCCTCCGCGTCCCAGGCGCGAGCGAGGATCGTCTCCGCGTCGGCGCGGGCGCGGTCGGCGAACTCACGCAACCGCACTGCCAGGTCCCGGGGCCGAGGGATCGCAGCCTCGGCCGGCGCCACTCTCCATCGGATGAACGCAGCGGGGTTTCCCCCCACGATGGCGCCGGTGGGGACGTCTTTCGTGACCACCGCGCCGGCCGCGAGCACGGAGTGGGCGCCGACCGTGACGCCGTCGAGGATGACCACGTGCGAGCCGATCCACACGTCGTCGTCGACGACGATGCCTTTCGAGGTGAGTGGTTGCCGGAAGACCGGGGTGCCCGGTTCCATCGAGTGATTGAACCCGAGGAGGGAGGTGTGCGCCCCGATGCGGACGCCCGCCCCCAGGCGAACGCGTCCGCGGATCACGGTGTACGGGTTGATGCTGCAGTCGTCGCCGGCGATGAGTTCGCCCGTCAGGTAGGCGCCCGCGGCGATGTAGGAGCGTTCGCCGAGGTGGAGGACGTCGTTGTCCACCGCCGCGGTGTCCGCGACGAACACGTCATCCGCGAAGGTGCGGTCACCCCGCTCGGCGAGGGCGATCAGTCGTTCCCTCTGGGACTGCTTCGCCTCGTCGGAGGCCGACTCCCAGAAGGACCACGGAGAGAACTCGAGCGTTTCGACGCCGTCCCGTCCAGCCATATGCGATCCTCCCGAATCGTGCGTCCCGGCTATCGCGCGAGCGACGCCCGGGAGCGGAGGACATCCGCGAGTCGTTCCAACTGCGCGGCGTCCTCCAGTGCCGATCCGACGGCGGCGACGCGAACGCCGGCGTCGAGGAACTCCGTGACGTTCGCGGCGTCGAGGCCGCCGGTCGCGACGAACTGCACGTCGGGGAAGGGACCGCGGATATGACGGAACCACCCAGACCCGAGCCACGTCGCCGGGAACGCCTTCACCCACACCAAGCCCAGCGAGACGGCGAGCTGGACCTCGCTGGGCGTCGCCACCCCCGGAAGGATCGGCAGGTCCGCCGCCCGCGCGGCATCCACGATGCGCGGATCGAGTCCCGGGGACACCAGGTAGGCGGCCCCCGCCCGGCGGGCGACATCGACCTGCTCCGGACGGAGGATCGTCCCCGCTCCCACGCTCCGGCCGTTCGCCGCGGCCCGCGCCGACAGCTCGCGGAGCACCCGCTCGTCTTCTTCGGTCTGCAGGGGGACCTCGACGGCCTCGAGCCCCAGCTCCCACGCCGTCTCGGCCAGGCGGAGGGAACGTTGCATCCCCATCCCCCGCAGGATGGCCATCAGCGGGGATCCCGCGAAGAGGTCTTCGAGTCGATCAGCTTCCGCAGCACTCATGCGTAGCTTCCTTCCACGGTATCGGTGAGAGACATCAGGGTGCGCGCGGCGAAGGCGTGCCCGGCCGCGAGCCGGTCCGGCGTCGACGCGTCCGACAGGAGCGCGGCCAGATACCCCCCGGCGAAGGCGTCACCCGCCCCGACCGGTTCCACCACGTCGACGACGAGCGCGGGCACGAACACACGCCCCTCTCCGGTGAACGCCGTAGCGCCGACGTCGCCGTCCTTCACGACCAGTTCGTCGACGTCGGCAAGGAGGGCACGGACGTCGTCGGCGGTCGCCGTCGCCCACAGGGTCTCCGCCTCGTCGCGCCCGGTGAAGACCGTGTCCGCCTGCCGCGCGAGCGCCAGCAGCACCGGCGCGGCGGTGGCGGCGTCCCACAGGGGAAGGCGGTGATTGACGTCGAACGAGACGCGAACACCGGCTTCCCGCGCGCGTCGCATCAGCTGCTCGAGGAACGCCCGCGCCGTGCCGGAGATCGCGGCGGTGATTCCGGACACGTGGAGCACGTCGACGCCGACGAGGTCGATGTCGTCCGCGTCGGAGCGGGAGAGGGCGGATGCCGCGGACCCCCGCCGGTAGTAGGTGACCCCGGCGCCCGGGTTCTTCACGTAGACGCCCGTGGGCCGCGCGTCGTCCCAGCTGACCGTGCTGACGTCCACCCCGCGAGACCTGAGCTGCTGCGCGACCCGGTGACCGAGGGGGTCGCCGCCGAGTCGGCTGAACCAGACCGCCCGGTGCCCCGTGCTCGCCACATGCGTCGCGACATTGGACTCCGCTCCCCCGGGCTCGACCAGGAAGGTCGCCGCGTCCACGACCGAGGTGAACTCGCTCGGCACGATCATCGCCATGGTCTCTCCGACCGCGAGGAGCGTGCGGGCTTCGGGGGCGTTCATCGCAGATCGGTGATCGGGGCGGCATCCATGTCGTCGAATGCCTGGTTCTCGCCGGCCATCGCCCACACGAACGAGTAGGCGGCCGAGCCGACGCCGGAGTGCAGCGACCAGCTGGGAGAGATGACCGCCTGTCGATCAGCGACGAGCAGATGCCGGGTCTCTTCGCGCTCCCCCATCAGGTGCACCACGCGCGCGTCCTCGGGCACGTCGAAGTAGAGGTAGCACTCGGTCCGGCGATCGTGGGTGTGCGCGGGCATGGTGTTCCACATCGAGCCCGGATGCAGCTCGGTCACCCCCATGACGATCTGACAGCTCCGGATGCCGTTCTCGTGGATGTACTGGTTCAGCGTCCGACGATTCGAGGTCAGCTGGTCGCCGAGCTCCCGCACGGTTCCCTCGCCGGGCGACACCAGTGCCGTGGGGTACGTCGTGTGGGCCGGCGCGGAGAAGAGGTAGAACTGCGCGCCTCCGTCGCCGTCGCGGAATCGCACGTCCTCGACGCCGCGACCCAGGTAGAGGCAGGCACCTGTGACGAGGGTGTGCTCCTCGCCGTCCGCGATGACGACGCCCTGACCGCCGACGTTGACGATGCCGAGCTCGCGGTGCTCGAGGAAGGTCTCACTGCGGATCTCGGGGTACCCGGTCAGCCGCAGTTCCGCGCCCGCGGGTACCGCCCCGCCGAGGACCACCCGGTCGTGGTGCGTGTACGTCAGCCGGATCTCACCCGGCACGAAGACCTCCGGGATGAGGTAGGTGTCGCGCAGCTGCTGAGTGGTCATTCCCGGGATCTGGGCGGGGTTGGTCGCGTAACGCTGGGGGATGTGCGTCTCTGTCACGAGGGTCTCCTGGTGTGGTGGATGCGAGCGGATCATCGGACGAGCCAGCCGCCGTCGACGGGGATGACGGCGCCCGTCACGTAGGAGGCGGCGTCGGAGGCGAGGAACACGAACGCGCCCTGGAGGTCGGAGGCGTCCCCCCACCGGCCGGCGGGGATCCGGGAGAGGATCGACGCCGCGCGGTCCTCATCGGCGCGCAGGGGTGCGGTGTTGTCCGTGGCCATGTAGCCGGGGGCGATGGCATTGACGGTGACGCCCGCGGCGGCCCACTCGTTCGCGAGCGCCTTGGTCAGGCCCGCGACGGCGTGCTTGGACGCGGTGTACCCGGGCACGAGGATGCCGCCCTGGAACGACAGCATGGATGCCACGTTGATGATGCGACCTCGCCCCGCCGCGATCATGTGCCGCCCCGCGGCCTGCGACAGGTGGAACACGGAATCGAGGTTGATGGCCAGGACCTCGTCCCAGTCGGTCGCCGAGTGCTCCGCGGCGGGCGCGCGGCGGATGGTACCGGCGTTGTTGACGAGGATGTCGAGACCGCCCAGTTCCGCGAGCGTCTCGTCGACGGCGTCGGCGAGCTGTTCCGGGGTGGCGCTGACGAGGTCTCGACGGAGGAGGTGGGCACGCCGACCGGTGGCGCGGACGAGTCCGGCGGTGTCGCTCGCGTCGCCGCGGTCGAGGAGTGCGACGTCGGCGCCCGCTTCGGCGAGCGCGACGGCGGCTCCCTGGCCCAGGCCGCGGGTCGACCCCGTCACCAGCGCGACCTTGCCATCGAGGCGGAACGTGTCGAGGATCATGCGGTGCCCTCCGGGAGCGGTTCGGCGACCGGGCTCTCCGGCGGCGCGATGAAGGTGGTGGTCAGTTCGCCGAGGCCGGAGATGCGCACCGTGACGGCGTCTCCCGGCGCGAGCGGGCGGTGATCCGCCTGGGCGTGGGCGAGCTTCTGGGGTGTCCCCGTCGAGACGATGTCGCCCGGTTCGAGCGTCATGACGCGGCTGAGGTGCGAGATGACGAAGGCGACGCTGAAGATGGTGGTCGAGGTGGACTGCGAGACGGTGACCACGCCGTCCCGGACGACTTCGACCAGCACGTCCTGAGGGTCGGGGGCTTCGTCGGCCGTGACGATCCACGGTCCGATGGGGGCGAACCCGTCGGAGCACTTTCCGAGCGCCCACTGGCTCTGCCGACGCTGCCAGGCGCGGTCGGACACGTCGTTGAGGATGGTGAACCCGGCGACGTGGGACAGGGCGTCGTCGACCGAGACGTTCTGCACCCGCGTGCCGATGACGACGGCGAGCTCTCCCTCGTAGTCGACGTCGTCCGCTCCCTCGGGGATGACGACGGGGTCGTTCGGCCCCGCGAAGGTGTTGGGGGTCTTCACGAACACATCGGGGTGCTCCGGGTCGTTCGCGGTCGGGTCGACGCCATCGGGCGTGTGGCCGCGGTAGTTGTAGCCCAGGCACAGCATCTTGCCGGGGACGAGGGGGGCGTCCAGGTCACCGAGGACCAGAACGGGGAGGTCCGCGTCGACCGCGCTCGCACAGCGCGCTCGAGCCGCACGCAGGAGTTCGGCGTCGGCGATGAGCGCGGAAACGCCGTCGGCGACGTCGCCCAGGTCGACCAGCCGGTCTCCGTCTGCCGTGCGCACGACCGCCCCCGGCCGCGCCCCCGACGACGTTCGGTGCGTGACGAGCCTCACCAGTACTTCTTCCACTCCGGACGGGTCACGCGCATGAGCGCCTCGAGGTAGAAGTAGTCGCCCCACAGGGTCGCTTCGTCGACACCGACGTCCTTCGGCAGGTCGTAGACGCTGTGCAGGATGAGCCCGTCCGCGTCGTCGGGCGTCGCCGGCGTGTAGTTCTCGATGAGCGAGGCGAGGATGGTGTGCGCGCGGGCGGTCCACTCGGCTGCCCGCGCGGCGTCGGTCTCGACCCGGGCGAGTTCGAGCAGGCCGCAGACCACGATGGCGGCGGATGAACTGTCCCGGGGGGCGTCGCTGCCGTCGGTGTAGACGAGGTCCCAGAACGGCACGGCGTCGGCCGGCAGGTGGCGCAGGAAGTACTCGGCGCACCGCCGGGCGGCGGCGAGGAGCCGCTCGTCGCCCGTGACGGCGTAGTTCATCGCGAACCCGTAGACGCCCCACGCCTGGCCTCGGGCCCAGCACGACTCGTCGAAAGCGCCCTGTTCGGTGGCCCCGCGGAGGGGCGCACCCGTCTCGGCATCCCAGTAGAACGTGTGGAAGGTGGAATCGTCGGGCCGCAGGATGTTCTGCTCGAGCTGCGCGCAGTGGCGCCGAACCGCGTCGGAGTAGCGCTCGTCACCGGTCTCCTCCGCCGCCCAGGTGAGCAGCGGCATATTCATGAGACTGTCGATGATCGTCCGGCCGCGCTGGACGGGGTCGGAGAGGTCTCCCCACGCCTGGATGACGCCCGCCGGTTCGAGGAATCGCCGCATGAGGTGGTCCGCGGCGAGAAGCGCGTCCGCGCGCGCGGATTCGTCACCGGTGAGGCGGTGAGCGGCGACCGAAGAGAGGGTGTACAGGAAGCCGAGGTCGTGCGTGTCCAGGTCGATCTCGTTGCGGACACGGTGTCCGAAGTCGGCGACGTCGGCTTCGGCGGCGCGCCGGTAGACGTCACTGCCCGTGAGCTCCCACGCCAGCCACAGCTGTCCGGTACGGAAGCTCGTCGTCCACCCGCGGTTGCCCCCTTCGGGGACGGATCCCTGGGCCGGCCGCAGGTGGTAGCGGTTGTCCGTGGTGGTGTCGTCCGGGTAGGCGGCCCCCAGGGCCGTGGCGTTGCGCCCGACGGTGGCCACAGCGGCGGCGATGGCCGTCTCGGTCGACACGGCCGGGGAGGTCCGGGTCGTGGGTGAGGTGAAGGTCATCAGCGTCTTTCTCGGAGTCGGGGGGATCAGCGTGCGGGAACGGGTGCCGGGTCCAGGACCGGGCGAAGGGTGTAGCGGGCGTTGGTCCAGGCGAGGTAGAACGCCGCGGATGCCGTGATGCCGATGCCGATCGCCGGCGCGACGGTGAACACGCCGGCCTGCAAGATCAGCGCCACCAACGAGATCGCGCTGAGGTACCAGCGTCGGAGTCCCAGATAGAGCGCGGCCTTGAGGAGGTCGCGCAGCCGCGCCTCGGGCACCTCCGCCAGGGCGACGAGCGAGATCACGACCGTGTTCACGGTGAGGATCGCGACCACCGCCAGCAGAGGCACGGTGTACACCGCCACGGCCGAGTCGGAGAGGAATCGAACGTCGACGAGGACGATGACGAGGATGACGGAGGCCAGCGCACCGAGTGCCAGTGCCCGTCGCCACGTGTCCCTCAGGCCTGCCAGGAACGCGCGGATCGGGCCGACTCCGACACTCGAGTGCTCGCGGAACGCGCGGAACACGGCCGCGACCACGGGGGCGGTGAGGGGCATCGTCAGCGCGAGCATCGGCCAGGAGAGCGCGGGATCGGTCGTCATCAGGAGGATGAGGAACGGTACGCTTCCGACGGCCAGCAGCACGTTGGAGATCAGGCCGAGGTACAGCATCCCGATGATGCCGGCCCACGTGTCGTGGGAGACGAGATTCTTCATGGTCAGCCCTTGAGCCCGCTGGTCGCGATGCCCTCGACGAAGTACTTCTGGCCGAGCAGGAAGATGATGGCGATCGGGATCACCGAGATGGTGAGACCGGCGAACAGCAGCGCGTAGTTGGTGTCATAGAGGTTGCTGACGAAGCTGCGCAGACCCAGCTGGATGGTCCAGAGGTCGGGGTTGCGCAGGTAGATCAACGGCCCGAGGTAGTCGTTCCAGGTGTTGACGAAGGTGAGCAGGGTCAGGCTCGCCAGCGCCGGGACCGACAGCGGGAGCATGATCTTGCGCCAGATCGCGTACTCGCTGAGTCCGTCGATGCGCGCCGCCTCGGAGAGTTCCTCGGGGATCGTCTCGTAGTACTGCTTCATGAGGAACACACCGAAGGCACCGAACGCCTGCAGGAGCACGACGGCCCACAGGGTGTTGGTGACGTTGAAGTTCGTCAGCAGGATGAACTGCGGGATCATGTACGACTGCCACGGCACGGCGATGGTGCCGATGTAGAGCAGGAAGAGCACGTCGCGTCCGGGGAATCGGATGCGAGCGAACCCGTACGCGGCGAACGAACCCGTCAACACCTGCAGCGCGGTGACGACGACCGACAGGAACAGCGTATTGCGGATCCACGTGAGGATGTTCGACTGCGACCAGATGTCGACGTAGTTCTGCCAGACGAAGGTCTCCGGAATCCAGGTCAGCGGGATGGAGAAGACCTCGTTCGCGGACTTCAGCGAGCTCATGACCATCCAGAAGAACGGCATGAGCAGCGCCGCGGCGAAGACGAGGAGGGCGACGTAGCCGGCGATCCGAGCCGCACGACGCGCCGGAGTCAGGGGCGGGGCGTCGACGGGACGCTGACCGCCGCCGGCGAGCTTGAAGAGGCCGCGGCGCGGAGGGGGCGGCGCGACGATGCTCACCGTCTTGAGGTCCTGGGTGGGGGTGGCTGTACCGACCATCAGGTGCTCCGCTTCTTGTTCCACACGAACTGCACGACAGTGACGATGATGCAGAGGAAGAACAGGGCGACCGACGCCGCGGAGGCGTAGCCGTACTGGCTCTCCTCGAATCCCTTGCGGAAGATGAACTGCGACAGCACGAGCGTCGATTGCCCGGGGCCGCCCTCCGTCATCACGAGGATGAGATCGAAGATCTTGAACGAGTTGATGGTCAGCATCACGGTGACGAAGAACATCGTGGGGCGGAGGCAGGGGATGGTGACGTTCACGAACCGCTGCCACACGTTGGCCCCGTCCATGCGGGCCGCTTCGTGCAGCTCGCGGGGGACGGTCTGCAGCCCTGCCAGGAAGAGGATCATGTAGTAGCCCATGTCGCGCCAGGTGCTGACGACGACGACGGCGGGCATGGCCCATTCGGGCGAGGTGAGCCAGCCCGGGGGGTTCTGGATGCCGAGGAAGCGCAGGCTCTCGTTGATGGGGCCGTACTCCGGGCTGAACAGCAGGTTCCAGACCACGGCGATCGCGACGATGGATGTGATGTAGGGGAAGAACGCGGCGGTGCGGAAGAACGCGACGCCGCGCAGCTTGTTGTTCAGCAGCAGCGCCAGCCCCAGCGACACGATGATCGTCAGGGGGATGTGCAGCACGGAGTAGTACAGGGTGTTGATGACCGAGATCTGGAAGCTTCCGTCACCGATCAGTCGCTGGTAGTTGGTGAAGCCGATCCAGTCGGCCTTGCCGAACACGTTCCAGTTCGTGAACGACATGTAGAACAGCACGACGATGGGGACCAGCGTCAGCAGGCCGAAGCCGAGGAAGTTCGGGAGGATGAAGCTCCACCCGACGAGGGTGTTGCGCATCTTCAGCCGCGACCGTCGACGGCGGTCGGGCGCGACCGGCGGCTGCGGGGCAGTTCCGTGGTCAGTGGCGGCGATGCTCGCCATGAGTGCCTCCAGGCAGGTAGGGGGGAGGTGGTGGCCGGCTNGGCCACGGGGAGGGTCAGCCCAGGCCGACCTCGTTGGCGACGCGGTTCTGCGCGTCGGTGATGGCGGCATCCACGGAGGTCGATCCGGAGAGGATCGCCGAGTGCATGTCGAGAAGGATGTTCTGGATGGCGGCAGCCTTGTTCGACGTCGGGTTCTCGGGGTGCGTGTCGTGCTCGGCGAAGGCGAAGCGGGACAACTCGTCCTGCGGTGCACCCTCATTGCTGAAGTAGGTCTCGACGACCCCGTCCGTCAGCAGCGCGGGGGTGATGCCGATACCGGCGAGCAGCTGCGCGGCCTCTTCGCTCGAGGCGAAGGCGAGGAAGTCCTTGGCCGCCTGCACCTTCTCGTCGGCGATCCCGGCGTTGATGCCGAAGCCGGTCGGGTCGCCGAAGGTGACGGGGGTATTGGTGGTGCCGGTGGTGGAGGCGTCGGCCTGCGGGATCGGCGCGATGCCCCACTCGAAGGTGTTGGCGTCACCCGATGCCTGCTGGGCGATGAGGGTCGCGACGTACCAGGTGCCCATGGGGAGCATGGCGGCGTTCTGGGTGCCGAACTCGCCCTGGTAGGTCAGCTGGTTGGCGGTGCTGGTGTTGAAGGCGACCTGGTCGCCGTCGTCCTGCAGGCCGAGCACGCGCTCGTAGTACGGAGCCATGTAGTCGTACTCGCCGCTGAGGATGTCGCCGTCCTGCTGCGCGTTGGCGAAGCCCTGGACGGTGGACTGCCAGCGGTGCTGGTAGGTGCCCTTCGCGGTACCGCCCGCCGCGGCGATGCCGTCGGTCAGCTGCGCGGCGGCCGCGTCGTAGTCGGCCCACGTCCAGCTCCCGTCGGGCTCGGCGACGCCGGCCTGGGCGAAGAGGGCCTTGTTGTAGAACAGGACCCAGGAGTCCTGACGGTACGGCACGGCGTACTGCGTGCCGTCGACCTGGTACGACGATGCACCGCCGATCTCGTCCGACAGCGCGACGTCGGAGACGTCGAGCAGCTGGCCCCCTTCGACCAGGGTCGGGAGGTACTTCACCTCTTTCTGCGTGATGATGTCCGGACCCGACCCGGCGGCGAGGTCGGTGGTGAGAAGGGTGTTGTAGTCGGCGGCGTCGTAGCCGGTGACCTCGACGGTGACGTCGGGGTTCTTCTCCGAGAACGCGTCGGCGAGCAGCTGGAACTCGGGCGTGGTGTCCAGGGCCCACCCCGAGAGGGTGAGGGTGACCGGACCGCCGGGCTCTGCGGCATCGCCGGTGGATCCGCCGCTGCACGCGGTGAGCGAGAGCGTTGCAACAGTGATGACGCCGGCTGCGGCAGCGTACGTGCGCTTCATTCTTGGTTACTCCTTCGTAAGGTCGGGCGCCCCACCTTCGGGGACCCTCGGGATTATCGACTCGCGACCGCGGTGATGCCGGTCTGCGCGAGACGACTGGTGGTGACCGTGGCATCCGGCCAAGTGATGGTGACGAGACGCGTCCCGTCGTGTTCCACCGACCCGGACAGCGCCCTCGGCGCGTCGTCGTCGGCGGCGAGCCCGATGAGGGCGTGCAGCCACTCCCCGACGAGCAGGGGGTACTCGGCGACGGGGACGGCGGACCGGGGACCCAGGGGGCTGGCATCCACGCGGTGTTCGATTCGCGCCCGGGCCTCGGCGTGGAGGGCGACGAGAGAGCTGCGCACGGCACCGGAGCGGGCGAGCGCCTGAGCGCCGTCGACGTCGGAGTCCGTGTCATCCCCCGAGACAGCCCAGCCGCCGACTCGCATGCGGAGCTCCCGCGCGTCCAGATGCGGTTCGAGCGAGACGACGCGGGTGAGACGCATCTCCCACGGTCCGCGCAGGAGCGAATGCACTTCGACCACCCCGGCCACCTCCACCTCGCCGACCAGGCCGGAGCCGTGTCGGTGAACACTGGGAGCCGCGGTGATCCAGTGCGCGGCGGAAACGGATGCGGCGATGGCGACGTGTCCGCCGGCGTCGTGCTGCACGCGTGTGTCGATGAGCCGCATGGCGGCGCGGTGGGTGGCGCGGCCGTGCCCGTCGACGATGCTCACGCTCTGCTCGAGGGGCTCCTCCCACGCTCGCTCGTTCGCCAGGGGCGCCGCGGCCGTGGAGTATCCGATCCGGGCGTACAGCGGGGAATCCCCGACCAGCGCCCCTTCGACGGCGTGGTCGGTTCCGTGGTTGGCGATGCGGACGATGCCGTCGGCATCCGTCCCCGAGACGACCCATCCGGGCGCCGCGATCGCGCGCAGGTAGTCGCCGCGCTCGATGGGAAGCGGCTCCGCCTCGGCGACCCACACCGGGTGGTCAGCCGGGAGCATCACCCCGAGCAATCCTTTGACGGCCCAGTACGGCGACCCGGGTCCGGAGTAGGACTGCGCGAGGTCGCGCCATTCGCCGTGCCATCCGAGCGTCAGGATGTCGCGCTCGTCCGGCGCACCGGCGTCGTCGAAGTGGCGCACGACCTTCTCGGCCGCGTGGCGGAGAGTCCCGAGGGACATCGAGCGGACACCGGCGAGCACCCCTGCCCAGAACGGAGCGGCGGCGGCGAAGCGGTAGACGAGGCTGCGTCCTTGCATCAGGGGGGATCCGTCGGCGCCGACCAGGCGGACGGCGTCCTCGAGGTACCGGTCGAGCCCGGCGACATCGGCGATGCGCCCGGCCGCGAGATCCGCAGCCCCCCGCATGCGGGGCCAGAGGATGGGGTAGACGTGCAGCGCCCACCCGACGTAGTGGTCGTAGGAGCGCTCGAACCCGTCGGAGATCCACCCGTCGACTCGGGTCAGCTCGTCGTGGAGCGCGAGGTCTGCGGCGATGTCGTCCGTCGACCACGGCCCCCCGACGGAACGGAGGAAGGTCTGGACGACGACGCGGAACCACAGCCAGTTGGTCTTCGGGTAGGTGTCGTCTCCGACGACCGGAGCCAGGTAGTCGATGACGCGCTGCCGGGTGACATCGTCCAACCGGTCCCAGATCCACGGCCGGGTCATGTCGAGCGCCACGGCGAGGGATGCGGCCTCGACCTTGGCCTGGGGGTGCTCGTCCATGCGCACCCACCGGTCCGCAGCGGCCGGGTCGACCCCGTTCTCGACGCCGCGACGATAGAACTCCGCGAGATCCTCGAGGCCGTGACCGTCGTCGCCGGCGAGCCGGAACGCGGCCAACAGGAAGGTGCGGGCGAACCCCTCGAGTCCGTCGACCGCACGACCGTATCCGCCCTCGGCACCCGGGAATGTGATGCGAGCGTTGTTCTCGGATGCGTGATCTCGCGCGGCTGCGAGGAGGCGATCGGCGAAGTCCGTCCAGTCGCGGCGCGCCCAGCCCGAAGCGGACGACGAGACCGTCGTGCTCTGGGATGAAGGGTGCGATGTAACGGACACGGGATCTCCTTTGAACTCGCCTCAAGCGACCGTTTCAGGAGCGTATCAACGCGAATCGTTCATTGCAACGTCGTTTTAATTTTGTTATGATCGCTTCTGATCGTTTCAAGGATGGGACCGATGACGCTCACCCCTTTTCCGCACACCGAGTTCTCCGGCGCTCTCGCTGCGCACTGGCACGCTCAGGATGCCGTCGGCGTCAGCGAGAGACTCGCGGACACCTTGCGCCGGACCCTGCGCCGACCCGAGGACGCCCTCCCCGTCGCGCCCGCGAGCGATCGCGACGTGTGGGGCGCAGAGGGAAGCGTCGATAGGTCCGCCGTGGCGGCGGTGCTCGCGCGGGCTTCGCACGATGTCGGGACCGCGTGGCAGGTCGCTCTCGCGAGCGCAGCGGCGCGCGTGCACGGCGACGGGGATCGGGACAGCTGGGAGTCGGTCGTCTTCGAACGTCAGCGACGGCTCAGCCGTGCGGTCGTCGCCGCGGCGGTCACGGCGGAACGACGTTGGCTCGACGAGGTGCTGGACGGCGTGTGGCTCCTCTGCGAGCAGACCTCGTGGTGCTGGCCGGCACACGACGACGCCCTCGCCTCAGGCTCCGTTCTCGCCCTCCCGGAGAAGCCGTTCCTCGATCTCGGCGCCGGAGAGGTGGCAGCGCAGCTCGCCTGGGTCGACCACGTGCTGGGCGAGGCACTGGAGGCGGCGTACCCCGGAGTCCGCGCACGCATCCGCCATGAGGTTCGCCGACGCGTCCTCGACCCGTTCCAGACGCGCAGGGACTGGCACTGGATCGGTCTCGACGGCGACGTCCACAACTGGAACCCCTGGATCCACGGCAACGTGATCACGGCGGCGCTCCGCCTGCTCGACGCCCCGGAGGAGAGCGAACGGCGCTGCGGCATCATCGCCCTCGCCCTCGAGGGCATGGACAGGTACGTCACCGCCCTCCCCCTCGACGGCGCCATCGACGAGGGGTACGGATACTGGTGGAACGGCGCATGCCGGGCACTGGAAGCGCTCGAGATGGTGTCCTTCGCCACGGAGGGCCACCTCGATGCAGCCCACGTACCGGCGCTGGCGGCGACCGTCGCCTTCCCGCACCGCTCGCACCTCGGCGGCGATTGGTACCTCAATCTCGCGGACGGACAGGCCAAGCCGCCGAGCGACCAGCCCTGGCACGCGCTGCACCGCAGCGCGCGGGCCGCCGGGGATCGGGATGCCGTCGCGCACGCAGCAAGCCACCGCGGCCGCGGGATACCCGCCGCGACCGAGACCTTCGGGCTGGGCCGGCTTCTCCGCGGTATCACGGACACCGACTGGATCGAGGCGACCGCCGCGCCGGCGCCGCTCGTCGGCCGCGTGTGGCTACCGTCCACCGAAGTGCTTCTCGCGCGCGGGCGGAGCGGCTCGACCGCCGGTCTCACCGTGGCGGTGAAGGGCGGCCACAACGGCGAGCACCACAATCACAACGACGTCGGCAGCTTCGTCATCGCCTCCGACGGCGTTCCCGTCGTCGTCGACGTCGGGAGGCCGACGTACACGAAGCAGACCTTCGGACCGGATCGATACGACATCTGGACGATGCAGAGCGCCTGGCACAACGCACCCGTGATCGCCGGACGGCAGCAGAGTCCCGGTTCCGACTACCGAGCCCGCGATGTCACCGTCACCCTCGACGAGGCGATCGTCGAGTGGTCCGCCGACCTGGCCGGGGCCTACCCCGACGGAACGGCCGCGTCCTGGCGGCGTCACGTCTCGTTCGCCGACGGCCGCGTCCTGGTTCGCGACAAATGGCGCAGCGCCGTCGGAGCGGCTCACCGATGGCACCTCGTGCTCGCTGGCAAAGTGGACGTCGACGCCACCGGCGCGAAAGCGCACGTCGAGCCGCTCGCCGGCGCGTTCCCCGTCGTCATCCGCTGGCCTGCGGGCGTGAGGAGCACCGTGACGCGACGCGACCTGGTGGACCCCCTGCTCACCGAGGTGTGGGGCGCACGCCTCACCCGTCTCGAGCTCGACGTCTCCGACCGCCCCGACGTGGTCGTAACCTTCGAAACATACCCTGCAACCACCGAGGAAACCCGATGACGAATCAGGCTGCGGCCCCTCTCGCCGCCGAACGACGCACCCACGTTCTAGCCATCCTCCATCGCGAAGGCGCCGTACGTGTGTCCCAGCTCGTCGACGAGTTGGGGGTCGCTCCCGTCACGTTGCGGCGCGATCTGGCGCAGATGGAATCCGAGGGCCTGCTGGAGCGCGTGCACGGGGGCGCCGTCGCACCCGCGGCCGGTCTCTCGGCTCCGGCCTCGGACGCAGCCCCGCCGGTATCCGTCGCACCGACGGCATCCGTCGCCATGCTGGTGCCGTCGCTGAACTACTACTGGCCCGGGGTCGTGCGCGGCGCGGAGGCCGCCGCCGCCCGTCTCGGCCTGGGTGTCGTCTTGCGCGGAGCCTCGTACGAGCTGCAGGACGAGCGGCCCGTGCTCGAGCGTCTCGTCCACACCGATGGCGTGCGCGGCCTGATCGTGGCCCCGAACACCGACACCGCGCACGCCCAGGACGTCGTGCAGTGGCTCATCGACACGGGCGTACCCAGCGTGCTCGTCGAACGGGAGGCGACGGCCTTGCCCGGTGGCGCACCCGTGGAGTCTGTCACCACCGACCACGCCCTCGGCGCCGTCCTGGCCGCGCGACACCTCGCCGCGCTGGGCCACCGTCGCGTGGGCCTCATCATCTCGCGCGACTCCCCCACCTCGCGCAAGATCACGGCGGGGTGGCATGCCGCCTGCATCGAGCTGGACCTGACCCCGAGCGACCATTTCGAATCGATGCTGCCTCCCCGCACCAGCCCCGAATTCTCCGCGGTCGTCGACGCGACCCTCGACGCGGCACTCACCAACGGCGTCACGGCCCTGGTGGTGCACTCCGACCCCGAGGCCATGGCCTTCGTGGACCTCGCCCTCAACCGCGGCATCTCGGTGCCGGGCGACCTGTCGATCGTCGCGTACGACGACGAGATCGCCGAGCTCTTCTCACCCGCGCTGACCGCCGTGGCCCCGCCCCGGCGCGCCGTCGGCGAAGCGGCCATCGACCTCGTCGCGCGTCGGATGGAAGACCCGGACCGGCCGATCCACCGCGTGATCCTCAGCCCGCGCCTGAACGTGCGGGGCTCGACCGCTTCGCCGCTGCAGCGCTAATCCGGCGGAGGGTGTGGGATTCTCCCCACCGCCCCTCCACGCGTCGCTCCGCGACGCGCGGAGCCTCCGGCGGCGTGGGCCCAACGACGTTCTCATCCCGCTCAGCCGGTCTTAACGACGGAAGCGGCCCCCTGCGGGAGCCGCTTCCGTCGTTGCGGAGGGTGTGGGATTCGAACCCACGGGACATTGCTGCCCACTGGTTTTCAAGACCAGGTCCATCGGCCGCTCGGACAACCCTCCCGGACGCCCCGAGTCTACCGAGGAGCGAGCTCGGGTCGCACGCGGCCGCGTGCCCGGCGGNGAGCCGCCGCACGGGTCAGCCGAGCGGACCGTACGCCGCCGGCGTCGTCCGGGCGTGCGTCGCCTGCTCGAACGAGTAGGCGAGACCGAGGAGCGGACCCTCGGCGAAGTCGCGCCCGAGGAACTCGAGGTTCACTCCCCCGGTCGAGGCCTCCCCCGCCATACCCTGGCCCATCGGCACGGTCACCGCGGGGAGCCCGGTGTTGGGGCTCAGACGCATGTTCGTGCCGATCGTGGAGTAGGGGTTGCCGCTCGGGTAGATCACGGCATCCAGGTCCTGGTCATCCATCAGCGCGGTCATGATCTGCTTGCCGCGCGCCAGCTGCAGGGTGTGCGTCCCCTCGGGGCCCGCCCAGGCCTGGTAGGTCTCCTCGGTGATGGCGGCGCGTGCGCCGTAGGGGCTCTCGGCGCGGCCGGGCACGATGTTCGGCGACTGCGAGATCTCGAGCAGGCTCCGGGTCGTCACCGCGGGGTTGAGGTACGCGGCGATGTAGTCGTTCAGGTCGTGGTTGAATTCCGGACCGCTGCCGCTGCCCTCGCCCACGATCGCGGCGAAGCCCTCGGGCGCGGTCACCTCGACCACCGTGGCGCCCCGCGCTTCGAGCGAGGCCCGCGCCTGGGTGAACAGGCGCTGCGTGATCGGGTCGGTGCCGAGCATCGACGCGATGTAGCCGATCTTCTTTCCCGCGAGCGCGTCCGCGTCGAGGTACGACGTGTAGGTGTCGGGGACCTTGCCCTCCTGCCGGGCCGTGACGGGGTCGCCGGCGTCCTGGCCCACGACGGCGTCGAGGGCGACCGTCGCGTCGAGCACCGAGCGGGCCATCGGTCCTCCGGTGTCCTGCGACAGCGCGAGGGGCACGATGCCGTCGCGGCTGGCGAGGCCGACCGTGGGACGCACGCCCACGAGCTGGTTGTACGTCGACGGGATGCGGATCGAGCCGCCCGTGTCGGTGCCGAAGCCGAGCCCCGCGAGGTTGGCGGCGATCGCGGCGCCGGTGCCGCCGCTGGAGCCGCCCGAGGTCTTCGTGGTGTCGTATGGGCTCGACACGGTCAGCGCCGTGCCCGCCGGCTGGAGGGCCGACCACTGCGACGACAGGTTGATGGCGAACTCGTCCATCGAGGCCTTCGCCACGATGACGGCGCCGTCGGCGCGCAGACCCTCGACCATGGTCGCATCCGTGGTCGTCTGGTTCGCGTTCCAGCATCCGCAGCCGGCCGTGGTCGGCATGTCGACGGTGTTGTAGTTGTCTTTGAGGGCGACCGGGATGCCGAGGAGCATGCTCGTCATCCCCTTCTCGGCGCGCACGGCGTCGGCCTCGGCCGCAGCCTGCAGCGCCACCGTGCTCGTGGTGATGATGGAGTTCAGCGGACGCCCTCCGTCCTGCCGTACCACCTTGTCGTAGGCCGCGATGCGGTCGAGGTACTGCTGCGTGAGCGACACCGAGGTGACCACGCCCGCGTTCATGGCGGCCTGCATCGACACGGTGTCGGCCTCCACGAGCTCGAACGGACCGTCGTCGTAGATCACGCGCTGCGAGAGCAGAGCGAGATCGGATGCCGTGACGGCACCGTCGTCGTCCAGGTCGGCGGCCGCGGCATCCGACCATCCGGCATCGTCGGACGTGAGCCCGATCCCCGCGGCGAGCATGCCGAGATCGGCCTCGGTCACCTGGTCGTCGCCGGTGAGGTCGAGCTCCGTGTAGTACGGCGCGAGGAACGGTGCCGCCGTGGGCGCCGGTGCCGCGGTGGCGGCGGCGGGAGCGACGAGAGCACCGGCTGCGACGACGCCGAGAGCGGTCGCGACCGCGAGGGCACGTCGGGACAGGGGGGTCATGACGGATCCTTCACGAGACGGGGCGGACGAAGGGCGGGCGCTCACTCGCGCACCCCCTGACGGCGACGGGCGACCAGCAGACCTCCGGCGGCGAGGAGCACGACACCGACCGCGCCGGATGTCAGCCAGGCGGCAGCGTCGGCACCGGTCGTCGCGAGGGCGGACCCTCCGGACCCCGCGGCGGCCGACCCGGTCGGCGGCGGCGACGCGGATGCCGTCGGTGCGGGGGTCGCCGTCGCGGTCGGGGTCGGGGTCGGGGTCGGGGTCGGCGTCGCGGTGGCGGTCGGCGACGGTGTCGCGGTCGGCGACGGTGTCGGCGCGGGGACCGCGGTGAGGGAGAGCGTCGCCGACGCCCCGGCGGCGCTGGTCGACACCTCACCCGTCGACGAGACCAGACGCGCGGCCGAGAGTTCGATGCGCGCCGTGCCGACGGCGAGCACGCGCACCGGCACGCTCGCGAGAACGATCCGGCCGGTGCTCGACAGTCCGGGCGATGTGCCGAGGCGCGTGTGGGTGATCGTCACCTCTCCCGGCGCGGCGACGGCGGAGGTGAAGCCCCCGTCCGGTCCGGTCGGGTCGTCGCCCGTCGGCTCGAGAAGGAGATCGTCGGCGGACAGCACGAGGTCGTACGCGTACAGGTCGCTGACGCCCGATCCGCTGACGGTCACGACGACGGTGTCGCCCACCGCGGCGGTCGGGGACGCGACGTCCACGGTGAGGACGGCGGCCGGCGGGGCGGCGTGCGCCGCGGGCGCGACGCAGAGCGGCCCGAAGAGGGCGAAGGCCGCCACGAGGACGACGCCGAATCGGCGCATCCTCGATCGGCGGGGAGATGTGGTCGTGGACATGCGTGCGCAGGCTCCTCGAGTGAGACGGGAACGATCGTCAACCACGGGGGACTTTCGGCATCCGATCGAAGGGGATGCTCAGACCCTGACACCGACACATGTCCGACAAGTTGCGGGACGTTTCGCCAACGTGTCGGGCGGGAGATGCTGCGCGTCCTGGCCGTCCAGCCCCGAACCGCCCGGCACCCGACGGGATATCGTCAGCGGAATGGCCACATCGACGCGCAGCTCCCTGGCATCCTTCTTCCTCCGCCTCGGGAGACAGGTGTGGGTGCGGGCGGCGTCGTTCACCCTCATCGCCGTCGTGGTCGCCCTGGCGGCCAACTATCTCGGCCCCCTCCTGCCGTTCGAGTTCGGGATCGATCTCGCCCAGAACTCCGTGGGCTCGCTGCTGCAGATCATCGCCACGGCGATGCTCACCGTCAGCACCTTCTCGGTGACGGCGATGGTCACCGCGTTCTCGGCGGCCACGACCACCGCGACCCCGCGTTCGACTCCGCTGCTCATCGCCGACCCCACGTCGCAGAACGCCGTTTCGACCTTCATCGGGGCGTTCACCTTCTCGCTCGTCGGAATCGTCGCCCTCTCGACCGGCTACTACGAGCCGCAGGGGCGCACCATCCTGTTCGTCGCGACCCTGGTGGTCATCGCGCTCGTGGTCTTCACTCTGCTGAGATGGATCTCGCACCTGTCGACGTTCGGGCGCATGGCGGATGTCATCGATCGCGTCGAGAAGGCCGCGACCATCTCGCTTGAGCTGCACGCGGAGTCGCCGACTCTCGGCGCACGTCCGGCCGTCATCGAGCCCGCGGATGCCGCCGCCGTGCACGCCGAGAAGGTCGGATACGTCACGCACATCGACGTCGCCGGCCTCGACCGCCTCGCGAAGCAGCACGAGATCGAGGTGCACGTGCGAGCGACCCCCGGGCGCATCGCCGATGCCCGCGTGCCCCTCGCCGTCGTCGCCGGGGACGTCGACGATGCCGTCCGTGCCGGCATCCGTCGAGCCTTCCGCATCGAGCACCACCGCACGTTCGAGCAGGATCCGCGGTTCGGTGTCATCGCCCTGACCGAGATCGGCAGCCGCGCCCTGTCCGCCGCGACCAACGACCCGGGGACCGCGATCGACGTGATGGCCGCGCTGCAGCGGGTCTTCACCCGCGGTCTGACCACTCCGACCTCCACGGGGGTCGAGTACGACCGGGTCTTCGTCCGCGCGCCGTCACTCGCCGACCTGGTCGACGACGCCTTCCGCCCCCTGGCGCGCGACGGCGCGGCCGACGTCGAGGTGCAGGTGAGGCTGCAGAAGTGCCTCGCCTCGCTCGCGGCGACCGCCCCCGCTCGCGCCGGGGTGTTCCAGGATGCCGCGCGCGCGGCATACGAACGCAGTCGGCGCGAACTCCACCGGGCGGACGGGCGGACGCTGCGCGCGGCGGTGCGCGAGGCGTGGGGGCGCTGAGGACGATCGGGGTCGGGCCCCACCGCGACCGGCTCGGCGGCCGACGCGAGGATCAGGGGTGGCGAGTCGGGACCGGGAACAGAGTGCCGACGCGCACGCCTCGTGTCAGAGCGAGCGGAGCGCGGCGGCGACACCGCCCTCGCTGACCGACAGTCCCACTTCGCCGGCCGCGGCATGCACCTCGGGCGGACCCTGGTGCATCGCGATCGCCCGGCCGCCGTTGCGCACGGCCCAGTGCATCATCTCGATGTCGTTGCGCCCGTCACCCATGACGAGCACCCGTTCGGGCGCGATGTCGAGCCAGGCGCGCACCCGCTCGAGCGCGGTCGACTTGTCGACGCCCTGCGGGGCGATGTCGAGCCAGGCCGTCCACCCGATCGCGTAAGAGACCTGGCTGAGGCCGATGCGCTCGACGAGCTGCAGGAAGTCCTGGTCGGTCTGCTCGGGAGCGACCACCACGACACGGCAGACCGCCTGATCCGACAGGCGCTCGAACGGCACCCGGTTGGCGCCGACGAGGTTCCAGTCGTCGAGGTAGTCGGTGAACAGTCGTGTGCCATCGGGCAACTCGACCAGGAAGTGCGCGCCGGCAAGGTGCTCGCCCAGCAACGCCAGCACCTCGGTGGGGTCGAACGTCTCGACGTGGGCCCGTTCGTACGAATCGGAGTCCTCGTCGCTGACGCGTCGCATGATCACCGCACCGTTGGAGCACACCGCGTACTCGGGACGGATGCCGAGACGGTCCATGATCGTGTGCGTGCTGTCCCAGCTGCGCCCGGTGGCGAGCATGACCTCGTGGCCCGCCTCGGCGGCATCCGTCACCGCTTCGACGACACCGGGGCTGAGGGTGTCGTCTTCGAGGAGCACGGTGCCGTCGATGTCGAGGGCGATGAGCATCCGTCCGACAGGGGCGTCGTCTGCCAGGGCGGCGACGACGTCGGCCGCCTCCTGCTTCGGCGCGCTGTCGACGGCGCCGGTGTCGGGGAGAGCGGCCTCGTCGGTCACGCGATCGGCTCCATGACCTCGAGCCCGCCGAGGTACGGCCGCAGCACCTCGGGCACCGCGACCGATCCGTCTTCGCGCTGGTGCGTCTCGAGCAGGGCGACGATCCAGCGGGTGGTCGCGAGCGTGCCGTTCAGCGTCGCGACGGGTTGGGTCTTGCCCCCGCCCTCGGGCCGGAACCGGGTCTCGAGGCGACGCGCCTGGTAGGTCGTGCAGTTGGACGTGCTGGTGAGCTCGCGGTAGGCGTCTTGCGTGGGCACCCACGCCTCGATGTCGAACTTTCGCGCGGCACTGGAGCCCAGGTCACCGGCGGCGACATCGATCACGCGGTAGGCGAGGCCGAGGTCCTGCAGCATGGCTTCCTGCATCGCGACCAGGCGGTCGTGCTCGGACTCGGCATCGGCCGGGTCGATGTAGACGAACATCTCGAGCTTGTTGAACTGGTGCACCCGGATGATGCCGCGGGTGTCTTTGCCGTACGAGCCCGCCTCGCTGCGATAGCAGGTGGACCAGCCCGCGTAGCGCTTCGGCCCCCGCTCGAAGTCGAGGATCTCGTCCATGTGGTAGCCGGCGAGCGGAACCTCGCTGGTGCCCACCAGGTAGAGGTCTTCCTTCGGCAGGTGGTACACCTCGTCGGCGTGCTGGCCGAGGAAGCCGGTGCCGCGCATGACCTCGGGACGCACGAGCGTCGGGGGGATCATCGGGGTGAACCCGGCCTGCAGCGCGCGGTCCAGCGCCAGGGTCATCAACGCGAGCTCGAGGCGCGCACCGATGCCGGTGAGGAAATAGAAGCGGCTGCCCGACACCTTGGTGCCGCGCTCCATGTCGATCGCGCCGAGCTTCTCGCCGAGGGCGAGGTGGTCGAGCGGTTCGAAGTCGTACGCGGGGATCTCGCCGTGGGTGCGGAGCGTGACGAAGTTCTCTTCGCCGCCCGCGGGCACGCCCTCGATGACGATGTTCTCGATCTTCGCCAGCGCCGCGTCGGCGGCGGCCTCGGCCTCGCCGACCGCGTGCTGCGCCGACTTGACCTGTTCACTCAGCTGCTTCGCCTCGGCCACGAGGGCGGCCTTCTCTTCTTTCGGCGCCTGCGCGACACGCTTGCCGTGCGCGTTCTGCGCGGCGCGCAACTCTTCGAAGGCGGTGATGGCGGAGCGGCGGTCGCGGTCGGCGGCGAGGGCGGCGTCCACCGAATCCGGCGACTCGCCGCGGGCGATCTGGGAGCGCTTCACGAGCTCGGGATCTTCACGCAGCAGAGTCAGGTCGATCACGCGTCCATACTATGGTCGGCATCCGACATCGCTTCGTCGTGCGCAGCCTCAACCGGTCGGGCGCGACCGCGGCACGACGGCCCGGTCGACGCGGTGCATGCGGCTCCGGCATCCCCCCGTCAAGCCCGCCCGTCCGGCCGGTCCCGCCGCGGGCGTCGGTCCTAGGGTGGATGCCATGGCCGCCTCTGACGAGCCGCGTGACGACGCGGAATCCCCCCTGATCCCTGCCGACGCTCCCGCCGAGGTGAAGGCGGATGCCGCTGCAGCCGGGGGTTCGGACGAGCACTTCCACTCCGCCCGGCTCGGCGACGACATCGACGACCACCCGCGCAAGAACGTTCCCGACCCCAAGGATGCCGCCGAGCCCGACGACGTCATCCATCAGCCCGACGACATCGCGCCCGATTCGTCGGAAGAGCTGCCCGGCAAGACGCAGCGCGTCGACGTCGACGGCGATGACGCGCCCATGGATGCCGAGGAGGCGCAGAAGAAGCGCGCCGCCCTCGTCTACAACCCCACGAAGGTCGAGCCCGAGGCGCTCCGAGCGCGCGTCGCCGAGCTGGCCGCCGAGGCCGGCTGGGCCGAGCCCCTCTTCTACGAGACGACCGTCGACGACCTCGGCGACGACGCCACCCGCGCCGCCCTCGACGAGAAGGTGGATGCCGTGCTCGTGGCGGGTGGTGACGGCACCGTCCGCGCCGTAGCGGAGGCGCTCACCTCCACCGGCGTGCCCCTGACCATCGTGCCCAGCGGCACGGGCAACCTGCTCGCGCGCAACCTCAACCTCCCGCTCGATGACGGCGACGCGATGATCCGCGCGACCTTCGACGGCTTCGTGCAGAAGACCGACTCCGGCATCGCGCGCATCCGTCGCGCCAACGGCGACGTCGAGGAGCACGGTTTCGTCGTGATGGCCGGGATGGGCCTCGACGCCGCGATGATCCAGAACACCCGCCCCGAGCTGAAGAAGCAGGTGGGCTGGGTGGCATACGTCGACGGCGCCGCCCGCTCTCTTGTCGGCGCGAAGCCGTTCCGGGTGATGTACCAGCTGAACGGTCACCGCCTGCACTCCGCGAAGGTGCACAGCGTGCTCTTCGCCAACTGCGGTGCCCTGCAGGGCGGCGTGGCGCTGATCCCCGACGCCTCCATCGTCGACGGTCGCCTCGACGTGGCCGTTCTTCAGCCGACCGGCATGTGGGGCTGGCTCGGCGTCTGGCGGAAGATCGTGTGGGACAACTCGGTGCTGCGCAAGTTCCGCGCCGGCCGCCGTGTGCTCGAGCGCCGCAAGGACTCGTCGGTGCGCTACCTCCGCGGCACGGGTATCGAGCTGGCGACGGCCCCCGCGCAGCCGATCGAGCTGGACGGCGACGAGTTCGGCGAGGCGACGCGCATCTACACGCGCATCGTCGCCGGCGGTCTCGCCGTGGCGCTGCCTAAGGGGCACGACGTCTCGAATCTCTGACGCGCAGCGGACTCTTCCCGGCCGCTTCGCCTCCGCCCGGCATCCGGCAGTCGGCGAGATCACACGATCGGCTCGAGAGCGCACGATCCGGTCACCCCACGTCGGGTGACCTCGGCACGGGCGTGTGATCTCGCGACCAAGTCGGCGCGGCCGGCGGGGCCCGGCCGGCGGTCGCGGGGCAGGCGCGGCGCGGGTGGCGCTGACGGTGTCAAGCCCGAAAACGGGGATGCCGCGGCGGATAGCGTCGAGGGATGTCTTCGCCCTCGATCGTCTGGTTCCGCGACGACCTCCGGCTCTCCGACAACCCGGCGTTGCGTGCGGCGCTCGACCGCGACGAACCGATCGTGGCGCTGTACATCCTCGACGAGGAGTCCGACGGCGTCCGCCTCATCGGCGGGGCTGCGCGCTGGTGGTTGCACGGGTCGTTGGCATCCCTCGGCGAGCGCCTGAGCGAACGCGGCTCCTCGCTCGTGCTGCGCAGAGGGGAGGCGGCGAAGGTGCTTCCGGCGTTGGTCGACGAGCTCGGCGCCGGCGCCGTGTTCTGGAACCGGCGCTACGGCGGGGTCGAGCGCGACATCGACGCCGGCATCAAGGAGAAACTGCGCGACGACGGCGTGACCGTGGCGTCGTTCGCGGCCAACCTGCTGTACGAGCCCTGGACCGTGCGCACGCAGTCCGACAAGCCCTACGGCGTGTACAGCCCCTTCTCCCGCGCGGTGCAGAAGCTGCCCGCGCCGCGTCCGCCCATGCCGGAAGCCCGCAAGGTACCCGGGGTGTCGGCATCCATCGACTCCGACGACCTGTCGTCGTGGGGCCTCTTGCCGACGAAGCCCGATTGGGCCGGAGGCCTGCGCGAGACGTGGGAGCCGGGCGAGCCCGCGGCCAAGGCGCGCCTGAAGGAGTTCCTCGACGAGGATCTCGGCGACTACTCGAAGTACCGCGACGAATTCGCCGGTGGCGCGACCTCGAACCTCTCCCCGCGTCTGCGATGGGGTGAGCTCAGCCCGTACCAGGTCTGGCACGACACCCTCGAGCACCGCGGTTCGGGCGAGCACGCGAAGAGTGCGGGCGGGTTCCTCTCGGAGGTCGTCTGGCGGGAGTTCGCGTGGCACGTGACATACCACTCACCCGACATCGCCACCGTGAACTGGCGACGCAATTTCGACGCCTTCCCCTGGCCGAAGCTGAACCGTTCGCACCTCGACGCCTGGCAGCGGGGCAAGACCGGCGTCGCCGTCGTGGATGCGGGGATGCGCCAGCTCTGGAAGACCGGCGTCATGCACAACCGGGTGCGCATGGTGACGGCATCCTTCCTCATCAAGAACCTGCTGATCGATTGGCGTCACGGCGAGCAGTGGTTCTGGGACTGCCTCGTCGACGCGGATGCCGCGAGCAATCCGTTCAACTGGCAGTGGGTCGCGGGATCCGGCGCGGACGCCGCCCCGTACTTCCGTGTCTTCAACCCGGAGACGCAGCGCAAGAAGTTCGATTCGCACGATCGATACGTGCGCGAGTGGGCTCCCGAATATCTCGACGAGAACCCCCCGGAGCCGATGGTCGACCTCGGCGAGACGCGTAGGCGCGCACTCGACGCCTACGACCACGTGCGCCACGGCGGCTGACGCCGCTCCCCTCCCGCGGCGGCGGGCTCGCGCCGGGCGGCTCGTGCGCATCGCGTGATCGGCGGTATCCGATCGGCGTCACGGCATCCGGGCACGCAAAAGGGGCGCCACCTCGCGGTGACGCCCCTCTCGGAACGGATGTCAGTTGACGCGCTGCTCGTCGGCATCGTCCTCGTCGTCGTCGCCCGGGATGAAGACGTCGACCACGGTCACGTTGATCTCGGCGACCTTCATGCCCACGAGCTCGGTGATGGCCTGGTGCACGGCCGAGCGGACGTTGGACGCCACGCGCTGCAGCTGCTCGGGGTAGTCCACCTGGATCGCGATGTCGGCGGCGACCTCGGTCTCGCCGACCTCGACGCTCACGCCCTGGGCGTGGTCCTTGGCGCCCACGGCCTGACGGATGTTGCCGATGACGCGAGCGGCGCCGCCACCGAGGGCGTGCACACCGGGGACCTCGGCCGCAGCGATGCCGGCGACCTTGGCGACGACGGCGTCGACGATGACGGTCGAGCCGCCGTCCTTCGTGGCGGGCGTGGGGGTGGCGGTGGTGATGTTCTCGGCCATGTTCGCTTCCTTCCGTCGTTTCCGGAACCGTGTGTTCCGCGATGTCATAGATGAGACGCGGTGAGGAGCGCATTCGTCACGGGATTTTCCTGAGAGAAACCTGGGGACGGATGCCGAGTGGTGACGCACCCGAGAGGAATAGGCCTCACCGCCGCGCCGTTGCATCCGGTGTGTCTGACGTTTCCCCCGCTCTCTCCGTGCTCGACCTCGTCCCCGTCCGCAGCGGGCAGACCAGCGCGCAGGCGGTGAGCGCCGCCCTCGACCTGGTCGAGGTCGCCGATCGGCTCGGCTATCGCCGCTACTGGTTCGCCGAGCACCACAACATGCCCTCGGTGGCCTCCACCACTCCCCCCGTGCTCATCGCCGCGGCGGCCGCCCGCACGAACCGCATCCGCGTGGGCTCCGGCGGTGTCATGCTGCCGAACCATTCCCCGCTCATCGTGGCCGAGCAGTTCGCGGCCCTCGAGGCGATCGCGCCCGGACGCATCGACCTCGGCATCGGGCGCGCCCCCGGCAGCGACCCGGTCATCACGCAGCTTCTGAACCGCTCGGGCACGACCAGCGACGTCTCGCGCTTCCCCGACCACGTGACCGACATCATGGCGCTCACCTCGCCCGAGGGCGCGACGGTGCGTTTCACCTCGGGCACCGAGTATCAGGTGAGGGCGACGCCCGCTGCATCAGGGATGCCGCAGGTGTGGCTGCTCGGATCGAGCGACTACTCCGCGCAGCTGGCGGCGAGCTTCGGTCTGCCCTATGTGTTCGCGAACCATTTCTCGGGCGAGGGGCTCGACCACGCCCTGCGGCTGTATCGCGACCAGTTCGTGCCGAACGAGTCGGGCGAGGGCCCGCGCACCTTCGTCACGGCGAACGTCGTGGCCGCCCCCAACGCCGACGAGGCCGAGGAGCGCGCCCTGCCGCAGCTGCGCATGATGGCGCGCCTGCGCACGAACCGGCCGATGGTGCCGCTCGAGACGATCGAGCAGGCCAAGGCCGACCCCTTCGACGCGATGGCGGAGTCGCTCATGGCCTCGACGCGGCAGAAGTGGTTCGTCGGCACGGGCATCGACGTGCAGGGCCAGCTCGCCGCCTTCGCCGCGCAGCACGGCGTGGACGAGATCATGGTGTCGCCCGTGGCGGGCGCCTACGACGGCGAGGGCTTCGAGGGGCGCGTGCAGACGCTCGAACTCCTCGCGGCACGCGCGGCCGTCGCTGCCTGACGCGCCGCGGGTCGGGTGGCTGAGCTTGTCGAAGCCGCCGGATGCCCGCGGGTCCCCGGCCCTTCGACAAGCTCAGGGACCTCGCGAAGCGCGGGACCCGGCCCTTCGACAAGCTCAGGGACCCGAGATGCGAGGTGGCTCAGCCTGTCGAAGCCACCGAACCCCCCGCGGGCCCCCGGCCCTTCGACAAGCTCAGGGACCTCGCGAAGCGCGGGACCCGGGCCCTTCGACAAGCTCAGGGACCCGAGATGCGAGGTGGCTGAGCCTGTCGAAGCCACCGAAC
>NZ_JBQEOS010000011.1:29067-32200 GCF_052045385.1 Microbacterium sp. 22296 | reverse complement strand
CCCGCGGGCCCCCGGCCCTTCGACAAGCTCAGGGACCTAGCGAAGCGCGGGACCCGGGCCCTTCGACAAGCTCAGGGACCTCGCGAAGCGCGGGACCCGGCCCTTCGACGAGCTCGGGGACCGGGCTCAGGCCTCGGGCTCGCCGCTCAGCAGGCCCCGCAGCCAGTCGCGCGCTTCGACGAAGACGTCGTCGCTGTAGCGCTGCGGGTAACGCACGATCGCGCGGTCGGCGCGGGCATAAGAGCCGAGGAAGATCACCTTCGGGCTGAACCGGCGTAGCCCCAGGAGGGCGTCGGCCATGCGCTCGTCGAGCACGTGCCCGTCCGCGTCGATGACGAAGCGGTACCGGCCGAGGGCGTCCCCGATGGGGCGGGAGGCCAACAGGCTCAGGTTGATGCCCCGGGTGGCGAACTGCTCGAGCAGCTCCAGCAGGGCGCCCGGGTGGTCTTCGGGAAGCTCGACGATCAGGGAGGTCTTGTCGGCGCCGGTCGGGGGCGCCGGCGCCACGGTGCGGCTGACGAGCACGAAGCGCGTCACCGCGTTGGGGTTGTCGCCGATGTTCTCGGCCAGCACCGTCACATCGTGGTGGGCGACGATCCCGGGGGCCGCGATCGCGGCATCCGCGGCACTCGTCCCGTCGAGGACGCCGAGCGCGCTCGCGACGTTGCTCTCGGCCGGCAGGTGCGCGTGCGCGGGGAGGTTCCTGCTCAACCAGCCCAGGCACTGCCCGTACGCGACCGGGTGCGCGGCGACCAGCGACACGTCGGCCAGTGTGGTACCCGGGCGCCCCACCAGGACGAAGTTCACGGGCACGAGGTACTCGCCGACGATCCGGAGCCCCGGCACGGTCGCCAGGGCGTCCTGTGCGGTGGAGACGCCCCCGTCGACGGAGTTCTCAATGGCGATCATCGCGGCATCCGAACGGCCTTCGACGACGTCGGCGAGCGCCTCGCCCACGTTGCGCACGGGGCGCCAGATCTGATCGCGAGCCTCGGGCACCTGGGCCAGCGCGGCCTCGGTGAAGGTTCCCGCGGGCCCCAGGTAGCTGTAGGTACGGCGGACGGGCGGATGTTCCGTGTCGGGCAGCACCGACTCAGCCTAGTCGCGCGGCCGTGACCGCCGTGATGACGGATTACCTCGGAATGCGTCGCGTCGAATGCGCATGTCGGAGCGAGCGGGCAGACTGGGCGCATGAGCAGTCGCGCAGGACAGCCCGCAGAGGCATCCGATCTCATCGACATCGACGAACTGATCGCGGCGTATTACGACCGCAAACCGGATGCCGCCGTGCCCGAGCAGCGGGTGGCGTTCGGCACCAGCGGCCACCGGGGGTCGTCGCTGAGCACGAGCTTCAACGAGGATCACATCCTGGCGACCACCCAGGCGATCGTCGATTACCGCGCAGCGCAGGGCATCACGGGGCCGCTCTTCCTCGGTCGCGACACCCACGGCCTGTCGCTGCCCGCCGAGCGGAGCGCCGTCGAGGTGCTGGTCGCGAACGGAGTCGACGTACGCGTCGATTCGCGTGACGCCTGGGTGCCGACGCCGGCTCTCAGCCACGCCATCCTGACGTACAACACGGGCCGCTCGCTCGACGACCCCGGCCGCGCCGACGGAATCGTCGTGACCCCGTCGCACAACCCTCCGCGAGACGGGGGCTTCAAGTACAACCCCCCGCACGGCGGCCCCGCCGACACCGACGCCACCGGCTGGATCGCCGACCGCGCGAACGAACTCATCGCCGCCGGGCTGGCCGGGGTGCAGCGCACGCCCCAGACCGAGATCGACCTCGAGAATCTCGGCCAGTACGACTTCCGCGACGCGTACGTGCGCGATCTGGCATCCATCATCGACGTGGATGCCATCAAGAACGCGGGCGTCCGCATCGGCGCCGACCCGTTGGGCGGTGCGTCCGTGGAGTACTGGGCGCTCATCGCCGAGGTCTACGGCCTCGACCTGACGGTGGTGAACCCCGTGGTCGACCCGACGTGGAAGTTCATGACACTCGACTGGGACGAGAAGATCCGCATGGATCCTTCCTCGCCCTCGGCGATGGCATCCCTCGTCGCGGCGCGTGACGAGTACGACATCCTCACCGGCAACGACGCCGACGCCGACCGCCACGGCATCGTCACGCCCGACGCGGGCCTGATGAACCCCAACCACTACCTCGCCGTCGCGATCGACTACCTGTTCTCGCACCGCGAGGGGTGGCCGACCGATGCCGCGATCGGCAAGACCCTCGTCTCGTCGATGATCATCGACCGTGTCGCCGCCTCGCTCGGCAAGACGCTGCTGGAGGTTCCGGTCGGTTTCAAGTGGTTCGTGCCGGGGCTCCTCGACGGCTCGGTCGCCTTCGGCGGCGAGGAATCCGCTGGAGCGTCGTTCCTGCGCAAGGACGGCTCCGTGTGGACGACCGACAAAGACGGCATCCTGCTGTGTCTGCTCGCCGCCGAGATCCTCGCCGTCACGGGCAAGACGCCCTCGCAGCGCTACGCCGAGCTCGAGGCCGAGTTCGGCGCCTCGGCCTACCAGCGCGTCGACGCGGCGGCCACGCCCGCTCAGAAGTCGGCCCTGTCGAAGCTGTCTCCGGATGCCGTCTCGGCCACCGAACTCGCGGGCGAGACGATCACCGCGAAGCTGTCGCACGCGCCGGGCAACGGTGCCGCGATCGGCGGCCTGAAGGTGCAGACCGAGTCGGCATGGTTCGCCGCCCGTCCCTCGGGCACCGAAGACGTGTACAAGCTGTACGCCGAGTCGCTGCGCGGCGAGGAGCACCTGCGCGAGGTTCAGGAAGAGGCGCGCGCGGTCGTGTCGGCCGCCCTCGGCCAGGCCTGACGTCTCGTTCTAAGCGGCGTCGCCCTCCGGGGCGGCGCCGCTTCCGCGTGCGCCCGTCGTGCCGGGCAACGGCACGCGGCTCTGGTGCTCGTGCCGAGAAACGGCATCCGCGCAAAGAAACGTCACGATAACGCGTTCCTCCCCGCTGGCGGCGTTTCTCAGCGAGTCGGATACGACTTCACGACCGGCGCCGGCGGTCGCGGCATCACGACCGGCGCCGGCGGTCGCGCGGGCTGGCACTCGCGCCGAGAAACGGCATCCGCCGCAGGAAACGGCGGGACAAGGCGTTTCTCCC
>NZ_JBQEOS010000011.1:0-29017 GCF_052045385.1 Microbacterium sp. 22296 | reverse complement strand
CGGCGGTCGCGCGGGCTGGCACTCGCGCCGAGAAACGGCATCCGCCGCAGGAAACGGCGGGACAAGGCGTTTCTCCCCGCCAACGGCGTTTCTCACCGAGGCGGGCTCCGCTGCGCGGCTGCGCGACCGGCGGTCTCGCGGGCTAGCAGCACCCGCGCCGAGAAACGGCATCCGCCGCAGGAAACGACGCGACACGACGTTCCTCCCTGCCAACGACGTTTCTCACCGAAGCGGGCGCCGCTGCGCGGCTGCGCGGCTGCGCGACCGGCGGTCTCGCGGGCTAACAGCACCCGCGCCGAGAAACGGCATTCGCCGCAGGGAACGACGCGACACGGCGTTCCTCCCCGCCGACAGCGTTTCTCACCGAAGCGGGCGCTGGCACTCGCGCCGAGAAACGGCATCCGCCGCAGGAAACGCCGGACATGGCATTCCTCCCCGCTGACAGCGTTCCTCACCGAGGCGGGCGCGGCTGCGCGGCAGCGCGAGCGACGCCAGCGGTCGCGGCAGCGCGAGCGACGCCGGCGGTCGCGCCGGCTGGCACTTGCACCGAGAAACGGCATCCGCTCGCAGAAACGTCACGACAAGGCGTTTCTCCCCGCGCATCGCGTTTCTCAGCGGCGATCGGCGGCGGAGGGCAGCGGAGGGCGGCGGAGGGGCGCGGAACGAGCGGCGCACGGGACGGGCCGCGGGGCCGACGAGACGGGATGCCGCGGCCCCGGCGCTCGGGCGAGCGTCGGGGCCGTGGCATCCGGGTTGCGCCGGGCTCAGGGAGCCGTGATCACGCGGGGGCGAAGGTCTTCGCGTCGATGACGAAGCGGTAGCGCACGTCGCTCTTCAGCACGCGCTCGTAGGCCTCGTTGATCTGATCGGCCGAGATGAGCTCGGTCTCGGGCGCGATGCCGTGCTCGGCGCAGAAGTCGAGCATCTCCTGGGTCTCGCGGATGCCGCCGATGCCCGAGCCCGCGAACGAGCGGCGGTTGGCGAACAGCGTGAAGACCTCGATCGGCAGCGGCTCCGGCGGGGCGCCGACGTTGACCATCGTGCCGTTGCGGGCGAGCAGACCCAGGTACTTCTTGAGCTCCAGCGGCGCGCTGACGGTGTTGACGATGAGGTCGAACGTGTTCTTCAGCGACGAGAAGGTCTCGTCGTCCTTCGTGGCGTAGTAGTGGTCGGCGCCCATCTTCAGGCCGTCGTCCTTCTTGCTGAGCGTCTGCGACAGCACGGTGACCTCGGCGCCCATGGCGTGGGCGATCTTGACGGCCATGTGGCCGAGTCCGCCGAGGCCGACGACGGCGACCTTCTTGCCGGGGCCGGCGTTCCAGTGGTTCAGCGGCGAGTAGGTCGTGATGCCCGCGCAGAGCAGGGGCGCGGCCTTCTCGTACGGGATGGACTCGGGAACGCGCAGCACGAAGTCCTCGTCGACGACGATCTTCTCGCTGTAGCCGCCCTGGGTGATCGTGCCGTCGACGTCCTTCGCGCCGTAGGTTCCGATGTTGCCCTTGAGGCAGTACTGCTCCTCGCCGGCCAGGCAGTTCTCGCACTCGCGGCACGAGTTGACCATGCAGCCGACGCCGACGCGGTCGCCGACCTTGTGGCGGGTGACGTCTGCGCCGACCTCGGCGACCGTGCCGACGATCTCGTGGCCGACGGTCAAGGGGTAGGGCACGTCGCCCCACTCGCCGCGGATGGTGTGGATGTCGGAGTGGCAGATGCCGGCGTAGGCGATGTCGATCAGGACGTCCTTCGGGCCGACGTCACGACGCTCGATCGTCGTGGGTTCGAGGGGTGAGGTCGCGGACGACGCCGCGTAGGCGTTGACGTGCATGGTTCTCCTCAGAGGGGGGGTCGATTCGGATGCATCCATCCTGCGACATGGCCTCTTCCGGGTCCCGACCCCTTGACGGATGCCGAAAGGGGCGGCGATCGGATCGCCGCCCCTTCCGTCATCCGCTTACTTGCAGGTGGCCGCCGGGATGGCCGCCGTGACCGTCGCCGGTGTGCCGTTCACGGTCGCCGTGACCGTCGCGGTCCCCGCGGGGATCGACGCCTGGCGCGTGGTGAACGCCGCAGAGGCGCGCTTGCCGGGCTCGATCGCGCCGAGGTTCTTCGCGCCGTACGGGCTCTCGACCCGCACGTCGGCGCGCGTCGCACCGTCGTTCTGCACCGTCACCGTGACCACGGCCTTACCGGAGATGCAGCGCGAGGACGCGGTCGCCGCGACCGTCGCGGCGGGAACGCGAGTCACCGTGACGGTGTACGTGCGCTCCGCACCGTTCGGGGCGGTCACTCGCACGGTGCCCACTCCGCCGGCGGCGGCGGGCTGCGTGATGCGCACCACGGCGTTCTGGTCGACGGCCTGCGCGTTCAGCGTGGGCCAGGCGTCGCCGGTCACGGTGACCGCGTAGTCGGTCTTGGCGGGGTCGAAGCCCGCGACCGCCGTCGCGCCGACCGTGAGTCGGGCGAGGTCCGCGACACCGGACACGGAGGGCGCCGAGGCGAAGATCTCGACCTCGGAGACCACCATGTGCGTCTGCGATCGGGCGTTCATCACGACCCGCACCTCGTCGGCCGCGACGCCGCCGAGCGACACCTCCACCTTCGGCGCGCCCGTCGTGGGCGCCGGGACGGTCTGCAACGCACCCTGCGTCCAGGCTCCGCCAGCACTGCGGTAGTCCACGCGCAGCGTGTCCGCCCAGCTCAGGGATCCGCCGTCACGGTAGAACTGCACCGTCACCCGTTTCACCGTCTCCGGACCCGCGAGCCCATAGGTGAGGGTGTCCTGCGTGTTCTTCGTTCCCGAGCGCCAGTTCGACCAGCCCTTGTCGGCACTCTGTCCGTTGATGGTCCGATCGACGGGGTACCCGCTCTCGGTGTAGGTGGCGGAGGGACGGCTCTGCGGGGCGACGTTGCGCTCGACGGCATCCGTCACGATCACCGTCAACCGGGCGGGCAGCTGCTCGCCGCTCGGACCGGTCGCCGTGCCGTTCACGGTGACGGTACCCGTCTGGGCGAACGCCGCGTCGGTCAGGTCGCCCCACGCCCAGGTCACGGGCGTCGAGAACCCGGCGCCATCGGCGCGGACCTCGGCCTGGACGTTCTTCGGCGCGAGAGCCTTGACGCTCGCGAGCGCGCTGCCCGCGGCGACGGTGATCGACGCCGGACGGGCCGCGGTGAACGCGCCGATCTCGACGATGGCGGATGCCTCGACGGTGGCGCCGAAGATGTCCGTGCCGGTGCCGCGCACCGTGACGGTGCCGGCCTTCGACCAGTCCTTGCCGTCGAGCTGCCAGGTCACGGGGACGGCGCGGGACGTCTGTCCCGCGTAGCTCGCGGTGACGGTGGCGGGAAGCGTCGGTGCGACACCCACCGGGGTGCTGACCGTGACGGGAGCGACCCCGAGCACTGCGGTGCCCGTCAGGCGCCACAGCTGGTTGCCGCCGCCGTTCGAGGTCCACAGACCCACGCGAGCCTCCGGCTGGGTGCTGGCCTGGTTGACGTCGAGCACTCGCTCGGCGCCGACGCTGAGCACCGAGTACGTCGACCCGTCCGTGGTGGAGGCCATCCACTGCAGGTTCTTGTCGGCAGCCGCAGCGGACGGGTCGGAGGTCACCAGCGCGGTGCCGCCGTTCGCGTTCGCGAGGTACTGTCCCGCCGCGTTCTTCAGGGTGAAGCGGTGCCGGTTGGTGCCTTCGCCGCTGAGCGAGGTGACGGTCCAGGTCTGCGGCTTGGCCGCGGCCTCGGTGGTGGCGGGCTGACGGATGGCGAGCGCGGAGCCGCCGTCGAGCGCGAGGCCGCTCTGCACGCCGATCAGCTGAACGGACTGTCCGTTGCGGAAGGCGGCGGCGGTGTCGGCGACACCGGAGGCCCCGTCGATGACGAACGTGGTGACCGATCGCGCCGGGACCGTGATCGTCGCCGTCTTCGTGGCGGGGTTCACGGCCACGGGGGCGCCCTGCTTCAGGGCGTTGACCGTCGGATTCTCGGCCGTGGACTGCGTCGTGACGATGGGCGTCACGGTGGCGTTCGCCGCCACGGTACCGAAGTCCTTCAGGTCGATCTCGACGGTGCGATCCGCCGTCTCGCTGTTCACGTGCACGACGGTCGCGCCCGTGCCGTCGGCGTCGATCGCCGCGGTGGACTGCGCGTTGGAGCTGGCGACCAAGCGGTCACCGGGCTTGATGTAGTGCGTGAAGTTGCGGACGGTGTTGTACTTCTCGTTCGTCAGCACCTTGCAGCTCGGGTCGGCGTCGCCGTCCTTCAGGCGACGCTCGGAGTTGCCCTGGGCGTTGCAGTCGAAGTCGATGAAGACGCTGCCCCAGTTGAGCTGCTCGACCTTCTGCATGTTGTAGAGGTCTTCGACCGGCTGCCAGAACACCCAGGCGTCGGGCTCGAGTTCCTGCAGGTCGCCGACGATGTGCTCGGCCATGCCGAGGCCGTTGCCGATGTCGACGGGGTTGAAGCCCTTGCCGGGCGTCCAGTTGCCCTCGACCTCGCTCATCCACAGCGGCTTGTCGGCGGCCTTGGCGATGTCGCGGACGACCTGGCGTCCGCCGGTGCCGTAGGTGTGGACGTTGAGCTGGTCGACGGCGTTCTTCGATTCGAGCGACCAGGCGTTCCAGTTCGTGGCGAAGATCCCGGGGTTGGTCTCGTCCATCGCCGAGATCACGGCGTCGGTCTTCGTGTCCGGGTCCGCCAGGCGCGCGGCGAGCGCCTTGATCATCTCGTCCTGGCGCTGCGGGCCGATGTGCGCACCCTCCTGGCGGCTGGCGCTGGTGGGCCAGGTCTGCCCCGAGGGGATGTTGGTCGACCAGTAGTTCGTGTTCGGCTCGTTGAACGGGTCGATCGTGTCGAACTGGATGCCGTGTTCCTTCTCGAGCTCGTCGACGACGGTCGTGAGGTAGCCGGCGAACTTGTCCATGTCGGCGGTGGCGAGCTGCTCGCTGGTGGCGTTGTTGATGCCGCCCGAGACGAACCCGCTCTGCGTGAGGAAGTAGGGCGGGGAGTTGCTGAAGGCCTCCCAGTGGGTGACCTTGCCCTTGAGCGCGTCGATCCACCAGCGCTGCGCGGAGTCGGCCGTGAAGTCGTAGTGGGTGGGATCGTCCGGGTTCCACGCCGCCTTGTAGCGGTCGCGGTCGGCGTAGGTCGAGGTGATCGCGCCCTTGTCGTCGGTGGCGGGGAGGTTCGGGTTCCAGAAGCCGGGCACGGCGCCACCGGGGCGGAGGTACGACGGGACGTCTGTCGCGTTGCCGCCGCCGATGTTGTAGCGGGCGATGTTGAGGTTGAGCCCGTCCTCGCCGAAGACGGCGTCGTAGAGCTTCTGCCGCACGTCGGCGGGATAGTTTCCCGTCGCGTTGGCGAACCACACCAGGCTCGTCCCCCATCCCTCGAACGGCTCGGATGCCGTCGCGGGGTTGGGCGCGATGCGCACGGGCACGGTCGCGGCGTGGCTCTCGTCGGGCGCGGACACGGCGGCGCCCGCGGTGATGGCGCCGGCGGCGAGGGCCACGGCGCACGTCATCGACAACAGTCGAGGTGACTTCATCGTCATTTCCGATCCGGCCGCTTCGATGCGGCCTCGTGGGGGAGTGTTGACGTCAACATGCAACGTCCAGCGCGAGCTTAGCCGAGGCGCGTTAGCGCACACAAGGGCCAACGGTGCGTCTCCCGGCCGACCGGCGGCCACGGGGCGTCCTGCGGCGGTCACCGCGACACGACGGAACCGTCACCGGCCCGTCCGGACCGGGCGGAGCGGCCTCAGCGAGGACCGGAGCTCTCGCGCACGACCAGCGACGTCGGCACGAGCGTGCGGGCGTGCTCGCCCCCCGTGCTCTCGATGTCGGCGATCAGGGCCTTCATCGCCTCTTCGCCCACGCGCTCGAACCGTTGGCGCACGGTGGTGAGCGGCGGCCAGAAGTTGGCCGCCTCGGGCATGTCGTCGAAACCGACCACGCTGACCTCGCCGGGCACGCGGCGACCCGCCTCGTGAAGGGCTCGGATGACGCCGAGCGCCATCTGGTCGTTCGCCGCGAAAACCGCCGTCACCTCGGGTCGCAGCGCGAGCGCCGCACCGATGCGGTGGCCGGAGTCGGCCGTCCAGTCGCCGATCTGCAGCTCGGGCACGCGGCATCCGCGATCCTCGAGGGCCGCCCGCCAGGCGTCGCGGCGCCGCTCCGCGGCGAACGACTCCGGCGGGCCCGATACGTGCCAGACCGTCTCGTGGCCGAGGTCGAGCAGGTGCTCGGTCGCGAGCCGCGCTCCCTGCGCCTGGTCGTTGTCGACGACGGCGTAGGGGTAGTCGGCGCTGGAGTCGACGACGACGACCGGCAGGCCCGACGGGATCGCGAGTTCGTTCTCACCGAGGCGGTGCGTCTCGATGAGGATCACGATTCCGTCGACGGCGTGCTCGCGCAGGCGGATGAACGCCCCCGACACGTCGGACTGCGAGGCCGACTGCACCGTGATGAGCGTGATGGAGTACCCGGATGCCGCGGCCATCGAGGCCAGCGCGTCGAGCGTGCGCGTGTTGCCGTAGGAGCCTAGCGAGAACATGATCACGCCGATGCTGCGGAACCGCCCCGATCGCAGGGCGCGGGCGGCACTGTTGGGCCGGTAGCCCAGGTGCGTCATGGCGTCGAGCACGCGCTGCCGCGTGTCAGGATCGACGTTGGAGCGCCCGTTCGCCACGCGCGAGACCGTCTGCCCCGACACCCCCGCCGCCGCCGCGACATCGGCCATCGACACCTCGCGTCGGCGTTCGCGCGTCGGGATCACGGCCGACGCCATCGTCGTCTCGCTCATGTCTGCCCCCTCGGGATGTTGACGTTGACACCTTAGCGGTGCCGGGTTATGTTTACGTCAACATCTCGGCCACCCGGACCGAAATGCGCACCAACGAAGAGGCACTGGACGATGACGACCACCGCGGCACCACCGCCCGCCCTGCGCACCCCGCGGCGCAAACGGCGCACACGCATCGATGATCGCGGCTGGCTTTTCGTCGCACCGTTCGCGATCGTCTTCGCACTCGTGTTCCTGGCGCCGCTGGTCTACTCGATCTACCTCAGCCTGTTCCGCGAGCAGCTGATCGGCGGCAACGCCTTCGTCGGACTCGAGAACTACGTCGCCGCCTTCCAGGACGAGAAGTTCTGGGACGGCCTCATCCGCGTCTCGATCTTCCTCGTGGTGCAGGTGCCGATCATGCTGGTGCTCGCCCTCGGTGCAGCGCTTGCGATCGACAGCGCCCGCCTCCACGCGTCGAACTTCTATCGCATCGTCATCTTCCTGCCCTACGCCGTTCCCGCGGTCGTGGCCGTGCTCATGTGGGGCTACATCTACGGCGACCAGTTCGGTCTGGCCGGCAACGTCAACCAGCTGCTCGGCTCCGAGGTCCTGCAGCCCTTCATCCCCCAGTGGATGCTGCTGTCGATCGGCAACATCGTCACGTGGCAGTTCGTCGGCTACAACATGCTCATCTTCTACTCGTCGCTGAAGACGATCCCGGGCGAGCTGTACGAAGCGGCATCCATCGACGGAGCGGGCGCCTGGCGCACCATCTTCTCGATCAAGATCCCCGCCGTCCGCGGAGCCGTGGTGATCGCGACCATCTTCTCCATCATCGGCAGCTTCCAGCTCTTCAACGAGCCGAACATCCTCAAGCCCCTGGCCCCGAACACGATCTCGACGTTCTTCACGCCGAACATGTACGCCTACAACCTGTCGTTCGCGGGCCAGCAATACAACTACGCCGCGACGATCGCCATCATCATGGGCCTGATCACCGCGATCATCGCTTACGTCGTGCAGCTGCGCGGCTCACGTCAGGAGGCGCGATGACCACCGCGACCGCACCCCGCACCGACACCGTCGCGGTGACCACCGATCGTCCGCGCGGGCGTCGTTCCTTCGCCCGCACGTCGCCGACGCACACCCGCCGCTCGGTCGTCCTGACCATCGTCATGAGCCTCTACCTCGTGTACACGCTCCTGCCGCTGGCCTGGCTCCTCATCAACGCCACCAAGACGCAGCCCGATCTGTTCTCGTCGTTCGGCCTGTGGTTCGGCGACAGCTTCGCCCTGGGCGACAACATCGTTCAGACCTTCACGTACCGCGACGGCATCTTCCTGCGCTGGCTCGGCAACACCCTCCTCTACGTGGTGGTGGGCGCCGGCGGCGCGACCTTCCTCGCGACCCTGGCGGGCTACGGCCTGGCGAAGTACAACTTCCGCGGGCGCAAGGCGGTGTTCGCCGTGATCCTGGGGGCCATCGCCGTGCCGGGCACCGCGCTCGCGGTGCCGACCTTCCTGCTGTTCAGCCAGCTGGGCCTGACCAACACCCCATGGGCGATCATCATCCCGTCGCTCATCAGCCCGTTCGGGCTCTACCTGGTCTGGGTCTACGCGACCGACGCGATCCCCACGGAGCTGCTCGAAGCCGCGCGCATGGACGGCGCGGGCGAGTTCCGCACGTTCTTCACGATCTCGATCCGTCTGCTCACACCCGGCATCGTCACCGTGCTGCTGTTCGCCGTGGTGGCGACGTGGAACAACTACTTCCTGCCCCTCATCATGCTGAGCAACCCCGAGTGGTACCCGCTCACCGTCGGTCTCAACCAGTGGAACGCGCAGGCCGTCGGCGTCGGCGCCCAGCCCATCTACAACCTCGTCATCACCGGTTCGCTGCTGTCGATCATCCCGATCGTCGCCGCGTTCCTCGTGCTGCAGCGCTTCTGGCAATCGGGCCTGAGCGCCGGCAGCGTCAAGCAGTGATCACCCAGCTTCCCCCTGATCGGGGCGTCAGCCCCACCACCCGAAAGACCCGGAGCGTCCTGCCCCGGTTTCACAACCCACCCGCACCGGAGCGTCCTGCCCCGGCATCCACAACAACGAAGTAGAGGAACCGATGACATTCATGCGTAAGGGCACCGCCTTCCGGCGGACCGTCTTCGCCGTCGCCGCCGCTGCCCTGTCGGTCGGCGCGCTGACCGCATGCTCCGGCGGCAACACCGGTGGCACCACGGGCGGCGGCTCGGCTGACGACATCGAGAAGGCCCTCGAGGCCGGCGGCGAGATCACCTACTGGTCGTGGACCCCCTCGGCCGAGGCCCAGGTCGCCGCGTTCCAGGAGAAGTACCCCAACGTCAAGGTCAACCTGGTCAACGCCGGTACCAACACCGAGGAGTACACCAAGCTCCAGAACGCGATCAAGGCCGGCTCGGGCGCCCCCGACGTCGTGCAGATCGAGTACTACGCGTTCCCGCAGTTCGCTCTGTCGGATTCGCTCCTCGACCTCGCCCCCTACGGCTTCGGCGACCTCGAGAGCGCCTACGCGAGCGGCCCGTGGGGCTCGGTCGACTTCGACGGCAAGATCTACGGCCTGCCGCAGGACTCCGGCCCCATGGCCCTGTTCTACAACAAGAGCGTCTTCGACCAGTACGGCATCGCCGTGCCCACCACCTGGGACGAGTACTACGCGGCGGCGCAGAAGCTGCACGCGGCCGACCCGACCAAGTACATCACCGCCGACACCGGCGACTCCGGCTTCACCACCAGCATGATCTGGCAGGCCGGCGGCACCCCGTTCTCGGCGGAAGGCACCGACGTCACCATCGACCTGCAGGACGACGGCTCGAAGAAGTTCGCCGAGAACTGGAACCGTCTGATCGAGGGCGACCTGCTCTCGACGACGCCCAGCTGGAGCGACGAGTGGTTCAAGGGCCTCGGCGACGGCTCGATCGCCTCGCTCGTCATCGGCGCCTGGATGCCCGGCGTGCTCGAGAGCTCGGTTGAAGACGGCGCCGGCAAGTGGGCCGTGGCCCCCATCCCGACCTACGACGGACAGCCCGCGACCGCCGAGAACGGCGGCGGCGGCCAGGCCGTGACCAAGCAGAGCAAGAACCCCGCCCTCGCGGCCGGCTTCCTGAAGTGGCTGAACAACGACGAGGAGAGCCTGCAGATCTTCGCCGAGTCGGGTGGATTCCCCTCCACGACGGCGCAGCTCAGCGACCCCGCCTTCGTCGACAAGGAGTCGGAGTACTTCGGCGGTCAGCAGATCAACCAGGTGCTGACCGAGGCGTCGAGCGACGTCGTCGAAGGCTTCAGCTACCTGCCGTTCCAGGTCTACGCCAACAGCATCTACGGTGACACCGTGGGTCAGGCTTACGCCAACAAGAGCGACCTCAACGCGGGCCTGACCGCGTGGCAGGACCAGCTCGTCCAGTACGGCAACGACCAGGGCTTCTCGGTCAACAAGTAATCAGCAGCACCAGGGGCGGGCCGCANCCCCTCCCCTTTCCCTCCCGAGGAGAGCCATGAGCACCCCCACCCGCATCACCGTCGACCGCACCGCCACCGGCGCCGCTGTCCCCCGCCGCCTTTTCGGCTCGTTCATCGAGCACATGGGCCGCTGCGTGTACGACGGCATCCATTCGCCCGGACACCCGAGCGCCGACGCCGCGGGCTTTCGCGCCGATGTGCTCGATCTCGTGCGCGAACTCGGCGCGACCGTCGTGCGCTACCCCGGGGGCAACTTCGTCTCGGGATACCGCTGGGAAGACGGGGTGGGCCCGCGCGAGGAGCGTCCGGTGCGGCTGGATGCCGCGTGGCACAGCACCGAGAGCAACCAGGTGGGTCTGCACGAGTTCGCCGACTGGGCGGATGCCGCGGGCTTCGAGGTCATGGAGGCGGTCAACCTCGGCACGCGCGGCGTCGCCGAGGCCGCCGATCTGCTCGAATACGCCAACCACCCCTCGGGCACCGCACTGAGCGAACGCCGCCGCGCGAACGGTCGCGACGAGCCCTTCGGCATCCGGCTGTGGTGCCTCGGCAACGAGATGGACGGTCCGTGGCAGATCGGCCACAAGACCGCCGACGAGTACGGCCGCCTCGCCGCCGAGACCGCGCGCATGATGCGCTTCCTCGACCCCGACATCGAGCTGGTCGCCGCCGGCAGCTCCAACCACGAGATGCCGACGTTCGGCGAGTGGGAGCGCACGGTGCTCCGCCACACCGCCGGCCTCGTCGACCACATCTCGGTGCACGCGTACTACGAGGAGGATCCGACCGACCCGGAGAGCTTCCTCGCCAGCTCCGCCGCCCTCGACCGGTACATCGCCGACGTCATCGACATCATCGACGAGACCGGCGCCACGACCCCCGACGGAGGCACGATCGGCATCAGCGTCGACGAGTGGAACGTGTGGAACCAGACCCGCTGGAACGAGGTCGACAAACCCCGCGTGTTCTCCGGCGACTGGCCGATCGCCCCGCGCCTGATCGAAGACGACTACACCGTGACCGACGCCGTCGTCGTGGGTTCGCTCCTCATCACGCTCATCCGCCGCTCCGACCGCGTCTCGATGGCCAACCTCGCGCAGCTCGTGAACGTGATCGCCCCGATCCGCACCGAACCCGGCGGCGGCGTCGCGTGGCGCCAGAGCACGTTCCATCCCTTCGCCCTCACCGCGAAGGCGGCGTCCGGCCGGGTGGTCATCCCCCGGGTCGAGGGAGCCTCCATCGACACGGCGCGCCACGGCACGGTCGACGCCGTCGACGCCGTCGCGACCGTCGAGGGCGGGGACGTCGCGGTCTTCCTCGCGCACCGCGACCTTCACGCCGCCACCGACGTCGAACTCGACCTGGGGGCGGTCGACGCGGTCGACGCGGTCGTCGTGACGATCCCCGAGGGCGGCGACCGCCACACCACCAACTCCGCGGGCGCCGAGCCCGTCGCACCGGTTCCGCTGGCCGTCGACATCGACGCCGACGGCATCCTTCGCTTCACCCTCCCCGCCCTCGCCTGGGTGCGCCTGACCGCGCGCCTCACCGACTGACCCCCCGGAAAGACACCGTGACGACCTTCACCATCGGAGAGACCGACTTCCTGCTCGACGGGCGACCACACCAGGTCATCTCGGGCACGCTGCACTACTTCCGCATCCATCCCGAGCACTGGGCCGACCGCATCCGCACAGCCAAGGCCATGGGGCTCAACACCATCGAGACCTACGTCGCGTGGAACGCCCACGAGCCGGTGAAGGGCGAATGGGATGCCACGGGCTGGAACGACCTCGGCCGCTTCCTCGACCTCATCGCCGCGGAGGGTCTGCACGCCATCGTGCGCCCGGGACCGTACATCTGCGCGGAATGGCACAACGGCGGGCTCCCCGTGTGGCTCACCTCGACGCCGGGGATCGGCATCCGTCGCTCCGAGCCGCAGTTCGTGGAGGCGGTGTCGGAGTACCTGCGCCGCGTGTACGAGATCGTCGCACCCCGCCAGATCGACCGCGGCGGCAACGTCGTGCTGGTGCAGATCGAGAACGAGTACGGCGCGTACGGCTCCGACAAGGAGTACCTGCAGGAACTCGTGCGGGTGACGAAGGAGGCCGGCATCACCGTGCCGCTGACCACCGTCGACCAGCCCATGCCGTGGATGCTCGAGGCGGGGAGCCTGCCCGAGCTGCACCTCACCGGCTCGTTCGGATCGCGCTCGGAGGAGCGCCTGGCGACCCTGCGCGAGCACCAGACCACGGGGCCGCTGATGTGCAGCGAATTCTGGGACGGATGGTTCGACTGGTGGGGCAGCATCCACCACACGACCGACCCGGCGGCCTCCGCCCACGACCTCGACGCGCTGCTCGCGGCGGGCGCGTCGGTCAACATCTACATGGTGCACGGCGGCACGAACTTCGGCACCACCAACGGCGCGAACGACAAGGGCCGGTACGACCCGATCGTGACCTCGTACGACTACGACGCGCCCATCGACGAGTCGGGCCACCCGACGGCGAAGTTCCACGCGTTCCGCGAGGTCATCGCGAAGTACGCCCCCGTCTCCGACGTCGTGCCCGCCGCGCGGCCGGACGCCCCGACGCTCGAGGTCGCACTCTCGGGCGAGGGCGACTGGATGCCGGATGCCACCGCAACCGGCGGCACCGATGTTCCGCCGACGTTCGAAGACCTCGCCCACCTCGGACCGCTCGTTCGCTACGACGTCGATCTGCCGTCTTTCGCGGGTCCGGCCGCGCTCGTCTTCGGCGAGGTGCGCGACCTGGCGTGGATCCACATCGACGGCACGCCCGTGGGTCGGCTGTCCCGCGCGCTGCACGAGCGTGCGATCACGATCCCTGCGGGCTCGCGCCTCACCGTCCTCGTCGAAGACCAGGGCCGCGTGAACTACGCCGACCGTCTCGGGGAGGCGAAGGGGCTCATCGGCTCCGTCACCCTGAACGGCGCGCCGCTCACCGGGTGGACCGCGACGCCCGTGGACGTGGCATCCGCCGTCGGCACGGGCGAGGGCACCGTGGGGCGCGCGCTCCTGCGCGGCACCTTCACCCTCGACGGGCCCACCGATCTGTTCCTCGACACGGCGGGCTTCGGCAAGGGCTTCGCGTTCGTGAACGGCTTCTTCCTCGGCCGGTATTGGAACAACGTGCCGCAGAACACGCTGTACGTGCCCGGCCCCGCCACGCTCGCGGGCGCGAACGAGATCGTCGTGCTCGAACTCGAGCACGCGGTCGAGCCGGTCGCGCGCTTCGTGGCTGCGCCGTCGCTGGGGCAGCTGGAGGAGTAGGCGTCACGAGGACAGGCGTAGCGCCGAGAACAGGCCGATCCCGCGAGGGTCGGCCTGTTCTCGTTGCTCCCTGTTCTCGCGACACCGCACGCTCGCGCCCGCCCGCCAGCGCTCCGCGCCGAACCTGCGCGCGCCCGCCCGCGTGAGGCGCCGAGATCTCTCACCCGACCGGCGCCGGAAGCGATGAGTCCCGGCGTCTGACGCGGGGTCCTGGCGGAGGAGCAGGATGGGGACATGAGCGATTACGAGATCACCGAGATCGGGGCCATGGACGCCTGGCGCGACCACTTCGGCGGGTTCGCGCCCGCCCGTTCGCGCGACGGACGCCGCGTGGTCGACCACGAGCTGACGATGCAGTTCATCGGCATGACCGCGAACGCCCTCGAGCCCGGCGAGGAGGCCGGGTACTGGCACACCCACACCCGTGTGGAGGAGCTGTACGTCTTCCTCGAGGGTCGCGGTCAGATGGGCCTCGACGACGATGTGGTCGACGTGGGCCCGGGGAGCGTCGTGCGCGTCGGCCAGAACGTGTGGCGCACCTGGCGAGCCATCCCCGAGGGCAGCGGCGAACTGCGGTGGCTCTGCATCCGCGCGGGCGGCGAGACGCTCCCCCACCTCCCCGATGACGCGTCGCGCGATCCCGACCGCCCCATGCCGTGGGGCGCTCCGGCCTGAGGGCTGCCGGAGGCCGCGGCCTCTCCGCGGCATCCGCGCGGCATCCGGAAAACCCTCGTACGTCACCCGTCGACGGGGACCGGAGCGGCGGCGTCCGGGGTCTTCACTCGGAGGGAGGGGCTGGTGAAGTGGGCGCGGGCGATGACCACCGCGGCGGCGGCCATGAGGACCGCGCCCAGCACGTACGGCGCCGCGTGTGCGATGTGGGCGTAGAGCAGCCCCGCCATGAGGGGGGCGACGGTGCCGACGGCGGCGTTCAGCGACTGCGCGGCACCGGCGATCCAGCCCTGCTCGTCGTCGCCCACGGCGTTGGAGAGCAGTCCGTCCATCGTGGCCTGGGCCGCGCCTTGCCCTGCGGCCAGGGTCAACGCCCCCACGACGAACAGCCACGGCTGCGCGAGCACCGACGCGACCCCGGCGAGCGCGATCAAGCCGACCGCCTGTGTCACGATGCCGCTGACGACCACGCCCCGTTCGCCGATGCGCGGCAGCAGGAAGCCGAGCAGCACGCCCTGGATGGCGATGTCGATGATGCCGACGCACGCGGTGAGCAGACCGATCGCGGTGGGATTCCAGGCGATCGCGTCGAGGGCGAGCACGCTGAAGTTGTTGACGAAGAAGCCGAAGGGCAGGCCGACCAGCACCAGCCCGACCATGAGCCCGCGCAGCTCGGGACGACGCAAGACGCCCCGGAACACCGCGAACGGGTGCACGGCCCTCAGATCGAGCGAGGCGATGCGCTTGTGGGGCGCCAGGCTCTCGGGGAGGAGGAAGATGCTCACGATCGCGACCGTCAGCGCGAGACCGGCGGTGACGAAGACGGGGAGGTCGACGTCGATGGCGGCGAGGGATCCGCCGAGGGCCGGTCCGACCATCGTGCCGATGCCGGCCGTCGCCCCGAGGATGCCGAAGCGTCGGGCGCGCTTCCCGGGCGCGGTGATGTCGGCGAGGTAGGCGAACAGGGCGGGCAGGTCGCCCGCGGTGACGCCCTGCACGATGCGGCCGAGCAGAAGCACCCAGAGCGCACCACCGATGCCGAAGAGCAGGAAGCCCAGCGCCGCGCCGAAGCCGGCGACGATGATCACCGGGCGCCGACCGAATCGGTCGGAGATACGCCCGAGGAAGGGCGCGACGAGGAACGCGCACAGGGCGTTGACGGTCTCGAGGATGCCGACCCACACGGCGAGGTCGGACGGATTCGAGACGTAGCGGAGCACGACGAAGGGGAGGACGGGGAGCACGACGGTCATGCCGGCGGTCGTGAGCGTCGTGATGACGACGAGCATGATCCAGGCGCGGCGGCCGGTGCGATCGGAGAGGGCTGATTCTGAAGTCACGCCGTAACTGTACTCGTACCAGTTTTAGAGTCAATACGACTTCTGATCGAATCCGCTAAAGTGGGGGGCATGAGCGAGACGATCGGACGCCGCGAGCGCAAGAAGGCCGCCACACGGAAGGCGATCTCCGATGCCGCGACACTGCTGTTCGTCGAACGCGGGTTCGACGAGGTGAGCATCCGTGAGGTGGCCGACGCCGCCGATGTGTCACCCACGACCGTGTTCGCGCACTTCCCGCAGAAAGAGGCTCTCGTCTTCGATGAGGACGACGCGCAGCGCGACATGCTCGTCGGCGCCGTGCGCGACCGCGCCCCCGGCACCTCGGTGTCGGAGGCACTCCACGACCTGTACCGGCGCGAGCTGATCGGCCTCGCGTTCGACCCCACGGGCGAGCATCGACGGCAGTTCATGCAGCTGATCACGAGGACCCCCGCGCTACAGGACTACGCGTCGCGCATGTGGCTGCGCCACGAGGACGCCCTCGCCGACGCGATCGCCGAGACGACCGGCCAGAGCGAACCGGATGCCGAGACCCGCGTCTATGCGCGCATGGTGCTGCAGCTGCAGATCCTCGCGTTCGAGCACGACGACGCCGCGGCGACGATCGAGGCCGGTTTCCGCATCCTGGACCGCGGCTGGCGCGAGACGCGCTGACCGCGCAGATTGCTCGCAGAAGAGCTCGAACCTCGCAGGATCCCGCGTCCGGACGGCGAGGATTCCGGCATCCTGCGAGGGAGCCGGGGCCGCGCACCGACGACGGTCGCCCGCAGAAGCGCACGAACCTCACAGAATCGCGCCGAGGGATCGCGAGGATCGCGCGGATCCGCGACTTCGCGACGCGCGCGGGCCTCTACGCCGAGCCGCGCCAGATGATGGGCGCGTGGAGGAGGATGCCGTCGGCGTCGGCGACGCCGCCTGACAACTGCAGCAGCACCGCCTCGGCGGCGGCCGCCCCCAGGCCCTCTGCCGGTTGATCGACGGTGCTCAGCGGCGGGTCCGTCCTCAGGGCCCACGCGCTGTCGTCGAAGCCGACCACCCCGACGTCGTCGGGCACACGCTTCCCGGCAGCCCGCAGCGCCTGCACGGCCCCCGCGGCCACGGCATCCGAGGCTCCGAAGACGGCGTCGACGTCGGGCGCGCGCTCGAGGAGACGCCTCATACCCGCCTCTCCGTCGGCGAAGGCGTACAGCGGCACCGGTTCGACGAGACTCTCGTCGAAATCGGCACCGAGGGCCTCGCGGAACCCGGCGAGACGGTCGCTGCCGGAATCCCGGTCGAGGGCGGCGGCGATCATGCCGATGCGGCGGCGGCCGGTCTCGCGCAGTTGTCGCGTCAGCGCCCGGGCGGCACCCAGATTGTCGATGCCCACCCACGGACGAGAGATGCCGGGCGGGTGGCCGACGTAGGCGACGGGGAGTCCGAGCCGTTCGACGACGTCGGTGATCGGGTCGTGGTGGCGTGCCGAGACGATGACGGCGCCGTCGACGAAACCGCCGCTGAGGTAGCGCGCCACGCGATCGGTGTCGCGATCGGTGTCGATGACGAGGCACACCATCTGGTAATCGGCATTCGAGAGCGCGGTGTTGGCGCCGAGCAGGATGCCGCCGATGTTGGGGTCTTCCAGGAACAACGAGTGCGGCTCGTGGACGATGAAGCCCACCGCCTGCGTGCGCTGGCGCACGAGCGTGCGCGCGGCGTTGTTGGGCACGTAGCCGACCTCGCGGATGGCCGACTGGATGGCCTCCCGCGCGTGATCCGACACGTAGCCGCCGTTGAGGACGCGGCTCACCGTGCCCCGCGAGACCCCCGCGGCCCTCGCCACGTCGTGCACCGTGCTGCGCCGGCGCCCGGGCGGAGGAGGCGTCATGAGTTTCAGCCTATCGGCAGCGGGGAGTTGACGACCGTGCAGCGCCGTGTCAGTATGTGCACGTTCACACATTCTGACCCGTCATTCCGGATCGCCGGTGTGTGCACGTTCACAGAACCCCGCAAAGGAGCGCCCACCGGATGCTTGCCGTCGACCATCTGGCCCCGCTGGATCGCGAGAGCGATCGAGCGACCGACTCGATCCGCGAGGGCTCCGCTCTGGACGCCCTGACCCGCGAGGGGCTCGTGTTCGGGTGCGACTACAACCCCGAGCAGTGGGACCGCGCCGTGTGGGACGACGACATGCGCCTCATGCGCGAAGCGGGCGTGGACCTCGTGGCCGTCAACATCTTCGGCTGGTCGTGGATCAACCCCGACCACGGGGTCTGGAGCTTCGACGAGCTCGACGAGGTCATGGACCTCGCGCACGCCCACGGCATCCGGGTGAACCTCGGCACCGCGACGGCGTCGCCGGCACCGTGGGTGACCACGCGGCATCCCGAGATCCTGCCGGTGGCCGAGGACGGCACGCGCCGCTTCCCCGGCGGGCGTCAGGCCTACTGCCCGAGCTCGCCGGTCTTCCGCGCCTACGCCGCCGAACTCAGCCGCCGCGTCGTCGAGCGCTACGCCGACCACCCCGCCCTGGCCATGTGGCACGTCTCGAACGAACTCGGCTGCCACAACGCCCTCTGCTACTGCGACGCCAGCGCCGAGGCGTTCCGCTCGTGGCTGCGCGCGCGCTACGGCACGGTCGGGGCCCTCAACGCGGCGTGGGGGACGTCGTTCTGGAGCCAGCGCTACAGCGCGTGGGACCAGATCCTGCCGCCGATGGCCGCCCTGTCGCTGCGCAACCCCGGCCAGCTGCTCGACTTCCAGCGCTTCTCGTCGGACCAGCAGCTCGAGCTGTACCGCGCCGAGGCCGCCATCATCCGCGCGCGCAGCACCGCCCCGGTCACGACGAACTTCATGGTCACCGCGCACATCCGCGCGCTCGACTACTTCTCGTGGGCGGGCGAGATGGACGTGATCGCCAACGACCACTACCTCGACCGGCGCCTCCCCGACCCGCTCGCGGAACTGTCGTTCGCGGCCGACCTCACGCGGGGCCTCGCCGCCGGCACGCCGTGGCTGCTCATGGAGACCTCGACCGGAGCGGTCAACTGGCAGCCGCACAACCTCGCCAAGGGCGAGGGCGAACTGCTGCGCAACATCGTGTCGCACGTCGCCCGTGGCGCCGACGGCATCTGCTTCTTCCAGTGGCGCGCTTCGGCGCAGGGTGCCGAGAAGTTCCACTCCGCGCTCCTCCCCCACGCCGGCACCGACACCGCGCAGTGGCGGAGCGTCCTCGAAGTGGGCCGCACCCTGCGTGCGCTCCAGCCGATCGCCGGTACCCGCGTCGCGTCCGACGCCGCGGTGCTCTTCGACTGGGAGAGCTGGTGGTCGCTCGAGAACGAGGGCCGCCCGAGCGACGACGTGCGCTACCTCGACCAGGTGCACGCAGCCCACGCCGCCCTCGCCGGCGCGGGGATCTCGACCGATGTGGTCTCGGCGCGGACCGACCTGTCGGCCTACCGCCTCGTGGTCGTCCCCGCCCTGCACCTCGTGCGCGACGCCGACGCCGAACGCATCGCGCGCTTCGTCGACGCCGGTGGGACCGCGATCATCACCTTCGCCAGCGGCATCGTCGACGAGCAGGACCGCGTCCGGCTCGGCGGCTACCCCGGCGCGTTCCGCGACCTGCTCGGGATCGTGTCGGAGGAGTTCGCCCCTCTCGGCCCCGCACAGGTCGTCACGCTCGACGACGGCAGCACGGGCACGGTGTGGTCGGAGCGCCTGCGCGCCGTCGACGCCCAGGTCGACGCCCGCTTCATCGACGGCCCGTCGGCGGGACTGCCGGCGCGCACCCGGCGGACGGTCGGCGCCGGCTCCGCGTGGTACCTCGCGACCCTCCCCTCCGCCGCCGACTACCGCGACCTGCTCTCCCGCGTCGCCGACTCCGCCGGCATCCGCACCCTCGACACCGTCCCCGGCGTCGAGGTCGTCCGCCGCGCGGGCGAGGACCGCGCGTTCACCTTCGTCATCAACCACACCACCGAGTCGGTCGAGATCGCGGCGCACGGTCGCGACGCGCTCACCGGCGAGAGCGTCGACGGCCCCGTCACGGTCGCCGGTGGTGCCGTCCGCATCATCGAGGAGGCCTCGTGACCACCACCGCTCCCGCCCCCGCGCGGGCCGACCGCTCGGACGCCCCGCGTCCCCGCCGGGCGCGCGTGCCGTTCAAGAGCGCGATCGTCATCCTGCTCGCACCGTTCGCCGCGCTCTTCCTGCTGTTCTACGTGCTGCCGATCGGGTTCGCGATCGTGCAGTCCCTGCTCGTCGTGCGCCGTGAGGGGACCTTCGGCAAAGCCGAGCTCGTGTTCGGCGGCCTCACGCAGTACGCCCTCGTCTTCCAGAACGAGGCGTTCTGGGCCTCGATGCTGCGCATGCTCGCGTTCGGCGTCGTGCAGGTGCCCGTCATGCTCGGTCTCGCATTGATCTTCGCGTTGCTGCTGGACTCTCCCCTGCTCAAGGGCAAGCGCTTCTTCCGTCTCGCCTTCTTCGTGCCCTACGCCGTCCCCGGTGTCATCGCCGCGATCATGTGGGGCTCGCTCTACTCGCCCAACCTGTCGCCCTTCACGGCCCTGACGCAGAACGTCGATTTCCTCGGCGCCGATCTCGTGCTGTGGTCGATCGCCAACGTCGTCACCTGGGTCTACGTCGGCTACAACATGCTGATCATCTACTCGTCGCTGCTGTCGATCCCCAGCGACGTCTACGAGGCTGCGCGCCTCGACGGCGCGGGCCAGTTCCGCATCGCCTGGTCGATCAAGATCCCGCTCGTGCGGCCCGCGATCGTGATGACGGCGATCTTCTCGATCATCGGCACGCTGCAGCTGCTCGCGGAGCCCCAGGTGTTCCGCTCGTTCAGCTCCGCCGTGACGAGCACCTTCACCCCGAACATGACCGTCTACGCCACGGCATCCATCCCCAACGCCAATCTCGCCGCGGCCTTCTCGGTCGTGCTGGCCGTGACCACCTTCGTGCTGTCGTTCGGCTTCATGAAGTGGATGCAGAAGAAGGGCAACGCATGAGCGCCGTCACCACCTCCCGTCGCCCCCTCGGCACACGCGCGGGCGCCCCGCGCGCGGGCGCGATCCGCGAACCCCTCGTGTCGCGGACCTCGGCGATGCTCGTCATGGCCGTGTTCACGGTGTACTTCCTGCTGCCGCTGTGGTGGCTGCTGGTCGCATCGAGCAAGAGCACCGGCGACATCCTCACGACCAACCCGCTGTGGTTCGCCGACATGCGCCTGTTCAGCAACATCGGCGAGCTGTTCGCCTACCGCGACGGCATCTTCCTCCGGTGGCTGGGCAACTCTCTGCTGTACGCCGGCCTCGGTGGGGCGGTGGCGACGCTGCTGGCCGCGATGGCCGGGTACGCGCTGGCGAAGTACCGCTTCCCGGGCCGCGAGCTGGTCTTCGACGTGGTGCTCGGCGGCGTGCTCGTGCCCGCCACGGCCCTGGCCCTGCCGCTGTTCCTCATCTTCAGCCAGGTGCAGCTCACGAACACCTTCTGGGCGGTGTTCCTGCCGTCGCTGGTCAGCCCGTTCGGGGTGTATCTCGCGCGCATCTTCGCGGCATCCTCCGTCCCCGACGAGCTGCTCGAGGCGAGCCGTCTCGACGGCGCCGGCGAGATCCGCACGTTCTTCACCGTGAGCCTGCGGCTGATGAGCCCGGCGCTGGTCACGATGTTCCTCTTCCAGTTCGTCGCGATCTGGAACAACTTCTTCCTGCCTCTGATAATGCTGCGCAGCGAGGAGCTGTTCCCGGTGGTGTTCGGCCTCTACGGCTGGAACAACCAGCTCAACCAGATCCCGGAGCTGCGCGGCCTCGTGCTCATCGGCGCCCTGCTGTCGGTCATCCCCCTCATCGTCATCTTCCTGCTCCTCCAGCGCTTCTGGCGCAACGGTCTCGGGACCGGCGCCCTGAAGTGATCCCTTCGGCGGCCTCGGCCGTCCCCACCTCGGACGCAAACGGCGCGTTCGGGCACCCAGAGAAAGGCATTCCCATGCAGCACAGAATCCTGGCGGCGACCTCCGGTGTCGCCCTGTCGGCTCTGCTCCTCGCCGGCTGCGCCGGTGGCGGAAGCGGCGACGGCGCCGCGGCCGCGGCCGACTGCGCCCCGGCCGACGGCCCCGTCACGCTCGAGTTCACCTCGTGGATCCCCGGCATCGAGAAGGTCGTCGAGATGTGGAACTCGGAGAACCCCGACATCCAGGTCAAGGTCCAGACCGGCCCCAACGGCAACAGCGGCACCTACCAGAACTTCTTCAACCAGATCGCGGCGGGCAACGCCCCCGACCTCGGTCAGATCGAGTACGACGCCCTCCCGAACTTCCTCGTGCAGGACGGCGTCGAGAACATCGCCGGCTGCTCCGACGTGGTCGCCGCGAAGGACCAGTTCGTCGGCTGGGCCTGGAACCAGGTCGCCCTCGGCGAAGACGGGGCCGTCTACGGCATCCCGCAGGACATCGGCCCGATGGCGCTGTTCTACCGCAAGGACCTCTTCGAAAAGAACGGCATCGCGATCCCCACCACGTGGGACGAGTACACCGAGGCCGCCAAGAAGATCCGCGCTCTCGGCGGCTACATCACGAACTTCTCGCAGTCCGACATCAACCAGTTCGCCGGTTTCGTGTGGCAGGCGGGTGGGCAGTGGTTCGGCAACGACGCGGACGGCTGGACCGTCTCGCTCACCGACCCGGCGTCGGAGAAGGTCGCCGACTACTGGCAGGCGCTCATCGACCAGGACCTCGTCTCGACCTACCCCGCGTGGACCGACGAGTGGAACAACGCCTACAACTCCAGCCAGGTATGGACCTGGAACTCCGCCGTCTGGGGCGCGAACTCGATCTCTAGCGGCGCTCCCGACACCGCCGGCGGCTGGGCCGTGGCCGATCTGCCGCAGTGGAACGCGGGTGACGCGGTCTCGGGCAACTGGGGCGGATCGTCGATCGCCGTGCTCAAGGGCAGCGAGCACCCCTACGAGGCGACGAAGTTCGCGCTGTGGTTGAACACCTCGGAGGAGGCGCTGACCGCGCTGAACGAAGAGGCCAACATCTACCCCGCCACGACCGAGGGCCTGACGCTCCCCTCGCTCACGCAGGGCGTGGAGTTCTACGGCGGCCAGAAGATCTACGACGTCTTCGCCGAGGCCGCGACCGAGGTCACCCCCGACTTCGTGTGGGGCCCCACGATGACCAAGACCTACGCCGACGTGAGCGACGGCTTCAAGGCCGCCGTCAGCGGCAGCACCACGCTCACCGAGGCCCTCCAGAAGGGTCAGGATGCCACCATCGGCGCCCTGGAGTCGCAGTCCATCCCCGTGAAGAAGTAACGCACTCCGTCTTCGCGACGCCCGCGGATGCCTCGGCATCCGCGGGCGTCTCTGCGTGTGCGCGGCGCGAAGCGGAGCGCGCCCCGTCGCGGGAGGAGTGGCGGCGGGATCCGCGCTCAGGCGCGCGCGCTGCTCGCCCGCACCACCAGCGAGGCGGGCACCGTCTCGGCCACCGGCGCGGCCCCCTCGATCGCGGCCACCAGGGCGGCGACCGCCTGACGGCCGAGGGTGTCGAAGTCCTGGCGCACGGTGGTCAGCGGGGGCCGGTACTCGGCGGCATCCACGATGTCGTCGAACCCCACCACGGCGACGTCATCGGGAACCTGGCGGCCCGACTCGGCGAAAGCGCGCAGGGCGCCCAGCGCCATCTGGTCGTTGGACACGAAGACGGCGGTGGCCGCGCCCAGCGCGGCGACGGCGAGGTGACCGGATGTCGAGGTCCAGTCGCCGCGGACCGGATCGGGCGCGGTGATCCCGGCGTCGGCGAGTGCCTCGCGCCATCCGCGTTCGCGCTCGGTCGCCGCGAACGATCCCGAGGGTCCCGCGAGGTGATGCACCGTGGCATGTCCGAGGGACAGAAGGTGCGCGGTCGCCGTGCGGGCGCCTCCGGCGTGATCGGTCTGCACGATCGAGAAGCGATCGTCGGGCGGGGAATCGACGACCACGACGTGAAGGTCGGCCGGCGGGTCGACGTCGCGGGCGAGTTCGGTCGCCTCGTTCAGGACGACGGCACCGTCGACGCCCTGCGAACGGAGTCGCGCGAAGGCGTCGCGGATCCCACGCTCCCCGACGGTCACGACCGCGAGGGCGTACTCGCGCGCGGCGGCGGCCTCGGAGATGGCCTGCAGCATGCGCGAGTTCCCGACCGAGGCGAGGGTCGACACGACCAGGCCGATCGTGGAGGTCTGCCCGGTGCGCAGGGCACGCGCGGCGCGGTGCATGCGGTAGCCGAGGTCGGCCATGGCCTTCTCGACCCGGGCGCGTGTGGCGGGGTCGACGCGCGGGCTGCCGTTGGCCACGCGCGACACCGTCTGCGCCGACACTCCGGCTCGTTCGGCCACGTGGGCCATGGATACGCGCATCGCACTCATTGCAATGTTGACGATATCACGCCTGAGCTGTAGCGTGTTATCGTGAACACGCACAGCCTCTCCGCGGTACCCCTCCGCGCCGGTGTGGTCAAGCGCCCGACCCGCCTCGCCGACGGCCGCGAACTGATCTACTTCGATGATCCCGGCACGACGCTCGGCGCCGAGCGTGCCGTCGATGCCCGCACGCTCGACCCCCGACCCGCCACCGCCACGATGCGCCAGGACGTGCTCACCGGTGACTGGATCACCGTGGCATCCAATCGTCAGAACCGGGCGTTCCTGCCTCCCGCGCACCTCGACCCCCTGTCGCCGCAGACGCCGACCAACCCGTCGGAGATCCCGTCGCTGTACGACGTCGCGGTCTTCGAGAACAAGTCGCCGTCGTTCGGACCCGCTCTCGACGTCGCGACCGACGACGCACCGGCCGCCGTCGACCCGCCGCGCGGTGACGACGACCTCGAGCACCTCGGCCTCGGCCGCACGCGCACCTCGGTCGGCCGCTGCGAGGTGGTCTGCTTCAGCCCCGCCCACGAGGGGTCGTTCGGCTCCCTGTCGCGCACCCGGGCCCGCACGGTGATCGAGGCGTGGGCCGACCGCACCGCGGCTCTGTCGGCTCTGCCCGGCATCCGTCAGGTGTTCCCCTTCGAGAACCGCGGGCAGGAGATCGGCGTCACCCTCCCCCACCCCCACGGGCAGATCTACGCCTACCCGTACGTCACCCCGCGCACGCACCGGCTGCTCGACACGATCTCGCGCAGTTCCGAGAACCTGTTCGAACGCATCCTCGACTTCGAATCCGCCAGCGAGCGGGTCGTGCTGCGCGGCGAGCACTGGACGGCGTTCGTCCCCTTCGCCGCGCGCTGGCCCGTCGAGGTGCACGTGCTGCCCCACCGCCACGTCGCCGACCTGGCCGAGACGACCGACGCCGAGCGTGACGAGCTCGCCCCGTTCTACCTGCGGCTGTTGCGCGGCATCGACGCGCTCTACGACACCCCCACCCCCTATATCGCCGCGTGGCACCAAGCGCCCGTCGGTCGGGGTCGCGACGAAGTCCGCCTCAATCTGCAGATCACCTCGCCCCGCCGCGCCGCCGACAAGCTCAAGTACCTCGCCGGATCCGAGGCGGCCATGGGCGCCTGGATCGGCGACGTGACCCCCGAGTCGCAGGCCGAACGCCTGCGCGCCGCCCTCGACACCGTTCCGGAGGTGACGGCATGACCGCCGTCGACGACGCCCGCGCCCTGCTCGCCCGCATGACCGACGCCCCTCTCGTGGGGGTGTGGTCGGCTCCCGGCCGTGCCAACCTCATCGGCGAGCACACCGACTACAACGAAGGCTTCGTCTTCCCCTTCGCGATCGCGCAGCGCACCGCGGCCGCCGTCGCCGTGCGATCCGACGACGTCATCCGCGTGCGCTCGACCTTCGCCGACGACGCGGTCGAGGTCTCGCTCGCCGACCTCGACGACCGCATCGCCGCCGGCGGCCTCGACTGGGCCGGGTACCCGCTGGGGGTGGCGTGGGCGCTTCTCCGAGAGGCTCCGGACACCGCTCCGCGCGGAGTCGACCTCGTACTGGCGTCGGAGGTTCCGGTGGGTGCCGGGCTGTCGTCGTCCGCCGCGATCGAGGGGGCTGTGGCATCCGCCCTCAACGACGTGTGGAGCGCCGGGCTCGACAAGGTCGCGCTCGCCCGTGTCGGCCGTATCGCCGAGAACGACGCCGTCGGAGCCCCGACGGGGATCATGGACCAGATGGCCTCGATGCTCGGCGTCGCCGACGCCGCGACCTTCCTCGACTGCCGCACCCTCGAGACGCGGCCCGTCGCGCTCGGTTTCGCCGAGGCGGGACTGTCGATCCTCGTGGTCGACACCCTCGTCGAGCACGCCCACTCCACCGGCGGCTACCGCGAGCGCCGCGAGGCCTGCGAGCGCGGGGCCGCGGCGTTCGGGGTTCCCGCGCTGCGCGATGTCACCGTCGACGACCTGCCGCGTGCGGCCGAGATGCTCGACGATGTCACGTTCCGCCGCGTGCGCCACATCGTGACCGAGAACCAGCGCGTCCTCGACACGGTGGCCGCGCTCGACGCCGACGGCCCGTCGGCCATCGGCGACCTGCTCGTCGCCTCGCACGTCTCGATGCGCGACGACTTCGAGATCTCGGTGCCCGAGCTCGACCTCGCCGTCGAGACGGCGCTGGCCTCGGGCGCCCTGGGTGCCCGCATGACCGGCGGCGGCTTCGGCGGGGCGGCGATCGCGTTGATCTCCACCGATCTCGTGCCGGCGGCGACCGAGGCCGTTCTCGCCGCGTTCGCGGCATCCGGATTCCGCGCGCCGAACATCTTCACGGTGACGCCGTCGGAGGGTGCGCGCCGCGACGCGTGACGCCGCCAGCCGGGACCGCCGAGAAACGCTCGCCGCGNCGTTTGCTCCCGCGGGGAGCGTTTCTCGGCGGTACGCCCTGTGCGACGACCGACCTGGCCCGGCGCTCGGCTGCGGCGTAGCCTGCCCGCATGAACGACGACGACGTGCTCGCGTGGCTGGCCGACAGCGACCCGGCCCTGCGCTGGAAGGTCGAGCGCGACCTGCTCGACGCCCCCGAGGGACAGTGGCGGGCCACGCGCGCGCGTGTCGCGCACCAGGGGTTCGGGGCACAGCTCCTCGCCGCACAGGGCGAGGACGGTCTGTGGGCGGGCGGTGCCCACTTCCCGTCCGACTTCGACGGGACGGACCCGCAGCCCTGGACGGCCACCTCCTGGTCGCTCATGAGTCTGCGGGAATGGGGGGTGGATGCCGACGCCCTCCGCCCCGACACCGCCGGCCTGCTGGAGCGGAACGCTCGCTGGGAGTACGAGGACCTGCCCTTCTGGCACGGCGAGGTGGACGCGTGCATCAACGCCTTCACCCTCGCCAGCGGAGCGTGGCTCGGGGCCGACGTCAGCGGCATCCGGGATTGGTTCGTCACCCGTCGGCTTCCCGACGGCGGCTGGAACTGCGAGTGGGTGGAGGGGGCGACGAAATCGTCGTTCCACTCGACGATCAATTCGGTGATCGGGATCCTCGACGACGAATCGCGCACCGGGGGTACGCCGGAGTTGCACGCCGCGCGCAAGGGCGCCGAGGAGTACCTGCTCGAGAGGCGCCTGCTGTACCGACTCTCCACCGGCGAGCGGCACGTCTGGGCCCCTCACCTGGGTTATCCGTTCCGCCACCGCTACAGCGCGCTGCGCGCTCTCGACCACTTCCGCGCCGCCGCACTGCACGACGGCGTCGGCCCTGACCCGCGTCTCGCCGACGCGATCGAGAAGGTCAGGGCATCGCGCGACGCCGACGGCACCTGGCATCAGGCGTATCCCCTCGAGGGCAGGGAATGGTTCGCCGTCGACGTGCCCGCGGGCCAGCCGTCGCGATGGCTGACGTTCTTCGCCCTGCGGGTGCTGCGGTGGTGGGATGCCACACCCCGGGTGCGCGCACCGCGCGGGTGAGGAGCGGCCGATGGGTGCGCCGGGGCGTCACGAGTGCGCCGTCACCGCGTCCATGCGGGCGAGCCGCTCCTCGCGATCCGAGGTCGCGCCGCACGTCCCACCCGCCACGGCCGACTCGACGGGCGGATCAGAGGTGCGGGATGACCTCTCGCTCGAACAGGGAGATGCCCGAGGTGTCGTATGCGGCTTCGGGGAAGTAGTGGATCGCATAGCCGAGTCCGTGCTCAGCACGAGTTTTCAGACGCGCGACGATCTGCTCAGGGGTGCCGAATCCGTCGGAGGACCGATAGTCGGCCTCGATGGCGTCCGCCCGCTCGTCGCCCACGTGCGGGCGCAGCCGTGCGACGACAGCCGCCAGCCGCTCGTCGGCCTCGGACTCGGTCGCGGCGATGATCGTGTTGAAGTTCGTGGAGCGCGTGATTTCGGCGGCATCCCGTCCGAGCGCCTCACAGTGGCCGAGCAGCACCTCCGACTTGTGATCGAACTCTTCGAGCGAACCCCCGAAGTTCGTGTACGACGCATATCTCGCCGCGATCTTGAGCGTGACCTTCTCGCCGCCGCCCGCGATCCAGAGCGGGATGCCGCCGGGCTGAAGGGGCCGGGGCTGCACGATCGCGCCGTCGACCTCGTAGTACTTTCCCGACAGGGTCGCCTCACCCGTGGTCCACGCCTGGTGCATGATGTCGACGCCCTCGCGCAGCCGGCCGAGGCGCTCGGCGATCGGCGGGAAGCCGTAGCCGTAGGCCCTCCATTCGTGCTCGTACCAGCCGCCACCGATGCCCATCTCGGTGCGACCACCCGAGATCACATCGACCGTCGCGGCGACCTTGGCGAGGTAAGCCGGGTTGCGGTAGCCCATGCACGTGCACATCTGGCCCAGGCGCACGCGGTCGGTGACGGCGGCGAACGCGGCCATCAGCGTCCACGCCTCGTGCGTGGCCTCGGCGCTGGGCACCGGGGTGGTGTGGAAGTGGTCGTAGACCCAGAGCGACGCCCACGGGCCCTCGTCGGCGCTCTGCGCGAGAGCGTTCATCACCCGCCACTGCTCGGCGGGGTCGATCCCCACGAGGTCGAAGCGCCAGCCCTGCGGGACGAAGATGCCGAATTCCATGTGCCCACCCTAGGCGCGGAGGGGGACGCGGACCCCGTCACCGCGCGGGCCGGGCCGGGCGGATGGGAAGTCGTCCGCACCCGCCCGAGCCCGTCACCACGCGGGCCAAGCGGATGGGAAGTCGTCCGCACCCGTCGAGCATCTCGCGTCAGCAGCTCGCGGTGGAGAGCACGGCCAGGTCACCCCAGTTGGCCTCGGCGAACAGCGCGACGCCCGTCGACGGGAATGTCCTCCACAGGTCCCAGAAGCCGCGCAGATCTCTGACCGAGGAGTACACACGTCCGTCACCGCCGAGCACGTCGGCCGCATACGTGCCGTCGTTCAGCTTGCGCGCCGCGAGCCCCGTCACTGATACGCCCGACGGCAGGGCGGGGAGCGTGGCTCCACCCGCGGTCATCACCGACGTCCCGTCCGACATGACGGTGACCTGGCCGTAGTTGCTCATCGCCAGATACTT
>NZ_JBQEOS010000010.1:7457-119840 GCF_052045385.1 Microbacterium sp. 22296 | reverse complement strand
GCGTCGGCGGTCCACGAGGACTCCCCGCCTTCCTTCACGGTCTTCGACTCGAGAGCGGTGTACAGCAGCTCCTTGTCGACGAGGCCGACCGCGTCGTCGCCGGTGTCCTCGGAGGTGCCGACCGGCTCGCCCTCGGTCACGAGACCGGTGTCGCCCCCGTCGATGAGCTTCGGGGTCCAGCCGAGGTGGTCGGGGGAGATCGTGGCGCCACCGGGGCCGGTGAACGCCGAGGCCTGACCGACGACGTACCAGAAGTGATCCGCCGGGATGTCGGCGACGTCACGGGTGTCGGTGACGGTCACGGTGGGCAGGGCACCGTCGAACTGGCGCACCTGGGCGTCACCGGATGCCGACTCCGTCAGCGTGGCGGAGGTACCGGCCACCGTCAGGCTCAGGCTGCCCGGGCCCACGACCGGGGCGATCTGCACGTTGACGTCGACGTCGGAGCCGTCGACCTCGGCGGCGAACGCCGCACCCGCCGTGCCCACGAGCACCAGACCACCGGCAGCGGCCACGGCGATACGAGCCGCGGCACCCTTGGAAAACTTCATTGTGTACTCCGTTTCTTCGTCCGACACCGACGTCGAACGATTCGCATCCTCACCGGACGATCCGGCCACTCCAGAAAAACCAGGCACCCCGCCGTACGTCACCGCACCCAGCGGGGCACAGACCACCGCCCACCCGCACGCCGCCGACGTGCGGGGGGGCGGTGGTTCACAAGGGGTGAGGGCGTCACCAACGCCCCCACCCCCATCTCTCAGTTCTGCGCGTTGTAGGCCGCGTCGACGCTCGACGTTGTCTTCTTCCCGTCGATCGTGGCCGTGGCCGTAACCGTGACAGTGCCGGCGGGGATCGTCGCCTTCCCCGTGCCGATGGCCGCGCTGACCGTCTGGCCCGGCTGAACGGTGGCGAACGACTTCTTCCCGTACGCCGTCACGACGTCCATCTGCACCGGCACCGCCGAACGATTGACCGAAGTGACCGTGACATACGCCTTGCCCGCGATCTTCCGGGTGGATGCCGTGGCATCCACCTTCAAAGCGGGCGCGGCCGGACCCGGCTTCATCGCGGTGAAGGTGAGCTTGTCCATGTTGGGTGCCCACTGCGAGCGCAGCCCCAGGGTGGGGAACCGCTCGGAGATGAAGGTGGTGCCGTTGAAGTCCGGCGCCTCCTTCGACGCGAACGACACGGTGTTCTCCCCCGCCTTCAGCTGCACGGGAACGGTCAGCTCCCAGAACTGGTTGGCGTTGTAGCTCTGGGGGAAGAGCACCTGCTGGACGGGACCGCCGTTCACCGAGATGTCGGCTCGTCGCGCCACCGGGTCGGGGTTGTAGTGCGATGCCGGCGACTGTTCCTCGTTCGAGTAGCGCACCGTCATCGCATAGGTCCCCGCCTGCGCCACCGTCACCTTGTGAGTGAGGGTGTTGACGTTGTTCTGGGCACCGCCGATTCCGACGACCGCCTTGCCTCCACTCGCGAGCGAGAGGTCCTGCACCTTCGCGGTCCCGGCCACGACGCCCGCCTCCGCCTCGATCGTCTGCGACGCGAGCTTGCCGCCCGATGCGCCGACGGCGATGCGGTCCAGCGCGAGGGTCCCCGTGCCGCCGACGACCTCGACCTTGTTGACGCCACCGACGAGGAATGCCGGGACGCCCGCGGTGTCGGTGACATCGCCGAGTTCCACGCCGTTGACCTTGACCTTCCCGGTGCCGCCGCCGAGGGTCTTCACCTCGAGCGACTTCTCCGAGTCGTCCTTGTTGTAGATCCAGAAGGTGGCCGACTGCCCGGCGCCGACGGAGACGTAACCCGATCCGGACACGCCACCGCGGTCGTAGGCCGCTTTCGCGTCGTGGAGAACCGCGTTCTCAGCCTCGTAGATGGGCGTGTGGTTCGGGTTGGGCAGGGTCACGTCGATCTTGTCGATGATCGCGGCCCCGGTGGTCGCCTTCGTCCCGTCGAGGCTGCGCGCCGCGAGGGTGATCGTGTTCTTACCGGCGTTGAGGGCGACCTTGGTGTCGGTGTGATCCCAGACGACCCACTTGTAGCCGAGGTCGGCGTAGATCTCCTGCTCGGCCGCGCCGTTGACGCGGAGGAACATGTTGACCGGGCCCTGGGCTTCGTTGCGGGCTTCCTTGTTGTAGGCGTTGGCCAGGACGCTGAGGTCGTAGGTTCCGGCCTGCGGGACGTCCACCTCGAAGTTCAGCGTCAGCGTCGAGTTGGTCTCGATGCCTCCGACGTTTCGCTCCCCCGAGGTGTAGAACTTGCCGACATCCGCCGGCGAGCCCTCGGGACCGTTGTTGTAGTACGGCGCACCCGTGTGAGGCGCGGTCTCCGCTTCGTAGACGCCGCGCCACGAGACGGAGGGCTCCGACGGGGACGTGGTGTCGGTTCCCGGGGTGACGATGATCTCGTACGCCGAATCGGTGCCGAGCGCCGGGAGGTCGCCCTCGCCGAACCCGAGTTCGACCGAACCGTTGCGCACCGGCGCCTCGAATTCCTTCACCGTCTGGGGCTCGGCGGAATCGCCGATCTGCCCCGTCCAGCGGATGTCGCGGATGAGGACGTGGGCGCTGGTCCCGACGTACGACGGCACGTTGTCGACGTACACCTTCTGCGCACCGGCGGATCCGCCGATGAGGGCCTTCACCTGCTGCTTGGCGTCATCGATCGTGGCGACACCCTGCAGGGTGTAGCTCACGTCCGGCTGCGGTGGCGTGACCCGCACGGTGTCACCGGTCATGTTGCCGTAGGAGTTGAGCAGCCACCACTGGCCGTTGCCGCGGTTGGCCTCGACCGCGGAGTCGGAGAGGTTGCCGTCGATGTTCCAGTAGGCGATGTCTGCGTCGATCTTGCTGTCCTCGATCGCGGAGATCCACTGGATCATCTGCGCGGGGACCGAGGTGTGGTAGTTGAAGGCGTACTCGTTGACGTTGATGGGGAGCTCCGTGCCCTCCCACTTCGTCCCCGCGAAGAACCCTCTCTCCCATGTCCGGTAGCGGTCGACGCTGGAGCGGATGGTGGCGGGGTTGCTCAGCTCGTGCCAGGTGACGACCTCAGGAACGGTGTCGTTGGCGACGGCGTGCTTCATGAAGCCCTCGACCTGGTTGTAAAGGATGCTGGTGTTGGGACCGGCGATCCGTGCGTCCGGCAGTTCGGCCTTGATAGCGCGGTACAGATCGTCCCATGCACGGAAGAACCGATCGGGGTTGTCCAGCCAGCTGTACCCCCAGAAGTTCTCGCCTCCGCCGCCGTACATGTTGCCCTCGGGCTCGTTGAACGGCACGAAGACGATGTTGTCCTGGTACTCGGCGGGCAGCTGCTTGACCTGCTTCACCTGGTCGATGACCGACTGCTTGTACCAGGCCTCCTTCTCTGCGCCGGTGTTTCCCGGTACCTGGTAGGGGAAGCCGCGGTTGATGTCGGTCATGTAGATGTACACGTCGCCGTCGGACGAGTCGGCGAGCGGCTTCACGACCTCGAGCGCGTCAGCACCGGGGTGCTGCGGCCCGTCCTGCGCCTTGGTCGAGACGGTGCGGAGCTGGATGCCGTCGATGAGATTGTTCGACGGGAGGCCGGGGCCGTAAAGGCCATACAGCGTGCCCGACGCACCGCCCATGAAAGCGCCGGTGCGATCCGCGGCGTCGATCGACAGCTCGCCCGGGATGACGACCCGCACCTTCGCCGTGACGATCGTGTCCGTTCCGTCGACGGTGCCCTCCACGGTGAACGAACCGCGCTGGGCGTATGCCGTGGCGGGCACGGCGGCCCAGGTGACGGAGGCCAGACGTTGCTGGCCGTCGCTGTACGTCGCTCGCACGCCCGGGAGCGTGGGTGCCGTACCGACATCGGTACGCACCTGCGTCGACGTCTCGAGGACCTCGGTGAGCGTCGGGGCGGCCGATCCCGCCAGATCCCGCACCTGCTGCGGCGTCAGGACGGTGTCGTAGACCTGGAAATCGTCGATGGACCCCTTGAAGAAGGGGTGCACCCCGGTCCAGAAGGGCTGACCGATGTAGCCCGAGTTCGCCGCCGACGCTTCGTACAGCACCTGAGCCACGTCGATACCGACGTTGGTACGGCTGACTTCGAGGCCGTCCAGGTAGTAGATGACGTTGTTCTCGTCGACGGTCGTCGTGACCAGATGCCATCCGTCGGTGGGGAGGGGCGTCGTCGCCCGTGCACCGACCTCTTGGCCGTCCGCCGTGGGCTTGGCGCTGGAGCGGGCCGTGCCGTCTTCGAACTTCGGCGTGTAGAACGTGGCGTTGTTCCGGTCTTTGCCGAGGGTGTAGAGCCATTCGAAGACTTCACCGCCCTCCCACTTGATCCACGACGAGATCGTCGTGCCCTGCAGGTCCTTGAACAGACCCGCGGGGACCGTGATGTACGGCGCTGTGGTGGAAGTGCGCGGTCCGCCAGAGAGCTGCAGGGCCTTTCCGCCGCCCTGACGGTCGACGAGCTTCGCCGAACCGGGGTTGACGAGGGTGCCGTTGCGCCCGTCGCCGGAGGTGTCCTGGACGGTCGCGGAGACGGAACCCGCCCCGTCGAAGTCGTAATCCAGAATCAGGTGGTCCGCGGCCGAAGCCGCCGCCGGAGCAGCCTGCGCGGCCTCGGGAACGGCCGGCTGGCCGATGGCGAGAGCGGCGACCGCCAGTCCCGCTGTCACTACGGCAATGGGCTTGCAGGAGGCAAGCCGCGGAGATGACCTCATGGGGGATTCTCTTCCTCGTCGTTGAGTAGTTCCGGATTCATGACATCGAACCGGTTCGACATTACGATAAACGAGGATGCGGATCCTCGCAAGGAAAACTGTCCAGCTCGAGGAAGCCCCCGCGTACGACTGACCGGTCCACCCGGTCACATTCCGCCCGCCAGCTGCGGAGACTCTCCGCGGCGACGACGATGGAGCGCGACGGTGGCACGCCGGGCGGAGGTCCGGGCGATCGTCCGACGGGACGTCGAACGCGTCCTTTCGAACCGCTTCAGGAGGGCATCCCGCACGGCTCCTCAGACTGCGTCACCTCCGCCGACCGCAGTCGATCCACCGGTGGCGACCCTGTCCCCGTCACGCGATCGCCGGCGATCGGCCAGCCCCTCCGCAGCGAGCAGCACCTCGTACTGCTCGATCGTGATGACCGCCGCAACCGGTCGTCCGCGACGGGTCAACAGCACGGGCTGCTCCTGAACGCTGTCGACGACCGTCGACAACCGCCCGCGCGCCGCCTCGATCGCGAGGCGATGCGCGCTCGCCCCCCTTGCCGACGCGGGTGCACGGGTCATGGCCGAAGAGCCCCCAGCGTTCGACGCGCTCCGTCCCAGGCGTGGGCCGCCTCCCTCGCGGACGAAGAGCGGGATGCGATCGATCGGGGCGTCCACCTCGACCTCGCCGCCCCCGCTCGCCTGCGCACCGGTCCAGAGATCACGCCAATCGACGCCCGACGGCAGCACGACACGGCGCGACCGCGCCCCCGCCTCCATGATCGGGGCGACGAGCAGGTCGGGCCCGAGCAGGAACTGGTCCCGCACCCGCCAACTCCGCGCATCGTCGGGGAAATCGTGGAACTGTCCGCGCAGCACGGGCTGCCCGTCCGTGTGCGCCTCGCGCATGACCGTTCGCAGGTAGGGACGCAGCGCCTCGCGGGTGCGCAGGTAGCGCTCCAGCACGGGGGTCGCGGCATCCCCGAAGCTCCACACCTCATTCGCGCCGCCGGAGGGGGAACGCCGGGAGCCGTCGGCCGCGTGCACCGGGGTCAACGGCATCCGATCGCCGTGCAAACGCATGACCGGGCAGAACGCGCCGAACTGGAACCACCGCACGAGCAGCTCACGGAAGCCCTCGTCATCCGGATCGCCCTGGTGGAAGCCGCCGATGTCGGTGGTGAACCACGGGATACCGGCGACGCCCATGTGGATGCCGGCGGTGACCTGGGCGCGGAGCGCGGCGAAACTCGAGGCGATGTCACCCGACCACACCAGGGCGCCGTAGCGCTGGCTCCCCGCCCACGCGGTGCGCAGCAGGTTGACGACCTCGTTCTCGCCGTCGGCCCACTGCCCCTCGGCGAACGCCCGCGCGAAGTGCTGCGGGTACAGGTTGCCCACCTGCGGGACGGAGCCGGCGTGGTAACGGTAGTTGTCGTAGTCGTAGAGGCCGTACTCGGGCTCGGCCTCGTCCAGCCAGAAGGTCCGGATGCCGTGTCGGCCATAGTTCTCGCGACAGCGCTGCCACACGAACTCCCGCGCGCGGGGGTTCGTCGCGTCGAGGAACGCGCTCGGGCCCTCGAACGACATGTGCACGTCGAGCCCCCGCTCGGCGCGCACGAGAAGGTTCTCCTTCTTCATCACCGCGTAGTTCTCGCTGTCGAGGGCCACTTGCGGCCAGACCGACACCATCAGCTCCACACCGAGTTCGTCGAGCTCGCACACCATCGCGGCCGGGTCCGGCCAGAACTCCTCTTCAAAGCGGAAGTCGCCCATCCGCGGCCAGTGGAAGAAGTCCGCGACGATGACGTCGAGCGGCAGCCCGCGCCGCACGTGTTCGCGCGCGACCTCCAGCAACTCCTCCTGCGACGAGTAGCGCAGCTTGCACTGCCAGAAGCCCAGCCCCCGCTCCGGCATCATCGGGGGGTGCCCGGTGGCGTCGGCGTAAGCGCGGGCGATGTCGCGCGGCGTGGCGCCCGCGGTCACCCAGTAGTCGAGCTGCTCGGTGGACTCCGCCGACCACTGCGTGCCGTTGGCCGCGAAGGTCGCCCGGCCGATCGCGGGGTTGTGCCAGAAGAATCCGTAGCCCCGGCTCGACATCACGAACGGCACGCTCGACTGCGAGTTGCGATGAGCGAGCTCGAACGTGCAGCCCTTCAGATCCAGCACGTCCTGCTGATACTGCCCCATGCCGAAGAGATGCTCGTCGGGGGCGCTGTCGAACGACGCGGTCAGGCGCACGTCTCCCCCCGGGATGGGTCGATGCTCGCGCGCCACCAGAGCGAGGGAGCCACCGGCATCCCTCTCCTGGAAGAGCAACCGCCCGTCGGTGTCGTAGAAGGCCAGATGACAGAAGTTGCGGTCGTACCCCGTCTGCAGCTGGATACCGCTACGCGAGGTCGCCACCACGCGCAGTCGGCCGCACGTCAGCGTCGCCCGGGCGCCGTCGATCTCGATCGTGGCCGCGGTGTCGGACGGGGGCAGGAGCGCCCAGTCGTGGTCGATGACGTCGTGCATGAGCCGCGCCCGCACGCGCACGCTGTCGCGTCCCCAGGCCTCCACGACCACGGTCTCGCCGTCGCCGCGCCACGTGAGTCGTTCGCCCTCGCGACGGAAGTGGGCGAGATCCGACGTCACGCGCGGAACCCGACGCCGGTCCCCGCCCCGCCGACCGCGTCGACCTCGACCTCGGGATGCGGCCGGGACCCGCTTCGGCGCACATGGTCGTCGGCGAAGACGAGGTAGACGCTCGCCGTCCAGGTGTATGCGCGGTCGCGCAGTCCCTCTCCGGTGATCGCGTCGAAGTTCTCGGCGAAGCCCGACTCCTCGCACAGGGCTCGGAAACGCTGATTGACCGTGTCGGCCAGGGCGACGTGCCCGCCACGGCGCAAGCCCTCCTCGATGATCATGGTCGACGGCGCCCAGATCGGTCCGCGCCAGTACCCGTCGCTCTCGTACTCCGGAGTGCCGATCAGCTGCGTGGCCGGGCCCCACGAGGTCAGGTGGTGCGCAATCTGCTCCGCCAGCTGCGTCCCGACCTCGGCGGGGAAGCGGTCGGAGGCGAGGACGGGCAGCAGGGTGAGAAGACTGGTGCGCTTGCTCTCGCGGCGGCTGTGACCGCCGACCGCGAAGAAGCCCTCGGTGTCGCGGAGCTCGGCGAGCAGCGCCTGCTGCACGCGGTCGCGCTCGGCCCGCCACAGGTCACCGTCGAGGCCCAGTTCGTCGGCCAGCTCTGCGACGACGTCGAGTTGGATGACGAGGAAGGCCGCGAGGTCGGGGGCTTCGATCACCCGGTCGTGATCGAAGGTGGTCGCGTTGTCCCAGCCGCTGTCGTTGCCGTGCTCGTAGGACGGCAACGCGCGACCGGGCGACGTCCGGTGATCGAGCCAGAACCGCGACCAGCGCACGAGGTGGCCGTAGACGGTCTCGAGCTCGTCGCGGGTCAGCGGTCGGCCGAGTCGTTCACGCAGCCGCTGGAACGCCCAGCCGTGGATCGGCGGCTTCACGAAGTTGTAGAGCACCTCCGAGTGCGTCACGGAATCCGGCATGGCTCCCGCGGCATCCTGATGGTCGAAGGGGGTCAGGAACTGATCGAGCGCCAGATCGGGCAGACCGGGAGCCAGGGCGAGGGCGTTGAAACAGTGGTCCCAGCTCCAGACCTTGTCCATCCAGTGCTTCGACATCAGGACGGACTCGCGGGTCAGGAAGCCGGCGGGCGCGACCGTCGCCGACCACAGCGTGTATGCGGCCAGGGTCGCCGCCGGGGTCTCGCCGGTGCGCCATCCCGCGACGGCGCCGAGGTAGTCGCTGAACTCGGTCGCCACCCGCTCCGCCACCGCGTCGAAGGACTCGGTCGTCGCGTAGGGGACAGCGGCGGATTCGATCTGCTGGATCGCGACCTCCCACGCCCCGTCGCCGCCGAGAGTCAACGCGCGCGCGTCGTCGCCCAGCGCCTCGGCCCCCCGTGCCGCGCCCGTGCCCGTCAACACGGTGATGCGGTAGCGACGCCCCGTCTCGTAGGAGGTGAAGACGAACGCTCCGTCCGAGGGAGCGCGGAAGAAGTAGGAGCCGGAGAAGGGGGTCAGCACCTCCGCGGCGTCGGCGATGGTGAACTCCCCCGCGTCGCCGGAGAGGCGAATCACGTCGCCTGACTCGAAGACGGCCCGCGCGACCACCCGACCGTTCACCCGCCACGTCAGCACGGCCGGGTCGGCCTCGACGACGGCGGGGAGAACCTCGCCGGACAGGGTGGGGACGAGTCGCAGGACGGCATGCATCCCGGTCACGTGCGAGACGAGGTGCACGTGCTCGGAGTGCGCGTGCAGACCGATCACCGGGGAGAGGTTCATCCACGATCCGCGATAGCTGAAGGGGATTTCCCGCACGTCGAACGAGGGCAGGGTCGAGGAGGTCACGGGGGCCTTTCGGGAGAGGGTGCGGTCAGTCCTTGACGGCGCCGGCGGTGACACCGGCGGCGACGTAGCGCTGGGCGAGGACGAGCAGGACGGCGGCGGGGATGGATGCCACCACGGCGGTGGCCATGATCGCGTTCCACTCCTGGTTGTTGTTGCCGATGTAGCGGTAGATGCCGATGGTGATGGGCTGGAGCTTGCCGCCGCTGTTCAGCGTCGAGGCGAAGATGAAGTCCGACCACGACCACAGGAAGGCGAACAGAGCGACCGTCACCATCGAGTTGCGGCTGACGGGAAGGACGATCGAGCGGAACGTGCGCCACGCGCCGGCGCCGTCGATGCGGGCGGCCGCGAGCAGTTCGTCGGGGATCCCCCGCATGAACGCGGTGAAGATGAGCACGCCGAACGGCACGGCGATCGTCGAATCGGCGAGGATCAGCCCCGGGATCGTGTTCAGGATGCCGAGGTTGAGGTAGATGGCGTAGAACCCCATCGCCATGATGATCCCCGGGATCATCTGCGCGATCAGCAGCGCGAAGCTCAGGGCGTTCCCGCCTCGCGGGCTCAGCTTCGCCAGGGCGAAGGCGGCGGGAGCCGACAGCGCGAGGGTCAGGAGAACCGTGCCGACGCCGATGACGAAGCTCGTGCCGAGGAAGGGCAACTGGTCCGAGAGCACTTTCTCGTACCCCTCGAGGGTGGGGGTGAGCGGAAAGAGGTCCGGGGGCGACTTGCGCATATCGCTCTGCGGGGTGAGCGAGACGTTGACCATCCAATAGACGGGGAACAGCATGATCGCGGTCAGGATCACCCCGACCAGCGTGATCCACCAGGGACGACGTTTCATCAGACTTCCAGACGGCGCTGAGCGCGGATGTAGATGAGCCCGAACACGAGCGCGATGACGATGAGCAGGTTGCCGACGGCGGCCGCAGGGCTCAGGTCGGGCAGGGCCGAGCCGAACCCGAGTCGGTACGACCAGATGGCGAACGTGGTGGACGTCGAGCCCGGGCCGCCCCGGGTCATGATCCAGATGATGTCGAACACCTTCAGCGTGTACACCAGGCCGAGAAGGATCGTGATGGCCGACACCGGGCGCAGCAACGGAAACGTGATGCGCCAGAACTTCTGCCACGCGTTCGCCCCGTCGATGGATGCCGCCTCGTAGATGTCGGTCGAGATGTTCTGCAGCCCGCTGTACAGGATGACGAGGTTGAACGGGATGCCGATCCAGATGTTCGCGATCAACACCGAGATCAGCGACCACTGGGGAGAGGTGAGCCAGTTCACCTGCCCGAGCCCGATCGAGGTGAGGAAGAAATTGACCACGCCCGATTCGGAGTTCAGCATCCACGACCACGCGGAGGCCGAGACCAGCAGGGGCAGGAGCCACGGCACGAGGAAGAGCGCCCGGAGCGTCGCCGACAGGGGGAAGCGCTGGAAGAAGAACACCGCCAGTGCCATGCCGATGGAGTACTGGAAGACGATCGACACCAGGGTGAAGGTCGCCGTGTTCATGAGGGCCGGCCAGAACGTGGCATCCGTGAAGACGGCGATGTAGTTCGCGAACCAGACGAATGGCGCGTTGCCGTCGATGAACGAGCGCACCGTGTAGTCGCGCAGGCTCAGATCCAGGTTGCGATACAGCGGGTAGGCGTAGAAGACGGCCAGGTAGATCACGACCGGGGCGATGAACGCCCAGGCCGCCCACTGGCCCCGCCGCCGAGAACGGCGGGCGGGGCCCGGGAAGACGCCGGCTCCCGCCGACGTCCTCCCTCGACCACCACGAGCCGCTGACTCAGGAGGAGACTGCGTCAGGGTCATGTCGGTTCTCGATTCTCGTGCGGACGGATCAGCCGGCGTCGGCGCTCTGCTGCGCCGCCGCGAGAGCGTCTTGTGCGGACTGCGTGCCCGTGAGGGAGTTCTGTACTGCCGTCCACAGCTGCTCCGAGATCACCGGGTACCGGGTGCCCAGGTTGTCGCCGGTGCGGGCCTGGGCGGCGTTGACCGCTTCGATCCACGGTTCGAGCGTGGCGTCATCCGCCAGTTGCGCCTCCTGCGCGTCGGGCGTCGCCGCGATGTAGTTCAGCGCGTTGTCAGTGGCGACGACGTTGGTGGTGTCGGTCAGGCACGACACGATCTGCGCCGACTTCTCGTAGCGGCCGGTGTCGCTCTGCACCGGGAGGGTGAGGAACTCGCCACCCGTGGGAGCGGCGGCGGGGCCACCGTCCTTGGCGGGGATCGGAATGACCTCGTAGCCTGCCTCGGCGGCCGCGGCCTTCTGCCACGTGCCGTTCTCGGCGAAGGCGAACTCGCCGGTGAGGAACTCCTCCCAGCTCGTGGTCTGGGTGTTGTTGATCACCGAGTTCGGCGCCAAGCCCTTGTTCACCCAGTCCGTCCACAGCTGGACGGCGGAGACGGCGTCGGCTGAGTCGAGCTCGGTCAGCTCCGCGCCCGACCCCCAGAACCAGGGGAGGAACTGGAAGCTGCCCTCCTCGGTACCGATGCCCGAGAACGTGATGCCCTTCTTGCCCGCGGCGACGACCTTCTCCAGGGCCGCGTTCAGGCTCGCCCAGTCCGTCACCGACGCGATGTCCACGCCCGCGGCGCTGAGCACCTGCGGGTTGTAGTAGAGCGCCAGCGTGTTGGCGCCGATCGGGACACCGTAGGTCTGTCCGTCGACCACCGAGGCGCCCAGTATGTTCTCGGCGACATCGCCGGCGTCGAGACCGTTGTCGGTGGTCGACGTCAGCAGACCGGCCTCGACGAGCGTCGACACCGCGGGATTGTCGATCAGCAGAATGTCGGGCGAGTCGCCCTGCTGACCCGACAGCAGCGCGCGGCTGGTCAGGTCGCTGGTGTCGAAGCCGGTGCGCTCCACGGTGACGCCGGCGTCGGCGGCGCACTGGTCGATGACCTTGGCCCACTCGGACGTCTCGTCGTACTGGGGGTACGGGTCCCAGAACGTGAATGCCTCGGCGGAGCCCTCGGTGCTGTCGCCTCCGCCGGCGCCTCCACCGGCGCAACCGGCCAGGACGCCGATGGCGACGGCGCCGAGGGCGACGGTGCGGAGAGCCCGGGTACGGGTGATTTTCGTGCTCACTGCGATTCCTCTCTGAATGTGACTGCGTTGTCGTTCGAGCAGGTGACGCGTTGAACCGGTTCGACGCGGGGCGAAGAGCAGGGACGCGCTGAACGCCTTCTCAGGCGGTGCTCCCCCTGTCGGTGAGCTCCGGCTCGATGAAGCGAACGACGGGCGGCCCGTAGTTCGGATCAGCGATTCGCCGAACCAGATGCTGAACCGCTTTGCGGCCCAGTCGGTCTGGGGACGTCTCCACCGCCGTGTACGGCAGGAGGAAGGTGCGTCCGAAATCGCGGGAGTAGAGGCTGACCACCGACAGGTCGCGCGGGACGACGGTCCCGCGCTCGCGCAACACGGCGGGGAGCGCCGCGATCGATGCGTCGTTGTGCACGATCAGGGCCGTCGCCTGCGGCCGGGCGTCGAGGATGGCGTTCAGACTGCGTTCGATGGCGGGCTGCTGGGATTCGCCGTAATGCACGTGCAGCGACATGCCGTATCGCGCGGCGCGTTCCAGAGCGGCGTCGCGGAAGCGCCAGCTATACGCGCCGCCGCGATCGAAGACGTGCCGGGGCGGGGTGACCAGGATGAGGTCTCGATGGCCGAGTCCGTGCAGGTGATCGACCAGCTGCCGCGCCGCCTCGCCGAAATCGAGATCGAAGACGTCGACTCCCTCGGTGTCCTTCGGCAGACCGACTAGAGCGCCGGGTTGGCGGGCGGCCCGGAGGGGAGGAAGGCGCGGATCGTCGTGCGCGACGTCGAGGAGCACGACTCCGTCGACCATGTTCGACGACGTGATCCGCCGCACGGCGTCCGGCCCGTGATCGTCCGTGACCATGAGGATGTCGTAGCCCAGCTCACGGGCCGCCGTCGACACAGCGAGGATGTACTGCAGCATGGCCGGGGGGAACTCGTCGTCATGGAACTGCAGCAGCAGACCCAGCACCATGGTCTGCGCCGTCGCCAGAGCCCGCGCTCCCGCGTTGACGGTGAAACCGAGTTCGGCGATCGCGGCGTCGATGCGTGAGCGCGTCTCCTGCGAGATGGGACGGTTGCCCGAGAGGGCGTACGACACCGTGCTGCGGGAGACGCCGGCGGCCTTGGCGACATCGGCGATGTTGACCACGCGCTCTCCTCCCGCATCATCGTCGAACTGGTTCGATCAGGCTAGCGGGAGACCTCGAAGAGCGCAACACATCCCTCGCTCGCGCAGACCCGCCCGTCTTCGACGCCCCTACTTGATCCCGCTGCGCGCGAAGCCCGCGACGAAGTACCGCTGGAACACCAGGAACACGATCGCGATGGGCACGACGTTCAGCAGCGCGTAGGCCATCGTCGCGCCGTAGTCGCTGCCGAACTGGCCCTGCAGGTACAGCAGGCCGATCGGCAGGGTGAACAGCCGGTTCTCGCGCAGCGCGATGAGCGGCCAGGCGAAGTCGTTCCACGACGACAGCAGGCTCATGAACACCAGCACGGCGATGAGCGGCTTCGACAGCGGCAGCACCACCCGCGTGAACGTCTGCAGGTGCCCCGCCCCGTCGAGGCGCGCGGCCTCGATGAGTTCGCGCGGGATGCCGAGCATGAACTGCCGCGCGAGGAAGAGCCCGAACGCGGATGCCGACACCGGCAGGATCACCGCCCAATAGGTGCCGTAGAGCCCCGTGGCGGTGACGATGCGGAACAGCGACACCATGATCACCTGCACCGGCAGCACGAGGGTCGCCAGCGCCAGGAAGAACAGCGCCGTCGACCCGCGGAAGCGCAGCTGCGCGAACGCGTAGCCGGCGAGCAGGCTCGTCGTCACGGAGATGAGGGTCACCACGACCGCGATCGCGACGGAGTTGCCGAACCAGGTCGCCACCGGGAACGAGGCGAACACCCGCTCGAAGTTCTCGAGGGTGACCTCTCGGGGCCAGAGGCGCAGTTCGCGCCCGCCCAGCAGCTCGGCGCGCGACGAGAAGGCGACGGCGAGCATCCAGTACAGCGGCGAGACCGCGGCGAGACCGACGACCGCGACGATGAGCGTACGCACCAGCATCCCGCCGCGACGGGAGCGGGTGGCTGCGCGTCGGCCGGCGCTCACGGTCGGCGGCGCGACGGGGGACGCGGATGGCATCCGCTCGTCGACGCTCACTCGACCACGTCCTTCGTGTTGCTGGCCCGGTACTGCGCGGCGGCGAACACGAGCGCGAAGACGAACAGCACCATGCCGATCGCGGCCGCGTAGCCCTGGTCGCGCGTCACGAAGCCCGTCTCATAGGCGTAGGTCACGAGCACGCTCGTCGCTCCCCCCGGCCCGCCCCCGGTGAGGACGAACACGATGTCGAACACCTGGAACGAGAAGATGACGTTCAGCACGACGAGGAAGAACGACGTCGGTCCCAGCAGCGGCACCGTCACGTGGCGGAAGCGCTGCAGACGGTTCGCACCGTCGAGTTTCGCCGCCTCGTACAGGTCGGGGCCGATGCCTTGGAGCCCCGCGAGATAGATGAGCATGTTGAAACCGGTGCGCCACCACACCGTCGCCAGCACGATCGTCGCGAACGCCGGCACGGCATCCGATTGCCAGGTCACGGGCGAGAGCCCGACGGCCGACAGCAGGCGGTTGAGGATGCCGGAGTTCTGATCGAACACGAGCACGCCGATGAGGGCGGTGGCGACGCCCGACACCGCCATCGGCAGGATCAGCAGCGAGCGCCAGAGCGGGCGCGCCGGCAGGGCCGAGTTGAGAAGTGTCGCCGTCACGAGCCCCAGGATCATCGACAGGGGCGTCACGAGCGCGGTGAACAGCACCGTGTTGCCGAGCGCCCGCCAGAACAGCGGGTCGCCCGCGAGACGCGCGTAGTTGTCGACACCGGTGAATGTGCCCGCGCCGAAGCCGTCGGTGCGCTGCAGGCTGACGATGAACGCCCCCACCAGCGGCACGAGCACGAAGACGAGCAGCAGCAGGTAGTTCGGCGCGATGAACCCGTAGGCGGCGAGCATCTCGCGGCGCGCGCCCGGGCGGCGGGTACGCATCTTCTCCCCCGCGCCCGGGTCAGCCGATCGTGGCACCGTGCCGGGCCGGGCGACCGCGGTGTCAGCCACCGGTGGCCGCTCCGATCCCCGACTGCAGGTTCGTCACCGTCGTCGCGGCATCCTGCGCCCCGGTGAAGGCGAGGTCGAGCTGCTCCTTCAGCACAGGGATGATCGCCGACATCGACGGGCTCGCCACCTGCGCGACGTCCTGCGGCTGCACGAGCGAGGCCTGGCCCGCGAAGACGGGACCGAGGTCGGGCCGCACGTCGAAGGTGAGGTCGTCGGTGAGCAGGTCGGTGCGGGTGGGGAGGAGGGATGCCGCGCGGCAGAAGTCGCGCATGGGGTCGGCGTTCGTGACGAACTCCAGGAACGCGGCGGCCAGCTCGGGCTGCTGCGTGTTCGCCGTGGCGACGAGCGCGTTGCCCCCGAAGTCGCTGCCGGCGCGGACGTTCCGCGGGGCGAAGGTCGCCGTCCATTCGAAGTCGGCCGTCTGCTCGGCATCCGGGATCTGGAACGCGCCCGACCACACCATCGCCACCGACTGCGAGAACCACGACTCGGCCGCGTAGCTCGACGAGGCGATCGTGTTGTTGGCGGGGACGTAGTTCTTGGTGAAGAACGAACTCGAGAACTCCACCGCCTCGCGCGCGGCGTCGGAGTCGATCGCCGGGGTCTTCTGGTCGGATTCCAGGAAGGCGCCGTCGGACTGGAACAGCAGGCTGAGCCAGCGGGTGACCCCATTGCCCTGCCAGTTGTACGCCCACGGCCACCGGTCGGCGGGCAGGCCCGCCCGCAGGCGCGCGCCGAGGGCGTCGAGCTCGTCCCACGTCCAGGCCTGGTCGGCCGAGGTGGGGATCTCCGACGGGTCGATGCCGGCCTGTCGGAACATGTCGAGGTTCACGAGGATCGCCGAGGTGTCGGTGTGGTGCGGGAGGCCGAACGTGCCGTCGCCGTTCTGCACCGCGGCCCACGCCTGCGGGGTGAACTGGCTCTCGCGATCGGCCGAGAGCAGGGGCTTGAGGTCGAGCAGCTGCCCGCGTCCGGCGTAGGCGCCGAAGGTGTAGTACGGCACGCGGAAGATGTCGGGCGGGTTGCCCGCCTGCAGCTGCGCGTCGATGTTCGTGAACATCTGCTCGTACGGCACCGCGTTGAGCTCGATGGTCGAGCCCTCGTTCGCCGCCTCGAACGCGGCGATCGCGGAGCGGAAGCCGGCGAGCTCGGCATCCGTCCCCCAGGTGGTGAAGGTGAGTGTGCCCTGGCGTCTCTCGGCGGGGGCGGTCTGGACGAATCCGCAGCTCGCGAGGAGGAAAGGCAGCGCGAGCGCTCCGGATCCGGCGAGGAAGGTACGGCGTGTCAAAGGCATGACGGGCTCCGATGGTTGTCGTCGAGAAGCGGACGCCGGGGCTGCGATGCTTCTCGCGGGCGACGGTACCCCCGTCGATTTCCCAGATCAGGGGGTTGCGCCGACGGCTTCCGCCTGCGCAGACACCGCTTCTGCGCGAAGTCCAGCCCCATTCCGCCCGGTCGACGCGCGCGTAACGTGACCACCGTGACGTTCAACGACAATGCGCGCGTCGGCGGCAATTCCGCCAAACGCCGGGGCGGGACCGTAGCGGCAATCGGCGGCGGAACGGTCGGTATCGGCGCGATCGTGGTGCTGCTGTTCTCCGCTCTCACCGGCACCGACCTGACCGGGCTCCTGGGCGGTCAGCAAGCCGCCGGCCCGTCGACGGGTGGCGAGTCGGTCGCGAACTGCGAGACGGGACAGGATGCCAACCGCGACGACGCCTGCCGCCTGGCCGCGGCCTCGCTCAACATCGACCAGTTCTGGGCGGAGCGCCTCGAGGGCTATCGCGAGCCGCAGCTCGTCATCGTCGACCAGGCGACGGGGAGCTCGTGCGGCACGGCATCGAACTCGACGGGTCCGTTCTACTGCCCGCCCGACGAGACGGTCTTCGTCGACCCGACGTTCTTCTCCATCCTGCGCGAACAGTACGACACGACCGCCGGCCCCCTGGCGCAGCTGTACGTGCTCGCACACGAGTACGGCCACCACGTGCAGAACCTCACCGGCGTCTTCGAGCAGTACCCGAACAACGGCACCGGCCCCGACAGCAACGGCGTCCGCACCGAGCTGCAGGCCGACTGCTACGCGGGTGCCTGGGTCGCCGCCGCGGGCGAACAGGTCGACGAGAACGGCACGCCCTACCTGCAGCCGCCGACGCAACAGCAGATCGCCGATGCCCTCTCGGCGGCATCCGCGGTGGGCGACGACCACATCCAGGCCGAGTCGGGCGGTGTCGTCAACCCCGAGAGCTTCACGCACGGCTCCAGTGAGCAGCGCACGCGCTGGTTCGACGTCGGCTACGACAGCGGCGTCAACGCCTGCGACACGTTCTCGGTGCCGGGTCAGGACCTGTAACCGAATCGGCACCATCAAGAGCCAGGACCGCCTGGGGGAGAGGTTGAGCCGATACGAGAAGCGCTTCGGGGCGACGCCTCTGACCCGCAGGGCGCGTTCAGCGGTCAGTCAAAGTTCGGACTTACGGCGAGACATCCGCTATACGATCTCAGGTCAAACGCTCGGGCTGAACTCTTTGCGGCCCGTGCCGTTCTGTGGAACGGGCGGCGGGATCAACGACCTCCGCGGTGGTGGCTTCGTCGGGGCTTTCGGAATGCGACTGCGGTGATCACATGAATCAGATTCGACGTGACGCGGATCTCCTCCTCGCGGAGTGGTTGAACGACGAGGACCGGCTCAGCTGTGGCCTGGGTGTCTCCGACGAGGAGAGCGCCCTGCCGGACTTCGATGAAGACGCCCCCGAAGCGTGGCCCTACTACGCAGCAATGCTCGACCTCACATCGAGTCCAGCGGTAGCTGAGTGGCTCGGGTGGCAGCGCATCATGTACTACCTCTGGGACGGGATGAGGGAGTGGCCCCAGCGAGGAATGGAAATCGTTCACGAGGTCGCAGTCAGCGCATCAGAATCACCGCGTGTGGGCCAGTTCCTAAGCCAGCGCCTCCTCCTCGACCTTGCGGAGACCTCTCCCGGTGTCGCCGCATTGGCCGTAGAGGTCCTCGACCATCACTACCAGTGGAGGATGGCCGAAAATCTCCTCTCCATTCGCGACAGTCTTCTCAGCTCACCGGACCCGGTTCTGCGCCACAAGCCGCACTGTGACTTTGCATCTCGCGGACTGCGCGCGTCGATTGTGAGACCTTTCGACACTCTCTCAAATCTGCCGGGCCTCGACTTTCCTGACATGACGTCGTCCCTCCGATGGTCCGCAGCAGTAGCGAACTCCATCGACGCGAAACCCACGGCACCATCCGCGCAAGATCTGGTGCGGTCTCTCGCTCCGGCACATGACGGAAAGCTCGACCCTCTCACACGGGACCAGATCGTTGCGGACGCCCTCGAGGCAGGCATTCAGAGATTCTATCTCGATGAGGCCTTCCTGGCCGTGCTGGCCGACGCAGTGGAATCCTCCGACCTGGGGCCCGGCCTTGTAACGGGGCTGGCTCTGGCCGAGCTACTGCGGCAAATCTCGACAACGCAGAGACGTTCTGCCAACCCAGGCTGGTCAACCTGGCGGGTATTCCATCCGCGAAAGCAAGGCGACTGAGCGTCCTACGAGGGGGACGTTTGGTGTTCGCCGGGCACGCATCACGCCCGCCATCGGATGCTCAGACCACAAGATCTGACGCTTAAAGTGACCCGCTCGCCCGGGGGTCGCTGGAAACGGACATTGCAAAATGGCGACCGAGAGGCCTGGTTTGGTCTCGTTCGATACACGCGACGCGAGGCAGGACCGCTTAGAATCTACAACGCTTGGCTGACATATCGATCATTATCGGCTTAGGTGCGCGTGTGAGTTCGGTACTCGGCAACAAGCCGCGGCGGACCGCAGACCGTGCTTCGGGCGCGGTCAATCACCCGCGGTAAACACGCGTTAGATTCGGTCGCACGATGCTCCGGCGGCCATCAGCTGGGCACGCACTTCGGGGTCGCTCGCGCGCAGCATTCCGGGGTCTCGTCCCCAATGAAAGATGCCGTGCTGTGCGACGTGCCATTCGGACTCACTAGACGGGCGTCCGTCGCGAGCGAAAGCGCCCCAGGCGTTCATCATCCGCTGCGACAGCTTGGCCCCCTCGGCCGAGAGATTCGGCGCCGTCCCGAAGACGAGCGGTAACTCCCCGGAGTGCCCCGGGTCGACACCGTCGATGTCAGCCGGGTCGAAGACGTAGGCGAACGTCGCCTGGCCCCGACGTGCGGCGACGACACGTTCGATGGGCGAGCGATACATGACTTCCGACAGAACGGCCTCCCGCAGGGCCCGCGCCGTCGGCGTTCTCCCGCGGTCACGTTCGAACGCCAGCGCGAGATCGTGGGCCCTGGCCTGTGGCGCCACTGCCTCGAGTAGGGCGAGAACGGCGCCAGGCACCTCCGGCTCGTCACCCATCCACGGAAGGGCCTCCCGCCGGTTCGCGCCGATCAGTAAGGGAATGGTGGAGGCCGTCCCGTCTCGGAGCGCCTGCAGCGGGGTCTGGTGCAGGAGGCGGTGATCGATGACCGGACGGAAAGGGAGTGAATCGATTGCCGCGGACGCCTGCCGCCGTTCGATGACGTGGGTCTGTGCCGTCACAAGGGCATCGACGGAGAGCGCGCGCAACGCGCGGACGGACCGCAGGTCGGCGGCATGGAGAAGCTCGTCGCGCACGAGGAGTGCCTGGTCGGCGGTCAGCGTGCGTTCGGCGGTACAGCTGTGCGCGATAACTCGATGCACGAGGGACTCGCCTTCTGTCACGACGAGAAGTGCCAACACGTCTACGCCCCCGGCTGACTGCCCCATGAGGGTCACGGCGCCGGGATCACCGCCAAAAGCGGCAATGTGCCTCTGCACCCAGTGGAGGGCGGCGATCTGGTCATGAAGCGCCGCGTTCCCCGCGTCCGTTTCGCTGTCGTCATCACTGTCGACGAGCAGATGCCCCAAAGCGCCGAGTCGGTACTGCGCGGCGACGACGACCACGTTCTGGCTGCCTGCCAGTCGCGCGCCGTCGGTGACGGGGTCGGCCGCACTTCCAACGATGTGCGCGCCGCCGTGGATCCAGACAAGCACGGGTAAAGCATCAGCTCCCCGCGGAGACCAAATTGTGAGATGTAGGCAATCCTCTGCTCCCGCCGCGTCCGGTTGCGGTGCCGGTGCGGTGACGCGCTCGGCATGGAGCGGCTCGAGCATAGGGAGCTGGAATCGCTCGGCCCGGGCGTATCGGATGCCGCGGGCCACATTCACGCCCGCCGCCCATCGATCGTTGCTGTTCATCTCGACGATGCGGCTCGCTTCAGCATCGTGCGATAGTAGCCGTCGACCGAGGCGAGCGACTCATGATCACCCTGTTGGAGGATCCGACCGCCCTCGAGCACCACGATCCGATCGGCGGCGCGGACAGTCGACAGTCGGTGGGCCACGATGAGGGTCGTGCGGCCGGCGCGGAGGGCGCCGAGGGCGTCGTGCACCGCGGCCTCGGACTCTCCGTCGAGCGCGGCGGTCGCCTCATCCAGGAGCAGCACGCGCGGGTCGCGCACGAGTGCGCGCGCGATCGCGAGACGCTGGCGCTGACCTCCCGAGAGGCTTCCGCCTCGCTCCCCTACAAGGGTGTTCCATCCCTCGGGCAGTTCGCGGACGAACCGGCTCGCATAGGCTTCCGTCAGAGCGCGCCAGACGGCTGCATCATCGAGATCAGGGAGCCCGTATGCGACGTTCTCTCGAATCGTGGCCGCGAACAGCACCGGCTCCTGCGGCACGACGGAGACGAAGCGGCGGTAGGTTCGTCGATCGATTTCGCGCAGGTCGTGGCCGTCGATGCGGATTCGTCCGCGGTCGGGTGCGATTAGTCCCAGAGACAGATGGAGCAGTGTCGACTTCCCTGAGCCCGACGGCCCGATGAAGGCAACGGTCTCGCCGGGGTGGATGGTCAGATCGATCTCGCGCAGGGCGGGGTCTCGCTCATAGGCGAACGTCACGGCTTCGAAGCGGATCTCACCCGTGACGTGGTCGAGGGCGGGCTTGCCCTCGTTGTCCTCGACCTCGTCGGCGGTGAGCAACTCCTGTATGGAGGAGACGGACTCGCGGCCGCGGGTGAGCAGCGGTGCCAGTTGGAAGACCGCGACCGTGGTTGCCGTGAGGAGCCCGAAGTAGCTGCTCAGCAAGATGACGTCTCCGGCGGAGACCCGCACGACGCCGGTGAGCGCCGCCACCGCCGCGCCGAACAGGCATACGAGGCTGAGGATTTGGAAGCTCGCCCATGACATCGCCCCGAAGCGACCGTTGATTCGATCGAGGTCGAAGCCGGCGGCGCGGACGTGCTCGGCGCTGGACGTGACCCGCTCCACGGCGACGGCCTCGAGCCCATGAGCGCGCGTGACCGGGAGCAGCGAGCCCATCTCGCTGATCCGCGTCGACAGGTGTTCCACTTCCCGTCGGAACCGCTCGTTCGCGGCACCCGTTCGCAGACGCAGCCACCGGATGAGCATTACGGCGAGAGGGACGGTGATGGCGAAGAAGATCAGGAAGATGGGCGCGCGCACGGCCATCGTGGCGCTCGCTCCGACGAGTACGGAACCCGCAGTCAGAACGGGTCCGAAGCCCTGCTGCAGCATGAGTTCGACATTCTCGACATCTCGGACGAGCTTGGTTTGAGCGAGCGCGCTTGCGGATCGGGAGTGGTAGCTCAGCGACAGCGTCTGCAGGCGATGGGTGAGGCTGCGGCGCAGGTCGGCTCCGAGTCCGCGCACAGCGGAGAAGTAGGCCCGGACGTAGATCGCGTTCGCGCCGACGTTGACGGCGACGACGGCGACGGCGAGGACTCCCCACGGCAGGAGCGCATCGGGCTCGGCGTCCGCGATCAGGAGGTCGATCACCTCCGCGGTGACGATGGGCAGCACCCACAACGGGCTGTCCTTGACGACGAAGGCCAGGGCCGCCAGCGCAACCCGGATCCTGTGCGGTCGCAGGTAGGGCCCCAGAGCGCGCGCGGCTGTCACGACGTCACGGGTTCGAGCATGCCTTCGTCGACGCGCAGGGCGAGGGCCGCGGCCCCCAGCAGTGGTCCCTGGTCCCCCAGTCCGGACGCGGTCACCTTGACGCGGCGCGCGTACGGGAACACCGCATTCGCGTGGGCGGCGTCGCGCACGATGTCGATGTAGTCGGACCGCACCCGTGAGAATCCGCCCCCGACGGCGACCGCTTCCAAATCGAGCAGGGTGGTGACGCTGGCGATGGCCTGGCCGACCATCTGCGCCGATCGACGCGTCGCCCGCTCCGCCACGGGGTCACCTCGGACGACGTCTCGCGCGAGCTCCTCCCCGGTCGTTCCGTCCCACCCATGACCTCGTGCCCAGCGGACGGTGGCGGGGCCCGACGCCACCGCCTCGAGCGTGCTGCCCTCGGCGGAGTCGGTGGGCTCCCCCAGATGCACATGCATCTGTCCGATGTGCCCGGCGTTGCCCGACGCCCCCGCCAGAGCCCGACCGTCGGCGATGATCCCGCCGCCGACGCCCGTGGACACGACCATGCTCATCGACACCTCACTCCCCCGGGTCGCCCCGCGCCAGCTCTCGGCCAATGCGATACACGTGCCGTCGAGGCGCATCACCGCGGGGACACCGGCGGCCTCCTGCACGATCTCCCGCACCGCCAGACCGCGCAGGAGCGGCAGGTTGTGGGGGCTGATGGTCCCGGCGATCAGGTCGACAGGACCCGCCGAGCCGATCCCCGCCGCAGCGATCGGCGCCGATGCCGCCGCCATGCTCGCGGTGACGCTCTCGGACAGGGCCGCGACGATCTCAGCGCGATCGCGTGACCGCCCCGTCGGACGGCGCGTACGGGTACCGGAGATGATTCGCCCGTCGCCGTCGACGACGGCTGTCTCGAGTTTGGTGCCGCCGATGTCCACGGCCAGGACGAAGGTGTCGTGCATCATCTCTCCTCGGATGACGCGGGGAGGAGGGAACTCTCCCCGCGTGCGATCAGTTCCAGTCCGCGACGAGCTGGTTGGAGGTTCGCAGGACATCGGGGGCGCAGAAGCGCTCCGGCTCCCCGTCCCAGTCGCTGCGCACGTGGAAGGTCACGGTCTCACCGGGAAGCAGGGTGACGAGCATGTCGTCGACCACCGCCTCGGGATCGACCTTGTCCACCAGCAACGCGAGGTCTCGCACGAGGTTCGATGCCTTCACCGTGACGTCGTAACCGGATGCCGTGCGTCGCGCATCCGTGACCACCTCGGCCCGCGCGAGGGACGACACGCGGTGCTCGGCGAAGAACCACAGCGCCCGCACACCATCGGATTCGACGACGATCACCTCACTCGCAGCATCCGTCGGCTCGGCCACGTCGGCGGGCAGAGCGAGGGTGACCTCCCCGCGCGCATCGATGTCCAGTGCGAAGCTCGCCTCGGCCAGGACCGTCCCGTCGTAGGACATCCGTCGGGTCACGATCGGTCCGTGCCACGGAGCGCCCGCGTCGTTGACGGCGATCGCGGCGAGACCTCCATCGCGCGGTTGCACGGTCAAGAGACGGTCGGTGTACACGTGACGCAGGGCGTACAGCAGCGGCTTCGCGCGACCGTAGCCGTCGACGGCTGCCCACGATGTGACCGGCCAGCAGTCGTTGAGCTGCCACACCACCGAACCCATGCAGCGCGGTGACTCCGAACGCATGTGCTCGATCGCCACCGTCACCGCCAGCGCTTGGTTGAGCGACATCGCCCAGTGCCAGTCCTCGGTGTCGTCCGGGAGGGGCAGGTGGGCGACGAGTCCGTCGGTCAGTTTGTCGTTGCCGTCGGTCGCCTTCTGGTGGTGGAACATTCCCGGCGATTCGGGGGTGAGGGGTGAGTCCGAGATGGCGTGGGTGATGCTCGACCAGGTCGCCGGACCTTGCCACCCGAACTCGGCGACGAAGCGCGCGTGGATGTCACGGTAGGCGGGGTAGTCGACGCGGTTCCACAGTTCCCAGAGGTGCACGGAGCCGTGGTCGGGGTCGTTCGCGAAGATCTCCGGATCTCCGGACCACGGGCTCGCGGGGGTGTAGGAACGTGCCGGGTCGAGTTCCGCGACGAGCCGGGGCAGGAGGTCGAGGTAGTAGCCGAGGCCCCAGGTGCGGCCCTGCAGACGCTTCGCCCAGCCCCATTCTTCGTAGCCCCAGACGTTCTCGTTGTTGCCGTTCCAGAGCGCGAGGCTGGGGTGGGGCATGATGCGGGTGATGTTGTCCCGTGCCTCGGCCTCGACTTCGGACCACAGCGGCTCTTCTTCGGCGTAGCTTGCGCATGCGAAGAGGAAGTCCTGCCAGACGAGGATGCCGCGTTCGTCGCAGAGGTCGTAGAAGTCGTCCGACTCGTAGTATCCGCCGCCCCAGATGCGAAGGAGGTTCATGTTCGCGAACTCCGCCTGGTCGAGACGGTGGGCGAGGCGTTCTCGCGTGACGCGGGTGATGAAGGCGTCGTCGGGGATCCAATTGGCCCCGCGGATCCAGACTGGTTCGCCGTTGACGACGAACCGGAAGGATGTGCCCTCGTCGTCGCGCTCGAGTTGCACGTCGATGGTGCGGAATCCGATCCGGTGCGTCCGCTCGGCAAGTGTCGCCTCCTCGTGCTCGAGAGTGACGACGAGGTCGTAGAGCGGCTGATCACCGAACCCACGCGGCCACCACAGCTTCACATCGGCGGCCCGCAGCTCGACGACACCGGAGGTTGCGCCCGCGGTGAGATCGATCTGGGCCGTGCGGCCGTCCTCGAGCGCGACGACGACGCGGTAGTCGGCGTCGTCGGCGCGCTCGATCTCCACCTGCACGGCGACGACACCCGTGGTGCCCTCGACCGTCACCACGGGACGGGTAGCTGCCAGACGTGCCCCCGACCATGCCTCGAGACGTGCCGACTTCCAGATGCCGGAGGACGCGGCATCCAGACCCCAGTCCCATCCAAAGTTGCACGCAGCTTTTCGGACGGCGTTGAACGGGTGGAAGTAGGTGTGGGGGCGGTAGCCGATCTCGAGGCTCGCCCGGTCGGCTTCGGCGACGGGTGAGGCGAACGTCACGACGAGCTCGTTCTCGCCCTCGCGCAGCGCCTCGTCGATGCGGAGGCGGTAGGTGCGGTGCTGGTTGCGCGTGCGCCCGAGCAGGTGGCCGTTCAGAACGATCTCGGCGAAGGTGTCGAGACCGTCGAAGACGAGATCGTGCCGGTCCTGCCCGTCTGCCTGCCAGGTGAAGGTCGTGGCGTACTCCCACGCGCTCTGCCCGATCCACGTGACCTGAGTTTCGTTGCGGTCGAGGAACGGGTCGGGGATGAGCCCAGCGTCGAGGAGGGCGACGTGGACCAGGCCGGGCACGTTGGCGGGAATGGTCCGGCCCGCGATGTCGACGGGCACGGGGCCGTCGAGGGCCCGCAGGTTCCACACCTCGGGGAGGGCGATGGTGCTGGCGGCGACGGGTCGTGCGGTGGTGACGTCGGTCATTTGGTGGCTCCAGAGGTGAGTCCGTTGTAGATGAATCGCTGCAGGAAGAGGAAGGCGACGAGGGTGGGGACGATGACGAGGATGGTGCCCGCGGCGATGACCTCCCACTGCGACCCGAAGGGCCCCATGAAGCGGAACAGCGAGGTGGAGATGACTCCGAGATCCCGCGAGGGCATGTACAGGAATGGGATGTAGAACTCGTTGTAGACCGCGATCCCCTTGATGATGACCACGGTGGCGATGGCGGGCTTGAGCAGGGGGAGGATGATGCGCCAATAGACGGTGAAACGGTTGGCGCCGTCGATCATCGCGGCCTCGTCGAGGGCGACGGGGATGTTCTGCATGAACTGCAGGAAGATGTAGATGGCGATGATGTCGGTGCCGGTGAACAGCACGATCGCGGCCCATCGGGTGTTGAACAGGTCGAGGGCGCTGATGACCTGGAACGTCGCGACCTGCGTGGTGATCGAGGGGACGAGCGTCGCCAACAAGAAGACGCCCGTCACCAGCGCGCGGCCACGGAAACGGAACCGATCGACGGCGTACGCCGTCATCGTGCCGATGAAAATGGTCCCGGTGATCGAGACCACGAGGATGATCGCGGTATTGATGAACCCGGTCAGCATTCCGCCCTGTGTGAAGGCGATGACGAAGTTGTCGAAGTTCAGCCAGTTCGATGGCGGGTCCAGCGGACCCGTCGAGCGGTATTCAGCGGGCGTCTTGAACGCCAGGGCGAAGATCGTAACGATCGGGAGCAGCGCGAAAAGGCACGCCACCACGAGCGCTGTGTACTTCAGCACCGTTGCCACCCACCCGCCATCGACCCGTCGGCGGCGCTTTGGCGCCGGCACCGACGAGACCCGAGGGGATGTGGCAGTCGGGGTGAGGACGCCGGTCATTGCACGCTCGCTTTCTCGTCAGGGAAGAACCGCCGCTGGACCGCGGTGATGGTGAGCACGATTACCAGGAGCACCACGGCCATCGCGGAGGCCAAGCCGACCTGGGCGAAGCGGAAGGCGGTGTCGACGGTCTGGATGACGAAGGTCTCGGACCCGTTCGCCCCGCCGGTCATGATGTACGGCATCTCGAACGCGGACAGCGCTCCCGAGACGGCGAGAATCAGCGACAGTCCGAGAATGCGCCGGATGCTGGGGAGGATGATGAAGCGGAACTTCTGCCAGGAGTTCGCGCCGTCGAGATCGGCAGCCTCGTACTGCTCCGAGGGCACCGATTGAATGGCGCCGAGGAACAGCACGAAGTTCAGCCCCATGTAACGCCAGACCGAGGTAGCGGCGAGCGAGACGTTCACGATGGACGGGTCGCCCAGCCACTGCGGCGGGTCGACGACTCCGACGGCGGCGAGGATGCTGTCGAGGGTGCCGCCCGGCCGGAAGAAGAACAGGAACATCAGCCCGATCGCGACCCCGTTGATGAGGTACGGGAAGAAGATGACGCCCTTGAAGAAGTTCTTGAACCGCGTGCGGAAGCTCAACAGCACGGCGAACAGGAGCGCCAGTCCGAGCTGGGCGATCGCGCCGACCAGGTAGTACAGGCTCACCGCGAACACCTGGAAGTACTCGGGGCGCGTGAAGATCTGGATGTAGTTCTCGAGTCCGACGAAGTTCTGCTGCGGGTCGAGTCCGTCCCAGTCGGTGACGCTGTACCAGAACGAATTGGCGACGGGGATGTACGTGAACAGGACGAGGAACGCTAACGGCACGAGCAGGAACAACCACGGGGTGACCCGCCACCCGCGGGCGGCGGAGCGACGGGGGCCCGCTCGCCGCAAGCGCCGGCGGGCGGGGAGGGTCTCGAGGGGGGTGCCTTCGGCAATAGCCATCACGCACTCCTTTCCGTCAGGGTGGTGNCCCCGCACCGGGGGTATCACTTGCTGGCTTCGACCGCCTGACCCCAACGCGAGTTGAGGTCGGCGAAGATGGAGTCCTTGTCGCCGTCGCGGGCCCCGCGGGCGGTGTCGATCAGCTCCTGCCGGTACTTCTCGCCGAACAGCGTGATTTCGGCCGTGTTGGCGATGTCGGTGATCAGGCTCTCCTCGCCCTTCGGGCGCGGGTCGAGTTCGACGTACTGCACGCCAAGCTCCGTGAAGTCGGAAAGGGTGGCGGGAGCCTCATCGGCCTTGAGCGGGCTGATCGCGCCCTGGCTCTCGGCAAAGCCCGACTTCGTCTCGAACCAGTCGACCCAGGCCTTCGCGGCGGGCTTGTTCTCGGAGAACTTGCTCACGGCAAGCAGCTTGTCGGTGGCGGTGACGGAGGTGAACGCACCGTCTGTCTGCCACGGCATGGGCCAAAAGCCGATCGAGTCGCGCGCGTTGCCGGCGGCTTCCGCGGCGTCCTGCATCTGCGTCACGGCCCACGATCCGAGGATCATCGAGCCGATCTGTCCGGAGGCGAGGAGGTTCTTCGATTCCTCCCAGTTCGTCGTGGTGGGGTCGGCTTCGCTCAGGCCGGCGGCGACGGTGTCGTAGAGCAGACCGTCGACGTCGTAGATGTCGTTGCCCGCGCTCCAGGGAGCGTCCTCGCCCGTCATGGCGTTCAGGGCGCCGGCGCCGGTGACACCGCCGATGTTGCCGGCGAGCGTCGAGAGGGGCCAGCCGTCTTTGTAGTTCGTGTAGTACGGGGTGACGCCGGTGTCTTTGACCTTCTGGAGCGCAGCGAGGTACTCCTGTTCGGTTGTCGGAGGCGTGGTCACGCCAGCGGCCGTGAACACGTCGCGGTTGAAGACGTAGCCCATCGCCGATCCGAAGGTCGACAGCCCGTACACGGTGCCGTCATAGGCGCCGTCGTTGGTGAAGCGGTACGTCTGCGAGAGTTCCTGCTCGTCGCCGAGCGGCTCGAAGAACTCGGGGTACTGGTCGCGCGTGACGTTCGAAGTCGGAATGAGCAGGACGTCGCCGTAGTCGCGTGAGTTCAAGCGGATGCGGACATCACCCTCGTAGTCGGTGAGGGCTTCGAACTTCACTTGCACGTCGGGGTAGGTCTTCTGGAATTCCGTGACGTAGTCCGCGAAGACGGTGTCGACGATGTCGGTGCGGTTGGTCAGGACCGTGATCTCCCCGGACGGGTTCTCGTCGGTGCTGGCCGAGCCTCCGCCCGAGCAGCCCGCGAGGGCCAGCGCGGCCACGGTGGTCAGGCCCGCGGCGGTGATGGCATGCCTTTTCATCATTGTTTCTCCTTTGAAGGGGTGCGGCGGCGGCACCGAAGCCGCACCAGATGGGGTGGTCGGGGAATGAGGACGCGAGCGCTACCACGCGCGCGAACGGACCCGTCTAGGGCAGGCCCGTCAGCTTCGGCTGCGCATAGCCGGGCGCAGCGGCAGCAACCCGCAAGCATCTGCGGCCGGGAAGCCGAGGGCGGACGTTCGAGAACGAGGCAACCGAGCTCCTTCGACCGGCGGGTGGGTTTCGCCGTTCGGCGATGAACCCAGCATCCGCGAGGTCGCTCAGGAGGTCAAGAGGTTAAATAAGTTATTTATGTAACAGCTTGATCACGGCTCGAGCTGTGCCGGATTCGCAGATCCGCGTCGGCGGCGTGGCGCACGGTCGCGGGGGCGCCGGCGAGCACGTCGAGGACGGCGTGACCGATGAGGCGTCCTACCGCGCGCGTATCGCGCGCAATTGCACTCAGGGGCGGCGTGGACAGCTGCGCCTGGATCGAGTCGTCCCAGGCGATAATCGCGAGGGAATCCGGCACGGCTCGATGCGCGGTCGCTGCCGCGTCCAGCCCTCCCAGCGCCATCAGGTCGCTGTCGTAGAGCGCCGCGGTGATTCCGGGGTGCTCCGCGAGCGCTGCTGCGGTTGCTTTGAGGCCGGAGGCGCGCGAGTAGTCCCCCGTGGCGACCCGTGCCACGACGTCCCCCTCCGCGCAGGTGGCTTCGAACGTGCTGCGGCGCGACGCAGAATGCCGGATGGAGGGCGGCCCACCCACGTGAAGGATCTCCTTATGCCCCTGCCCGATGAGATGCTGAGCTGCGAGCCGCATCGCGGTGTCATCATCGGTCCAGACCGTCATGAGGTCTTCCGCAACCGGAGGCCCGACGACGACGGCCGCGAGGCCGAGATCGACGGAAAGTGCAGGCCGCGGGTCGTTCTCCTGGATGTCGACGAGGAGGACGGCGGCTACCGCCTCCGCCGCGGCCCAGGCTCGATACAGCCGGTTCTCGTCGGTGGTTGATGCGAGAACCCGCAGGAGCACTGGATGCCCCTGAGGCAGCGTCACCTCTTCGATACCGGCGATGAGGTCGTGGAAGTACGGTTCCGCGCCGAGGATCTCGGTGTCGCGCACGAGCGCGAGACCGATGGGGGGTCGCAAGTGCGTCACGGGTACGATCCTCTCGGGGTTCAACCGGACCCCAATCTACTCAGCGCCACAGGAGGCGACCCGATGGCACGGCCGCAGGCGACCCCGGAGTCTCCCGGCAGCCGGGCGCTGGTCGTCGATCTCATTCGCTCCGCCGGCCCCATCAGCCGGACGGAGCTGACCACAGCGACCGGCCTGACGCAACCGGCCATCTCGCTCATCGTGCGCAAGCTTCTTGACGACGAAGTGATCGTAGAAGCGGGCACCGTGCCCTCCACAGGGGGGAAACCCCGGCGACTGCTCGACATCAATCGACGGGCACGCCACGGCGTCGGCATCCAGCTGGGATTCGAGTCGGTGACCCTGGTCGCCACCGACACCAATGGCGGGGTTATTGCCCGCGAACGTCTCCCCGGCGTGGGCACCGAGCAGCCGACAAAGGTGATCGCGCGTCTCACCGAGTCGGTGCGAGCCTTCATGGACGCAGCGGACATTCCGGTGACGAGCGTACAAGGCGTCGCGGTCGTGATCCCCGGCCCCATGCGGTCGAATGCAGGGATCATCACCGAGGCGCCCGCCCTCCCCCATTGGCGAGAGGTGTCTCTGCAGGAGGAGTTCGAAGCTGCCCTTCGGATGCCGGTCCTGGTGGACAATGACGCCAGCGCTGCGGCTCTAGGCGAGTTCTGGAGCCGCGGGGTGTCGCGCTACAGCGCCTTCGCGTGTGTCTACATCGGTTCTGGAATCGGGGCTGGCGTGGTCGTGGACGGGGCGCTCTTCCGCGGGTCGAGCTCCAACGCGGCCGAGGTGGGACACATCACTATCGATCGGCGCGGGCCGGCCTGTTTCTGTGGAAACGTCGGATGCTTGGAGGTCATAGCCGCGCCGCGTATCGTCGTCGCGCGAGCCCTCGATGACGAAGACATCACCGATTCTCTCAGCCTCGACAAGCATGCGCCGGTTGCGCAGAACTGGGAACTCCTCTCCCGCGCAGCCGTCGGAGGTCATGTGAAGGCGCAAGCCCTCGTGACCGACAGTGCTCACGCGGTCGCCGGAGCCGTTCTCACCCTCACCAACTTGTTCGACCTCGACGAGATCGTCCTCTCGGGACCCGGTGTCGCCACGGCCGGCTCGATCTTCGTACGGGAGGTGCGCACCGCCCTCGAGCGAGCCTTCGCCCGTAACGCGCATTCGACCCTGGTCGATCTGTCCATCAATCCGACCGACTCGGCAGCCATCGGTGCTGCGGCGTTAACCCTGCAGGGGCAGCTCGCCCCCGGCCACGGCCCGGCGCTGCGCTTCGCCGGGCCGTGACGGCAATCAGGGCAGCGCAACCTCCCCCTGATTGAGTACCCGCGGGTGGAAGTACGCTGCCTGGATCTCAGCATTGGAGTTCCTCTGGCGCAGCTGTTCAGACCAGACCATGAAATAGGACCATCGCGTCTGCGACGTGAGCAGGTTGGACGACGGGACCTTGCCCATCTCCGCGATCGCGATGGGCTTGCCCCCTGCGATGCTCTGCATCTGCGAGTAATCGCTCGAGCTCGGGTAGTCCTTGTACCAGACGTCCAGTGAGACGACGTCGACGTAGGAGGAGCCGGGGTAGTAGCTGGCCCAGTTCGCGTTCGGGTTGTCCTGCACGTTCCACACCCAGATGAGGTTGCTGAGCCCCTGCGCGTCGAAATAGTCCTTCATCTGTTGGAAGATCTTGGCGCCGCCGTTGACTCCCGGTCGGCCGCCCCACCAGTTCCAGGTTTCGTTCATCTCGTGGAACGGGCGGAACAGCACCGGTACCCCCGCGTCACGCAGCTGTCGCAGGTAGGGCACCACCTCGGCCATGCGCTGGCGCCACGTGGCGTTCAGGGCGGTACCGCCCGTAACGATCTGCTGGAATTGCGCGTCGGAGATGTTGCTCTTGACCCCACCGTCGAAGGAGCAGGTGCTCGGACCGGTGGGCGGACAGGCGTGCCACGCGATTGTCACCAAGGAGCCGTTCTTCCACTCCGTCTTCGCTTGATCTACCACCCGCTGGCGGTTGGCTGCGTCCGTGGCGGTGAAGAACAGGTCGCCGCCCCAGAGCCCGGGGTACTGGCCGGTGATGTCCTTGACTTGCTGCGTGTACTGCGCCGGCTGCGATGCGGGTTCTTTGTTGTGCTGGCCGGAGACGATGTTCGTACCCGTGATGGAGTTCAGATACTGGATGACCGCCGTGCGCGTGGAGGGCTGGAAGGCCTCCGCGGCAGTGGGCGGCTGCACGACAGCGGTAGCGCACAGCGCCGCCAGGGTCATTCCGAAAACACCGAACACTCGTGATCGTTTCATGGGCGAAGCCCCTCCTCGTCGTTGAGGCTTTCAGCATGCCGGTAAGACAGCGCCCCGTCCAGACTTACATAAGCAACTAATTTTATTGTCGCGGGGCCAGATCTGACCCCGCGGACATCGATTGCGAGAGACCCAGGGACGTCGCGCGCGCACATGGGGTTCAGCGCCATCCGCAACAAAATAAATAATTGATGAAACTCTTGACGAGCCACACACTGGGGCGGGATGGTGGAGCATCCGTTCACCAGGCGACCCGAGCGCAGGGTGCGCAGGAGCTCACACATTCCCGTGTGCTGCGCGCCTGGCATCTCTGTTTCAGAACGCCGCACGCCCCTGCCGTCATAGGAGACGCACATGCGCACATCGAGACAACGTCGAGGAGCGGTCGTTTCGATCGCAACCATTGCGGTCATCGCCAGCCTGTTACCCAGCTGGTCCGCCTCCGCCACACCGGTGCCGCAGGCGACGGAGAGCGAGGCGGGGTGGGTAAATCAAAACCACAGCTTCGTCGAGAGGGACGGGGCACGCCTCACCCTCGACGGCGAAACTTTCCGGTTTAACGGGACCAACGCCTATTGGCTTGGTCTCGACGAGAACGTCGGTGGCATCGACTACCCGACCTTTTTCCGCATCAAAGATGCGATCGACACCGCGGACGAGCTCGGTCTGACCGTGGTGCGCTCGCACATGATGGCCTCCACGTCCCAGGACAACGCCAACCCGCTGGCGATCATGCCGCGCCTCGGCGAGTACAACGAAGACGCGTTCCGCACGATCGACTTCGCCGTGGCGTATGCGGGGAGCCGCGGCATCCGCCTCATCCTTCCGCTGACCGACGAGTGGGCGTACTACCACGGCGGTCATCGTGACTTCACGACTCCCCTGGGCCTGCAGTCCGCCGACTTCTACACCTCCCCCGCCGCTATCGCGGCATATCAGCAGTACGTCGACGTGATCCTCTCCCGCACGAACGCTCTCACCGGAGTCAAATACGTCGATGACCCCACCGTGCTCGCGTGGGAGCTCGGTAACGAACTCGAGGGCATGACCCTCGACTGGATCAATGCCCAGGTCGACTTCATCTCCGAACGCGCACCCCAGCAGCTCATCGCGGCCGGACGCCGCTTCGACATCGACCCAGACACTCTCGCTGCGCCCGAACTCGACATCGTCGATGTGCACTACTACCCCCCGACCGCGCAGAAGGTGGCATCCGACGCCGCAACCGTCACCGATGCCGGAAAGGCATACATCGCCGGCGAGTACGGCTCCCCCGCAGCCTCAAGCGAGCTGTTCACCCCCCTCGTCAATAACCCCGACGTCACCGGAATGATGTTCTGGTCCCTCTTCCCGCACAACGACCGGGGCGGGTTCGTACCGCACGATGACGGATTCACCCTGCACTACCCGGGCGAGAGCGAACCGTCGCGGGCGGCGAACAAGGCGATCAAGGACTACTCGCGCGCACTCGGATCCGCCACGGACACCGTCCCCCTCGCAAAGCCCCTCATCACGGAGATCAAGTCCACAAACGGGATCAACTCCATTGCCTGGCGTGGCGCAGCAGGAGCCGGAAGCTACCTCATCGAACGCTCCACGGACGGCAGAACGTGGTCGACCATCACAACCGCCCCCGCAGAAGCATCCCCCATCATCGACCAAGCGGGCGGCGGAGATGTCCGTTACCGGGTGACAGGGCAGAAGCAAGACGGCTCCATGGCGACGTCCGACGAGGTCGCAGTACCTCGGGGAGCGGCGGTGCTGGTGGACCCGCTCGAGAACCTTCGACTCAGCAGCGGTTCCAGCAACGTCAAGATCATCGCCACGACGTCTGGAGGTCGAGCCGTTGCCACAACCGACACCGGTTCGCTGACCTGGACTTTCCCCGGCGCAAAGACCGCATCGTTCATTCTCAGCGCCGGCGACGCGGCACGCGTGCGCATCTCATCGAGCCCCGACGGTGCCACGTGGACCGATGCGACCACAACCGCCACCGACTCAGACGGCCAGACGGTCCTCACGGCCACGGGCTTGGCCGGCAAGAACGTTCGAATCACGTTCCCTGCGGCAGCTGGCGTAGAACTCACACGTGCCACTTTGACGGGCGCCCCCGACGGAGCAGCTCTTGTCGACCCCCTCAACGACTTCTCGCGCATCTTCGCAAAGACAGGAGCCCTGTCGATCGATTCCGGAAATCCTGCGCAGTTCGGCGGGGACACGAGTCGGGTCAAGCGAGACAGCGCTGACCCGAGCAGCCTGACCTGGAAGTACGAAGACATCTCGGGTGCAGCATTCACCGCGTGGTACTGGCCCGACCAGCCCGTCATTCCTCTCACCGTCTCCGGCTCCGCTGACGGAACGAACTTCACCACGTTGACCCCCCAGATCACTGGGGGAACCGGCAACTGGAAGAAATACGACTACTCCGTCGAAGGACTCTCCGACGTGAACTATCTGCGCGTGTCGTGGGACGGCGCACAGGGTCAGCCATGGACTCCCCAGATCGGTGAGCTCACACTGTTCTCGCCGAAAACTCCCGCACCCGCCGCGCCTGGAGCCTTCACGGTGACCGAGCCATCCTCCACCTCACCCGTCACCGGCGTGCCCAAGCTCGCGTGGTCCGGCTCATCCAACGCAGTGTTCTACCGCGTTGTGCTCGCCACCGATGCGAAGCTGACAAACATCGTGGAGAAGTCGGACACGGTGACCACAACCGCGTTCACTCCGCGGACGGCATTGCAGCCCGGAACCACGTACTACTGGCAGGTGGTCGCCGTGAACGGCTACGGAGAAACCCAAGCGTCACCCGCGGTCTCCTCTTTCACCACAGCGGCACTGCCCACCACCACGCTCATCGTCGATGACTTCGAGGCCTACGCCGACAATGCGGCCCTCGCCACCGCATATCCGCGGAACACCGGCGGCGGATCGGTGACAGCGACCCTCACGACCAATCCGAAGACGAAGAGCAAAGCCGCGAACTTCGCTTACGACCTCACCGGCCCGGGGTACGCCGGCGTTGTACGCACCCTCACCGCTCCCCAATCATGGTGGGGTTACAAGCAGCTGCAGTTCGACGCACAGGCCACGCCCGGGCAGACCCTGAGCGTCCAGTTCGTGGCGGCCGGAGCCTACTGGGAGGCCGCGGTTCCGGTCACCGAAGCCGGTTGGCGAACCTACTCGGTCGACTTCACCGCCTTCAAAAACCCCCCGTGGGCCGCAGGAAGCACGCTCGATCTCAGCTCCATCACCCAGTACGCGTTCTACCTCGGCGGAACGGGTACCGGAACGCTGACGGTCGACGATGTTCGAGTTCAGCCAGCCAAGGCCGCTCCCCAGCTCGACGTCTCTGGCGTCGCAGGAACGCGCTGCATCGCAGGGAAAGCATTCGTGACCCTCAACCTTGTCAACAACAACGCCTTCCCCGTGGACCTCAAAGCCACCAGCTCGTACGGAACCAAGACGTTCGCCTCGGTTCAACCGAAGAAGGATGCCTTCCACTCCTTCACGACGCGATCGAAGACCATTCCCGCCGGCACCGTGACGGTCGACATCGCGGCCACCGTCGACGGCCAGAAGATCACCTCGACCGTCAAAGCGCCCTACGCCGCAAAGACCTGTGGCTGACGCGTCACCCGATCACCCTCATCAGGAGAACACCATGAAGAAAATCGCGAACGTCTGCATCGCCGCCGTCGCACTCGGCCTCCTCGCCTCAAGTGCAGCCACCACCGCTGCCGTCGCCGAAACGCAGTACGGCGACGACAGTGACGTCACCGTCAACGTCGAAATCCCTCGCGCGCCCGGCACGGGAACACTGTCTCTGACCGTCGCCGGAACCAGCACCACCCTCACGGAAAACGGCTCCACGGGAACCGTGCGCCAGTTCACCGGGAAGCTCCCCACGGTCACTGTCACCGACACCCGCGAAGCAGCCGACGTCCCCGGCGGCGCGTTCTGGTACGTGCTCGGATCGGCAACCGACTTCGTCTCCAGCGACGGCGACATCATCACCGCCGACCACCTGGGATGGTCACCGATGCTCACCGGTGCCACCGATCCCGGTTCGGTCGCCGCCGGCGACCCTGTCGACACCGTCCTCGACGGAGGACCCAACGGTGTCGGTCTTGTTGACCGCGAGCTCCTGGCCATGGCCAGCGACTCCGCCGAAATCAACCCAGAAGGCCAGTGGTCGGTCTCCGCTGACTTGTTCCTTCGAACGCCTGCAAGCGTGACCACCGGCAGCTACTCATCCACAATCACGCTGTCGCTCTTCGAATAACAGCTGCTGTCAACACGGGGAGCGGCCTCTGCCGCTCCCCGTGCCCCGTCTTTGCCGCGTCCCTGCTCGAGAAATGAACGACGATGTCCAACCCACCCCTCCGCCTGATGACGGCGCTCACCGCAACGATGGCCCTCGCCCTCGCTCTCTTCATCCCCGCGTCACCCGCAACCGCCGCCACCTCCCCTGACGCCAACTGCACGCTCCCCCCGGGCACGTCGTCGCTGCCGATCGAACTATCAGGCACCACCTATCAGGTCCGTGTCCATGCCCCCGCGGGAGGTGTGACCGCCCCGGCGCCATTGGTGCTCGACCTGCACGGCACTGACAGCACCGGCTCTTCTCAGGCCGCGATCTCCGGCTTCGACGCTCTGTCGGACACGAAGGGGTTCATCGTCGCAAACCCCTCAGCCGGTGTTCCCTTCGGTGCTGGCACGTTCGCCTGGAATGTTCCCGGCGTGCCCCTCACTTCAGGCGCCAACCCACCCGCCGGCTCACGCGATGAGGTCGCCTTCCTCAGCGCGCTCATCACCACACTCATCGACGCAGGCTGCGCCAAAAGCGGCTCGGTAGCCGTGACCGGGTACTCCGGAGGCGGTCGCATGGCATCTGCACTGGCCTGCGCACGCGCCGATCTGATCTCTGCCGTCGCACCGGTCGGAGGAGTTCGCGCCGGTCGCGCCAACCCGACCAACGTGTCCGTCATCGAAGCCGGCTCCTGCACCCCGAGCGCACCTGTATCCGTCCTTGCCGTGCACGGCACCGCGGATTACACGAACCAATACAACGGCAACACAGACCGACGCTGGGGATACAGCGTCGACACGGCCATGGCCGCATGGGCCACGCTTGACTCCTGCGACACACCAGCGACCATCAGCACCGTCACCAGTACCGTCACCGAACGCAGCTACCCAGGATGTGCTGCTGGTACCGACGTAGCGTTGCTCACCGTCGCCGGCGGCGGCCACACCTGGCCCGGGACGAACGCCCGACAAGACGGAGTCATCGACCGCAGCATCAACGCCTCAGCACTGATCTGGGAATTCTTCGCCGCCCACCAGCGCACCGCCCCGCCGAAGGTGCAGGTCACCGCGACAGCAGGAACCCGTTGCGTGACCGGGAAAGTCTTCCTCACCCTCAACGTGAAGAACGACGACGTCGTCCCCGTGCAAGCAACCCTCAGCAACCCGACTAAGGAGCTCGGTGAGATCGCCGCGAGGCAGACGGCCTTCAGCGTCATCACCACCCGCCAGTCATCAGTAGCCAGCGGAACGCTCAACATCACAGTGACCAGCGAAGCTGCGGGTCAAGAGAGCACGACGCAGGTACCCGCGTCCTACGACGCACGCACCTGCTCCTAACCTGAGAGAAGCGAGATCGCCCATGGTTCCCTCCACCCCAGCTTTCATCGCGCGGATGGCAGCAGCTGTTATCGCCGCGATGCTGCTGCTCGGGTGGGGGGAGTCAGCCGCCTTCGCCGGCACCAACGACGTCACCTGGTCAGTGAGTCCCGCTGACTCCACCGGCCCTGACGGCCGTCGATGGGTAGACGCAACTGTCGACCCCGGCCAGACCCACGCGGACCACTTCGCGGTCACCAACAACAGCGCCATAGAAGTTACCTTCGCCCTTGCGGCTGCGGATGGATACATAACCGATACCGGCCGCTTCAACATGCTGCCCGCGAACCAACCGTCAGTCGATGCTGGCAGTTGGATCACCGTCGAACCCAGCGTCACGGTTCCGCCGAACTCCACTGCCGTGATCCCCTTCACCCTTACTGTGCCTCAAAACGTCACCCCGGGAGATCACGCAGCCGGAATCGCAGCCACCGTGGCAAACGTGGGCAACGCCGCCGACGGAAGCGCCATCACCGTCCAGAGCCGGGTCGGATTTCGAGTGATGACTCGCGTCACCGGTCCCCTCAATTCAAGCGTGAGTGTCGAGAGCCTCGACGCCACCTACAGCGGATCGTGGAACCCTTTTGCTGCCGGTGCCGTCGACGTAACGTTTGAGGTACGCAATGACGGAAATGTGGCCGCCGTGATTGATGGTGCCGTGACAAGTGGGGACGGTGAAGCCGCGGTGCAGTCAGACCAGGGAACGTTGCTCCCTGGTGATGAGACACGGTCCGTTGCGCACGTGCACCCCGTCTGGCCTCTGGGCATAACGGCGGGCGAGGTCACGATCATCGCCAGAACAGTAGAAGAGGACAGCACTGGAGGTATCAGCTTCCCCGCTGTCGTGCAGAAGTACACCGTCTGGGCGGTGCCATGGCCTCAGATGGGAGCAGTATCCGTCACCGTTCTCGTTGTGCTCGCGATCTGGATGTTTCGAGCTCACTCACGCAGGAAGATTGCCCGTCTCATTGCGCGAGCCCGCGACGCGGGGTACGCCGAAGCTGATGCACGCTCCACCCAGAACTCGGGCCCACGCGATCAACCTGAGGGCAGGTCGCAACAGTCGCATGCCGCGGCAGCGGATGTCGGGGGCTGACATATCCGTTGATTATCGGCTTATTCGTCCGGATGGGGCGACGTTTGCACTCAGACCACAGCTCCCCACGCGGCGAGCGCACTGTGCCGCGCGCCTGTCGGCCCTGGGGAGCGCCCGCCGGTGGCGGCTCCTCCGCTCGGCCCATGACCCGGCCGCCACTCGGGCGCACCGGGCCATGGCACGAGGTCGCCGGTCAGTCCTCCCGCGAGCGGGGGCGCAGGATGAAGACGAGCAGCACGCCGACGAGCACGACCACTCCGCCTCCGAGCAGCAGGCCGAGGGTGAGACCCGACATCCCGCCGGTGCTCGCCGGTTCAGCCGCCGCCTCGGTCGCTCCGGCTGCGCTCGCGCAGGGGGAGGTCTCCGCGCCCGTCGAGACGCTCTCGCCCGTGTACGCGAACGGGATGACACCCGAGACCGGGTGCCCGTCGGAGGAGACGGCCCGCCACTCCACGGAGTACGCGCCGGGATCGCCGAGCGCGACGGGAAGAGTCAGGGTCGAGCCCGCGAGCTCCGCGCACGCGTTCTCGTAGTGACGCCCGTCGGGCCCGACGACGATGACGATGTTGCCGCCGTCGGCGCCGAGCAGGTTGGCGCTGAAGTCGAGGCGCACGTCCGACAGCGCCGCGACCGTGTCGCCCTCCGCGGGTGACGACGACACGAGGGAGTCGTGCGCCGAGGCGGCGGTGGCCCCGCCGAGGGCGGCGGTGATCGCGGCGACGACCACCACCGCCCCGGCCAGAGCCCGCCGCAGCGCGTCGCGGGACGCCACGGTCAGCTCCGCTTCGGGCGACGTGCGAAGGCGAGGGCGCCGAACACGGCACCCGCGGCCGCGACGACGAGCGCGGCGATGCTGAGGCCCAGGGCGACGCCGGACGAGTCGGCGGACGACGCCGAGGTCGTCGTCGTCTCATCGGCATCCGGGGCTGCCGTCGCCGTACCGTGACCGCTGTGGCTGTGCTCGCCGCTGGGCGGGGTGTCGTTGATGTACAGCACCGGCGCGGGCTCGAGCGTGTCGTCCGCCGCCACCTCGTCGGGCGTCGCCGCCCAGTCCACGACCTCGCCGTCGGAGTAGGTCTGCGTGGCGGGGAGGACGATGCTGCCGGTGTCGGGCACGGGCCCGAGCACCGCGGAGAAGATCTGGAACTGGTCCTGACCGATACCGACCCCGGGATCGGCCTGCCACACGATCTTCAGCGCGGCATCCGAGATGGTGTTGCCCTCGACCTCGACCGGTGCGGGCAGTGCGCCCTTCTCGACGGTGGCGGTCCAGCCGGAGACGGGCTGAACGAGCACGGCGCTCAACGGGGTGTCGGTGGGCAGTGTCACCTCGAGCTTGACGGTGGATGCCGTCTCGCTCTCGGTCGGCACGCGGAAGTTCACGGTGGCGTAGCTGCCGGGGGTCGCGGTGTTCGGGTTGACGGTGACGTGGGCGGATGCCGCGAGGGGAACGGCGATCGCGAGGGCCGCGCCGGCGGTGAGACCGACGAGGGCGCGACGAAGGATGGTCTTGCGAGACATGATGCTGCTTTCGGAGAATGCGCACGCCGAAGAGACGTTCTGCGCTGTCGATGAGGGTGGGGGTGTCACGCCGCGCGCGGCGGACCCCGATGCCTCATCGGCGATAGCACGGCGAGTGCCCGCGGCAGCTGCAGCGGCGCGGGCGCCGTGGGAACGGCATCCGTCCGCGGGCCGAGTCCGCGCAGGGGACGGATCATCGACACGGCGGCGACGACGAAACGCGCGATCGCCTGCAGGGCCCGCTCCCCGCGACCGAGCGCGAGGATCGTGACCACGGCGGCGAGCGCGTGCGCCGCCCACATCCACGGCGAGTGCCCCGCGTGGGCGGCGACCTCGTGCGTGGCGGCGGCGTCGAGGAGCGCGATCGCTCCCCCGTGATGAGCGCCCCCGACGGCGACGCCGTCTCCGCGCAGGTCGAGGGTCAGGATGCCGTGGAACAGCGCCTGACTCAGCACCACCGCGGCCGACAGTCGCCACCACGACATCGCGCGTCCGGCCAGCAGCACGCACACGGGCGCGGCGAGGCTCATCGCGAGCGCGACGTTCGTCACCGGCGGCAGCTGGGAACCGACCGAGGCGTGCGAGACGGTCGCGAAGAAGGTCGCCACCGCGGCTGCGGCGACACCGCGACCCACGCGCTGCGCGCGCCCTGCTCTCGACGACATGCGACTCCTTCCCTCCCAGACTAGGCGGCGGCGCGGTGGTCGGGCGGGACGGTGCTCCGCCGTCGAGACACGCCGGCACGGCGGCGAGCCGTCGCGGCTCGTCCGATCAGCACAGGCTCGCGCGCAGCGCCTCCCACGCGTCGTGCGCCGCGTCGGCGAGCGACTCGACGTCGGGCACCGCGTCGGGATCGACGCAGAAGCCGACCCCGAGCCACCGGTCGTTCGAGATCGCCGCGACCCGCAGAGCGTGACGCGGCCCCGGCTCCGACGAGGTGTAGACGTGTCCGACGCGCCGCCCTCCGACGGCCACGGGAACCCGCGGACCGGGCACGTTCGAGATCGCGAGCGCGAACTCGCGGGGATCGTCGGCGAGCACCCGCGCCAGCGCCCCGACGGGCCCGGCCGCGGCGAGCGCACGGAACAGCTCGTCGAGGGATCGGGCGTCGCGGGCGTGCTTGCGTGCGCGCATCTGCGCGCTCAGCAGATCGAGGCGACGCAGGTCATCGGGTTCGTCGAGATGCAGGCCCACATCGACGAAGGAATCGCGATTGCCGGATGCCGCGGCATCCTCTCCCCGTTCGTGCAGGCTCACCGGAACCTGGGCGTTCAGGCGGGGCGCGTGGCCGCGGTGCAGGAACCGTCGGCGCAGGGCCCCCGCGATGACGGCGAGCAGCACGTCGTTCACCGTGGCGTGTTCGTGCCGAGCCGCGCCGACGGCCCGCGCCTCGGCGAGGGGGACGTCGACGAAGGCGAGCGCACGGCGGGCGGTCAGCGGGCGATCGAACGGCGAGCGGGAGCCGGGGTGTCCGAGTTCGCGGGCGAGGGTGAGCGGCATCCGTTCCCACTCGCTCCACCGCGTGGGACGAGCGTCGGGGTCGCGGAGGCCGACCTCGTGGGCCGGGGCGTCGTGCGGCTCGAAGAGCACCGACTCCAGGAAGCGCACCGCCGTGAGACCGTCGGCGAGCGCATGATGAAGGCGCACGGCGATCGCCTCCCGGCCGTCGGCGAGCGGGCCGACCAGGTCGATGCTCCACAGGGGCCGCGCGCGGTCGAGGGGTTCCGACATGAGTCGGCCCACGACGGCTCGGAGCTCTGCGGGGTCGGCTGCGACGTGCCTGCGCACGTGATGCTGCACCTCGATCTCGGCCGCCTCGACCCAGGCGGGGCCCTGGCCGTCGTCGACCACGACCTGACGCCCGCGGGGGAAGGCCGCCAAACGTGCGACGACGCTCGCCCGCACCGCGTCGAGGTCGAGGGGCGCGCCCGGTTCGAGCACAAGCAGCTTCAGCGCGTGCCCGCGCACGACCTCGGACTCGAGCGCCAGGATGCGCGCATCGGCCGGCGACAGCGGCTCTCCCATGCGGTTACGGTAGCGCTCGTCGGGCCTCGCGGTCGATCAGAACGGGAGTGGAGCCAGAGGGCACTCAGTCCCTGAACGGACGCGCCGACGCTCCCCCAGACGTCGAGCGCATCTCACCGCCGCGCGGCGTCGCGGTCGACCGTCGGGCTCACCACGCCCGCGCGGTCGTCGACGAGTCTGCGGCGACCGAGCCAGCCGGTGAGTCCGCGCCCGTCACGCCACACGAACAGCAGCGCCACGGTCGCCGACGCCAGCGCCACCGCGGTCAACGACCACGGCGCCGGCAGAGCGCCGAGCAGCACGAAGGCCCCCGCACCGGTGACGAACCGCAGGGGCCGCGCCACCCAGGCGGGCAGCACGCCGTCGGTGAAGCGCACGCGCGTGGCGATGTCGCCGACCGACCGGCCCGTCACCAGCACCACCACGAACCAGAGTCCCGTCGACACCGCCGTTCCCGCGAGCGAGGCGACCTCGTCGGTCGAGAAGGTCGCGGCCTCCCCCAGAGCGAGGGTGATCACCGCCTGCACGACCACCGACACCGCGAAGCCCACCAGCCCGATACCCACGACGTCGCAGACGATGCCCAGGAGGCGACGCCGGCGGGTCACCGGACGGGGGGTCTCGGCATCCGGGGCCTTCTGCGCCCCGCGGTGCCGCGCCGGCACGGCGAACGCCACCAGCGAACCGAGCAGCGCGCCGGACGTGTTCGCGATGAGGTCGTCGACGTCGAACACGCGATAGGCGCACGGGAACAGGCCCCAGACGCCGGTGAGCTGCGTGGTCTCGATGATCCCCGAGATCGCCAGGCCCGACAGCCCGGCGATCAGGATGCCGCGCCCTCCGAGCACGCGCAGGAAGAAGCCGAGGGGCAGGAACAGCAGCACGTTCAGCGCCACCTGCAGCACGACGGGATCGGTGAGGTAGCGCCCCGAGACGGCGACGGCGGAGCGGATCTCGTCGACGAACTCGAACGGCCGCAGGTTCAGTCCGCGGCAGCGGTAGTCGTCCGACTCGGGCATCGGGATGAGCGTGTAGGTCCAGATCGCCCAGAAGTACACCGCCGCACCCGCCCACAGAGCCGTGCGCCACAGGGTCAGACCGCCGCGTCGGCGGTAGCTGATGGCCACGAAGGGGATGAAGGCCAGCACCGCGACGATCGCACCCGCCACGACGGCGAGGACGCCGGATCCCACGATGTTGTCCACTCGGCGAGCATAGGTAATGCGGGCAGACGTCCGCGTTCACCCCCCGGTTCGTGCGGGCGACCGCAGCACGGCGGCGAGCTGCGACCGCACGACGGCCTTCACCTCTTCCGGGGTGTCGTCGAGGTGGAGGGTCGCCGTCATCGTGACGTGGATGACCGCCGTGATGACCCGCGCGAGGGCGGTCTGCGCGTGCTCATCGACGTCGGGGAGCATGCGCAGGAGGTCGGCGATGGATGCCTCCAGCCGCCAGGCCTCGGCGAGGCCCGCGCTCCGGTGCTGCTCCCGCGGGTCGCCGAAGACCAACTCGTGCAGGTACTGACGACCGTTCTCGGGCTGTTCGCGCACGCAATCGATGACGGGCGAGAGAAGAGCCATGACGACATCCTCCGTCGACGCGCCGCTCAGCGACGGTGATCCGGATGCCGCGAGGCCGTCGTCGATGGCGGCGCGGAACTTCTCGTTCTGCACCATGATGAGCAACTCCGCCTTCGTCGCCGCGTACCGGAACAGCGTCCCGATCGCGATGTCCGCGCGTTCGGAGACCTCCTGGGTGGTGACGCGGCTGACCCCGCGCTCCGCGAAGAGAGACCGCGCCGCATCCAGGATGCGCTTCCGCTTGTCGGCCATCGCTCTCTCACGCCGTCCGACCGAACCGGATTGCGGGTCCATGTCGTCTCCTTGACAGTATGACTGAGTTGAGTCAATAATGAGTCTACTCGCAAAATGCGGGAACGACACGTCCTCATCGGACCACGGGAGCAGACATGACCACGGGCTCGCACAGCGACCGCCACACCCCGTCGCTCGTCGACGCCGAGACGCGGACGGTTCACGTCGACGGGGCCGACATCGCCTACCGCGAGATCGGATCGGGCGACCGGCCGCCTCTCGTGGCTCTGATGCACCTCGGCGGGAACCTGGATGCCTGGGATCCCGAGGTGATCGACGCCCTCGGGCAGGATCGCCGGGTCATCGTGCTCGGCTACCGCGGCGTGGGTCGATCGACCAGCCGGGTGCGCGACACCTTCGACGAGATGGCGCGCGACACGATCGCCGCCGTGCACGCGCTGGGACTCGGCCGCATCGACCTCTTCGGCCTCTCGATGGGAGGCATGGTCGCCCAGGCGATCGTCGAGCAGGAGCCGGCCCTGGTGGACCACCTCGTGATGTCCGGTGCGGGCCCACGTGGCGGCGCCGGCCTCACCCGGATGACGGGGGTCATGCTCCGCGGCATCGCGCGCAGCGTCGTGACCGCGCGGCCCGCGACCTCCGTCCTCTTCTTCCCCCGCACGGACGGCGGGACGCGCGCCGCGGCCGCGTATCAGCGCCGCCTGAAGCGCCGCCGCACCGACCGCGACGCGCCCGTCACCCCGGGGGTCATGCGCGCACAGCTCCGCGCCGTCGCGAACTGGGGAGCCCAGCCCCGTCCGGTCCCCGCGTCGACGAGCACGCCGACGCTCGCCTTCCACGGCGAGGACGACATCCTCGTCCCGGTGGCCAACGCAGAGCAGCTGCGGACGGCGCTCTCCGTGATCGACGTGGTGACTTTCCCGGATGCCGGGCACGGCGTGGTCTCGCAACACCCCGACGCCGTCACCGGCCGGATCCGATCTTTCCTGCGCGCCTGACGCAGGACCCGAACCCCTCTCCCAGAAAAGGAAATCCCGACATGCGTGCATTCGTCATCGACGGCTACAAGAAGCCCCTCCACGAAGCAGACGTCCCCGAGCCCACCGTCGGCCCGAACGATGTCCTCATCGCGGTGGCCGCGGCCGGGCTCAACAGCCTGGACGAGCGAATTCGCGTCGGCGACTTCAAGGTGTTCCTCCCCTACCGACCGCCGTTCACGCTCGGCCATGACGTGGCCGGGACGGTGATCCGGGTGGGTGCGCAGGTGCGCTCCTTCTCGCCCGGCGACGAGGTGTTCTCCCGGCCGCGCGATCACCGGATCGGCACCTTCGCCGAGCGCATCGCGGTCGACCAGGCGGACGTCGCCCGCGTCCCCTCCTCGATCGATCTCGTCGAGGCGGCATCCCTTCCCCTCGTCGCCCTGACCGCGTGGCAAGCCCTCGTCGAGAAGGGCGGGGTGAAGGCCGGGCAGAAGGTCCTCATCCACGGTGGGGCCGGGGGTGTCGGGACGATCGCCATCCAGCTGGCGAAGCACCTCGGCGCAGAGGTGGCGACGACCGCCTCGGCGAAGAACGCGGAGTTCGTACGCTCCCTCGGCGCCGACGTCGTGATCGACTACGCCCGCCAGGACTTCTCGGCGGAGCTGTCGGGGTACGACTTCGTGCTCGACAGCCTCGGCGGTGAGAACCTGGCGAAATCGCTGCGGGTGCTGCGCCCCGGCGGTATGGCCGTCGGCATCGCCGGCCCGCCGACGCCCGCGTTCGCCCGACAGATCGGCCTGAACCCGGTCCTGCGTCTCGTGACCGGCGCGCTGAGCAGCAAGGTCAACGCGCAGGCGAAGAAGCTCGGCGTCACCTACGAGTTCCTCTTCATGCGCGCCGACGGCGAGCAGCTACGTAGGATCGCCGACCTCGTGGATGCCGGGGCGATCCGCCCGATCGTCGGCGCCACGTCGCCCTTCGACGACGCACCGAAGGCGCTCGAGTCACTGCACCGCGGTGGCATCCGCGGAAAGTCCGTCCTCCGCGGCGCGTGATCCCCCCTCCCCCACCCTCCGGCATCCCTCGCACTCATCACTGAACCCAAGGACGTCTCCCATGAACGAAGAGATCATCACCTCCTACGCCCAGGCCCCCGCGAAGACCGTCACGGTCGGTCCGGACACCTTCGCCTACCGCGAACTCGGTCCGAAGGAGGAGATCCCCGTCGTCTTCTTCGTCCACCTCGCCGCGACCCTCGACAACTGGGACCCCCGCATCATCGACGCGATCGCGAAGACCCGTCACGTCATCACGTTCGACCAGCTCGGCGTCGGAGCCTCCAGCGGCCGCGTGCCCGACACCATCGACGCCGCCGCCGATGACGCCTACCGGTTCATCACGATGGGTCTCGGCCTGGAGAAGATCGACGTGTTCTCGTTCTCGATGGGCGGGATGATCGCCCAGGACCTCGTGGTGAAGCACCCCGACCTCGTTCGCGGCCTCATCCTCACCGGCACGGGTCCCCGCGGCGGAAAAGACATGGACAAGGTCGTCGGCACGACGTACTGGGACATCCTCCGGTCGGTCATCACACGCTCGGACCCGAAGGAGTTCCTGTTCTTCAACCGCGACGCCGAGGGCAAGCGGGCCGGGAAGGCGTTCGTCGAGCGGCTCACGGAGCGCACCGTCGACCGTGATGAGAAGATCTCCACCAAGGCGTTCAGCACGCAGCTCAAGGCGATCGTGGCGTTCGGCCGCTCCGCGCCGTCCGACCTCTCGGTGATCACGTCGCCCACGCTCATCGCCAACGGCGACAACGACCGCATGGTCCCCAGCGTCCTCTCCGAGGACCTGCACCGCCGCATCACCGGTTCCGAGCTGATCATCTACCCGAACTCCGGGCACGGCGGCATCTTCCAGTACTGGCAGAAGTTCGCACCGGTCGCCGCGAAATTCCTCGACGACGTCCGCGCCTGACCCTGTGTCGGGCGGCGTGAGCCTCCCGCCTCCGGAGAGCTGACGCCACGCGGCGCCCTCGGCGCAGCGACCGGCGTGATCTCGAGCGGAAACGACCGACGCGGCGCGATCACGAGGCGGGTGCGGGCTAGGTGCCCGGCACCCGCTCCTCGCGCCCGACGCCGGAGAGGATCGCCTCGACCTGGGCGCGGACGACCGCGAGGATCTCGTCGACGCTCGTCTCCGCCGTCGGCGCCGAGGCCATCGCGACCAACAGCCCGGAAGAGATCACCCGCGCCAACACCGCCGCATCGGCCTCGCTGCGACCGGCGCGCGTAACGATCAGGTCGATGAGGGTCTGCTCGCTCTCGCCGACGACCCGGAGCGCCTCCGCGTGGTGCGGTTCCGCCGCGTCACCGAAGATCATCTCCCTCAGGTAGGTACGGCCGTTGTCGACCTGCGTCCGGTTGCACGCGACGACCGGCGCCAGCAGCGCGAGGACACCGTCGACCGCCCCGGATGCCGCGGCTGCGGCGCTGCGACCTTCGTCGAGAGCGCGGGAGTAGTGGGCGTTCTGCACGAGGAGGAGCAGCTCCCCCTTGGTCTTGGCGTAGAGGAAGAGGGTGCCCGTGCCGATGTCGGCGGCGTCGGCGATCTCCTGCGTCGTGACGTCGTCAACGCCGCGCTCGGCGAAGAGCGCACCCGCGGCGGCCATGATGCGCTCGAGTTTCTCCTGCTTGTTGCGCTCGCGACGCCCCACGGGCGGTGAGGTCGGTGACATCTTCGCTCCTCCGGGAATGAATGCTGAGTAGCCCCGGTTATGAGCGTAGTCACTAACGTCGGCGGCCTCCTCGATTCTCCCACCCTCGACCCGGTGACGACCTGTCCCACAACACAAGGAACGACGCTCACGATGACTCTCGACACCCTCTGGCAGCCCTTCACACTCGGCCGCCGGGAACTCCCCCACCGCTTGGCCCTCGCCCCGATGACGCGCAACCGAGCGGATGCCGACGGCACCCCGGGCGACCTGGTCGCCGAGTACTACGGTCAGCGCGCATCGCTCGGGCTGCTCATCGCCGAGGGGACCCAGCCGTCCGCAGACGGACAGGGATACCTGAACACCCCCGGCATCTACACGGACGCGCACATCGCCGGCTGGCGGAAGGTCGCCGACACCGTGCACGACGGGGGCGGCCACCTCTTCATCCAGCTCATGCACGTGGGCCGCGTGTCCCACCCCGACAACACGCCCCACCACCGGCAGTCCGTGGCGCCGTCGGCGATCGCCGCGGGTCAGGACATGTTCACGGCATCCGGCCCGCAGCCCATGCCTGCGCCCCGCGCCCTCGCCACCGACGAGATCGCGGGCGTCATCGCGGAGTTCCGCCACGCGGCGGCATCCGCCGTCGCCGCCGGAGCGGACGGCGTCGAGATCCACGCCGCCAACGGCTACCTCCTGCACCAGTTCCTCTCCCCCAACGCCAACGAGCGCACGGACCAGTACGGCGGATCGGTCGAGAATCGGTCGCGCTTCGTCGTCGAGGTCGCCGCGGCCGTCGCCGACGAGATCGGCGCCGATCGCACCGGCATCCGCATCTCCCCCGCCTTCCCCCTCGGCGGCATCGACGAGGGAGCGCGCGAGGACGTCCACGCCCAGTACCTCGACCTCGTCGCGCGGCTCGCGCCCCTGAACCTGGCGTACCTTCACGTGCATCACCTGGGCGACGACGAGCTGCTCGCCGCGCTGCGCGAAGCCTGGCCGACGGCCGTGCTCGTCGTGCGCTACGGCCGCACGCGCGAGCAGATCGCGGACGACATCGAGGCGGGTCTGGCCGACATCGCCCCGCTCGGACGCTTCGCGCTGGCGAACCCCGACGTCGTGGAGCGGCTGAAGACCGACGCCCCGCTCGCCGAGGTCGACCCCGCGACGCTCTACACCGGCGGCGCCCGCGGGTACGTCGACTACCCCACCCTCACCCACGCCTGACCCGGAACGGAAAGAGAACACACCCATGACCTCACTCAACGGAGCCACCGTCCTCGTCACCGGCGCGAACGGGGGCATCGGCACCCACTTCGTGCGCGAGGCGCTCGCCCGCGGGGCGGCGAAGGTCTACGCCACCGCCCGCACCCCCCGCACCTGGGACGACGAGCGCATCGTCCCCCTGCAGCTCGACGTGACGGATGCCGCATCGATCGAGGCCGCGATCGCCGCGGCCCCCGACGTCACGATCCTGATCAACAACGCCGGCGCATCGCCCTCGAGTTTCGGCATCCTGAATCACACCGACGAAGAGATCCGCAGCAACATCGAGACGAACTTCGTCGGACCTCTCATGCTCGCGCGCGCATATGCTCCGCTGCTGTCGGCCCAGGCCGGCGAGACCGCGATCATCGACATCCACTCCGCGATGGCCTGGTACGCCGTCGGCGGCATCTACTCGGCGACGAAGGCGGCCCTCTGGTCGGCGACGAACTCGATGCGCCTCGAGCTGCACCCCGCCGGCGTGCAGGTCGTGGGCGTGCACGTCGGCTGGGTCGACACGGCGATGGCCGCGGGATCGACCGACCCGAAACTCGACCCCGCCGTGCTCGTCGCGAAGGTGTTCGACGCCACCGAGGCGGGCGAGTACGAGGTGCTGGCCGATGAGACCTCGGTCCAGGTGAAGGCGGCGCTGTCGGCGCCCCTCGAGGCGCTGTACCCGCAGCTCGCGAAGTAGGGATCCGACGTAGGGGAAGCGGGGGGCATCACGCGATGCTCCCCGCCTCCGCATCGTCTCGGGGGTTCGACACGCACGACACAGGGAGGCCATCACCCCCCGCGTACCCTGTGCACATGCTCCAGGCCGACGACCTCCGCGACGCGCTCGTAGGCCACATCGCCGAGGTCGGTTTCGACGCCCACGGCCTGCACGTCCGTGTCGGCGACGACGTCGCCACCCACCGGTGGGCGCCCGACGTGCGGGAGGAGATCCACTCCGTCGCCAAGGCGGTCGCGGTGCTGGCGGCGGGGATCGCGGCTGACGAGGGGCTCGTGTCGCTCGATACCCCGGTGAGCGACCTACTGCCCACCGCCACGGATGCGACCCTGCGACATCTCCTGTCGATGTCGAGCGGCATCGACTTCCCGTACTCCGAGACGATGATGACCGACTGGCCCGACCTTTCCGCCGAGTTCCTCTCGCGCCCCTCGAGTGGTCGTGTCTTCCAGTACTCCAACGCCAGCACGTACACGGCGATGCATGCCCTGTCGCAGCGCACCGGTGACGTCGAGGAATACCTGCGCCCGCGGCTGCTCGCCCCGCTCGGACTCGGCGACGTCTCGTGGCGACGCTGCCCGAACGGTCGGGTGCTCGGCGGTGAGGGTCTCGCCCTTCGCACCGAGGAGATGGCGCGCCTCGGGCTCCTCATCCGCGACCGCGGCGTCTTCGAGGACCACCGCCTGGTCTCGGCCGGAATCGTGGATGCCATGCACGCGGGGTGGATCGGCACGGGCGGCACCTCCGATGGGTACCGCCGCTACGCCCTCGCCGGATGGGAGGGTCCCGGCAGTACGTGGCGCCTGCACGGGGCGTACGGCCAACTGATCGTGTTCGCCGGCGACGCGGTCGTCACGATCTCGGCGGACGACCATGGCGGCGCCGACGGGGTCGCCGCGTTCGTCGCCGCGCAGGCGGGAGCTGACGCCGGGTGCTGAGCCCGTCGAAGCACCCCCCGATCGAGCTCAGGGACCTCGCGCCGTCGTCCGCGACGGTGACCGTGCGGGTCCCACGCACCCCCGCCGAGCGACGAGGAAATGAACGACGAGCGCGTCACATTGCGCACGGCCCCCAGTGCGCGTAATGTCGCGCGCCGTGACTGACGAAAGTCGCGGGGACGTCGAAGAGACTCCGATCGCGAAACGCATCCTGATCGGCGAGCCCCTGACGTCGGAGAAACTCGACGAACAGCTCCTCCCCAAGAAGATGGCCCTGCCGATCTTCGCCTCCGACGCGCTGTCGTCCGTGGCCTACGCGCCACAGGAGCTGCTGATGATCCTCCTCATCGGCGGAACGGCCCTGCTGACCCTCAGCCCGTGGGTCGCGGTGGCCGTCGTCGTGCTGCTGATCGTGGTGGTGCTCAGCTACCGGCAGCTCATCAAGGCCTACCCCTCGGGCGGTGGCGACTACGAGGTCGCCAGCAAGAACCTCGGCGAGGTTCCCGGTGTCGTGGTGGCCGCCGCCCTGCTCGTCGACTACGTGCTCACGGTGGCCGTGTCGGTGGCATCCGGGGTCGACAACATCATCTCGGCGTTGCCCGGACTCAACCCGTTCCGCGTCGAGATCGCCGTCGGCTTCGTCATCCTCATCGTGATCGTGAACCTCCGCGGCGTCCGCGAGGCGTCGAGCGTCTTCGCGATCCCCACCTACCTGTTCATCGGCTCGGTCGCGGTCATGATCGTCGTGGGCCTGGCGCGGACGCTCGCCGGCGACGCCCCGATCGCCTCCAGCCAGCAGTACGACGTCCAGGCCGAGTCGCTCACCCAGGCCGCGCTGATCCTGCTCGTGCTGCGGGCGTTCTCCAGCGGATGTTCCGCCTTGACGGGTGTGGAGGCCGTGTCGAACGGCGTCCCCGCGTTCCGCAAGCCCAAGATCCGCAACGCCCAGACGACGCTGAGCCTCATGGGCGGCATCGCGATCCTGCTCTTCGCCGGCCTGACCGCCCTCGCTCTCATCGCCGGCGTGCACTACGCCGAGAACCCCTGCAACCTGATCGGCTTCGACTGCGTGAACAACCCGCAGCCGAGCCTCATGGCCCAGGTCGCGGCCGCGACGTTCGGGTCGGGGAGCGTCTTCTTCTTCGTGATCCAGGCCGCCACCGCGTGCGTCCTGCTGCTGGCCGCCAACACGGCGTTCAACGGCTTCCCGCTGCTCGGCTCCGTTCTCGCGCGCGACGGCTACGCCCCGAAGGCGCTGAACACCCGCGGCGACCGGCTCGTCTACTCGAACGGCATGATCATCCTCGGCATCGTCGCCATGGGCGTGCTGATCGTGTACCAGGCCAACCTCACGACACTGATCCAGCTCTACATCATCGGCGTGTTCGTGTCGTTCTCGCTGGGTCAGATCGGCATGGTGCGGCACTGGCGGCGCACGCTCCGCGGGCTGCGGGAGCTGACGCCCGAGGCCGCGAAGCAGCAGTCGGCCGCGATCGAACGCCGCTCCGCCATCTCGGGCCTGTGGATCAACTCGGTCGGCGCCGCGATGACCGTGCTGGTGCTGCTCATCGTCACGGTCACGAAGTTCACGCACGGCGCGTGGCTGGTGTTCATCGCGATCCCGATCCTCGCCGTGCTCATGGTCGGTGTGAATCGCTATTACCGCGACGTCGAGCACGAGATCCAGATGGATGACGACGTGCACTTCGGTTCCTCGGGCGACGTCGCGATCGTTCTGGTGAACCGCCTGCAGAAGCCCGTCATGAAGGCGATCGACTACGCCCTCGCGGCCAACCACGACAAGACCCTCGCCGTGCACGTGGCGATCACCGACGACGATGCCGCGAGGCTCCAGAAGGAGTGGGCCGCGCACGACATGCCCCTCCCCCTCGTCATCATCGACTCGCCCTACCGCACCTACAGTTCGCCGGTGTCGACCTTCATCAAGAAGTACCGCGAGAACAACGGCTCGGCCGTCGTGACGGTGTACCTGCCGCAGTTCATCGTCGGCCACTGGTGGGAGTCGATCCTGCACAACCGCCGCTCGCGCCGCCTCGCGCAGCAACTCATGCTCGTGCACGGCGTCTCGATCACGCTGGTGCCGTGGCTGCTGGACTCGTCGGAGCTCATCTACGGCCGCCGCTCGCGCCCCCTGCCCGGCCAGCAGCGCAGCGGTCGGCCCGTCGCCGAGGTGCCGGCGACCAAGACGAAGAAGACCCCGCCCGGCTCGGCATCCTGAGTCCTTCCCGAACGCCCGCGCCCTCCGGCGGGGGCGTTCGGAGCGCGCTCACACCCCGGCGCAGTTGCTCCTCAGCCACGTATTCAGGTCATCGGCGGAGGAATCGATGAGATCGGGCACCGATGCCCCGACGCGCGGCGCGGGCGTCGCTGTCGTCTCCCGCGCAGAGGGGAACGCCGGGGAGGCCGTCCCGGACGGTGCCCGGGTGGGCGACGCGTCGATCTCGGCGATCAGGCCCTCGATGGCGGCCTTCGCCGAACGGTAGGAGCGCGTCAGCGACTGAGGCGCCAGCGCCTGACGTTCTTCGAGCTCCTCCAGGATCGCCTCACCCCCCTCCCGGTCGAGGCCCACTTCCACCGAGCCCCTGATCGTGCGGAACGTGATGAGATCGTCGGCCACTCCCGCGCAGGCCTGTGCCAGATCGTCGTATCCACCCGGTCCGATGGCCCGACCCGGCGAGGACGTGGGGGAAGGGGATGCCGCCGGGGCGGAGCTGCAACCGGAAAGCGAGAGAGTCACGGCGACGACGCTCAGAGCGATCACCCGTCCCTTAGGCTCGCATCCGTGAGGGGGCTGGCGCCGGATGGATCGGCCGAAGAGGCGGGTTCTCATCGCGCGGCGCCTCGCACGCCCGTCGTCACCATTCGCGTCATCTCCATCGCCGCCCGCACGGCCGCGCTCGTCACGACCGCGTGGGCGCTGATCTCTCGCGCCGACTGCGTCTTCGCATCCCGCACCTGTCGAGCCACCAATCTCTTGAGCTACTTCACGATTCAATCGAACATCGCCTTCGTCCTCGTGACCAGCCTCCTCATCGTCTGCACGATTCTCGGACTCCGTGAGCGGACCTGGCTTACCACGCTTCGCGTGATCATCACCAGCTACCTCATCATCTCCGGTGTCACCTTCGCGATCCTGATCGAGACGGCCGGACTGAGCGATCTGGCCTTCCTCGTGCCGACGTCGTCCAAGGTTCTGCACTTCGTCGTGCCCGTCTACGCGGTCATCGACTTCCTCGTCCTGCCCGGGCGCCGCCGACTCGCGCTTCGCCTGTCCCTCTGGGCGCTCGTCTACCCGTTCGCCTATACGATTCTCACGGCCGTGCGCGGGCGGGCGCTGAACTGGTACCCCTACGTGTTCTTCGACCCGGCGTGGGTCGGAAGCTATGCCGGCGTCGTCGCCTACAGCGCCGTGCTCGCCGGCGCGCTCCTGACGGTGACCGGGCTCCTGACACTCGCGACGAGGCTCCCGGTCGTCTCCGCATCCGACCGCCGATGAGGATCCGGGCCCAGCGTGTCGCGGCCCGTCTCCCCTCGCGCGTCAGTCGGTCGGCCGCTGCCGCATCCGCTTGACGTCGGTGCGACGCTGCTTCGCCTTCAGGCGGCGCTCCTTCGACCCGCGGGTGGGCTTCGTCGCGCGACGCGGCGGCGCCGGCGGCCGCACCGCATCAGCCACGAGGGCGGCGAGGCGGGCGCGCGCGGCGTCGCGGTTGCGCAGCTGGGCGCGCTCCATCGACGCCGCGATCGTGATCACCCCGTCGACCAGGCGGTTGCCGAGCCGTTCGAGGACGCGCTCGCGCTGCACCGTGGACAGAACGGCGGATGCCGCGGCATCCCACATCAGCTCCACCCGGGAGTCCGCCGTGTTCACGCCCTGACCGCCCGGACCCGACGAGCGCGAGAACCGCCACGACAGCTCGGCCGCCGGGATGGTGAGTCCCGCGGTCACGCGCACGTCCATGTCGGCCATGCCTCCATCTTGCGTCCGCCGGTCCCGCCGTGCGATCCGTGGCGCCGGGACACGACGCAGGAGTTCCGACTCCGGGCCGCCGGCGCCGACCCGGACCGCGGCACCAGCTCGACGGAACTCCTGCGTCGTGTCGCCCGCGTGACCCTGCTTGCGACACGGAAGCGGGCATCGCGCTGACGGCGGCGCACGGCGGGGGCTCGGGCTCGCGACCGTCAGCACTCCGTATGCGTCCGTCAGCGAGCCGTAGGGAAAGCGTTAGGGCCCGCGGATGCCGCGGCGCGGCGGAGTTGTATCGACACACGTGCCGCCCCGCGGCGCCCGCGGTGCTGCCGCGGTTCTGCATCCGATCCTGGAGTCGTCGTGCTCGATGCCGTCTTCCTCGCCGCGACCGTCGCGCTGTTCGCGCTGGTCGCCCTCGTCGCCAAGGGGGTCGAGAAGCTGGGTCCCGAAGCCCGCCCCTCGTCCGCCCGCACCCCCGGCCCGTCCGCTCCCGCGGCATGCCGGAACGGGGGCGACCGGCCGTGATCTTCTTCTCGATCCTCGCCGCGGTCCTCGCGGTCGCCGCCGTGGTGTATCTCGTGGTCGCCCTCGTCCGTCCCGAGACGTTCTGACCCATGGATGCCGGAACCCTCTGGTCGATCGTCCTGACCAGCCTCACCCTCATCGTCGCCCTGGGCCTGGCCTACCGCCCCCTCGGTGACTACATCGCCCGCATCTACACCGGCGAGCGCGACCTCGCCGTCGAGCGCGGGCTCTACCGCCTGATCGGCGTCGACGCGCGCAGCGCGCAGACGTGGCAGGCCTACCTGCGCTCCGTCCTGCTGTTCTCGGTCGTCGGCGTGGTCTTCGTCTACGCGCTGATGCGCCTGCAGCCGGTGCTGCCGTTCGCGCTGGGGCTCGAGGCCCCGAGCGAAGCACTGTCGTTCAACACCGCCGTCTCGTTCGTCACCAACACCAACTGGCAGTCGTACGCGGGCGAGTCCACCCTGGGCTACACGGTGCAGTTCGCCGCGCTCACGGTGCAGAACTTCGTCAGCGCCGCGGTCGGCATCGCCGTCGCCGTGGCCCTCGTCCGCGGGTTCGCGTACCGCCGCAGCGGCGTGATCGGCAACTTCTGGGTCGATCTCGTGCGCGGCACCTTCCGCCTGATGCTGCCGTTCGCGGCCGTCGCGGCCGTCGTGCTGCTCGCGGGCGGCGTCGTGCAGAACCTCACCGGATTCACGGATGCCACGACCCTCACGGGTGCGGCCCAGTCGATCCCGGGCGGGCCGGTGGCATCCCAGGAGGCGATCAAGCTGCTCGGCACCAACGGCGGCGGCTTCTTCAACGTCAACTCCGCGCACCCGTTCGAGAACCCGACCCCGTGGACGAACCTCTTCGAGATCTTCCTCATGCTGGTGATCCCGTTCTCGCTCCCCCGCGCCTTCGGCCGCATGGTCGGCGACGACCGCCAGGGCTACACGATCCTCGGCGTGATGGCGGCGATCTTCGTGGCATCCACCGCTCTGCTCACGTGGGCCGAGACGGTCGGCGCGGGAACCGCGCCGGGGCTGGCCGGCGCGGCGATGGAGGGCAAGGAGGTGCGCTTCGGCATCTTCGGCTCGACGCTGTTCGGCTCGACGAGCACGCTCACCTCGACCGGCGCCGTCAACTCGATGCACGACAGCTACACGGCATTGGGCGGCATGATGCCGATGATCAACATGATGCTCGGCGAGGTCGCCCCCGGCGGGGTCGGCTCGGGCCTGTACGGCATGCTGATCCTCGCCGTGATCGCCGTGTTCGTCGGCGGACTGCTGATCGGCCGCACGCCCGAGTACCTCGGCAAGAAGATCGGGCCGCGCGAGATCAAGCTCGCGAGCCTCTACATCCTCGTCACGCCCACCCTGGTGCTCGCCGGCACCGCGCTGAGCTTCGGCATCCCCGCGATCCGCTCCGACGTCGAGTCGACGTCGATCTGGAACCCCGGCGTGCACGGACTCAGCGAGGTGCTCTACGCCTTCACCTCGGCGGCGAACAACAACGGCTCCGCGTTCGCGGGCCTCACCGCCAACACCCCGTGGTTCAACACCGCGCTCGGGGTGGCGATGCTGCTCGGCCGGTTCCTGCCGATCGTGTTCGTGCTGGCCCTGGCCGGTGCCCTCGCAGCCCAGGATGCCGTGCCCGCGACCGTCGGGACGCTGCCGACGCACCGCCCGCAGTTCGCGGGCCTGCTCGCCGGTGTCGCCGTGATCGTCACCGCCCTGACCTACTTCCCCGTCCTCACTCTCGGACCCCTCGCTGAAGGACTGACCCGCTGATGTCCACACTCACCTCCTCCTCGCCGGTCCCTGAGCCCGTCGAAGGGTCGACCCCTGAGCCCGTCGCAGGGTCCGACGCCCCCGCCCCGCGCCGGGCGTTCAGCGCCGCGCAGATCGTGGCCGCCCTCCCGGGCGCCGCGAAGAAGCTCAACCCCGCCGCCCAGTGGCGCAACCCCGTGATGTTCCTCGTGTGGGTGGGCGCGGCGCTGACCACGCTCATCGCGATCGCCGAGCCGTTCCTCGGGGACGCTTCGACGGGCTCAGCGTCCGACCAGCAGCTGCCGTTCGGGTTCACCTGGGGCATCGCCGTCTGGCTGTGGCTCACGGTGTTCTTCGCGAACATCGCCGAGTCGGTCGCCGAGGGCCGTGGCAAAGCGCAGGCCGCGACCCTGCGCAAGACCCGCACGACCACGTCGGCCCGCCGTGTCGTGTCGTACGACGACGCGGCCGACCCCGCGGCATCCGGAGCCTCCACCGAGGACGTGCCCTCGGGCGACCTCCGCGTCGGCGACATCGTGCTGGTGGAGACCGGGGAGCTCATCCCCGGCGACGGCGACATCGTCCACGGCATAGCGACCGTCGACGAATCGGCGATCACGGGCGAGTCCGCCCCGGTCGTGCGCGAGTCGGGCGGCGACCGCAGCGCGGTGACCGGCGGCACCCGCGTGCTGAGCGACCGGATCGTCGTGAGAATCACGTCGAAGCCCGGCGAGACGTTCGTCGACCGCATGATCGCCCTGGTCGAGGGCGCATCTCGCCAGCGAACGCCCAATGAGATCGCGCTGAACATCCTGCTCGCGAGCCTGTCGATCGTGTTCGTCGTGGTCGTGCTCGTGCTGAACCCGATCGCGTCATACGCCGCGACGCCGGTGTCGATCCCCGTGCTCGTCGCGCTGCTCGTGTGCCTCATCCCCACGACCATCGGGGCACTGCTGAGCGCGATCGGCATCGCCGGCATGGACCGTCTCGTGCAGCGCAACGTCCTGGCCATGTCGGGCCGCGCCGTCGAGGCCGCGGGCGACGTCACGACCCTGCTGCTCGACAAGACCGGAACGATCACCTACGGCAACCGCCGCGCGTCGGCATTCGTGCCTCTCGACGGGGTCGGTGGGCCGATGCTCGCCGAGTTCGCCTCGCTGTCGTCGCAGGCCGACCCCACGCCCGAGGGCGTGTCGGTGGTCGAACTGGCGGCCGCGCAGGGCATCGTCGCCGAGATGCCCCGCGGGGCCGAGCCGGTTCCGTTCACGGCGCAGACGCGCATGTCGGGGCTCGACCTCGTCGACGGCACGCAGGTGCGAAAGGGCGCCGCGTCGGCCGTGGTGGCGTGGCTCGCGGCATCTGGTTCCCCCGTCCCCGAGGCGCTGCGGGCGCAGCTGCAGAGCGCGACGGATGCCATCTCGCAGTCGGGCGGCACGCCCCTGGTCGTCGCGACCTGGACTCCGGCGGGACGCCCGGTGGCTTCGACGAGCTCAGCCACCTCCCCTGCAACCGAGGTCCCTGAGCCTGGCACCCCGCAACGCCCCGTGGCTTCGACGAGCTCAGCCACCTCCCCTGCAACCGAGGTCCCTGAGCCTGTCGAAGGGACCGGCACCCCGCAGCTCCCGGTGGCTTCGACGAGCTCAGCCACCTCCGCCGGCGTCGGCCGCGTGCTCGGCGTCATCCACCTCAAGGACGTCGTCAAGGACGGGCTGCGCGAGCGTTTCGGCGAGCTGCGGGCCATGGGCATCCGCACCGTGATGATCACGGGCGACAACCCGCTCACCGCCAAGGCGATCGCCGCCGAGGCCGGAGTCGACGACTTCCTCGCCGAGGCCACCCCCGAAGACAAGCTCGCCCTCATCCAGCGCGAGCAGGAGGGCGGCAACCTGGTCGCGATGACCGGCGACGGCACCAACGACGCCCCCGCTCTGGCGCAGGCCGACGTGGGCGTGGCGATGAACACGGGCACCTCGGCCGCGAAGGAGGCCGGCAACATGGTCGACCTCGATTCCGACCCGACCAAGCTCATCGACATCGTGCGCATCGGCAAGCAGCTGCTCATCACGCGCGGCGCGCTGACGACGTTCTCGCTCGCCAACGACATCGCGAAGTACTTCGCGATCATCCCGGCGATGTTCATGGGCGTCTTCCCCGGACTCGCCGTGCTGAACGTCATGGGCCTGCACTCGCCAGCATCCGCCGTCACCAGCGCGATCATCTTCAACGCGATCGTGATCATCGTGCTGATCCCGCTCGCCCTCCGCGGCGTGAAGTACCGCGCGGCGAGCGCGTCGAGCATCCTCAGCCGCAACCTGCTCGTCTACGGACTCGGCGGCGTCCTCGTCCCCTTTATCGGCATCAAGCTCATCGACCTCGTCGTGGGCCTCTTCCCCGGTTTCTGAAAGGCCCCTCATGCGCACCACCCTGCGTACCGCCGGCGTCGCCGTCCGCGCGATGCTCGTCTTCACCGCCCTGCTCGGCGTCGGTTACATGCTCATCATCACCGCCGTCGGACAGGTCGCCCTCCCCTTCCCGGCCAACGGCTCGCTCGTGCGCTCCGCCGACGGGCAGGTCGCGGGCTCGCAGCTGATCGGTCAGTCCTTCACGGATGCCGACGGCGCGGCGCTGCCGGAGTACTTCCAGTCGCGGCCGTCCGCCGCCGGCGACGGCTACGACTCCGCCGCCTCGAGCGGATCGAACCTCGGCCCCGAGAACGACGACCTCATCTCGTCGATCGAGGAGCGTCAGGCCGAGTCCCGCGAGCTCGACGGCTCCGGTTCGATCCCCGCCGACGCCGTCACCGCCTCGGGTTCGGGCCTCGACCCCGACATCTCGGTCGCCAACGCCGAGCGCCAGGCGGCGCGGGTCGCCGAGGCCCGCGGCATCCCGGTCTCCGACCTCGAGGCGCTCGTGCAGCAGCACGTGCAGTCCCGCGACCTGGGCTTCCTGGGCGAGGCCCGCGTGAACGTGCTCGAGCTCAATCGCGCGCTCGACGCGCTCTGACGACGAGAATCAGGGACATGCGTCTGTCACCCGCCGCCGTCGCGCCTCTCGCGCGGCGGCGGCGCCAAGCGCCCGGAGCGGCCGCCGCGCGCAGAGCGGTCGCTGAGCCTGTCGAAGCGCCCGCGGAGGCACCGGTCTCTTCGACGGGCTCAGGGACCTGGGTTCCGACCGAGCCAACTGCCCACCAGGTGGCGGAGCCCGTCGAAGCCACCGGGACCCCAGCCACGCCGGTCCCTTCGACAGGCTCAGGGACCTGGGTTCCTACCGAGCCACCTGCCCACCAGGTGGCTGAGCCCGTCGAAACCACCGGGACCCCACCCACGCCGGCCCCTTCCACAGGCTCCGGGACCTGGGTTCCGATCGAGCCCACTGCCCACCAGATGGCGGAGCCCGTCGAAGCCACCGGGACCCCACCCACGCCGGTCCCTCCGACAGGCTCAGGGACCTCACGCCGCGCGGGGTCAGCCTCGCGGGTGGGAGGCGCATCGTGAAGCGCGGGCGGCTGCGCGTGCTGCTGGGCATGGCCCCCGGTGTCGGCAAGACGTACGAGATGCTCGAGGAGGGCCGCCGGCTCCGCGACGAGGGACGCGACGTCGTGATCGCCGTCGTCGAGACGCACGGACGCGCCGCCACCGCCGCCCAGGCCGAGGGGCTCGAGGTCGTCGCCCGGCGAACCGTCGCCCATCGCGGGGTCGCGCTGGAGGAGATGGACCTGGATGCCGTGCTCTCGCGCGGACCGCAGATCGCCCTGGTCGATGAGCTCGCGCACACCAATGCGCCCGGCTCGCGCAACGACAAGCGCTGGGTCGACGTCGAGGAGCTGCTCGCGGCGGGCGTCGATGTCATCACGACCGTCAACGTGCAGCACATCGCCTCCCTCAATGACGTCGTCGAGAAGATCACGGGCGTCGTGCAACGCGAGACGGTCCCGGATGCCGTGGTGCGCGCGGCGGATCAGATCGAGGTCGTCGACCTCGCACCCCAGTCGCTGCGCGACCGCCTGGCCGCGGGCTCCGTGTACCCCGCCGAGCGCATCGACGCGGCCCTGTCGAACTACTTCCGTCTCGGCAACCTCACGGCGCTGCGCGAACTCGCGCTGCTGTGGCTCGCCGACGAAGTCGACTCCGCCCTCCAGCGCTACCGCTCGGAGCACGGCATCGAGGGGTCGTGGCAGGCGCGCGAGCGCGTGGTCGTGGCCCTCACCGGCGGACCGGAGGGCGAGACGCTGCTACGCCGCGGCGCGCGCATCGCCGCGCGGTCGGCGGGCGGCGAGCTGCTCGCCGTGCACGTGTCGACGCAGGACGGCCTGCGCGCGAGCGCCCCCGGGGCCCTCGCCGAGCAGCGCGCGCTCGTCGAGACGCTCGGCGGCACGTACCACCAGGTGGTCGGCGACGACCCCGCCACCGCGCTCGTCGACTTCGCCCGGTCGGTCAACGCCTCGCAGCTCGTCATCGGCGTGAGCCGCCGCGGTCGGGTGGCGGCCGCCCTCACCGGTCCCGGCATCGGCGCGACCGTCATCCGTCTCTCCGGCGACATCGACGTGCACATCGTCAACCACGCGCGCGCCGGCGGTCGGTTCGCCCTCCCCCGCCTCACCGGTCCCGCGCTCAGCGCGAAGCGTCGCATCCTGGGCTTCGTCACCGCGCTCGTGGGCGGACCGCTCATCTCCCTGCTCCTGCTGTCGACCGGCAGCGACGACTCCGTCGCCGCCGACGTGCTCGTCTATCAGTTGCTCGTCGTGATCGTGGCGCTGATCGGCGGGATCTGGCCCGCGGTGTTCGCGGCCGTGCTGTCGGGTGTCACGTTGAACTTCCTGTTCATCGAGCCGCTCTACACCGTGACCATCAGCAATCCGGCCAACGCGATCGCCCTCGCGCTCTACGTGATCATCGCGACACTCGTGAGCGTCGTCGTGGATCAGGCCGCCCGTCGCGCCCGCGCGGCCCGCCGTGCCGCCGCCGAGGCGGAGCTGCTCGCCACCGTGGCCGGCAGCGTCCTGCGCGGCGAGAGCGCCGTGCCGGCTCTGGTGAGCCGTGCCCGCGAGGCGTTCGGGCTCGCGGGCGTGCGGCTCGTGGCGTCCGATGGGTCGACGCTGGCCACCGACGGCGAACCCGTCCGCGACGGCCGCTCGACCATCGTGCCCGTCGGCAACGACCGCGCGCGCCTCGAGCTCCACGGCAGCGACCTGGATGCCGGCGAGAGGCGCCTGCTCGACGTCGTCGTCGCACAGCTCGCCGCCGCCCTCGAGCGCACCGACCTGGCCGAGACCGCCGCCGAGGCCGGCGCCCTCGCCGAGACCGACCAGGTGCGCAGCGCCCTTCTCTCGGCCGTCAGCCACGACCTGCGCCGCCCGCTCGCCGCCGCCGTCGCCGCCCTCGGGGGCCTGCGCGCCGCGGGCGACAACCTCTCGGCCGACGACCGCCGCGAGCTGCTCGAGACCGCCGACGAGAGCCTCGCGACCCTGTCGGTGCTCGTGACCGACCTGCTCGACGTCAGTCGCGTGCAGGCCGGCGTGCTCGCGGTGTCGCTCACGGCGGTGGATGCCGCCGGGGTCGTGCTCACCGCGCTCGACGAGCTCGACCTGGGCCCGGATGCCGTGGAGCTCGCCCTCGATCCCGATCTCCCCGCCCTGCGCGCCGACCCGGTGCTGCTGCAGCGCGTGCTCGTGAACGTGCTGACCAACGCCGAGCGCTACACGCCCGAGGGTCGACGCGTGCGCATCGCGACGAGCCGCCTCGGCGGCACCGCCGAGATCCGCGTGATCGACCACGGCCCGGGCATCGCCGCCGAACGCCGCGAGGACATGTTCTCGCCGTTCCAGCGTCTCGGCGACACCGACAATACCGCCGGCCTCGGGCTCGGTCTCGCCCTGTCGCGCGGGTTCGCCGAGGGGATGGGCGGAACCCTCACGCCCGAAGACACCCCCGGCGGCGGCCTCACGATGGTGATCGCGCTGCCGGTCTCCGACGACGGCCCCGCCGACGACCCGTACACCGGCGTCGCCGAGCCCGCGCCCATGCCCCCGGCGTCCGCGCGGCCGTTCTCCACGCCCGCGCCGCGGCCCACGGCATCCGGAACCCGAGAGGACGCCCCGTGAAGGTCCTGATCGCCGACGACGACCCCCAGCTCGTCCGTGCCCTGCGCATCACCCTTGCCGCCCACGGCTACGACGTGGTCGCCGCCGCCGACGGCGCCGCCGCGATCACCCTCGCGGCCCAGGCGCACCCCGACATCGTGCTGCTCGACCTGGGGATGCCGCACCTCGACGGTGTGCAGGTGATCCAGGCCCTGCGCGGCTGGACGACCGCGCCGATCATCGTCGTCTCGGGACGCACGGGCTCGGCCGACAAGGTCGAGGCCCTCGACGCCGGCGCCGACGACTACGTCACCAAGCCGTTCCAGATCGACGAGCTGCTCGCGCGGCTGCGGGTGCACGCCCGCCGGTCGGTCCCCTCCGGCGGCGAGTCGGTCGTGCGCTTCGGCGACGTCGAGGTCGACCTCGCCGCCAAGGCCGTGCTGCGGGAGGGGACCCGTGTGCACCTCACCCCGACCGAGTGGCGGATGCTGGAGTTCCTCGCCCGCAACCCCGGGTCGCTCGTGACGCGCCAGACGCTGCTCAAGGAGATCTGGGCGAGCGAGCAGGTCGCCGACAGCGGGTACCTGCGGCTGTACATGTCGCAGCTGCGCAAGAAGCTCGAGGCCGACCCCTCGGCGCCGGTGCACCTGCTGACGGAGCAGGGGATGGGGTACCGGTTGGTCGTGTGACCAGGGTTTCCCGCCGCCGGCTACCGGCGCTCAGGCGACGTTCGACGGCTCCCGCACCCAGTTCGCGGCGCCGTCGGCTGCCGACGACGACGTGTCCTCGACGATGCGCAGGCGCTCCGTGATGCCGAGGTCGCGGAGAAAGGACGATGACGCGGCCTGGTCGTCGATGAGGGCGCGCACCCGCGGCATGAAGGCCTCCTGCGAGGCGAAGACGCCGCCCCCCAGGACCACCGTGTCGACGTCGTAGGCCTGCACCACGATGCGCAGGCCCAGCGCGAGCGCCGCGCAGAACGCGTCGACGGCTGTCGCGCTGGACGCCTCCCCCGCTGCGGCGTCGGCGAAGAGCTGGGGGACGCTGCGTCCTCCCGCAGCGCGGGCGAGGGCACTCCCGGACGCCGAGAGCTCCAGGCATCCGATGAGCCCGCATCCGCATCGGCTCCCCCGCGGGTCGAAGGGGAGGTGACCGATCTCCCCGGCCGCGCCCCGGTGCCCGCGCAGGGCGGCGCCGTCGAGCACCACGCCCACTCCGAAGCCCGTTCCGAGGTTGATCAGTGCGAGCGAGGACTCTCCGAGAGCGTGCGCGAGACCCTGCGCGGCCAGGGTGACGTCGTTGTCGACCCGCACGGGGACGCCCAGCGCGGCCTGCGCGGCGTCGGCGAGCGAGAAGCCGTCGAGGCCGATGTTGACGGCGCGACCCACGAAGCCGCGAACGGGGTCCACCGCCCCCGGCACACCGACACCCGCCGCGCGCAGCGGTGCGGTGGTGCCGGCGACCCGCCGCGCGTCGGCGACCGCCCCGACGACCGATGCGACGACCCCCGCCCCGCCGGGTCGGGTGGGCCGACGCGCGCGCCCGAGCACCTCGCCCCTCTCACCCATGATCACCGCGGCGGTCTTGGTCCCCCCGACGTCGACGCCGGCGTAGACACCCCGCCCGGATCCTCGGTTTGTCACGGGCCGCTCCTCACGCCACTTGTTCAAGCATTGTTATCCATATCATTCTGTGTCATTATCATGCCACCCTTGGAAGGACGAAGATGCCCCCTCTCACCTCCCGACCTCTCCGTTCTGGCCGCTCGACCCGGACCGTCGTCGGGGTCGCCCTCGCCGCAGCGAGCCTCGTGGCTGTGATCGTCGGCGTCGGTGCCGGCAGTGCGGCGTCCGGCGCGGGCCCTCGGATCGACGACATGCAGCTGTCCGACGCCGAGCTCGCGCTCGGCACCGTCCGCGCCGAGCGCACCGGTGCCGACACCACCGACCCGAACGCCGGTCTCGACGCGCTCCGCGACGACCTGGCCCTCTTCACCGTCGCACGATCGGTCGGCGCGAGCGACGTCACCCGGCCCGATGACATCCTCGGCGTCCTCGACGAGGTGAACGCCCAACGCGAATCGAGCGCGACCGCCGGCGAAGTGCTGTACGGGCCGGTGACCTACGAAGCCGCGTCGTTCTACGGCAAATCGCTGACCGACATCCGCCAGGCAACGCTCGCGCGGCTGGAGTCGGGCGCGGCCGGGGTCGACGTGACCGACGCCGAGGTCCGCGACCGCTTCGACGCCGATCCCGCGCAGTGGGCCGACGCCGCCACGAGCTATCACCTCACCCGCGTCGAGGTTCCCACCGCCGCAGACGGCGGCCCGGACGCCGCCGTCTCCGAGGCGATCCGCGACGGAGACGCCGCGCGGACGTTCGGTGCGTCCGCGGGCGAGGCGGTGACCGTGACCGCCGAAGAACTGGCGGCGGCGGCGCTGAGCCCCGACGCCACCGCCGCCCTCGTCGCAGCCCCCGACGGAGCCCTCCTCGGCCCGTTCGCCGAACGCGGCGGCTGGGTCGCCTACCGCCTCGACGGGCGATCGGTCGACACCGAGGCCGCGTACGCGCACTACGCGACCCGCATCCGCTCGGTGCTGGTCGACGAACACCTCGACGCCCTCATCGCCGACGCCCGGTCCGCCCAGGTCGTCGCCACCCCCTGACCCGCTCCACCCGCACCACCCCTACCCCGAAGGAGAAGTCCCGTGACACACGCACGACGACGGAGCCACTGGTTCCGTTACGCCGTCGCCACCGCCGCCGCCTCAGCCCTGATCTGGGGCGCCGTCGTCCCCGCGGCCAGCGCCGCCGGGCGAGACGACGCAGCCACCTGGGCCGGCAATGTCGCCAACCCCTACGGCGGCACCGACTATTTCGTCGACGCCAGCACCGGCGTCGACACCGCGGCGGGCACCGCCCGCGATCGGCCGTGGAAGAGCCTCGCCCGGGTCAACTCGACCACCTTCCAGCCGGGCGACCGCATCCTGCTCAAGGGCGGCGAAACGTGGGCCGACCAGCAGCTCTGGCCCAAGGGCTCGGGCACGGCGGCGAAGCCGATCGTCATCGACGCCTACGGTGACCAGGCGGCGGGACTGCCCTACATCCGCACGAACGGCAAGGTCACATCCCCGTTCTCGTCGAACGGCCTGAAGAACCCCGACACGGTGGGCCTGACGGGCGCGGTGAACCTGCGCAACCAGGAGTACGTGCACATCGCCAACCTCGAGTTGTCCAATGACGACGACTTCGCCACCAACATCACGAGCGGTAGCTTCGTTCGCGACGGCGTCTCGGTGTCGATCAACGCCGACAAGCTGGCCCCCGGTGCAGACACCGTGATGGACGGCATCCGCATCTCCAACCTCGACGTGCACAACATCGACGGCCCCAGCAGCTGGCAGCGCATCCACTACGGCGGCGTCAACTTCCAGGTCTTCGGATCGCAGCAGTGGACCGCGTACGGCAAGGGCGGCTACCACTTCCAGGACATCCGGATCGAGAACAACACCTTCACCGACGTGGAGCTGCACGCGGTGCAGTTCGCCTTCAACTGGTTCGGCGACGCCCAGGGCACGACGGATTCGACGGGCAAGTTCCACGAGGGATGGGAGCAGCTGTGGGTCCGCGACCAGGACCTCTACAGCCGTGACGTCTACATCGGCCACAACTACGCCGAGAGCATCGGTCAGGGCCCGTACCAGTTCGCCGACACGCAGCGCCTGCTGGCGGAGTACAACGAGGCCAACGGCTGGCTCCAGCGCTACAACCAGGTCTCGGCCGGTCTGTACCTGTGGGCCGGTGCCGACTCGACCATGCGCTTCAACGAGATCTACGGCGGCCCGGCCAACGAGTACGACGCCACCCCGTGGGACCTCGAATTCACGAACTTCAACGTCACGTACGAGTACAACTACTCGCACGACAACCAGGGCGGCTGGATGTCGTACATGGGCAACAGCAGCAACTCCATCGCGCGGTACAACCTGTCGGTGAACGACAACGGCGTGATCTGGAAGAACATGCTGTCGACGAATTACTCGCCGACCTACGTCTCGAACAACGTCTTCGTCTACGACGGCAGCAAACTGCACCAGTTCCACGACGAGGTGCTCAAGAGCCGCGTCTACTTCTTCAACAACGTCTTCTACAACACCTCGACGACGCCGACCACCTGGTACCGCAAGGACGGCGCGCTCGACCTGGGCGTGTTCTCCCACAACGCCTACTTCGAGACCGGGGGCGTCGCGTCGCCGCAGCAGCCGAAGGATGACGCCGCTATCACCGCCGACCCGCAGTTCACGGGCAAGGTGGCCGACTACGCGCGCAATGCCGGAGTGGAGAACATCCGCCAGTCGGCCGGGCTCTTCACGCTGAAGGACACCTCGCCCCTCATCGACAAGGGCCGCTACAACGAGCGCATCGGCACGACGGACTTCTTCGGGAACCCCAACTACCGAGGGTCGGCGCCCGACATCGGCCTGTTCGAAGCCGCTCGCGGTGCCGTCGTGACCGCGCCGGTCGACACCGACCCGATCGAGAACGTGGGCGTCGACACGCGCACGAACCTCGCGCTCGGAAAGACCGCGGTAGCCAGCTCCACCCACCCGCACAACAACTTCTCGCTCAAGGCGGCCAACCTCGTCGACGGCGATGCGAGCACGCGGTGGGCAGCGGCGGACAACGCCACGTACCCCCTCACGATCGACATCGACTTCGGCGCACCGACACGCTTCGACGAGGTCGACCTGGCGGAGTACACCGACTCCGGCACGGACGCGCGCATCGCGGGCTTCTCGCTGCAGCGGTGGGACGCGACGACCGGCTCGTGGGTGACGTTCACGTCCGGCGACGGCGTGGGCACCAGCAAGGTCGTCCGCTTCGACGCGCAGACCAGCAGCAAGCTGCGCCTGTCGATCGCGGGCATCAAGGCCGGCCAGATCTACGCACCGACCATGCGCGAGATCAAGGTGTTCAACAACGGCACGGTGCAGACCAACCCGGTGGTGACGCCCACCGCCGGCTTCTACGACCGCAACGCCTCGCAGGCGTCGTCCGCGCGCAACACCGTGTCGTACCGGGTCGACCTCGGCGGAGACACCGTCCGCTCGCTCGGCTACGTCACGACGTCCGGCGCCCTCGTGGGCAGCTTGGATGCCGCGGACTACACCGTCTCCGACGACGCCGGGACGAAGGTGTACACGCTCACGCCGGCGTTCTTCGCCGACAAGGAACTGGGCACCTCCGGCATCGTGTTCGACTTCACCTCGAACAAGACCACGCGCGTAACGATCGAGATCGGCGACACCACCGCTCTCGAGAAGTCCCTGGCCGCAGCGGCCGCCGTCGCGCCGGGCACCTCCGCCGCGCACGTCGCCCTGCAGACGCAGAAGCAGGCGGCTCAGAGCGTCCTCGACGCCGCGAACCGCACCCGCGCCGGATCGGGCAACGACACCGTGACGCAGACGGCCATCGCGAACGCGACGACCGCCCTGAACGCGGCGATCGCGGCCGTGAACCCCCTCTCGGTGGAGGCGACGGCATCCACCCGGAAGCTCGCGGGCAAGGCGTACGTCACGGTCACCGCCGTGAACCGTTCGACCGTGCCGGTGCGCATCGTCGTCACCACCGCGTACGGCAACAAGTCGTTCGCCACGGTGCAGCCGGGGGCGAAGGTCAGCGTGTCGATCAACTCGACCAAGTCCGCGATCCCCGCGGGCGCGGCGACCGTGACCGCCTCCGCGACCGTGGACGGCACGAAGGTCAGCACGAGCGTCCAGGCGTCCTACGGGGCCCAGAACTGAGAGAGCGGGCGGGGGCCGGCGACGCCCCCGCCCGCTGCTCCGGACGGGCACCCGAGCCCGTCCGACACCCGAGATCGAAGGAGAGAACATGAAGAACACCACACGGGCGGGAATCGCCGTTCTGGCAGCCGCACTCATGACGACCGGCGGTGCCGCGATCGCCGCGGTCGCGGCCGACCCGGTGGGCACCGGTCAGATCGGGGTCGACGTGGCGGTCACGCCGCAGGAGGGCCCCGGGACCCTGGCCCTGACCGTCGCCCCCGGGCGCGCGACGCTCACCGAGCAGGGCTCGAGCGGGGATGCCCGCCAGTTCACGGGCGTCCTGCCTGAGGTCACGGTCACCGACACCCGCGATCCGGAACAGACGGCCGGCGGAGCCAGGTGGTCGGTGCTGGGCTCGGCCAGCGACTTCACCAGCGAGGACGGAGACGTCATCGAGGCGAAGTACCTCGGATGGAGCCCGCGCCTGGTCAGCGGGGAGGACGACGCCGTCTCGGTCGGCGGCGACGTCGATGGAGCACTGCAGGGCGAGGCGGGCAGCGCCCAGAGCCGCGGGCTGAAGGACCAGGAACTGCTCTTCCTCCGCGACGCCGACGTCCTGCCCGAGGGCGGCGTCACGACGACCGCGACGGCGGATCTGACCCTGCGGGTTCCCGCGAACGTCAGCGCCGGTCAGTACTCGTCGCTCATCACCCTGTCGCTGTTCCAGTGACCCACCTGTGAGGCCCGGTCGATGCGTCGATCGGGCCTCACGCATGAGATCCGCCGTGTTCCCTGCCCTCCCCCAACGCCCGTAGATCACGGGGAGCAGCGGAAACCCCGTGCCTCGTTTCCGTTGCGTAACGGTGGAGGCACAACCATTTGTCACCAGTTGTCATCGATGCCAATTGCTGCCATTATGATCGGACCCGAGCACCACTGGGGCATGCGACAAAGAAGTTCATCGCTGACACACAGCACCAGCGGGGGCCGACACCCGAGTCGACCACCGCATCACCCGAAAGGAATCTCGTGAAGAAGACGACACTCGCCGGAGCGGTGGCGATGCTCACCACCATCGGCCTCCTCGCCGGATGCGCCGGCGGACAGACCGACGCCGAGGGCGGCAGCTCGACGGGCACGCTGAAGATCGCGGCCTTCGAGGGCGGCTACGGCTCCGAGATGTACCAGCAGGTCGTCGACGCGTACAAAGAGGTGGCGCCCGACGTCACCATCGAGCTGACGACGAGCAAGACCCTCGCCCAGGAGCTCACGCCCCAGGTGGCCGCCGGCGACTTCCCCGACGTGGTGATCCTCGGCCAGGGCGCCAAGGAAGGCTTCACCGAGGGCTTCATCCGCGACCGCGGACTCGAGGACCTCACGAGCGTCCTCGACGAGACCGTGCCGGGCGAAGACGTGACCGTGGGCTCGAAGCTCACCGAGGGCATCGTCGGAAACCTCAACACCAACCCCTACGGCGACGACCAGGTCTACCTGATGCCGATGTACGCCTCGCCGACCGGCCTGGTCTACAACAAGGGCCTGTTCGACCAGAAGGGCTGGGAGGTGCCGACCACGTGGGACGACTTCTTCGCGCTCGGCGACACCGCCAAGGCCGAGGGCATCTCGCTGTTCACGTACCCGACCGCGGGCTACCTGGACTCGTACTTCTTCGCGCTCCTGTCGTCCATCGGCGGCGACGACTTCTACCGCGACGTCGTCACCTACAAAGAGAACGTGTGGGAGCAGCCCGAGGCGCGTGAAGCCCTCGAGCTGACCACGAAGCTGCTGACCGACTACACCGCGCCCTCGACCGTCGGTTATGCCAACGGCCAGGACTTCACGAAGAACCAGCAGACGATCCTCGACGACACCGTCCTGTTCATGCCCAACGGCACCTGGATCGCGAACGAGATGAAGGACGCTCCCCGCGCCGACGGCTTCGCCTGGGGTCTGGCCCCCGTGCCCGCGCCCGAGGCCGGTGGCGACCGCTACCTGACCACCTTCGTCGAGAACGCCTGGATCCCCAGCGGCGCCACGAACAAGGATGCCGCCAAGGACTTCATCGCGTTCCTGTACTCCGACAAGGCCGCGGCGATCTCCGCCGAGACCGGTGCCGTCCAGCCGATCACGGGCCTCGCCGACACGCTGTCGGGCGACTCGGCCGAGTTCTACGCCTCGTACAGCCTCCCGGACGTCAAGGCGCTCGTCGGCGGCTTCGCCGCCACCGAGCCGGTGCCCGGCGTCGACTTGAAGGCGACGCTGTTCGACACCGCCAACAGCATCATCAACGGTACGGTCACTCTCGACCAGTGGCAGGACCAGGTGAACGAGGCGAGCAACCGCCTCGGCGCCGCCGCGAAGTAGTCTCCTGCACCGGTCGCCCGCCGTTCACACCGGCGGGCGACCGGTGTTCGCTCCCCCGAGAGGCCCCCATGTCCCGTCGTTCCTCCGCACTCACGCGGGGTCGAGGTCGCTTCATCTTCCTCTGCCTGACCCCGGCGTTCCTTCTCTACGTCGTGTTCATGGTGATCCCCACCGTCGACGTCTTCCGGATGTCGCTGTTCCAGTGGACCGGCTTCACCGGCACGGCGCGGTTCATCGGACTCGACAACTTCATCGCCCTGGCCGGTGACACCCAGTTCCTGCGATCCCTGCAGAACACCCTGCTGCTGCTGGTCGTCGTGACGATCGTCACCATGGCCGGCGCGCTCGCGATCGCCGCCCTCCTCATGAACCCGCGCCTCAAGGGCCGGAACTTCTACCGCTTCGTCCTGTACCTGCCGAGCGTGCTGTCGATCGTCGTGGTCGCGGCCATCTTCTCGGCGGTCTACGACCAGCAGAGCGGCCTGCTCAACAACTTCCTGTCCGCGGTCGGGCTCGGTCATCTCACGCAGGTGTGGCTCGGCAACGAGGGCATCATCATGTACAGCATCGCGATCGCGATGCTGTGGCAGTCCATCGGCTACTACGTGCTGCTCTACCTGGCCGGCATGAGCTCGATCCCCGCCGAGGTGTACGAGGCCGCCTCGATCGATGGATCGGGCCCCGTGCGCACGTTCTTCACGATCACCCTGCCCCTGGTGTGGAGCACGCTCCGCACGACGCTGACGTTCTTCATCATCTCGTCGATCAACCTGGCGTTCGTCCTCGTGCGGGCGCTGACCGACGGCGGCCCCAACGGCTCGTCCGACGTGCTGCTCAACTACATGTACCGCCAGGCGTACACCAACTCCAGTTACGGCTACGGCATGGCGATCGGCGTGGTGATCTTCGTGTTCTCGTTCGTGCTCGCGCTGATCATCAACCGCGCCACCAAGCGAGAGGTCTACCAGTTCTGATGGCTCTGAACCTCACCCCCGTTCGTCAAGACGCGCCGACGCCGGCTCCGCGCCGACGATTCACCCCCGTGCCGCCCGGCTCCACCCGGTCGGGCGGCCGTGTGAGCCGCACGATCGTCAACGCGATAATGATCGCCCTGTGCGCGGCGATCATCGTGCCCACCGCGTGGATCTTCATGGCATCCATCAAGACCCGTCCCGAGTTCTACGGCGACCCGTGGGCCCTGCCCCTCGGCGTGCACATGCAGAACTTCGTCGACGCCTTCGTCAACGCACGCATGGGCGATTATTTCGTCAACTCGATCTTTGTGACGGTCCTGGCCCTGGCCATCTCGCTCGTCGTGGCCGTTCCGGCGGCCTACGTGCTCGCTCGCTTCGAGTTCCGCGGCAAGTCCGTGCTCGAAGTCGCGATCCTCGCGGGCCTGTTCATCAACGTGAACTACATCGTGGTGCCCATCTTCCTGCAGCTGCTGGGATGGGACCGCGCGCTGCGCGGGCTCTTCCCCGAGGGCGTCTTCATCGACAACCTCGCCGTGCTGGCCCTCGTCTACGCTGCTACGTCGCTCCCCTTCACGATCTACCTCCTCTCGACCTTCTTCCGCACCATCCCGGTCGAGTACGAGGAGGCGGCGATGCTCGACGGGAGCTCGCGCTTGCGCACGATGGTGTCGGTGATGCTGCCCCTGGCGCTGCCGGCTATCAGCACGGCGCTGCTGTTCAACTTCCTGGCCTACTGGAACGACTTCATCATCTCGTTGACGCTCGTGCCCGGCGACTCCAAGACGCTTCAGGTGGGTCTGCTGAACCTCTTCCAGGCCCAGCGCGCCGCCGCCGACTACGGCGTGCTGTACGCCGGCATGGTGATCGTCATGGTCCCCGTCATCGTCTTCTACGCGATCATCCAGCGCCGGCTCCTGCAGTCGGTCGGAGGAGGAGGAATCAAATGACCGCCCCCGATCCCCGCCCCCGCCGGAGCATCGACGTCCGCGAGGTCCTCACCGGCTTCGTCGCGATCGTCGTCTTCGTGGCCTGCGTCGTCATCGTGATCGTCAACCAGCAGACGGTCGGCTGGCCGAACTTCCTGGCGATGATGGCCGGTCTGGCCGGCTTGATCGCTCTGCTCGCCCTGTACAACCGGAGATTTCGGTGACCGCACCCCTCTCGACCCGTGTCCGCGAAGCCGCCGGCGTCCTTCCCTCCGCCCGTCAGCTCGCCTGGCAGCAGCGGGAGTTCACCGCCTTCATCCACGTCGGCATGAACACCATGACCGACCGGGAGTGGGGACTCGGACACGAGGACCCCGCCCTGTTCGATCCGTCGAACGTGGACACCGACCAGTGGATGCAGAGCATCGCCGCCTCGGGGGCGAGAGGGGTCATCCTCACGGCCAAGCACCACGACGGGTTCTGCCTGTGGCCGAGCGCCCTCACCGCGCACACCGTGGCGGCGAGCCCCTGGCGTGACGGACACGGCGATCTGGTGCGCGAGACGGCCGAGGCCGCAGCCCGTCACGGGCTCGCCTTCGGCGTCTACCTGTCGCCGTGGGATCGCACCGAGGCGTGCTACGGCAGCGGTGCCCCCTACGACGACTTCTTCGTCGCCCAGCTGACCGAGCTGCTCACCGGGTACGGCCCGATCTCCACCGTCTGGCTCGACGGCGCCAACGGCGAAGGGCCCGACGGCCGCGTCCAGACCTACGACTGGGACCGGTACTACGAGGTCGTGCGCAGGCTGCAGCCCGACGCGGTCATCAGCGTCTGCGGCCCCGACGTCCGCTGGTGCGGCAACGAGGCCGGCCACACACGCCCCGACGAGTGGAGCGTGGTGCCGGCGTCCCTCCGCGACGCCGAGCGGGTGGCATCCCGCTCCCAGCAGCAGGACGACGCCGCGTTCGCGCGCATGGTGCGTTCCGACGAAGAGGATCTCGGCTCGCGCACCGCGCTCGAAGCCACCGATGACGAGCTCGTCTGGTACCCCGCCGAGGTGAATACCTCCATCCGTCCGGGGTGGTTCCACCACCCCGCCGAGGACGATCAGGTGCGCCCGGCGCGCGAGCTGTACGACATCTACCGTCGCAGCGTCGGCGGCAACAGCGGGTTCCTCTTGAACATCCCCCCGGAGGCGAGCGGCGTGATCTCGGCCCCCGACGTCGAGGCACTCCGTGGACTGGGTGCGCTCATCGCAGAACTCGCCGAGCGGGACCGGGCCCCGCGGGCCCGAGCCACCACGTCGGGTCGGACGATCCCCCTGCCCACCCCGGAGGCGACCCTCGACCTGCGCGAGGGCGACACCGTCACGGTGAGGTGGGACGAACCGGTCGAGATCGACGGAATCATCCTCGACGAGGACATCAGCCGCGGCCAGCTCATCGAGCACCTGGAGGTCGACCTCGAAGACGTCGACGGCACCACCCGCACCGCCCTCGTGGTGCACGCCGTCGGGTATCGGCGGATCGTCGATCTCCCGCGACGACGCGTGCGCGCGGCGCACCTCCGCGTCGTCGGCGCCCGCGGGACCGTGCATCTGAGTCGGCTCTCCGTTCTCACCCCCTCTCGTCTTCTCGCGGGCGCCCATGACGCGCGGCTAGCATGAGAGTTCTGGTCGCCGCAGGGCGCGCCGCGAAGGGGGGCATCGGGCACATGACCACGGAGCAGGGCGTCAACCGACGCATGCGCGCACCCACGATGGCCGACGTGGCCACCGTGGCGGGCGTCTCTCCGCAGACCGTGTCGCGCGTGCTCCGCGGCCACCCGAACGTGTCGGACGTCACCCGCCTGCAGGTCGAGGAAGCCGTCGAGCGGACGGGCTACCGCCGCACCGGCCTGGCCCGCGCCCTCGTCACCGGACGCAGCATGACCCTGGGTGTGCTGACGCACGAGTCCGACCAGTACGCCCCGGCCGCGATCATGCTCGGCGTCAACCGGGCCGCACGCGAGCGCGGCTACTTCGTCAGCGCGGCGGGAACGACGTCCGTCTCACCCGCCGCCATCACCGACGGGGTCGAGCACCTGCGTGACCAGGGCGTCGACGGCCTGATCGTCGCCGTCCCCATCTGGGACGAGCTCGCCCTCGGCCGCGTCACGAACGGCCTGCCGACCGCGGTCATCGACGGCTCGAGCTCCTCCGAAGACGACGTCGTCGCCCTCGACCAGGAGCAGTCCGGACGCCTCGCCACCGAGCACCTGCTCGAACTCGGACACGAGACGGTCTGGCACCTCGCCGGACCCTCGTCGTGGCGGGACGCCTCGGGACGCACGACCGGGTGGGAGGCCGCCCTGCGCGACGCCGGCCGGTCCGTGCCCCCCGTGCTGCACGGCGACTGGACCGCCGAGTCGGGATATCGCAACGGCCTCATCGTCGCCCGCATGCCGGATGCCACCGCCGTCTTCACCTCGTCGGACGAGATGGCGTTCGGCCTGCTCCGGGCGCTCGCCGAACAGGGGCGCCGCGTTCCCGAAGACGTCTCGGTGGTGTCGATGGACGACATCCCCCTCGCGCAATACGCGCACCCCCCGCTGACGACGATCCGTCAGCCGTTCGAGCAGATGGGACGGATCGCCGTCGAGCACGTGCTCGCGGCCATCGACGACCCGAGCGTCGAGCGGACGCGGGTGACCGTCTCGCCCGAGCTCGTCATCCGCGCCAGCACGGCTCGTCGCTGAGCCGAGCGGCTCCCGCAGGGGCCGTGTCGGTGCACCGCCGTCTCGGCGCACCGACACGCTCAGAAGTGCTCGATGTACTCCTCTTCAGGACCGAGCTCGGGGCGATCGCGGAGTTCGAGGCGGGTGCCGCGTCGCTCCAGCTCGAGCACGGTGACCACGTTCGCACCGGCGTGCAGCAGAGGCGCCGGCACGTAGAGGGTCTGCTGCGGGCCGATCTCCCAGTACCGGCCCAGCAGGAAGCCGTTGATCCACACGAACCCGCGCGCGAAACCGGGCAGGGCGAGGTGCGCGTCGGCGGACTCCGGCAGGTGGAAGATCGCGGTCGCGCCACCCGCCGCATCCGCTTCTCCGGGGATTCCGAGTCGAGCGATCGTCGCCTCGTCGGCCGCGGCGACGTCGATCGGCGCGGCCTGCCACTTCTGCACGATGCGGCGCTGCACCAGCACCGGGTCCAGCAGGCCCTTGCGCTCGCCCAGCGACCATCCGTAGTTGACGCGGCCCAGGTTGTCGATGACGACGTCGATGCGCGCGGCGGCGCCCGTTCCCGTGACGGTGACGGTGCCCGACTCGGCCACCGTGCCCACGGGCCGGCCGTCGACCCGGACCATCGCCCGGTCGGCGACGCGGGGGAAGACGAGGTCGATCTCGCCGGTCGGCAGCATCACGTCGGCCGACAGCAGCAGCATCCCGGAGTCCTGACCGAGTTCTTCGAAAGCGACGGTGGATGCCACGGGCCGCGGCGCCCGGGCCAGCGCGGCGAGCGCCTCGTCGAGGCCCGCGCCGAGGAGGATCTCGACCTGCTGCGGGGCGACCATGCGCGGGGGCAGCGAGACGATCGGCGCGGTCGCGCCGAGGACCTCGCGCATCGCGTGGAATTTCTCGGTGAGGGTGCCGTCCTCGGCGATCGGGGCGTCGGAGTCGTAGCTGGTCACCGTGCCGCGGAGCTCGCCGTCGACGCGGTTGGCACCGGCCCACAGCCCGAAGTTCGTGCCCCCGTGGGCCATGTAGAGGGCGACGCTGCCGCCGTCCTCGACGATCGCGGCCAGGGTCTCGGCCGCGTTGACCGATCCGCGCACGTGGTGGGGGTGCCCCCAGTGGTCGAACCAGCCGTTCCAGTACTCGGCGACGAGGAGGGGCTCGTCGGGACGCCGGGTGCGCGCGAGATCCCGCGCGGCGCCGACGCGTGAGCCCAGGGTCAGCCCCTGCAGGATGCCGTCGACCGCTCCGGCGTCGAGCATGAGCTCGGTCGGCCCGTCGGCGGTGAACAGCAGCTCGGTGATGCCGTGGTCGCGCAGTCCGCGCGCGATCGTGGCCGGGTACGAGCGATCGTCGCCGAAGCTGCCGAACTCGTTCTCGACCTGCACCGCCACGACCGGCCCGCCGACGTTCGCCTGCAGGGCCGCGATACGCGGCAGCAGGTGCGCGAACCATTCGCGCACCGGTGCGAGGAAGCGTTCGTCGGAGGATCGCAGGGGGATGCCGCGAGCAGTGAGCCACACCGGCAGTCCGCCGTTGGACCACTCGGCGCAGATGTAGGGACCGGGGCGCACCGTGGCGTCCAGACCGAGGTCGGCCGCGATGAGCAGGAAGCGCTCGAGATCGCGCCATCCGGTGAAGTCGGGGGCCTCGTCGGGACGGGGCTGGTGGAAGTTCCACGGCACGTAGGTGTCGACGGTGTTGAGCCCCAGGTCCTTCACCCGCTGCAGACGGTCGCGCCATTGATCGGGGTGGATGCGGAAGTAGTGCACGGATCCGGACAGCAGTCGGGTCGGAGCGCCGTCGCGCATCAGGCGGTTCTCGGCCCACGTCAGCGTGGGCGTCGGAGCAACGGGGGCTGCAGCGGCGAGAGGGCGAGGGAGAGTGTCAGTCACGGTGGCCAATCCTGTCGGAACCCGGCCAGTCTGACATATTATTGGCATCGATGCCATAAATCTCCACGGCTGACATCCCATCCGTGAGACCAAGAGAATCCCGACCGGAGGGACACCCATGCAGGTCGTCATCACCACCGACCAGAGGGCCGCGGGCGAGTACGCGGCCGACATCGTCCAGCGACGCGCCGAGGAGGGTGCGCTCCGCGTCATCGGCGTCGCGACGGGGTCGTCTCCCCTCCCGGTCTACGAGGCGCTCGAGCGTCGCGCCCTCCCGGCGGTCCGCGCCGCCCGCGCCTTCGCGCTGGACGAGTACGTGGGACTCCCGCCGGGCCACCCGGAGAGCTATCGATCGGTCATCGCTCGCGAGGTGACCGACCGGCTGGGCCTCGATCCCGCCCGCGTCGAGGTCCCGGACGGCGCCGTCGAGGGCTTGCGGACCGCGGGCGCGCGGTACGAGGAGCTCATCGCGGCGGCGGGTGGAGTCGATGTGCAGATCCTCGGCATCGGCACCACGGGCCACATCGGCTTCAACGAGCCGACCTCGTCGCTGGCATCCCGCACACGCGTGAAGACCCTCACCGAGCAGACCCGGCGGGACAACGCCCGGTTCTTCGACTCCCCCGACGACGTGCCCCGCCACTGCGTCACCCAGGGCCTCGGCACGATCCTCGACGCCCGAGAGATCGTGCTCGTCGCGATCGGTTCGCGCAAGGCCGCGGCGGTGGCCGCGGCCGTCGAGGGCCCGGTGACGGCGATGTGCCCCGCGTCCGTGCTGCAGATGCACCCGCACGTGACCGTCGTCGTGGACGACGCGGCCGCAGTAGACCTGCGCCTGCGGGCGTACTACGACGAGGTGTTCGCCCACCGCCCGGACTGGCAGGTGTGACGACCATGGGAGACGATCAGCGCGCGGATGCCGCCGGGGGCTCTCCCCCGGTGGCCGCGCGACGCAACCACTCCTCCACGCCCGACACGTGGGCGCTCGCGAGCACCGACGCACGCTCGACGTCATGGGCCGCGAGCGCCTCGACGAGGGCCCGATGCTCCACGAGCGTCCGCTCCGCCGCACCCTCCTGCGTCAGACCCCGCCACACCCGCGCGCGGACCGTGTTCGCCGACAGCGACTCGATGAGCCCCGCCAGGTACCGGTTGCCCGAGAACGTCGCGATCAGGCGGTGCAGACGCACGTCGTGGGCGACGAGCTCGTCGAGCGAGGTGGCACCGTCGACCGCGTCGACCTCGTCGACGAGGGCGGCGATCTGCGCGGCATCCACTCTCTGGGCCGCCAGTCCCGCGGCGTGCGACTCGAGGATCCGCCGGACCGCGAAGAGCTCGAGCACCGACCGGTCGTTGTGCAGGTCCAATCCGAACGAGATGGCCTCCAGGAGCAGGGCCGGCTCGAGGCTCGTGACGTACGTACCGTCGCCCCGCCGCACGTCGACCACGCGGATGACCTCGAGCGCCTTGACCGCCTCGCGCAGCGAGTTGCGCGACAGCCCGAGCCGTTCGGCCAGGTCCTTCTCGGGCGGCAGGCGGTCGCCGGGACGCAGCTCACCGCTGACGATCATGGCTTTGATCTGGGCGATCGCGTCGTCGGTCAGGGACATTCCGCAATGATAGGCCGCAGACATCCGATGACCGGGCCGCGCCCGTCCGCCCTCACCACCGCGGTCCTCGACACGCACCTCCACCTGTGGGACCCCGCGCTCCTGCCGTACCCCTGGCTCGAGGGCGAGCTCGACCGCCGTTTCGGGCCCGACGAGTATCGGGCCGCGTGGGCGGGCGCGTCGACCCCGACGGCATCCGTCTTCGTGCAGGCGGAGTGCGACCCCGCTCACGCACTCGACGAGGTCGCGTGGGTCGCGTCGATCGCCGGTGACTGCGGAGTCCGCGGCATCGTCGCGCACGCCCCGCTCGAACGCGGCGGGCGAGCCGGCCACGACCTCGACCGCCTCCTCGCTCAGCCCCTGGTCGTGGGGGTCCGCAGGTCTCTGCAGGGCGAGGCCGCCGGCTTCGCGCGGCTCCCGGACTTCGTCGCGGGCGCCCGACTCCTCGCCGAGCGCGGCCTGCCCTTCGATGCGTGCGTCCGGCCGTCGCAGCTGCCCGACGTGATCGCCCTCGCCGACGCCGTGCCGGAACTCGCCATCGTGCTCGACCACCTCGGCAAACCCGACGTCGGCAGCGCGCGCCGGCCGAACGACCCGCGGTGGTCCGACTGGCACCGCGATCTCGATGAACTCGCGCAGAGGGCGTCGGTGCACGTCAAGATCTCCGGGCTACCGGCGCAGGCCGACGGGCCGTGGAGCGTCGCGCAGGTCGAGCCGTTCTTCGACGTGGCCCTCGACGCCTTCGGTCCGGAGCGGCTGCTCTACGGCGGCGACTGGCCCGTGTCCGAGCGGACCCACCCGCACCGGTGGCTCGAGGCGGTCGGCGCGTGGGCGCTCGACCGCCTCGGAGCCGAGGGGAGGGATGCCGTCCTCTCCCGCAACGGCGAGGACTTCTACTTCTCGGCGACGGGACGCAGTCTCAGCCCCGAGACGCCGCCGTCGACGTCGAGCACGGTGCCGGTGGTCGACCCGGACAGCGGGCTGACCAGGTAGAGCACGGCGCCGGCGACCTCGGCCGCCGAGACGAGGCGACCGTGGGGTTGCCGCGCCTCGAGGGCCGCCCGCTCGCGCACCGGGTCGTCCGCCGCCTCGAGCAGTCGGCGCACCCAGGGTGTGTCGGCGGTGCCGGGCGACACCGCGTTCACGCGGATCCCTTCACGGATGTGGTCGGCCGCCATCGCCCGGGTCAGTGCGGCGACGGCGCCCTTCGACGCGCTGTACAGCGCGCGCTGCGGGAGCCCGGCACCCGCCGCGATCGACGCCACGTTGCACACCGCGGCGGCCGGGGAGCGGCGGAGAGCGGGCAGGGCGGCCGCCGTCACTCGCGCGACGCCCGTGACGTTGATCGACAGCACGCGCGCCCACTCGTCGTCGTCGTTGGCGGCGATGTCGCCCTGCGCGCCGATCGCGGCGTTGTTGACGACGATGTCGATTCCGCCCCACCGCTCCTCGATCGCGGCGACGGCGGCCTCGACGCTCGCGCGGTCCGACACGTCGGCCCGAAAGGCGGCGATGCGCTCTCCGGTGTGATCGCGATCGTCGGTCGACGCGGATGCCGCGATCCCGGCGTTCGCGTCGACGTCGCGATCGAGGATCGCCACCGACGCTCCGGAGTCGGCCAGCAGCTCGGCGATGGCGGCGCCGATCCCCGACGCCCCGCCCGTGACGATCGCGCGGAGACCGTCGAGCTGCCCGCGCACCGCCGCGGTCACGACCGGCTCCACGCCGAGAAGCGCTGGCGCTGCGCGCCGAGACCGTCGATGGAGATCTCGACCTCGTCGCCGGGCTGAAGGTACGGGAAGCGTCCCGACAGGGCGACGCCCTCGGGGGTCCCGGTGAGCACGAGATCTCCGGGTTCGAGCGTCATGAATTGCGACAGGTGCCAGATGATATGCGCGACGGAGAAGATCATGTCGCCCGTGTTCGAGTCCTGCCGCGGGGCGCCGTTGACGAAGCTGCGGAGACGGAGGTCGCCCGTGTCGACCTCGTCGGGCGTGACCACCCACGGCCCCGTCGGGGTGAACCCCGGGGCGCACTTGCCCTTCGACCACTGTCCGCCCGAGACTTCGAGCTGGAACCGGCGCTCGGACAGGTCGTTGACGAGGACGAAACCCGCGATATGCGCCTCGGCCTCGTCGGGCGAGTCGAGGTAGGACGTCTCCCGCCCGATCACGATCCCGAGCTCGACCTCCCAGTCTGTCTTGTCGCCGTCACGGGGGAGCTCGACGTCGTCGTTCGGACCCGACACGGTGTTGGGCACCTTGAGGAAGATCACCGGCTGCTCGGGCGGGAGGGAGCCGGATTCGGCGGCGTGGGCGGCGTAGTTCATACCGACGCACACGACGGCTCCCGGTCGCGCGATCGGCGCACCGATCCGCGTATCGGCGGCATCCGGGAGCTCGGGGAGCGTCCCCTCGGCGAGGGCGCGCGAGACCAGGTCGACGGGGTCGCTCTCCCAGAAGGCGGCGTCGATGTCGAGCGTCAGGGACCGCAGGTCCCGGTACCGACCGTCGACCACGACCACGGGCACCTCGTGCCCCCGCTCGCCGATGCGTGCGAATCTCATGCGTCCTCCTCGTCTCGACCGACGATGCACCGTCGGCGTGTGCCAGTATAGACATCGGATGTTTAGCCCGCACGGGCCGCCGCCCCCGCCTGAAGGAGCACCATGAGCCGTATCGTCGCGCTCGAGACGACCGACGTCCGATTCCCCACCTCGTTGAGCCTCGACGGCTCGGACGCCATGAACCCCGATCCCGACTACTCGGCGGCGTACGTGCGCGTCGTGACCGACGAGGACGAGGGCCACGCGTTCGTCTTCACGATCGGGCGGGGCAACGACGTGCAGGTCGCGGCCATCGACGCGCTCGCGCCCTTCCTGGTCGGTCGCGAGGTCGAGCCGCTGCTCGACGACATGGGCGGCGTGTGGCGCGAGCTCGTCGGCGATTCGCAGCTGCGGTGGCTGGGGCCCGAGAAGGGCGTGATGCACATGGCCATCGGCGCCGCCGTCAACGCCCTGTGGGACATCAAGGCGAAGAGGGCGGGCCTCCCCCTCTGGCAGCTGCTCGCGCGCATGACCCCCGAGCAGATCGTCGCGCTGGTCGACTTCCGCTACCTCACCAACGCGCTCACGCCCGACGAGGCCCTCGGCATCCTGAATAGGGCGGAGCCCGGGCGCGCGCAGCGCGAGGCGCAGCTGCTCGAGAGCGGCTACCCGGCCTACACGACCTCGCCGGGGTGGCTGGGGTACTCCGACGAGAAGCTCGAGCGCCTGTGCCGCGAGGCCATCGCCGAGGGCTTCGGCCAGATCAAACTCAAGGTGGGTGCCGACCTCGACGACGACGTGCGGCGGTTGCGGATCGCGCGCGAGACGTGCGGCCCCGACTTCCCGATCGCCATCGACGCGAACCAGCGGTGGGAGGTCTCCGAGGCGATCGCGTGGGTGAACGCCCTCGCCCCCTTCGGACCGGCGTGGATCGAAGAGCCCACCAGCCCCGACGACGTGCTCGGCCATGCCGAGATCGCCCGGGGCGTCGCGCCCATCCGTGTGGCCACCGGCGAGCACGCGCAGAACCGCGTGATCTTCAAGCAGTTGCTGCAGGCCGGAGCGATCGGCGTCATGCAGATCGACGCCGCGCGCGTCGGCGGGGTCAACGAGAACATCGCCAATCTGCTGCTCGCCGCCAAGTTCGGCGTCCCCGTCTGCCCGCACGCCGGCGGAGTCGGGCTGTGCGAGGCGGTGCAGCACCTTTCGATGTTCGACTACGTGGCCGTCTCCGGCGAGCGCGAAGGGCGCATGATCGAGTACGTGGACCACCTGCACGAGCACTTCACCGTCCCCGTGGTGATCGGCGAGGGTGCGTACCGCGCGCCCTTGGCGCCGGGGGCGGGCATGGAGATGCTGCAGGCGAGCCGCGAGGCGTACACCTGGACGGGGAGCCATGTCGCCGTCTGACCTTCCGCTCCGCGACGGCGCGGCCCTCGCCTACGGCGCGGCGAACGTCGGCAACCTGCACCGCGTGCTGAGCGACGATGACGCGCACGCCGTCCTCGCCGCGGCCTGGGATGCCGGCATCCGGGCGTTCGACACCGCACCGCACTACGGCCTGGGTCTGTCCGAGCGACGGCTCGGGGCGTTCCTGCGCGACAAGCCGCGCGACGAGTTCACCGTGTCGACGAAGGTGGGGCGCCTGCTCCGATCGAATCCGACCGACGACGGCGGACTCGATCTCGAGAACTCGTTCCACGTCCGCACCGACCTGCGGCGGGTGTGGGACTTCTCCGCCGCCGGCATCGCGGCCAGCCTCGAGGAGTCGCGGGAACGACTGGGACTGGAGCACATCGACACGCTCTACCTGCACGATCCCGAGAAGCACGATCTCGACCAGGCGCTGAGAGAGGCGCTCCCCGCGCTCGAGGCCCTGCGCGCCGAGGGGCGGGTCGACCGCATCGGCGTGGGGTCGATGGATGCCGCCGCTCTCGCGGCCGCGGTGCGCGGCGCCGATCTCGACGAGGTGATGGTCGCCGGGCGGTACACCCTGCTCGAACAGCCCGCCTCGGCGGAGGTGCTCCCCGCGTGCCGCGAGCGGGGCACGACGATCGTGGCGGCCTCGGTGTTCAACTCGGGCCTCCTCGCGAACGACACGCCGTCCCGAGACGCCCGGTACGAGTACGGCGGGGTCCCGGATGCCGTGTGGACGCGACTCGAACGGATCCTCGAGGTGTGCCGGGCGCACGGGGTTCCGCTCCCCGTCGCGGCCCTCGCCTTCGTCGCGCGCGAGCCGCTCGTGACGACAGTGGTGATCGGCGGGAGCCGTCCCGCGCAGCTGCAGCAGAACGCCGACTCCTGGCGCGCGGAGGTTCCCGAGCGGTTCTGGGACGACCTCACCCGCGCCCGACTGATTCCCTGACCCCTCGACGACCAGGAAGGCCCCCATGCTGTCCGGCATCCATCCCCTGCTCACCGGCGAGATGCTTCTGCACCTCGACCGGATGGGCCACTCCGACGCGGTCGTCGTCGCCGACGCGCACTTCCCCGCCTTCACCGTCGGCGCGCGGGTGATCGATCTGCCGGGCACCACGTCTCCCGCGGTGCTCGGCGCGATCCGCAGCGTGATCCCCGCCGACGATGAGCCCGCGCTCGACCTCATGCGGTCGGCCGACGGCGCGGTCCTCGACGTGCAGCGAGAGCTCATCGAGGCCGCCGCTGTCGGCGCGGAGGGCACGCGCTTCGTGGAACGCTTCGCCTACTACGACGTCGCCCGCACCGCGTACCTGATCGTGCGCACGGGCGAGACGCGGATCTACGCCAATGCCCTACTGCGCAAGGGCGTCGTCTCCGGCTGACCCCGGGCGCCCGCACCGATCGCCCGCCCGTCTGCCAGACCGCCCGCCCGCCAAGGAGCATCACGCATGAGCACCCCGGAACGCCCCGCCGCGATCGAGGTCGTCGACCTGCACTGCCACGGCGCGCTCGGGCACGCGTTCGACGACGCCGACCTCGAGGGCGTCGAGGCCGCGGTCGCATTCCACCGCGCGCACGGCACGTCGACGCTGCTGCTCAGCCTGGTGAGCGCACCGATCGATCGACTCGAGAAGCGTCTGAGCGAGATCCGCGGGATGACGTCCTCGCTGCCGTCGGTCGCGGGAGTGCACCTGGAAGGGCCGTTTCTCGCCGACGCGCGCCGGGGAGCGCACGATCCGCGCGCCCTCGCCGCCCCGACGGCGGAGACGGTCGATCGGCTACTCTCGGCGGCCGACGGCATCCTGCGCCAGATCACGATCGCTCCCGAGCTTCCGGGGGCGATGGATGCCATCGAGACCCTCGTCTCGGCGGGGGTCACCGTCGCGGTGGGGCACACGCAGGCCGACCACGACACCGCCGCCGCGGCGTTCGACCGCGGCGCGCGGTTGCTCACGCACGCGTTCAACGCGATGCCGGGTCTCGGCCACCGTGCCCCCGGCCCGGTCGGCGCCGCACTGGAGCGGGATCACGTCGTGCTGGAAGTGATCGCCGACGGTATCCACGTCCACCCCGTGGTGATCCGCACGCTGTTCGCCGCCGCACCGGGCCGCATCGCTCTCGTGACCGACGCGATGTCGGCGACGGGGCTGGGCGACGGCGGCTACAGCCTCGGCGGTCTCGAGGTCGAGGTGCACGACGGGCGCCCCGTGCTCGCCGGCACGGACACCCTCGCCGGCTCCACCCTGACGATGGAGCGCGCGATCGAGGTGGCGACGGCCGCGGGCGTCCCCCGCGACCTCGCTCGCGCCGCGGCCTCCACGGTGCCGGCGCGGTTGCTCAGGGCAGACTGAACGGTCGAGGCGCTCGCTCGTCCTCGTCATCCGCGCCGGCGTCGACCTCCGCCTGAACCCGCGCGCAGCGGCTCGCGAACACGATCGAGTGCAGCAGCATCAGCGCACCTCGCCGAGGGTGTGGCATCCGGGGCAGGGAACGGCGATGCGGTCGCCGACCTTCACGTCGCCGGGGAGCACGACCGTGGCGCACGCCTCGCTGCCGTGCGCGTCGATCACGGCGAAGGGCTCGTCGTACGCGTGCGACACGCGGCCCAGCAGACGCGCTTCGCGCCACACCACATCGAGTCCCGCGGCGCACGCGTCGAGGCGCAGCGCGTCGGCGGTGGCGTGCACCACCGTCGCCACGATCACGGTCGTCGAGAGCGTCGCCGATGCCACCCCGCCCGACGCCGGGATGACGGCGGGTCCCGTGCACACGCAGGGTGTGCCGCAGATGTCGGCATAGCGTCCGATCGACATCGCGCTCACGGTGACGTCGTCGAGCGTGGGCGCCGAGCCGGCCGGCCACGCCGCCGCATCGAAGGGCGCCGGGATGCTGGATCTGAGGGTGGGAAGCAGAGCGGTGAGGGTCATGGCATCCGGTCTACGCCGCGGTGGCCGCGGCGCCCGTCGTGCTCACGATTCCCATGCGGAGGTGAGGGTGCTCCTCACGCCTTTCCGCGGGCGACACGCATCGCGTCGCCGCGGGAGCGGGCTCGCCCGGTGCGAAGCGGTGCCATCAGCGGGGAGGAAACTTTCCGTCGGCGGCGGGTATGTCGGTGCGCGCGGCGCGGATCCACCGGTAGGGATGCAGATCGAATGCGGTGTGAATGCGCACCAGAGTCTCCAGCGTGGGGTTGACCCAGGCGGTGTGTGTGAATCTCGCACGTTCGATGCGTCCGAAGGCCGGTGCGGCGATGCCCGCAGCGTGCGCGGCTTCTTCTTGGCTGTATCCCAGACTCTGGCGGGCTTCGTGAACGTGAAATCCGAAACTTCTCGATAGTCGTGCGCAAATAACGTCGTTATCGGATCCGGCTGAGGGTCGAGTCAAGGTTGTCCCGGTGTTATGCATAAGGCGAGTCTTTCCACCTTAACCGAGCACCCGATGCCCACCCAGACCGTATAAGTATCGCCGTCTCGACGGCGCGCCCGCACGGGCGAGACACGCCTGCGACGGATACGCCTCGGAGGAAAAGCCGCCGATCGATGATCCGGACATCACGCCGGTGACGGACGCTCGCTGTCGGTGTTCGGCTCGGCCTGTGCGAGGAAGTCCCGGACGGCGATCTCGTCGGGCAGGACGAAGGACAAGCCGCCGATCTTGAGCGCGAAGGTCGCATCGGCCCCGGGGATCAGACGCGCGGAGCGCAACCGCCTTCCGGTCTCCCACCCCGATCCGCGACGTCGCCGACGCCACCCTCGAGCACGTAGGAATTCGTCGAGACCCGGCAGGTTTTGGTTGTTCTCTGATTCTTCCACGCGGGCATATTAACCGTGGGGATTTACGTCCGTATTTCCTGTCCCGTCACCGCCGGACGGCAGCGTCCGTATTCGGCGAGGAATTCCCCGGACATGACGTCTCGGTTTATGCCATCGGGCGAAATTGCGGCGACGCTCCCCCGACGAACAGCAATTCACATGCGACAATTTATGTACTGCGAAGGCCGGGAGCCCCGCTCGATCGCGCCGGAGGCGGCTCCCACCGTCGGCGAGCGGACGAGCGCACGCCGGGCTCCGCCGCGCCGGATCGACCCCCGCGCCGTAGCCTGGAAGGGTGACCCTTTCCTTCGACGTCGCCGCCGCGCGTGCCGACTTCCCGATCCTCGAGACCGAGATCGACGGCCGGCCCCTCGTGTACCTCGACTCGGGGGCGACCAGCCAGAAGCCGCGCGCCGTGCTCGACGCCGAGCGCGACTTCCTCGAGCGGGCGAACTCGGCCGTGCACCGCGGCGCCCACACGCTCGCCGCCGAGGCGACCGAGCTGTTCGAAGACGCCCGCATCACGGTCGCCGAATTCGTGGGCGCCGAGCCCGAGCAGCTCGTCTGGACGAGCGGCGCCACCGCCGGCCTCAACCTCGTCGCGGGTTCCCTCGGATACGCGGGGCGCCTGCGCGAGGGCGACGAGATCGTCGTCACCGAGGCCGAGCACCACGCCAACCTCATCCCGTGGCAGGAGCTCGCCCGGCGCACCGGCGCGCGCCTGCGTCACATACCCGTGCTCGACGACGGCATGCTCGACATGCACGCCGCGGCCGACCTCATCGGCGAGCGCACGAAGGTCGTCGCCTTCCCGCACGTCTCCAACGTCCTCGGCATCGTGAACCCGGTCGCCAAGCTCGTCACCCTCGCCCGCGCCGTCGGCGCTCTGACCGTGCTCGACGCGTGCCAGTCGGCTCCGCACCTCGCGCTCGACCTGCCGGCATCCGGGGTCGACCTCGCCGTGTTCTCGGGACACAAGGTCTACGGCCCCTACGGCATCGGCGCCCTCTGGGGTCGCGACGAGGTGCTCGAATCCCTGCCGCCGTTCACCACCGGCGGGTCGATGATCACCACCGTCACCCTCGATGAGGCCGAGTACCTTCCGCCGCCGCAGCGCTTCGAGGCCGGGACGCAGCCGGTGTCGCAGGCCGTGGCCTTGGCCGCCGCGGTGAGATGGCTCGGGGAGCACGACCTCGCCGCCGCCCACGCGCACGAGGCCGTGCTCGAGACGAGAATGCGCGAGGGACTCCGCTCGATCGACGGCATCCGCCTGCTCGGAGACACGGATGCCGCTGAGCGCGTCGCCCTGCAGGCCTTCGTCGTCGAGGGGGTCCACGCGCACGACGTAGGGCAGTTCCTCGACAGTCGCGGGGTCGCCGTGCGCGTGGGACACCACTGCGCGCAGCCCCTGCACCGCCGCTTCGGTATGACCGCGTCGGTGCGCGCGAGCGCCGCGATCCATACGACCGAGGCCGAGATCGACACGTTCCTCGACGCCGTCTCCGGCGTTCGCGGGTTCTTCGGCGTCGGCGCCGGCACGACGGGAGCACGCGCATGAGCGGGCTCGAGTCGCTGTACCAGGAGCTCATCCTCGACCACGCGAAGAACCGCCGCGGCTTCGGTCTCGCCGAGCCCGGAGCGCACAGCGCCACCGTTCACCAGCGCAACCCGATCTGCGGCGACGAAATCACGCTGCGCGTCGACGTCGAGGGCGACCGCGTGGCATCCGTCACCTGGGAGGGCGCGGGATGCTCGATCTCGCAGTCGTCGGCATCCATGCTCGTCGCCCTGCTGCAGGAAGACGGTGGAGAAGACGGGATGCCGACCGCCGACGTCCAGGCCCTGATCGAGCGGTTCCGCGAGTCGCTGCGCTCGCGCGGCAAGATCCCTCTCGATGAGGAGACCTTCGCCGACGCCGCCGCCCTCTCGGGGGTGTCGAAGTACACCGCGCGTGTGAAGTGCGCGATGCTCGCGTGGGTCGCACTGGAAGAGGGGCTGCGGAAGGCCTGATCCGCGGAGCGTCGGGCGCGGCGTGCTCGCGGTGCCCGGTCTAGGCGTAACTCCCGCGCGCGGACGAGTTCGCCGTATGCAACCTCAGCGATCCGCACGAGCTCAGGCATCCACGTTCAAGACCCGCTACGGCACGGTGAGCTTCGACGACACGGGCCAGCTCGATGACGGACCGATGTGGCCGGTGTCGTACGCGGTGGTCGAGGTCACGCCCCAGGTCGAGGAGACGATCCGCGGTCTCGTGCGGCGGGCGGCACCCGGAGCCTGACACTCCGGAACCCTGAACCTTACGCCTCGCGGCACGAAGCCGCACCCGTCTTGTCCGAAGCTCGACCGCGGCGTTGTCTGAACCTAGACGCCGCGTCGATGCACCCCACCGGATGCCGCGCGGCGGGGGTCCATGGATCCCGTCTGCACGACACGATCGGTCGGGCGACCGGCCGGAGAGGACGAAGATGTCAGGGAACAGAGCAGTCGCGTACAAGGAGCCCGGAGTCGTCGAGGTCATCGACACCGACTACCCCGAGTTCGAGCTGAAGGACGGGCCGGGCGTCAACCCGGCGAACGTAGGCCGCAAGGTCCCCCACGGTGCGATCCTGCGCACCGTCTCCACCAACATCTGCGGCTCCGACCAGCACATGGTGCGCGGGCGCACCACGGCTCCGGCCGGGCTCGTGCTCGGTCACGAGATCACCGGCGAGGTGGTCGAGGTCGGACCCGACGTCGAGTTCGTCAAGGTCGGCGACATCGTCTCGGTCCCGTTCAACATCGCGTGCGGCCGCTGCCGCAACTGCAAAGAGGGCAAGACCGGCATCTGCCTCAACGTGAACCCCGACCGCCCCGGCAGCGCCTACGGCTACGTCGACATGGGCGGGTGGGTCGGCGGCCAGGCCGAGTACGTGCTCGTGCCCTACGCCGACTGGAACCTGCTGGTCTTCCCCGACCGCGAGCAGGCGCTCGAGAAGATCCTCGACCTCACGATGCTGTCCGACATCTTCCCCACGGGCTTCCACGGCGCCTACACCGCGGGCGTCCGCCCTGGATCGACGGTCTACATCGCCGGCGCGGGACCGGTGGGCATCGCCGCCGCCGTCGGCGCGCAGCTGCTGGGTGCGGCCGCGGTGCTCGTCGGCGACCTCAACCCGGAGCGCCTCGCGCAGGTGCGCTCGCTCGGGTTCGAGAGCGTCGACGTGTCGAAGGGCGACCCGGGAGAGCAGATCGAGCAGATCCTCGGCGTCCCCGAAGTGGATGCCGCGGTCGACGCGGTCGGGTTCGAGGCACGCGGCCATGGGGCCGATGCGGGCCACGAAGCCCCGGCGACGGTGCTCAACTCGCTGTTCACGGTGACCGCGGCGGGCGGCGGGGTCGGCATCCCGGGTCTGTACGTCACGGGCGACCCCGGCGGGGTCGACGAGGCCGCGAAGGTCGGATCGCTGTCACTGCGACTCGGTCTCGGCTGGGCGAAATCGCTGTCGTTCACGACCGGTCAGTGCCCCGTCATGAAGTACAACCGGCAGCTGATGATGGCGATCCTGCACGACAAGGTGCAGATCGCGAAGGCCGTCAACGCCACCCCGATCGGACTCGACGAAGCCCCCCAGGGCTACGCCGACTTCGACAAGGGCGCCCCGCGCAAGTACGTGCTGAACCCGAACGGGTACATCACGAGCTGACGCTCGCCCCGGAGCTCGCAGAACGGCGCGGTGCTCGCAGACCTCCCGGCGGAGTCCGCGAGCACCGCGTGCGACTTCGAGCTTCGACCGGGGCCCGATCGAGGGCGGGATGCCGCGGCCTCGGCGCCGCGGCATCCCCCTCACCCCATGACCACGCGCTCCATGCGGCGGTAGCTCTCCTCCATGCCGTCGATCATGCCGGTGGCCAGGACCATGTCGCGGGTCGTGGCATCCGGATACTCGATCAGCAGCGTCAGCAGCGTCGCCCCGTCCTCTTCGTAAAGCGACAGATCGTTCACGGTCGAGGGGAAGTCGGTGCCGGTCATGTGCTCGGTCTGCACCATGCGCCGGGGATCGTCGAGCAGCAGGATCTCACCGTCGAAACCGAAGGGCTCCCCCTCGGTGCCGGGTTCGGGGGCCCAGGCGATGCGGTATCCACCCCCGACGCGCCGATCGACCTCGTGCGTGGTCATGCGCCAGCCGTCGGGGCCGAGCATCCACTGCCGCATCAGGTCGGGGTCGACGTGCGCGCGCCACACCAGCTCGCGCGGGCCGTCGATCAGGCGTGTGATGCGCACGTGCTGGTCGTCGAGGATCTCGAGCCGCGTCCCCTTACCCTGGGCGAACTCCCGCAGGCCCTGCAGCACGGCGTCGAGCTGGTTCATCGCGAGGGTCGAGCCCTCGACGGCGCCCATCGCGACGACCTGCTCGAGAGCCTCGACGGAGTCGAAGCGGCTGACGTTCGTCATCCGCGAGCCCTCGGGCGTGGCCTCGAACGAGAAGACCATGCGCATCGACGGCATCCCCTCGAGGGGCTCGCCGTTCTCGTCGGCGAAGGAGTCGATGACCTCGAACCCGCGGGGTTCGTCGATCGCGGTGAACTCCCACGCTCCGCCCGCGCGCTCACCCTGCGGAGACGTCATGTGGTACTTCGCGTGCCCGCCGACCGTGAAGTCGAACGCGTCGAACGTCGCCGGCCACCCGGGAGGACCCCAGAAGCGTTCGAGCTGACGCGGGTCGGTGAACGCCGCCCAGAGGCGGTCCGGGCCGACGGCGAAGTCGGCGATCAGGGTCATGGTGAGCGCTTCGGTGTCGCTCTCGACGGATGTGACGGGCATGACGGACTCCTTCGTCGGGTCAGGGCGCGGGGGTTTCGGGGACGGATGCCGTGGCGGGCGGGGCCCCTTGGGGCGGAACCGCGGCGGGTCGAGGGGTGGATGCCGCTCCACCCGGTGACGCTGTGGGCGGGACCGCTGTGGATGCCGCGGCATCCGCCTCTTCGGACAGCAGCGCGTCGAGCCGGTCGACGCGCCCGCGCCAGAGGTCTTCGTACGAGCGGAGCAGCTGCTGCGCCCGGGCGATCGCGGACGGATCGGCACGCACGAGCCTCACCCTCCCCTCCGCGCGCTTGGTGATGAGCCGCGCCTCGGCGAGCACGGCGATGTGCTTCGACACCGCCGCGAACGACATCGCGTAGGCCGCCGCGAGCTGGGTCACCGACTGCTCGGAGACCAGCGTGCGCCGCACGATGTCGCGCCGCGTGGCATCGGCGAGGGCGTGGAACACCCGGTCGATGTCGGCGTCGCTCTGTTGTTCAACCATTTGGTTGCACGTTAGCGGTGATCGAAGGGCGTCGCAAGAGGGTTCGACACCGGCTGTCGGGGACGCGTCCGGGCGACACAAACCGGCCGTGCGTGACATGCGCGGGTGGTCGAACTACACCTGGCGCCACAACGCCCCGCCGCCGACGGGTTGCTCTTCGCCGGGGAAGAGGAACGCACCCGGATAGAGGGACCCCGCCGGGCCCCTCCTACCCTCGCCGCCCGCGGGGATCTACCTATTTTTTGGAGTCTTAGACTGTTTTATTTAAATCTAATAAAGCACAGTAAGGCTGCTAAGATCCCACCGTGGACAACCTTGACAACCCGTACACACCGAACGCGGGAGCCTCACCAGAGGCCCTGATTGGACGCGACGATCAGACCGCGTCATTCGAAGTTCTTCTCCGTCGACTCCAGCGCGGGCGTTCGGAGCAATCGATGATCATCACGGGACTGCGCGGCGTCGGTAAGACCGTCCTCCTGAACAGGTTCGAGCAAATTGCGCGGGGCGCCGGATGGGAGGTCGTCGAGTTCGAGGCCAGCAAACACGAAGATGGGAAGTTCCGACAGGCTCTGTTCTCGCAGCTGAAGGCGGCGCTCTTGCGGCTTTCTCCCCGCGCGCGTTGGACAGCCCGCGGCCGCAGGGCAGCCGAGGTCCTGAGCGCGTTCGCGGTATCCGTCGACCAGCAGGGAACATGGTCGATGTCATGGGATGTTCCTCCGGCTGAGGGATTGGGCGACCACGGCGACCTGGGCATGGACCTCACCGATGTCCTCACCGCTATCGGGGAAGCCGCGGCCGAAGAGGGCAAGGGTGTCGCGATACTCATCGACGAAGTACAGTTCCTCGCCGCAACGCAACTCGAAGCGCTCATTCAATCCATCCACAAGACCGTGCAACGCAAGCTCCCGGTCACGTTCGTCGGCGCCGGCCTGCCGCAGATAGCCGAGCTTGCTGGCGATGCGAAGTCGTACGCCGAGCGACTCTTCAAGTTCCCGCGGATCGATTCGCTGGATGACGCTGACGCACGCACCGCACTCACCGAGCCGGCCGCCGCGGAAGGGGCCGTCTACGACGGGGACGCTGTCGATCTCGCCGTCGATATCACTCGCGGCTACCCCTATTTCATCCAAGAGCTCGGGTATCAGGTGTGGAACATCGCCCGGAACAACCGGATCACACGAGAAGACGTGACACTGGCGCAAGAAGCGTATGAAGCCAAGCTCGACAGCTCCTTCTTTCGAGTTCGCCTCGATCGCGCTACACCTCTTCAGACCGCGTACATGCGCGCGATGGCCGAACTGGGCCCCGAGCCCCAAAAGGCCTCGGATGTGGCGCGATTGCTCGAGCGCGACTCGACCCAGCTCGGTCCCACTCGCGCGGAACTCATCGAAATGGGACTGCTCTACACGCCGGAGCATGGATATGCAGCGTTCACGGTGCCCGACTTCGACAAGTTCATGCTCCGCGCGGTTCCCAAACTCGAGGTACCCCCGGTCCAGCGCCGCCGCCCCAAGATCTGATGACGTGCGTGCGACTCACCCCGTCGCGCTCGTTTCGTCGACGACCGTCACCCGCGTCCGGAAAATGTCACGACAAAGTCCGCCAGCATTCGCCTGAAACGCCTGCTGGTCTTGACGACCAGTGCCATCTCACCGCGTTCTCGACAGTCCGCGGGCGGCGGCATCTCGATGATCCCCGACCGACGATTGAGATCACAGGAAGCTCCCGCCGCAAGGCTGCCTTCCAATACCCCCATGGGGTATACGCTCGTCGGGTCAGCAGGGAAGGAGGGCCCCTGAACGACCCTCACATCGGCGTTCCCCACGCCACGCACACGCGGCGCTCGAGACTCTCCGCGATCCCCCTCCACCCGCACGCGGGTGAACGACGAAGGAGCAACCACATGAAGATCCGATCCGCAACCGCAGCCGCCCTCCCCCTGGCCGCCGTGCTCGCCCTCGCGGGATGCTCCGGCACGAGCGGATCCGGATCCATGCCCAGCATGGATCACGGCTCCGGCCCGATGGCGACGGCCACCACGGCCGCCGAGGCGTCGGAGACCGACATCCTGTTCCTCACGATGATGATCCCGCACCACGAGCAGGCCATCGAGATGTCGGACACCCTGCTCGCCAAGGCGGGTGTCGACGACCGTGTCACCGCCCTCGCCGAGCAGATCAAGGCCGCCCAAGGCCCCGAGATCGAGACGATGAAGGGCTGGCTCTCGGACTGGGGCGTGTCGATGAGCGAGGGCATGAGCGGCATGGACCACGGCGGGATGATGTCGGAGTCCGACATGCAGGAGCTCGCGGATGCCGAGGGCGGCGACGCCGCCCGTCTGTACCTCGAGCAGATGATCGAGCACCACGAGGGTGCCGTCGACATGGCCCAGGACGAGATCGACGACGGACAGGACAGCGAGGTCGTCGACCTGGCCCGCTCGATCGTCGACGGCCAGACGGCCGAGATCGCCACGATGAAAGATCTGCTCGCCTCCCCGTGAGCAGCGGTGGGGGCGGGGCGCCGTGGCGCTTCGCCCCCACCCTCCTCGGTCGACGGGGGCGGGGCCCGCTCAGGCGAGCGTGAGGAAGAGCTTCTCGAGCTCCTCGACCGTGAGCCGGCCGGGGGCGTCGGCGTCGGCCGAGGCCTCGGCATCGTCGGCATCCGGTTCGGTGATGCACTGCTTCATCGCCGTGGAGATGATCGCGAAACCCGCGCGGTCGATCGCGCTGCTCACCGCGGCGAGCTGGGTGACGACCTCGCGGCAGTCGCCGCCGCCCTCGACCGCCGCGATCACGGCGGCGAGCTGCCCCTGTGCGCGGCGCAGGCGGTTGGCGACCTTCTTGACGGCCTGGGGATCGTGGAGGCTGCGGTCACTCATGCGTGTTCTCCTTCAGCGAGGGTCGAGGACATCGCCTCGCGGCCGGCGAGCCAGGTGCGGTATCCGCCGTCGAGATTACGCACGTCGTACCCGAGCTGTGTGAGCAGCCGCGCGGCCGTGTGCCCGCGCTGCCCGACCTGACAGTGCACGATCACCGGGCCGTCGGCGATCTCGCCGTGCCGTTCGCGCAGTTCGTCGAGCGGTAGGTTGACCGCCCCCGGGATGGCCCCCGCGGCGAACTCCGCGGGGGTGCGCACGTCGACGAGGGCGGCCCCGGCGTCGAGCGCCGCCGGAAGCTCGTGCCACTGCACGGCATCCGTCGTCCCCTCGGCGAGGTTCTGCGCGACGTACCCGATCATGTTGACGGGGTCCTTCGCCGAGCCGTACTGCGGAGCGTAGGCGAGTTCGAGCTGCGAGAGAGCGGATGCCGTCAGCCCCGCCGCCATGGCCACGGCGATCACGTCGATGCGCTTGTCGACGCCGTCGCCACCGACGATCTGCGCCCCGAGGATGAGGTCGGACGCGGGATCGACGAGCAGCTTCATCGCCATCGCCTGCGCCCCCGGGTAGTAGGTCGCGTGCGAGGCCGGGTGCGTGTGGATGACGCGGTGCGCCCGCCCATCGGCGATGAGTCGGCGTTCGCTCCACCCGACGAAGGCGACGGTCGCGCCGAACAGTCCCAGCACGGCGGTGCCGAGCGCGGGACGCGCCGGGGCCGGCTCGAGGCCCGCGATGTCGTCGGCCACCGCCCGGCCGTGGCGGTTGGCCAGGCCCGCCATGGTCACCAGCGCAGGCTCGCCGTCGACGTGGTCGCGCTTCTCGACGCCGTCGCCCACGGCCCAGACGTGCGGGGCGGAAGTCCGTTGCCGTGCGTCGACGGCGATCCCGCCGGTCGGACCGACCTCGAGACCGGCGGCCTCGGCGAGGCCACGATCGGGGCGCACTCCGCTCGCCTCGACGACGAGCACCGCCTCGACGGTCCCGCCGTCATCCAGGAGGACGCGCCCCGGCTCCGCACCAACGATGGTCGCGCCGAGCCGTACGTCGACGCCGTGCTCACGGAGGAGGGCCAGCAGCGGCGCGGCCATCTCGGCATCCAGGGGCGACAGCACCTGCCGACCGCGCGTCACCAGGGTCACTCGCGCGCCGCGCGCGACGAGGTTCTCGACCGCCTCGAGCCCGATGAAGCCGGCTCCCGCCACGACGACGCTCGGTTGCGGACCGGCGTCGGCGAGCACCTCGAGCACGCGGTCGACGTCGTCGACACTGCGCAGCGTATGCGTGGGAACGGCCCCCGCGGACGGCCCCGGAGCAGCTGCGGCCCCCGTGGCGATCACGAGGTCGTCGTACGTCTCGACGCTCTCGGTGGCCGCATCGATATCGCGCACGGTCACCGTTCGAGTGGCCGTGTCGATGGCGACCACCTCGTGCCGCACGCGCACGTCGAGGGCGAAGCGGGATGCGAGCGATTCCGGCGTCTGCAGAAGGAGCGACGAGCGCTCCGCGATCACCCCGCCCACGTGGTACGGCAGTCCGCAGTTCGCGAACGACACGTACGCGCCGCGCTCGTAGACCGTGATTTCGCGGGTCTCGTCGAGTCGCCGCAACCTCGTCGCCGCACTCATTCCCGCCGCGACCCCGCCGATGATGACCGTCTTCATGTCATCCACTTTATACCCCCGGGGGTATAGTCGAGGCCGGTCGCGACCGCGGCCGAGAACGGAAGGATGCCGAAGATGTGCCGACAGGTGACGTGCAAGACGTGTGGGAAAGCGACGTGGGCCGGGTGCGGTCAGCACGTCGATCAGGTGATGGCCGGCGTTCCCCGGCGCGACCGCTGCGAGGGGCACGAGAAGCAGGCCGCCGCCGAGGGCGGCGGGTTCTTCTACCGGCTGTTCGGGCGCTGAGTCGACTCAGGCGTCGATGCGCAGCGCCCCGGCGACGGCATCGAGTGCACCGGGCACGAGCCGGTAGTACGCCCACGTTCCGCGCTTCGAGCGCGTGAGGAACCCCGCCTCGGTCAGCACCTTGAGGTGGTGCGACACCGTGGGCTGCGACAGCCCGACCGGCTCGGTGAGGTCGCACACGCAGGCCTCCTGCTCGGCAGCGCTCGCGACGATCGACAGCAGGCGCAGCCGCGTCGGGTCACCGAGGGCCTTCAGCCGCCCGGCGAGCCCTGCGGCGTCGGCGACCGACATCGGGGCGCCCCCGCTGGACACGCAGCAGGCAGCGGACGGCAGGAGCGGCAGCGTGGTCATACATCGATAGTAGTCGATATTGACATCCATCGATGGATACGGGCACGATGGGGCATCGACAGTCATCGATGCACGAGGAGTCTCATGTCGACGCTCACCCTCACCCCGCGGCCCCGCACGACGGACCGCCTCGCGGCCCTTCCCGTGGTCGTCATCGGCGCGGGGCCCGTGGGCCTCGCTGCCGCCGCGCACCTCGCCGACCGGGGAATCGACTTCGTCGTCGTGGAGGCGGCATCCACTCCCGCGGCTGCCGTGCAGCAGTGGGGCCACACCCGCCTGTTCTCGGCCTGGCGCGAGGTCGTCGACCCCGTCGCCCGCCGCCTGCTCGAGGCCACCGGCTGGACCATGCCGGCCGAGGGTCGCGCTCCGACGGGCCGAGAGCTCGTCGACGACTACCTGCGCCCGCTCGCCGAGCTGCCCGCGATCGCGGCGCACATCCGCTACGGCGCCCGCGTGACCGGGGTCGCGCGCGAGGGGATGGACCGCACGCGCTCCGCCGACCGCGAGAACACCCCGTTCCTCGTGCGCACCCCGGAGGGAGAGCTTCTCGCCCGCGCCGTACTCGATGCCTCGGGAACGTACGACTCGCCGAACTCGCTGCTGTCGACGGGCCTGCCCACCATCGACGACGCGCGGATCTCGCACGCCCTCCCCGACGTACTTGGCCGCGAGCGCGAACGCTTCGCGGGCCGGCACACGATCGTCGTCGGCGCCGGGCACTCCGCCGCGAACACCCTCATCTCGCTCGTCCGCCTGCAGCGCGACGCCCCCGGCACGCGCATCACGTGGCTCATCCGCAACGCCGGCGCCGTGCGCGTGTCGTCGTCGGCGGACGACGAGCTCGTCGGTCGCGCGCAGCTCGGCGCGCGCGTGGACCGGTACGTCGAGGCCGGCGCCGTCGACAAGATCGACTCCTTCGAGATCGGTCGCGTCGAGTCCCGACCGGATGGCATCCACCTCTCCGGAACACGACGCGGCGAACTCGCCGAGGTGACCGCCGACGTCGTGGTCAACGCGACCGGATTCCGGCCCGACCTCGCCCCGCTGCGCGAGATCCGCACCGACCTGGATGCCGTCGTCGAGGCGCCGCGCCTGCTCGCCCCGCTCATCGACCCGAACGTGCACTCGTGCGGCACCGTCGAGCCGCACGGATTCCGGGAGCTGACGCACCCCGAGCACGGCTTCTTCCTCGTCGGGATGAAGTCGTACGGCCGCGCGCCCACGTTCCTGCTGGCCACCGGGTACGAGCAGGTGCGCTCGATCGTGGCGTGGCTCGCGGGCGACATGGCCTCGGCTTCTCGCGTCGAGCTGACGCTGCCGGCCACGGGCGTGTGCTCGACGGATGCCGGTGGGTGCTGCTGACATGACGCTCGTGCGCGCGCTCGAACGAGCGGACTGGGCCGCGGTGGAGGACATCTACCGCGAGGGCATCGAGGGCGGCAACGCCACCTTCGAGACCGAGACGCCGACCTGGGACGCGTTCGATCAGGCCAAGGCCCGGTTCGGTCGACTGGTCGCCGTCGATGACGCGCACGCGGTCGTCGGGTGGGTGGCGGCGTCGCCGGTATCGGCCCGCGCCGCGTACCGCGGTGTCGTCGAGCATTCCGTGTACGTCGCGGCTCGCGCACAGGGACGGGGCATCGGTGCCGCTCTCGTGCGGGCGTTCATCGCCTCGGCCGAGATGAACGGGGTCTGGACGATCCAGTCCAGCGTGTTCCCGGAGAACACGGCATCCCTCCGCCTGCACGAGGGCCTCGGCTTCCGCGAGCTGGGCCGACGCGAGCGGATCGCACGCTCGCTCGTGGGCCCGTGGGCCGGGCAGTGGCGCGACACCGTGCTGATCGAGCGGCGCAGCGTGATGAACGGGCGCGGATGACCGAGATCGACGTCGCACGACACCTCACCGCCGTGCGAGCCCTGGTCCTGCAGATCCTGTCCGCCATGGGCCCGCTCACTCGCGAAGGGATCCTTCGCGAGTGGGAGCGTCGACGTCCCGACCTCGGCGCCGGACACCGCGACCGGTTGCCGAGGATGCGGGATGAGACGCTGTGGCGCCTGACGAACCTCGGCTGGGTCGCCCGCGAGGGGGCGGAGTACCACCTCACGGGCGACGGTGAGATCGCGCTGCGGTGCGCTCGGACCGTCTAGCGCAGACGCCGCTCGAGATCTTCCACCGCGCTCTTGACCGCGTCGCGCATTCCACGGGCGCCGTCGGCATCCCACTCAGCGGGGTCGGGGAAGCTCCACTGCACGTGCTCTCCGCGAATCGGACCGGGAAGGTCGAGGTCGGGCTTCATCGTCACCACCACGTCGGCGGTGGCGAGGTCGTCGGCCGTCACGGCCCGGGGCGTGGCGTCAGTCGTGTCGATCCCGAGCTCCGAGAGGGTGGTGGCGATCGCGGGATTGATCCGGTCGGCCGGGGCGACACCGCCGCTGATGGCGCGCACCCTCCCCTGTGCGACGTGGTCCATGAGGTGCGCGCCGAGCTGCGAGCGTCCGGCGTTGTGCGTGCAGATGAACAGGACGGTGGGGGCGGTCATGCGTGTACTCCAGAGGAATGCTGCTGACGCGACCAGGCCTGGGTCGCGAGCTGGACGGCGTCCCACGGGGATCCGAGGGGCGGGGTGTAGGAGAGGTCGAGATCGCTGACCTGCTCGACGCTCAGGCCGGCGAACAACGCGGTGGCATACGTGTCCACGCGTTTCGCGGTCTCGGTGCCCAGGCGCCCGACCAGCTGCGCGCCGAGGAGCAAGCCGGTGTTCTCGTCGCCGGTGATGCGCAGGGCGATCGGCTGCGCGCCCGGGTAGTAGCGCTTGTGGTCGTCGGCGACGCTCTGCGTGGTCGACGGCGCGTATCCGGCGGCCGCGGCCTCGTGATGGCGCAGACCGGTGCGGGAGGCGACGAGATCGAACACCTTCACCACCTGCGTGCCGACCGAACCGGCGAAGCGGGCGGTGCCGCCGAGCGCGTTCTCTCCGGCGACGCGCCCCTGCTTGTGTGCGGTGGTGCCGAGGGGGAGATAGGTCTCACCGAGCAAACGGTGGTGGGTGACGACGCCGTCGCCGGCGGCGAAGACGTCGGGCAGTCCGGTGCGCATGGACGCATCGACGGCGACGGCCGAGCCGCTGCCGAGAGATGCTCCGGCGCGCTGCAGCAGCTCGGTGTTCGGGCGAACCCCGACGACGGCCAGGACGAGGTCAGCCGTATACGCGCGCTCCTCGCCGTCGGTGAGAGCGTGGACGGTGAGTTCCGTCCCCGACTTCTCGATGCCCCGGACGACGGTCGAGGTGCGCACGATGACGCCGTGCGCGATGAGCTCGTCTCGCACGAGCGAGCCCAGCTCTGCGTCCAACGTCGACAGCACCTCGGGTCCGCGCTGCAGCTGGGTGACCTGCATCCCCCTCGCGGTGAACGCCTCCGCCATCTCCAACCCCACGTAGCCCGCGCCGATGATGATGGCGCTGCGGGGGCTGCGCGCGTTCAGGTCGTCGTCGAGGGCGAAGGTGTCGCCCATGGAGTGGATGACATGCACACCGTCCGCGGGCCCCAGGGCGCCGAGCCCCTCGATCCCCGCGTGCGACGGGAGAGCGCCGGTCCCCACGACGAGGGCGTCGTAATCGAGGTGGCTCAGCGCGCCGTCCGGCCCCCGCAGGTGCAGGCGGTGACCCTCGACGTCGATGTCGGTGGCGAGGGTGTCGAGCCGGAGGCGCATACCGGTCGCTTCGAGGTCGGCAGCGGTGCGATGCGCGAGCGACTGCCAGGGCGTCACCTCTCCGGAGAAGAAGTAGGGGATGCCGCAGATGGAGTAGTTCGGATAGGCGTCGGCGACCACGACGGTGACGTCGACGGACGGGTCGAGCTCGCGGGCGCGGAGCGCGGCCGAGATGCCGGCGTCACTCCCGCCGATGGCGACGATGTGCATGAGGGGTCCTTCGGGTCAGAGGGATGAGACGACGGGAGCGGCGACGGCGTCGCGTGGCACGCGCGGGGGCCACGCCAGGAGCAGGGAGGCCACGGCGACGCCGACGGCCGCGCCGAGCAGTTGCGCCAGCACGAAGGGGGCGGCGGAGGCGGGGGCGATGCCCGCGAATGTGTCGGTGAAGATCCGCCCGACGGTGACGGCGGGGTTCGCGAAGGAGGTGGAGCTGGTGAACCAGTAGGCGCTGCCGATGTAGGCCGCGACCCACAGGGCGACCGCGCGTCCCGCGCCGTGGCGTGCGGCGAGCAGGATGACGACGATCAATCCGGCCGTCGCCACCACTTCTCCGAGGAGCACCCCGAGCCCGCCGCGGTCGGTGGTGGACAGCGCCTGGGGGACATCGAACATGGCGTTCGCCAGAACACTTCCGCCGATCGCCCCGACCAGCTGTGCGGTCACGTAGAGCGCGGCGCGGCCCACGCGGCCCGAGAGAGCGCTTCCCGGCCGGAACAGATCGACCACCGTGACGGCCGGGTTGAGGTGAGCACCCGAGACGGGACCGAGGACGGAGATGATCACGAACAGGCCCATGGCCGTCGCGATGCTGTTGGCCAGGAGCTGAAGACCCGCGTCATCCGTCAGGGATGACGCGGCGATCCCCGAGCCCACCACGACGCAGACCAGCGCTGCGGTGCCCACCGCTTCCGCGAAGACGGGGGCGATCGTCTGTGAATTCATGTCTCTCCTACCTTGACGGCGCCACACTACATCAATCAAGATTGAGACAATGAACGGTGAGCAAACAGACCTCGAGAGGCGCGCCGCACGGCACGCCGCCCTCGCCGACCCCGCACGACTGCAGATCGTCGACCTGCTCGAGACGGGCGACCTCTCCCCCCTCGAGATGCTCGCGCGCATCAACATCGCCTCGAACCTGCTGTCCCATCACCTCAAGGTGCTCGAGCGGGCGGGCATCGTCGCCCGCTCGCGCTCCGAGGGCGACCGCCGCCGCACTTACGTCTCTCTCCTCCCGGACGCCGCCGATCCGACGTCCGGGAGCATCGTTCTGACGACGCCGCGAGTGGTGTTCGTGTGCACGGCCAACTCCGCCCGCTCGCAGCTCGCCGAGCACCTGTGGCGCGCCCGCAGCGACGTCCCCGCCGCCTCAGCCGGAACCACCCCGTCGCCGACTGTCGCGCCCGGAGCGATCGCCGTCGCCGCCCGGCACGGCCTCGATCTGCACGACGCCGCGCCCAAGCTGCTCGCCGACATCCGCCACGACGACGACCTGCTGATCAGTGTGTGCGACAACGCCCACGAGGCTCTCGAAAGAACCGACCTCCACTGGTCGGTTCCCGACCCGGTTCCCGCGAACACCGCGGACGCCTTCGAAAAGACCTACCGACACCTCGCCCGCCGTATCGACGGGCTCCTCCCCCATCTCGCCGCCTGACCCCGGAGTGCACCATGACACGCCCCACCGTCCTCTTCGTCTGCGTCCACAACGCCGGACGCTCGCAGATGGCCGCCGGCTACCTGCAGCAGCTCGCCGGCGACCGCATCGACGTGCTCTCCGCCGGCTCCGCGCCGAAAAACACCATCAACCCCACCGCGATCGACGCGATGGCGGAGGAGGGCATCGACATCTCGGCGAACCAGCCCAAGGTGCTCACGGTCGACGCCGTGAAGACGTCCGACGTGGTCATCACGATGGGCTGCGGCGACGCGTGCCCCATCTTCCCGGGCAAGCGTTACGAGGACTGGGAGCTCGACGACCCCGCGGGTCAAGACCTCGACGCCGTTCGCCGCATCCGCGACGAGATCAAGGGGCGCGTCGAGGAGCTGATCGCGAGCTTGTCCGCCGCGTGACGGGTTCTCCGATCGGCCGTAAGGGCAGAGTCGGAGGGAAATAAGCAAAGGCTAAGGCCTTATCCTTTGCTTAAATGGGTTCATGAGCACCACAGGCGCAGGCGGTTGGCCCGCTATCGGGCGCGAGTCGCGACCGTGGGAGCGCTCAGAGGATCGGATCGGCTCACGTCGTCAGCTGCGTCGTGCTGCCGGTCCGTACGTCGCCGCCGTGCCACCGATGATCGCCCAGGTCGAGGTCTCGCTCGCCCCGGAGGTTCTCGCCGCGGCTGATGAGGCGAGCCACGCCCTTGCGCGCTTCGACGTCGAGGCTGCCGCTCTCCTCGCCCCCTTTCCGGCGATCCTGCTCCGCACGGAGTCCGCTTCGAGCTCCGAAGTAGAGAACCTGACGGCGGGGGCACGACAGGTGGCACTCGCCGAGATCGGTGCTGCGCGATCCGAGAATGCACGGCTGATCGTCGCGAACACACGCGCGATGGATGCCGCTATCGCGCTCAGCACCGACCTGGACGAAGACGCGATCATCGCCATGCAGTCGGCACTCCTCCGAGATGCCGCTCCGGAATTCATCGGGGGGTGGCGCACGGAACAGGTGTGGATCGGAGGAGGCGCGATCTCGCCCCACGATGCAGAGTTCATTCCACCCCACCACGAACGGGTGCCCGAGTTGATGCGGGACCTGATCGATTTCGTCGACCGTACCGACGTCCCCGTGCTCGCACAGGCGGCGATCGCGCACGCGCAATTCGAGACCATCCATCCGTTCCCCGACGGCAACGGCCGCACGGGCCGCGCCCTCATCCATGCTCTGCTCCACCGCGGCGGACTCACCCGCAACCTGACTGTCCCCGTGTCTGCGGGGCTGCTGCACGATCCGCGGGCCTACTTCCGGGCCCTCACCGATTACCGCGCCGGGAATGTGGATGCGATCGTCCACGCCATCACCGAAGCGAGCTTCTCCGCAATCTCGAACGGTCGTCACCTCGCCGCCGACCTCATCGGCATCCGCGACAGATGGAATGCGGTTCTCACGGCCAGGTCGGACTCATCCGCGCACCGCCTGATGGAGCTCCTGCCGGCAAAGCCGGTCGTGACCGCGGCGTCGGTCGCGTCCGCCCTCGACATCAGCACGGTCGCCGCGGGCACGGCGATCACCAAGCTCGCCGCAGCAGGAGTGCTGACCCAGGTCGGCGGCGGAAGCCGCAACCGTATCTGGCAGGCATCCGAGATCCTGGATGCCGTGGACGCGTTCGCCGCGCGCGCACGGCGGGGCCGCGTATGAAGCCTTCGATTCTCGCCTGAACAACAGCGCCGACGTCGCCTCGACGCGCCGCTCACGCGCCGGCCATCAACCCCTCCAGGGGACCGCTCGGGAGCACGACCCACCCCTCCCGTCTCGCGACGGCGAGCACCTCGGGGGCCGGCCGCGCGAATAGGCCGAGTGCTCCAGCGCGCGTCGCGAGCGCCGCGACGACGGCGTCGAACGCATCCGCTTTGCGGATCGCGAGCGGTGCGAAACCGCCGACGTCGAACCACGGCGCCCGCTCGCGGAGAGCGTCGAGAAGGATCGCCCGACGATCGGCATCCACTCGATATCCCGTCGTGTCGAAGCCCCAGAGGCGCAGTGATCCTCCGGGGTAGACCTCGAACAGGCGCCCCTCGGCGGCGCGGTCGACGCCCACGCCCGCCTCGGCGAGCCGTCGCAGCAGGCCCGCGCCCCGCAGCGCGGTGACCCCGAGCCGGTCGGTCGACACGCTCAGCGGCCACCGCCCGATGCGCTCGCGCACGACATGGTCGGTGTGGCGGTAGACGAGCGGTCGACGCCACTCGGCGTGCCCCTCCACGGGCCCGAGCTCGGGCTCCCCGGCGCTCTGATGCGCGCGCACGAAGTCCACGAAGGCGTCGGGCCACCCGAGCGGACAGTCCACCCCGAGCCACGCCTCGCCGGAGCCGACGAATGCCACGATGTCGGCATCCTGCACCCCGATCTCCAGCCGCGTCAGGCGGGCAGCACCGTCGGCCCAGACGATCTCGGCGAGGGCGGTGCCCGGTGCTCCGGCGGCGAGGTCGACTCCCACGGTTCTCATCGGGAGGAGCCTATGCCGCCGGGCCGGGTGCGCGCGGTGCACATCCGCATCCCCCCGACAATGCGCCCCCACTGTCCCGCATGACCTGAGAGGATCGGCCCATGGCAGACGACGATCTCCCCGATTCGCTCGAACCGGCGACCGACGTCCCGCCGCGCGACGAGCCGCCCCCGCCGCCGACGCCGAAGGGCGACCTGCGTGTTGCCTCGGTCATCGCGCTCGTCTCGGGGATCGTCGTGATCGCGTGGTACCTGTTCGTCGTGACCGCCAGCGCCATCTCCGAGCTCGACAACCTGGCCGCCATCCAGATCAGCATGTGGGTGCTGGCGGGGGTGTCGTTGGTCTTCGGCATCCTGAGCCTGAACGCCCGGATGGCCCGCGAACTCGCCGCCGCGGGATTCATCGCCGGGGTCGCGGCGGCGCTGCTGTCGATCTCGATCGGCTTCTTCAGCGGGCTCGAACTGCTGAACTGACGCGCGGCGCAGAAGGCGGCACCGCTCGCGGCTCACCCCGCGAACGCCGGCCCCACGTACCGCGCCGCCGGCCGGATGATCTTCGGGTCACGGGCCTGCTCGAGCACGTGCGCCGTCCAGCCGATCGTGCGGGCGAGCGCGAAAGTGGGCGTGAACATCCCCCGCGGGATGCCGCACTGCTCCATCACGACCGCAGCGTAGAACTCGACGTTCGCGTGCAGCGGCCGCTCGGGATGCCGGGCCGCGAGCTGCCGCTCCGCCTCCTCCTGGAACGCGAGCGCCTGTACGACGCGGTCGCCGCCCAGACCGCGGGCGACCTCGCGCAGCAGCTCCGACCGCGGGTCTGCCGTGCGGTACACCGCGTGCCCGAATCCCATGAGTCGCCGCCCGGCCGTGAGCTCCGCGGCGATCCAGCGTCCCGGGTCGTCGCCGGCACGGTCGAGGCTGTCGAGCGCGCGGGCGGGGGCGCCCCCGTGCAGCGGTCCCGACAGGGCGCCGAGCGCGCCGGTGAGACAGGATGCCATGTCGGCTCCGGTCGAGGCGACGACGCGAGCCGTGAACGTCGAGGCGTTGAAGCCGTGGTCCATCGCGGCGATGAGATACGCCGACAGCGCGCGCACGTGCGCGTCGTCGGGAGTCGCCCCCGTCACGCGTTCGAGGTAGTCGGCGACCACCCCTGCGCTGGCCGAAGCCCTCCCTATCGAGGCGCCGCCCGTCGAGCCGCCACCCAACGACCCGCGGTCGGTCGACACACCGCTCGTCGCCCCACCGCCCGTCGACGCGCCTGTCGAGGCACCGCCCGGCGCCAGGGCGAGCGGCGCGATCGCCGCGAAACGGATCGCCTCGTCGAGCCGCGCATCGTCGTCGAGGTCGTAGAGCGCCGACGAGCGGCGGACGGATGCCGTGAGCGTCCACACGGCGCGCAGCCTCGCGAGCGGCTGGTCGGTGCGTGCCGCCGACGCGGCGATGAGGTCCGGCATCCGGGGGTCGGCCTGCGCTGCGCGGATGCGGTCGGCGAACGCGGCGCGGCGAGCGTCGTCGGGAAGGTCGCCGACGACGAGCAGGTGCCAGACGTCCTCGAACGAACGTCCCCGTGCCAGGTCCACCGCCGAATGCCCGCGGTAGTGGAAGAACCCGGCCTCGCCGTTCACGTCGCCGATGCTGGTCTCGGCGGCGACGACGCCGTTCAAGCCGCGGGGCACGTCGATCAGGTCGCTCATGCGCCCAGTGTGCGAACATGACGAACTCAGCGTCAACGTTGATCGGATCATCATGACCGCGCCCCTCCCCCGCCTCACCGCGCCGCAGGCCGCCGCGCGTCTCGGGGTGAAACTCCCCACGCTGTACGCCTACGTCTCGCGCGGACTTCTGACCCGCGAACGCGATGCACGCGGTTCGACCTTCGACGCGCTCGAGCTCGAGTCGTTCGCCGCCGGGCGGCGACGCACGACCACACGAACCCCGACCCACCCCACCACCGGCATGCCGTTGGGCGTGCTGCAGACCGACATCGCCGACATCGAGGACGGCGAGCTGCTGTACCGCGGCCGGCGCGCCCGCGACCTCGTCGACCAGCCGTTCGCCGACGTCGTGGCGTGGCTGTGGGATGCGGAGCGGACCGACGCCCCCGACACCGCGATCGGCAGCGCTCGCGCGATGGTCGAGGCTCTTCCCCCGCACGCGGGGGCGATGGACCGTCTGCGCGCCGCGCTCACCGGGTTCGCCGCCGACGACCCGCTCCGGCACGACACGGCGCCGTCCACGCTGCACCGCATCGGCTGGACCCTGCTCACCGGACTCCCCGTCGCCCTCGGCGGTGACGCGCAGGCCGACGTGGCGCGCTCCGTCGCCGGCACCTGGGGCGTCGGCGACGACGCCACCGTCCGCGCGATCAATGCGGCGCTCATCCTGCTGATCGACCACGACCTGGCCGTGTCGACCTTCGCCGCGCGAGTGGCCGCCTCGGCCCGCGCCGACGGATACGCCGCGGTCGGCGCAGCCCTGGGAGCCGCCGACTCCCCCCTGCACATCGCCGCCAGCATCCGCACCTCGCGCCTTCTCACGCAGGTGCGCCGGGGCCGCGACCCCGAGAGCGCGCTGGCCGCCGCGGTGCAGGACGGTAACGGCATCCCAGGCTTCGGACACCCCCTGTACCCCGGCGTCGACGACCGCGCCGACGCGCTGCTCCCCCTGCTCGCGTCGCTCCCCGACGGCGAAGCAACGATGGATGCCGTGACCCGGCTCAGCGACGCCGTCGCGGCCCGCACGCACGCGCGGCCCAACGTGGATCTCGCGCTGGCCGCCCTGGCATCCGGAGCACGACTACCCGACGATGCCGCCGGCACGATCTTCGTCGTGGGGCGCCTCGCGGGCTGGATCGCGCACATCGCCGCGGAGTACGCGGAGCCGGCGATGCGCCTGCGGCCGCGGGGCGAGTACGTCGGGCCGTGACCGGCGATCTAGCCAGGTTCCTGGCTAGGATGCCCTCATGATGTACAACGTGCTGGAGGCGCGCAACAACCTCTCGAAGCTCATCGCCGACGCCGAGTCGGGGATCGAGGTCACGATCGCGCGACGCGGTGTGCCGGTGGCGCGGATCGTACCGATCGACGAGGCCCCCTCACGCACCCGCAATGCATTCGCGGAATGGTTGGCGAAGAACCCCGGCACCCCGGACCGGGCGCGGCCGGTCGACGAGATCGACGCGATCATCGCCGAGAACCGAGCTGCCGGGGCGTGATCTACGTCGACAGTTGCCTGGTCATCTACGCGGTCGAGCGCGATGACGACATCGGCGCGCGCACGCGCGCCGCTCTCGCGGGCGCGGACGGGCCGCTCGCGACGAGCCCCCTTGTCATGCTCGAGGCGCTCGTGAAACCGATGCGGGATGCCGACGCCAGGGCGCAATCGACCATGTGGAGCGCCTTCGACGCCTTCGAGCTGCTGCCGGTGGAGCCCGACGCCTATCTCGACGCGGCGTTGCTGCGCGCACGCCACCGGGGCCTGCAGACGGCGGATGCCCTGCATCTCGCGGTCGCCCGTCAAGCCGGGTGCACCGCCTTCTGGACGAACGACTCGCGTCTCGAGACCGCGTCGGGCGGCCTCGCCGTCGACATCGTGGCCCGCGGCTGAGGGAGGCTTCGAGGCCAGCGCCCCGACCGACGTCAGCGCGGTGCGCTCAGCGGTGCTCCCACCCGCGGGCCAGCTCCACGACCGCGGCGACCGCGGCCTCGGTGTCGGCGGGCGAGCCGCCCGCGCGGCCGGCGACCAGCCCCGCGACGAACGCGCTCAGCGGGGCCGCGGGCCGGGCCACGCCGTTGGCGACGTCGCGCGCGAGGTCGAGGATCAACGAGATGGGGATGTCGCCCTCGCCCAAGTCGAAGCGCGCGGCCAGTGCGGCGCTCCAGTCGTTGAGCGCCTCGGGCGGCAGGGTGCGGGATTCGGTCATGGCTGCTCCTCCTCGGGCTGCCTCAAGATCGTCCCACGTGTCGACGTCGTGCGTCAGGGCCGGGTCGACGGCCTTTGAGGTCACGACCAGCCCCCCGAGCAGGGCGCGCATCGACGCGTCGCGTCCGCGATCGGGGAGAGCGGATGCCGCTGCCCGCAGCGACGCGGTGCGGTACCGGCCGATGAGCCACTGGCGTCGGCCGTCGTCGAGGCACGCGCCATCGATCTCGGCGGGCAACGGCACGGAGAGAAGCGCGACCGCGGCGTCCGCGGTGGGCAGGTCGCACGCGATGACGTAGACCTCGTCGGCATCCACCTCGGCGAGGGCCGCGACGATCCCCGCGACCGGGCCCCCGAACGGCGGATCCTCGCGCACCCAGACGACGTCGAGCTCGGCGTCGAGCACGGGCGCGGCGACGACGACGCGGGCCGCGCCGCCCGAGCGGACAGCGGCGACCGCGGAGCGCAACAGGGTCGACCCGTTCACCTCGAACAGCGGCTTCACCGCTCCGTCGACCCGCGACCCGCGTCCGCCGGCCAGGAGGATCGCGTCGACGCTCACCATCGGGTCACCGTCACGAGGTCCCCGGCGACCAGATCGTCGGCGCTGGGCGGGATGACGGCGAGCCCGTCGGCGTCGCCGAGTCCGCGCGTCCCGTGGGCGGTCGGCGTTGCGGTCCAGCGGGCGGGATCGCTGCGGTCGACGCGCACCGGAACGTACTGCACGCGCTCGGGTCGGGCGCGGCGACCGACGGTGAGGGCGACGCGCGCCGCCTCGCCACCGAGGTCGGCGTCACCCTCCAGCGCCCGCAGCGCCGGACGCACGAACAGTTCGAACGAGACCGCCGCGCTCACCGGGTTGCCGGGCAGCCCGAACAGCAGGACGCCGCCGGGGGTGCGCCCGAATCCCTGCGGCTTCCCGGGCTGAATGCGCACGCGCTCGAAGCGCATGAGGTCGCCGAGCGTGTTCTTCACGACCTCGTAGGCGCCCGCGCTCACCCCGCCCGAGAAGACCACGACGTCGGCGCCGGCCTCCTCGGCGGCGGCGATCGCGCGGCGGGGGCCCTCCCCCTCATCGCCCACGCTGGTGCGCAGCACGACCTCGGCGCCGGCCTCTTCCGCCAGCCCGGCGAGCAGCACGCTGTTGGACTCGGGGATCTGCCCGCGTCGAGGCGCGGCGCCGGGGGCGACGAGCTCCGAGCCGGTCGACACGACGGCCACGCGCGCGGCACGCGACACCGAAACGGCGCCGACCCCGGATGCCGCGATGGCGCCGATCCGCGCCGCGTTCAGGCGCGTCCCCTGCGACACGACGAGATCGCCCGCGCGCACGTCGGAACCTCGCCGGCGGATGTGCGCACCCGGCCCGCGCGGCGGGAGGAGGACGGCGACCGGGTCGAGCCCCCCGGCGAGTCCGTGTGCCGTGTCTTCGAACGGGACGACCGCGGTGGCATCGGTCGGTACGGGCGCACCCGTCATGATGCGGGCGGCGTCCCCGGCATCCATTCGGGGATCCAGGTCGGTGCCGGCGGGCAGGTCGGCGATCACGCGCAGGGTGGCGGGTGCGGCCAGATCGCGCACCGCGAAGCCGTCCATCGCCGAGGAGTCGAATCCGGGCACATCGACCGCCGCGAACACCGGATGCCGCAGCACCCGCCCTCGCGCGGCCGCGACATCGCGCTGCGCACCGCCCAGGGGCTGGACCATCGCCAGGACGGCTGCGAGGTGCTCGGCGACCTCGATCACGCGATCGACCGGGCGGTGGGGGCGGGCATGGCTCCAGCGTAGGCGCGGCCACGGACATCGTTCCCGAACAGGGGCGCGGCGGGCCCGGGCGGCGGCGCGGCCGAGGAGATCCGGGCGACAACGCGGCCGGAGCAGACCCGCGCAACCGCGCGGCCGGAGGAGACCCCCGCAACGGAGGACGCGCGAGCGCCTCCCCGCCCTCCCCGGCCGAGTCTCCTCCGCCGCCACCCTCCTCCGGACCCCCGCGGCACCGGGCTATCGCCTCTCGCACCGACCCGCGCCCCCGCCGCCACCCCGCCGGTCGCACCGCCCCTCCACCGCCGCAACCCCGCCACCCCGCACGCCGCGCCCGGCTACCGTGAACGCATGGACGGCCTGACCTACGACGAGGTCGGCGCGACCGCCGGCGTGATGCCGCCCGGGTACCACCACGTGCGGGATCGGCGCATCATCGGGCACGGGCGAGCCGCGTTCGAGCATGCCGCCGATGCGCTCCTCGCCGGGGAGGTGCAGCGCCGTGCGGGCGCGCGGGTCGAGCTGTCGGAGACGCCGATGCGCACCGGCAGCCGCGTGACGATGCGGTTGGGGTTCGGCATCCTGAGCTTCCGCATCCCGTGTCTGGTCGTGTGGGCCGAGCGCACCGACACCGTGGCCGGCTTCGCGTACGGAACCCTGCCGGGGCATCCCGAGCGCGGGGAGGAGCGGTTCACGCTCACGCTCGAGCCGTCCGACGAGGTCGTGTTCGAGATCGCGGCGTTCTCGAAACCGGGCCGCTGGTTCACGCGTGTCGGCGCCCCGCTCGGGCGCTGGGTGCAGGCCTGGATGACGCGGCGGTACCTGCACGCCCTCTGACCTCGGGTTCTCCGTGGAAGCGCCCCTCCC
>NZ_JBQEOS010000010.1:0-7407 GCF_052045385.1 Microbacterium sp. 22296 | reverse complement strand
CCCCCCCCCCCCCCCCCCCCCCCCCCCCCCCCCCCCCCCCCCCCCCCCCCCCCCCCCCCCCCCCCCCCCCCCCCCCCCCCGCGACCGTGAGCGGTCAGTCGAGGTACGACGAGTAGGCCGCCAGGGTGAGGAACGCGGGGAACTCCTCGCGCAGCGCCGCCGCGCGGAAGATCTCGACGGCGTCGGCGAAGCGGTCGCCGTCGAAGCGCTGCACCGAGTTCAGGAGGTCCTTCACGCTGTCCTCGACGAACGCGCGGGTGACGGGGATGCCTTCCTCGGTCGACCGGTCCTGGTGGATCCACTGCCAGATCTGCGACCGTGCGATCTCGGCGGTCGCCGCATCCTCCATCAGGTCGTCGATGGCGACCGCGCCCAGACCCCGCAGCCACGCCTCGATGTAGCGGATGGCCACCGAGACGTTCGCGTGCACGCCCGCCGCGGTGATCGGCCGGCCGATGCGCACGTCGAGCAGGTCGGCGGGGGTGACGGACACGTCGTCGCGCGTGCGCGCGAGCTGGTGGGGCGCATCCCCGAGGACGGAGTCGAACTCGGCCCGAGCGACGGGGATGAGGTCGGGGTGGGCCACCCACGTCCCGTCGAAGCCGTCGTTCGCCTCGCGGCGCTTGTCGGCGGCGACCTTCGCGAACGCGGCCTCGGTCACCTCGGGTCGACGACGGTTCGGGATGAAGGCGCTCATGCCGCCGATGGCATATGCGCCCCGCTTGTGGCACGTCTGCACGAGCAGCTCCGTGTAGGCCCGCATGAAGGGAACCGTCATCGTCACCTCGCTCCGGTCCGGCAGGACGAAGCGAGCCCCGCGACCGCGGTACGTCTTGATGATCGAGAAGATGTAGTCCCACCGTCCGGCGTTCAGGCCCGCGCAGTGGTCCCGGAGGGCGAAGAGGATCTCCTCCATCTCGAAGGCCGCGGGCAGCGTCTCGATCAGCACCGTGGCGCGGATCGTTCCGTGGTCCAGGCCCAGCCGCTTCTCGGTGAACGTGAACACGTTGTCCCAGAGCCGCGCCTCCTCGGCCGACTCGATCTTCGGCAGGTAGAAGTAGGGGCCGCGCCCGGCGGCGATGAGGGCGTGGGCGTTGTGGAAGACGTAGAGCCCGTAGTCGACGAGGGATCCGGATGCCGGCAGCCGGCGTCCGGACCGGTCGGTGAACGTCATGTGCTTCTCAGGGAGGTGCCATCCGCGCGGGCGCATCACGATGGTCGGGGTGCGCTCCGCGGTGACCTCGTACCGCTTGCCCTCGGCGCTGGTGAACGACAACTGCCCGCGGATCGCGTCGAACAGCGAGAGCTGCCCGCCGATGACGTTGCTCCAGGTGGGTGAGGTGGCATCCTCCTGGTCGGCGAGCCACACCTGAGCGCCGGAGTTCAGCGCGTTGATCGTCATCTTCGGGTCGGTCGGGCCGGTGATCTCGACACGGCGATCCTCGAGTCCGGGGCCCGCCCCCGCCACGCGCCACGACGGACTGTCGCGGATGTGCGCGGTGTCGGCGCGGAAGTGCGGATCGCTACCCAACCCCACGTCGTACTGGTGCCGGAGGCGCGCCGCGAGCCGGTCGTGCCGGCTCCGAGCGAAGTGGTCGTGCAGATCGGTGAGGAACGCGATGGCGGCGGGGGTGAGGATCTCGGCGTGACGGCCCTGCACGGGGCGTTCGAGGTGCAGGGAGGGGACGGATGCCGGAGTCTGCGGCATCCGCGTGGTGCGGGTGCGGGGCTCGGTCTCGGCGGGTGCCGCCGGCGACGGCGTTCGGGACCCGTCTGCGCGGGAGGTGATCGTCGGGGTGGGCGGGGAAGAGGAGAGAAGAGTCATGATCGTGGCTTTCTATGTTGCGTCGGACCGCCCGCCGCCGTTGTCGAACCTCGTCCCGAAAACGGTCGGCTGGGGGTGGCCCAGGTGACCAGAAGTGGGACAAGGTGCGTGCGGAGTGGGACGAGGGTGCGGAGCTGAGCAGGGGGCAGGTGCGGCGGTGTGGGCCGCTGCAGACCTCGTCCCAGAAGTGGCTGTCTGGGGGTGGCTTGAGCAGCCAGAAATGGGACGAGGTCTGCGAAAAGTGGGACGAGGGTCGACACGAACGCGCGAGGGTCGGCACGAACGCGCGGGGTCGGCGCGAACGCGCGGGGTCGGCACGAACGCGCGAGGGTCGGCGCGAACGCTCGGGGTCAGTGGAACTGCGCGGTCTCGGTGGAGCCGGCCAGGGCCAGGGTGGCGCTGTCGGGGTTGAGCGCGGTGGACACGACGTCGAAGTAGCCGGTGCCCGCTTCGCGCTGGTGGCGCGTCGCGGTATAGCCGTCGGCTTCGGCGGCGAACTCGGCCTCCTGCAGCTCGACGTACGCGCTCATGGCGCGCTCGGCGTAACCGCGGGCGAGGTCGAACATCGAGTGGTTGACGGCGTGGAAGCCGGCCAGCGTGATGAACTGGAAGGCGTAGCCGAGGGCGGCCAGGTCGGCCTGGAAGGTCGCGATCTGCTCATCATTGAGGTGGCGCTTCCAGTTGAAGCTCGGCGAGCAGTTGTAGGCGAGCTTCTTGCCCGGGTAGCGGGCGTGGATCGCCTCGGCGAAGGCGCGGGCGAGTTCGATGTCGGGCTCGCCGGTCTCCACCCACAGCAGGTCGGCGTAGGGGGCGAAGGCAAGGCCGCGCGCGATGACCGAGTCGAGCCCCGGCCGCACGCGGTAGAAGCCCTCGGTCGTGCGCTCACCGGTGAGGAACTCGGCATCCCTCGGGTCGACGTCGCTGGTGAGCAGGTCGGCGGCCAGCGCGTCGGTGCGGGCGATGATCACCGTCGACACCCCCGCGACGTCGGCCGCGAGGCGCGCGGCGTTGAGCGTGCGGATGTGCTGCTGGATCGGCACGAGCACCTTGCCACCGAGGTGGCCGCACTTCTTCTCGCTCGCGAGCTGGTCCTCCCAGTGGATGCCGGCGGCCCCGGCCGCGATCAGCGACTGTGCGAGCTCGTAGGCGTTGAGGGGTCCGCCGAAGCCGGCCTCGGCATCCGCGACGATCGGGGCGAGCCAGTCCTGCGTGATCTCGCCCTCGGCGCGCTCGATCTGGTCCTGGCGCAGGAGTGCGTTGTTGATGCGGCGGACGACCGCGGGAACGCTGTTGGCGGGGTAGAGGCTCTGGTCGGGGTAGGTCTGGCCCGCGAGGTTGCCGTCGGCGGCGACCTGCCACCCGCTGAGGTAGATGGCCTTCAGCCCCGCGCGCACCTGCTGCACGGCCTGACCCCCGGTGTAGGCACCGAGGGCCCGGATGTACTCCTCGGTGTGGAGGAGGTTCCAGAGGTTCTCGGCCCCGCGGCGGGCGAGGGTCGACTCCTCCCGGACGCTGCCGCGCAGGCGGACGACGTCCTCGGCCGAGTACGTGCGCTCGATGCCGTCCCACCGCGGGTCGTTCTCCCACGCGGCGCGGATCTCATCGGCGGTCTCGGTCTGGTCGCCGGGGCGCAGGGGCTGCTGGGCGGGGGTGGCCTGGATCGTCATGTCGTCCTCCTTCGGGTCGCGGGGCGGCGGTGCCCCGTGACCACAACTGTGGGCGAAGATCGCGGCACCGGAAGCGCCTCGGGGGGTGTGAAGATTGCCCGATCTTCTGCTGTTGTGAGACTCTGGCGTATGGACACCGGAGTCTCTTCCCTCTCGGCACCTCTCCCGTCCGACGATGACGAGGTGGACACTCTCACCATCGGCCGGCGCATCCGGCAGTTGCGCACCGCGCGCGGGATGACGCTCGACGACCTCGCCGGCGCCGTCGGCCGAGCGCCGAGTCAGATCTCGATGATCGAGAACGGCCGGCGCGAGGCGAAGCTCACCCTGCTGCAGGCGATCGCGCGCGCCTTGGAGTGCCGACTCGACCAGATCCTGGATGCCGAACCCCTCGACCCTCGCGCCACCCTCGAGCTGTCGGTGGAACGCGCGATGCGCGGACCGACGTTCCAGGCTCTCGGCATCGCCCCGTTCCGCGTGGGGCGCTCGGTGCCCGACGAGGTGCTCACGGCGATGCTCGCGCTGCGGGCCGAGATCGAGCGCCTGCGCGAGGAGCGCTCGGCCACGCCCGAGGAGGCGCGTCGCGCGAATGTCGCCCTGCGCCGCCTGATGCGCACGCAGGACAACCATTTCCCGGAGCTCGAGCGGGTGGCATCCGAGTTGCTGGACAGCATCGACCACCCGGGAGGGCCGCTCACCCAGCGCGGGGCGAGCGACATCGCCGCACACCTCGGCTTCTCGCTGCACTACGTGCCCGACCTGCCGTCATCGACGCGCAGCATCGCGGACGCGAAGAACGGCCGGCTCTACCTGTCGACGAAGGTCGCGAAGGGCGACCCGCGGGCTGCGGTGCTGCAGGCGCTGTCGAGCCGGGTGCTCGGGCACGGTGAGCCGACGAGCTACGACGAGTTCCTTCGCCAACGCGTGGAGACGAACTACCTCACCGGGGCGCTGCTGATGCCCGAGGCGCACGTCGTGCCGGTGCTCCGAGAGGCGAAGGAGCGACGCACGATCAGCATCGAAGATCTACGCGACGCGTACTCGGTGTCGTACGAGACCGCCGCGCACCGCTTCACCAATCTCGCCACCGTGCACCTCGGCATCCCGGTGCATTTCCTCAAGGTGCACGAGTCTGGCACGATCACGAAGGCGTACGAGAACGACGACGTGAACTTCCCGACCGATCGCCTCGGGTCGATCGAGGGGCAGATGTGCTGCCGGCGGTGGACGAGCCGCGTCGTCTTCGACGAGGACGACCTCTTCAACCCCTACTACCAGTACACCGACACCGGAAACGGCACGTACTGGTGCACGGCGCGGGTGGAGCAGTCGAGCGAGGGGGCGCACTCGGTGAGCGTGGGCGTGCGCTTCGACGACACGAGGTGGTTCCGCGGGCGCGACACCCCCAACCGCGGCGTCTCCCGGCACGCGGTCGAGACGTGCTGCCGACGCGCGCCCGCCGCCCTCGAGGAGGCCTGGCGCGACAAGGCCTGGCCGAACGTGCGCACGCCGCGCACCCTGCTGGCCACCCTGCCGACCGGCGCCTTCCCCGGCGTCGACGCGACGGAGATGTACGAGTTCCTCGCGGCGCACGCCCCGCGCGAGTGACACCGCACCGTTCGGGGCGCGCTCTTCGCTGTCGCCGAGTCTTCGGTTCGCGTCCAACGTGCGCGACGTCGGACCCGGCCGGTTTCGCGAGACAGACGGAGTGAAGGGCGCCCCCGCCGAAGCAGGAGCGCCCTGGGGTGGAGCCGATGCGTCAGGACCGGGGGCGGTCGTCCTCCACGACCGACTGCACGCTGTCCGTGGCCGGCGTCTTGTCGTCGGTGCGCACCTCGTCGGCGGCGATCGCGATGTCGACCGCGGCGTCCTCCAGAGCCTCCGCGACCACGTCGCGAACGTCACCGCGCTCACCGGCGGCTGTGTGCGCGGGACGCTCGGGCTCGAGGCCCTCGGTCACGCGATCCGCCGCGTCGATGTCCGCCCTCCGGTCGTCGGCGGCGACGCGTTCCCGGGCCGCCCTCACCGTCTCGTGGACGGCGGCCGCCGCACCGGCGGCGACGTCTTTCGCCTTCGACACGGCGACGTCGACGGTCTCCGAGGCGCTGGCCGCAAGGTCCTTCGACCTCGCCACCGCGTCATCCGCGGCATCCTTCGACCTCGCTTTGACGTCGTCGACAACCTCCGACGCGCGCGCTGCGGCGTCCTTCGACCTCGCTTTCACGTCGTCGACGACCTCGGACGTGCGGGCGGCCGCGGCGTCCGCCTTCTCCTCGGCCTCCGCGACGACATCGCGGTCGAACGGTCCGAAGACCCCGGTCACGACTACGTTCACGTCGATCGATCCACGCCCGAGCGGTTCGAGAGCCGATCGCACCGCGGTGCGTACGGCCTCGGACACCTCGCGGAGCTTCTGGGGGTAGTCGACGACGAGCGAGATGGTCGCGGTGACCGAGTCGGCGCGGTCGGTGTCGATCTTGACGCCCGGCGCGGTGCTGGCCAGGCCCACCCGCTCACGGACGGCATCGGAGGCACGGCCGAGGAGGCTTCCCAGTGCGTGCACGCCCGGCACCGCGGCGGCGGCGTTCGCCGCGAGGTCCGCGGCGGCGTCGAGAGCAGGCGGGTCGATGGTCGAATCGATGGTGGTCATGACGACTCCTCGTGGGATATCAGTTCACGCGGGTGTTGTCGCGTGCGAGTTTGGCGCGCAGCCCGGTGTGGATGGAGATGTAGGCGCGGACGTTTTGCCCGGTGAGCGCGGCGAGGTTGGTGACGAGGGTGTCGACGTGCTCGGCGACCTGGCGGGGTGAGGTGTTCTGCCGTGGGGTGACTGCGACGTGCAGGACGGATTCCCGGTTGATCTCTCCGGCGGTGACGCGGGAGGAGAGGATTTCGTCGCGTTCGGCGAGGGCGTTCTTCAGCGCTTCGGAGGCGAAGCCGTCGGTGACGGTGATGCGGCCTTCGGCGTTCGCGCTGCCGGTGGACTGCAGGGGCGCGTGGCGGCGTCCGCGGACGGCGGAGGAGGCGATGACGATGAGGATGATCCCCAGGACCACGAAGGCTGCGACCGCGCCCCATCCGGCGGAGTCACGACCCAGGGATTCGAGCCAGCCTTGGAAGCCGCCCATGACGGTGGTCCAGGTGTCGGTCCCGCCGGGCACCAGGCCCACGGCGAGGGCGAGGGCGCCCGCGGCCAGCAGCACGACGGCGACGAGGAAGAGGATGAAGCGGTTCAGACCGCGACGTGTCGCATTCATCGGGACTCCTTGGTGTCGGGACGCTGCACGCGCAGGTGGGTGCGGACGGCGGGGGTGAGCTTGTAGGCGGCGATCTCTTCGTCGACGATGTGGCGCAGCTGCGCTTCGTCGACGGGGATGCCGACCGGGGGACGCACGGTGACATCGAGGGAGCGGTGGGCGACGCCGACGACGATGTCGTCGCGGGCGATGCCGGATTCGTTGCTGAGGTGTTGGGCGATGGCGGATGCCACGACGCCGTTGTCGACGACCACGGCGCGCTCTCCCCATTGCATCTCGTGCTTGGACAGCCGGCCCGGCTTGAGGGCGAGGATCAGCACGACAAGCCCCAGGAGGGCCAGCACGACACCGCCGACGATGAACGCGACCGGCATCAACGCGGTGGGGGCGGCGACGACGGCGTTGAGGGCCTCGCCGGGGGCGACGAGCAGCGGCTGCGCGCCGACGAGGTTCAGGATGATCTCGACCGCGGCGTAGGCGAGGACGAGCAGCAGCAGCAGGACCACGACGAGCATGGCCACGGTGCGGGGCGAGTGGGTCTCGCGGCGCACGACGGTGCGCAGCACGGTGTCAGTCATCACAGCACTCGCTTTCGCTGGGGGGCGGTGGCGCCCGAGATGGTCAGATCCACACGCGAGATCTCACGGCCGAACAGCCG
>NZ_JBQEOS010000009.1:0-127930 GCF_052045385.1 Microbacterium sp. 22296 | reverse complement strand
TCGTTCGACGTCGGTGTCGGACGAAGAAACGGAGTACACAATGAAGTTTTCCAAGGGTGCCGCGGCTCGTATCGCCGTGGCCGCTGCCGGTGGTCTGGTGCTCGTGGGCACGGCGGGTGCGGCGTTCGCCGCCGAGGTCGACGGCTCCGACGTCGACGTCAACGTGCAGATCGCCCCGGTCGTGGGCCCGGGCAGCCTGAGCCTGACGGTGGCCGGTACCTCCGCCACGCTGACGGAGTCGGCATCCGGTGACGCCCAGGTGCGCCAGTTCGACGGTGCCCTGCCCACCGTGACCGTCACCGACACCCGTGACGTCGCCGACATCCCGGCGGATCACTTCTGGTACGTCGTCGGTCAGGCCTCGGCGTTCACCGGCCCCGGTGGCGCCACGATCTCCCCCGACCACCTCGGCTGGACCCCGAAGCTCATCGACGGGGGCGACACCGGTCTCGTGACCGAGGGCGAGCCGGTCGGCACCTCCGAGGACACCGGCGACGACGCGGTCGGCCTCGTCGACAAGGAGCTGCTGTACACCGCTCTCGAGTCGAAGACCGTGAAGGAAGGCGGGGAGTCCTCGTGGACCGCCGACGCCGCGCTGGTGTTGAAGACCGACGCCGGTGTCACCCCGGGTGCGTACACGTCGAAGCTGACCCTGTCCCTCTTCGAGGACGTGTTCACGCCGGCTCAGCCGTAAGCTCTACGCAGCAGCGGGCCGAGTCCTGAACGGGGCTCGGCCCGCGCTTTCGTATGAGCGACGATGTCGACGGGGTCGACGAAGATCTGGGATGGTGACGCAGCGGTATGTCCAGGACACGCCCCTTTCTCGCGCGCATGACGATCGCCCTGGCGGCCGTCGTCGTTCCGTTTCTGCTCGGGGTCCCCGCCGCGGCCGCGGCATCCGCCGATGACATCACCTGGTCCGTGACGCCGGCCGACGCGTCCGGCCCCGACGATCGTGGCGTCATCCAGCAGGAACTCGATCCCGGTTCGTCGCGGGCCGACTTCTTCGCCGTGCGCAACCTCAGCCGCACCGAGGTGACGTTCGCCCTCTCCGCGGCGGACGGCTATTACACCGACAACGGGCGTTTCAACATGCTGCCCTCCGATCAGGAGTCGGTCGACGCGGGTCTGTGGATCGACCTGCCCGACTCGGTCACCGTCGCCCCGAACGGCACCGCCGTCGTCCCCTTCACCACCACGGTGCCGGAGGGGGCGATTCCGGGTGACCACGCGGCGGGCATCGCCGCATCCGTCTCGTCCACCGGTACCGACGCCAGCGGCTCCGAGGTCGGCGTCGAGAGCCGCGTCGGTTTCCGCGTGATGACCCGCGTCACCGGCGACATCGTCCCCTCGTACGCGGTGTCGGGGGTCCAGTCCGGCTATGACATGTCGTGGAACCCGTTCCGTCCGGGCTCCGCGACCACGTCCTTCACGGTCGAGAACACCGGCAACGCCAGCCTGCTCGTCACCGGGGCGACGACCATCGGCACCGGGTCAGCGGTCTTCCCCGACGACGGCGCGCCGCGCCAGGAGCTTCTGCCGGGGGAGTCCCGCTCGTTCACCGTCGCGATCGCCGACGTCTGGCCCACGTTCTTCGTGCCGGGGTCCGTCGACCTGGCTCCCACGGCGACCGATCTGGGCGGCAGTGCCGTCGAGGTCGCACCGCAGTCCGCGGATGCGTCGCTGTGGGCCCTCCCCGTGCCGCAATTGCTCGTTCTGCTCGGCGTCCTGCTCATCGTCGCGGCCCTCTTCTGGCGCCGCCGCCGCTTCACCGCCGCCCTCGACCGTGCGCGCGAAGAAGGACGTCTCGCGGCGCAGGGCCCAGCCGCTTCGGCCGCCGACGTCTCGCCGACGGCGACGGGAGCGGCCCCTGGTCGCGCCGAGGCCGCGGACGCCGCCTCCACGGAGGGGCGTCGGTGATCCTCGCCGCGACGGTGCGAGAGCGCGGCGACGTCGTCTCGGTCGACGTCGACATCACCCCCGTACCGACCATCCTTCCCTCCGCCCCCGCGGGCGTCGCGCCGTCGCCGTCCGGTGTCCCCGGCCACGGATGGCTCGCGGCGACCGGGGTCGACCCGGCCTGGCTGATCGCCGCCGGGGCCGTCGTGGTCGTGGCCGTCGGCCTCGCTCTGCTGCACCGTCACCGTCGTCGCGCGTGAGAGCGCGGCCCCGTCGTCTCGCGCGTCATCGGGCGGCGAGGGCGGGGGTCGCGCCTCCGGTCCGTCCATGATGCGTGCGGGGTCGGCGGATAATGTGGAATGTTGTGGTCAGGCCTTTCCGGCGTCGTCCGGCGGCCTGCCGTACGCGTGGGGAAACGTCCGACGCGCACCTCGCCCACGATGTTCGGATCGGATGACCTCAATGCCCCAGTCCTCGAGTCGCGGGTGGCAGCGGCCCAGCATCTACGACGTCGCGCGTCGGGCCGGCGTGTCGCATATGACGGTGTCGCGGGTGCTGAACGGTCACCCGAACATCCGCGAGACGACGCGCGCGCGTGTGCTGCAGGCGATCGAAGAGATGAACTACACGCCGAGCTCGATCGCTCGGGCTCTCGCCACGCGGCGAGCCCGCCGCATCGGCGTGCTCATCGACGGCCCCGTGCAGAACGGTCCGAACAGCACCCTCCGCGCCCTCGAGGTGGCGGCGCGCGGGGTCGGGTACGCCGTCAGCGCGTTCTCGATCGGCGATGACGACGCCTCGCAGATGGATTCCGGGGTCATGGAGCTCGTCACCCAGGGCGTCGACGCGCTGTGCGTGATCGCCCCGCGCGAGTCATCGCTCGACCTGCTGAGACAACAGACGACGGGACTGCCCACCATCGTCATCAAGGCCGAGGCGGACGCCGCCTGGCACACGGTCGGCGTCGATCAACGCGAGGGTGCGCGACTGGCCGTGCGTCACCTCATCGGGCTCGGCCATCGTCGCATTGCCCACCTCGCGGGGCCCATGGACTGGTTCGACGCCCGCGAGCGCATGGAAGGCTGGCGCGAATGCCTCGCCGAGGCGGGTCTTCCGGAGGGGCCGAGCATCATCGGCGACTGGACGTCGGACTTCGGCTTCGAGTTCGGCAAGTCGTTCGACCTGGGCGACACCACCGCGGTGTTCGCGGCGAACGACCAGATCGCGCTGGGCGTCATCCACGGGCTGCACGGCCGCGGCATCCGGGTTCCGGAAGACGTGAACGTCGTCGGGTTCGACGATCTGTCCGATGCGCGGCACTTCCTCCCCCCGCTGACCACGGTCCGCCAGAACTTCGCCGAACTCGGCGAGCTGGCGCTGCAGCAGCTCATCGCCGCGATCGAGGGTGACACCGATCCCAGCCACGACACCATCCAGCCGAAGCTGATCGTCCGCGAGTCGACGACGGCCGTCGTCCCCGGCTGAGGCTCCGTCGCGCACCTCGATCGGCCCGTGATCGAGTTGTGATCTGAAACCGAGAAATTCTCGTGAAAATGTCTTGCGCTCTTGAATGTTAGCGCGCACACTAATGAAGACCAGGAGTGCCGCTCACCGCAGCACTGCATCCCCTCTCCAACCCGAACGCTGGAGAGATCTCAAGGAGGAGAACACATGTCGATTTCGAAGCGCATGCGCGGCGTCGTCGGATTCATCGGTGCGGGCGCCGTCGCCCTGTCCCTGGCCGGCTGCGCCGGTGGTGCCGATGCGGGCAGCGGAGGCGACGCCGCCGACGACGGCGTCACCACGGTCGGCTTCGTCGCCGTCGGCCCCGAGGGCGGATGGCGTAACGCCAACGAGCAGGCCATCAAGGACGCGTTCACCGCGGACGCCGGCTTCGACCTCAAGTACGCCCCGGCGGCCAGCCCCAGCGACCAGAAGTCGCAGCTCGACGCCTTCGCGACCTTCGTCAACGACGAGGTCGACGTCATCCTGCTCACGGCCACGGAGGCCTCGGGTTGGGAGTCCTCGCTCGAGCTCGCCAAGGAGGCGGAGATCCCGGTCGTGCTCCTCGACCGCGGCGTCGACGCGTCCGACGACCTCTACGTCACGCGCATCGCCCCCGACAACAAGCAGGTCGCAGAATCGGTCGGTTCGTGGGCCGTTTCGGCCTTCCCGTCGGGCGCGAAGTACTTCGTGCTCGAGGGCGTCCCCGGCCTGTCGGTCGTGAACGAGCGCAACGAGGGCTTCGACGCCGAGGTCAGCAGCGCATCGGGCTTCACCAAGGTGGGCGCGCAGACCGCCAACTGGAAGACCGACGAGGGCAAGTCCGTCATCGAGACCGTGCTGAAGGCCAACAACAACGACATCCAGTTCATCTTCGCCCAGAACGATGAGATGGGCATCGGCGCCGCTCAGGCCGTCTCCGCCGCGGGCCTGACCCCCGGCACCGACGTCAAGATCGCCACCATCGACGGCACGAAGGGTGCGCTCGAGGCGCTGGCCGCCGGTCAGCTCAGCTTCGTCGCCCAGTACAACCCCTTCTTCGGTGACACCGCCGTCGACGCCGTGAAGTCGGCCCTCGCCGGTGACACCGTCGAGAAGACGATCATCGTCGACAGCGCGACCTTCGACTCGCCCGAGGCGGCCGAGACGGCACTGTCCGAGGGCCTGGGCTTCTAAGTCCCGTCCCACCCGCTCGACAGCACCACTTCAGGAGTGGGGGCGGCCCGCCCGGGCTGCCCCCGCTCCGCATTCCCCACCCGCTCCGTACCAGCGAGGAAGTTCGTCAGCGATGACAGAATCCCTACCGATCGTCGAAGTCCGCGGCGCATCGATCACATTCCCCGGCGTCAAAGCCCTCGACGAGGTGAACTTCCGACTCCTGCCGGGAGAAGTCCACACCCTCATGGGCGAGAACGGCGCGGGCAAGTCCACGCTCATCAAGGCGCTGACCGGCGTCTACCAGATCGACTCCGGATCGATCCTCATCTTCGGCGAGGAACGACGCCTGAGCGGCACCGCCTCGGCGCAGGCGGCCGGAATCTCGACCGTCTACCAAGAGGTCAACCTGTGCACCAACCTCACCATCGGTGAGAACGTCATGCTGGGCCACGAGATCCGCGGACCGTTCGGCATCAACTGGCGCGCCACGCACGCTCGCGCCAAAGAGGCGCTGACCGGTATGGGACTCGGCCACCTCGACCCCCGTGCTCCGCTGTCCTCCATCTCGATCGCCCTGCAGCAGCTCGTCGCCATCAGCCGCGCCATGGTCACCGACTCGAAGGTGCTCATCCTCGACGAGCCGACCTCGAGCCTCGACGCCGCCGAGGTCGAGGTGCTCTTCACCGTCATGCGACGCCTGCGCGACCAGGGGGTGGCGATCCTCTTCGTCTCGCACTTCCTCGATCAGGTCTACGCGATCAGCGACCGCATCACGGTGCTGCGCAACGGCGGTTTCGTGGGCGAGTACCTCACCCGCGACCTCGACCGCACACAGCTCATCTCCAAGATGATCGGCAAGGACATCGAGGCGCTGCGCGCCCTGGGATCCAACCGTCAGGTCGACGCCCGCGACCGCAACGAGACCCCCGTCTACGCCGCCGAGGGAATCGCCCGCGCGGGCGCCCTCGCCCCCACCGACATCGAGATCCACCGGGGTGAGGTGGTCGGCTTCGCCGGGCTCCTCGGCTCGGGTCGCACCGAGCTCGCCCGCCTGATCGCCGGTGCCGACCGCGCCGACGCGGGCACCGTGCGCCTCAAGGGCAAGAAGGTCAACGTCACCTCCCCGGTCTCGGGTCTGGGCAATCACATCGCCTACTCGACCGAGAACCGCCGCGACGACGGCATCATCGGCGACCTGAGCATCCGCGAGAACATCATGCTCGCGCTGCAGGCCAAGCGCGGATGGCTGCGCCGCATCCCGGCCAAGGAGGTCGACCAGTTGGTCTCGACCTACATGGAGCGTTTCAGCGTCCGGCCCAACGACCCCGAGCGCCCCATCCGCCTTCTCTCCGGCGGCAACCAGCAGAAGGTCCTGCTCGGCCGGTGGCTGGCGACCGACCCCGAACTGCTGCTGCTCGACGAGCCGACCCGTGGCATCGACGTCGGTGCCAAGGCCGACATCCAGGAGACCGTCGCGGAGCTCGCCGAGGGGGGCATGAGCGTCGTGTTCATCTCGTCCGAGCTCGAAGAGGTCGTGCGCCTGTCCGAGCGCATCGTGATCATGAAGGACCACGAGAAGGTCGGCGAGATCGTCAACGGCCCCGACGTCACCGCCGAGCGCGTCGTGTCGATCATCGCGGCCGAGACCGAAGAAGAGGCGGAAGCCCAGACCGAGGCCCTCGCCGAAGGAGAGACCCGCTGATGACCGTCTTCAAGTCGCTTCTGCGCACCCCCTGGTTCTGGGGCATCATCGGCATCGTCCTGCTGCTGTCGCTGAACGTCATCAAGGACCCGACCTACCTCTCCGTCGGCATCAACCCGACGACCGGTCAGCTCTCGGGCAACCTGCTCGACATCCTGCGGGTGTCGGCACCCATCATCATGATCGCCCTCGGCATGACCTTCGTCATCGCCACCAAGGGCATCGACCTCTCGGTCGGATCGATCATGGCCGTCGGCGGCGCCGCCGCGATGGAGCTGCTGCGTTCGCTCAACGAGGCGAGCTCGTTCGGCGCCATGTTCATGGCGATCGGCCTCGCGCTCCTCCTCGGCGCCGTGCTCGGTCTCATCAACGGCCTGCTCGTCTCGGTCGTCGGTCTGCAGCCGTTCATCAGCACCCTGGTGATGATGCTCGCCGCGCGCGGTATCGCCCGCGTGATCACGGGCGGCCAGAACACCAACTCGCAGAATCAGCCGTTCCAGCAGATCTCCAACGGCCAGGTGCTCGGGCTTCCCATCAGCTTCGTCACCGCGATCGTCATCGTCGTGGTGGTCACGGTGATCATGCGTCGCACCGCGCTGGGCCTCATGATCGAGTCCATCGGCGTGAACCCCGACGCGAGCCGCCTCGCCGGCATCCGTCCGCGTCCGATCCTCATCACCGTCTACGTGCTCTCGGGCATCCTCGCCGCCGGAGGTGGACTGTTCACGGTGTCGGAGGTCATGACGGTCGACGTCTCGGGCACCGGCTACCAGATGGAGCTCGACGCGATCCTCGCCGTCGTCATCGGGGGCACGTCCCTCGCCGGAGGCAAGTTCTCCATCCTCGGGTCGACGATCGGGGCGCTGCTGATCGCGACCCTGAACAAGACCGTGCTCTTCCTCGGGGTCTCCGCCGCGGCGACCCCGGCCTTCAAGGCCATCGTCATCGTGCTGCTCGTCCTGCTGCAGTCCGAGCGGGTGAGGACCTTCGTCCTCCAGGCCGGACGCCGCCGTACCCGTAAGGAGGTCGTCGCATGAGCACGACCGTCTCACCCCCCTCGCCCTCGCACGGCACCGAGGTCCCGGTGCGGGGCCTGGCGATCTCCCGCATGTGGGGTCGCAGCCAGTCCGCCGTCCCGACGCTCGCCGCCGTCGTGCTCCTCGTCGCGATGCTCGTGTACGCCGAGCTCGCCTATGGCCGCGTGTTCCACGCCGGCACCATGTCGAGCCTGCTGGTCAGCTTCGCGCCCACGATCATCCTCGCCGTCGGGATGACCATCGTCATCTTGTCGGGAGGCATCGACCTCTCCGTCGGCGCTGTCGTCGCGTTCACCTCGGTGTCGGGCGTCATGCTGATGAACAACGGGGTCAACGGCTGGGTCGCCGTCATCCTGATGATCGTGTTCGGTGCACTGTTCGGTCTGGTCTCGGGAGTGCTCATCCAGTACTTCAACGTGCAGCCCTTCATCGCCACGCTGGCCATGATGTTCCTCGCCCGAGGCCTGGCATCCATTCTCTCGACCGTTCCGGTGCAGGCGCCGGACAACGCCCCGATCCTGGTGCTCGCCACCGACTGGAAGCTGTACGACGGTCCGAAGACGAACGACCTGGTTCTCACGCCCGGCTTCTTCATCGCCGTGCTCGTCGTGGCCGCCGCCTTCATGCTCCTGCACCGCACCCGCACGGGTCGCACGGTGTACGGCATCGGCGGGGCGGAGAACTCGGCGCAGCTGATGGGTCTCCCCGTCGCGCGCACCCGCGTGCTCATCTACGTGCTCAGCGGTGCCCTCGCCGGCCTCGCGGCCGTCGTGTACACGGCCGAGGTGGGCGGCAAGGCGCAGAACGTCACCGGCATCGGATGGGAACTGGATGCCATCGCCGCCGTCGTCATCGGGGGAACGCTCCTGACCGGCGGCGCCGGGTACGTCCTCGGTTCGGTCGTCGGCTCGCTGGTGCTCGCCGCCCTGGCCATGATCATCACCAAAGACGGTGGCATCCGCCCCGAATACTTGACCATCATCACCGGCGGTATCCTGCTCGCGTTCGTGCTGCTGCAGCGGGTGCTCACCGCGCGACGTCGAAAATGAGCACCGTCGTCGATCCGTACCCCCGCAAGGAGAACACCGTGGCAGCATCCCCTGCTGACATCACCCCCGACGTTCAGGCATCGATCGATCGCGTCCGCGAGGACGTCGCCCGGCTGCACGCCGAACTGGTGCGCTACAACCTGATCGTGTGGACCGGCGGCAACGTCTCGGGCCGCGTGCCCGGCGCCGACCTGTTCGTCATCAAGCCCTCGGGCGTCTCGTACGAAGACCTGAGCCCCGCGAACATGATCGTGTGCGACCTCGACGGCAACGCGATCCCCGGTACGCCGGGGAGTGACCGCAGCCCCTCGAGCGACACCGCAGCCCACGCGTACGTGTACCGCAATATGCCCGAGGTCGGTGGTGTCGTGCACACGCACTCCACCTACGGCGTCGCGTGGGCGGCCCGCGGCGAAGAGATCCCCTGCGTCATCACCGCGATGGCCGACGAGTTCGGCGGGCCCATCCCCGTCGGGCCGTTCGCGATCATCGGCGACGACTCGATCGGCCGGGGCATCGTCGAGACCCTGCGCGGTCACCGTTCGCGCGGCGTCATCATGCAGAACCACGGTCCGTTCACGATCGGAAAAGACGCGAAGGACGCCGTGAAGGCCGCCGTCATGCTCGAGGACGTCGCCCGAACCGTGCACATCGCCCGAGAGGCAGGGCCCCTCATCCCGATCCCGCAGGAGCACATCGACGCGCTCTACGACCGCTACCAGAACGTGTACGGCCAGAACTCGGACGCACGTCGGTGAGCGCCGTCGCCACCTCGCCCGCCGAGGTCATCGCCTCCGGCCGTGCCGTGCTGGGCATCGAGCTCGGATCCACCCGCATCAAGGCCTGCCTGGTGGATGCCGACGAACCCACCCGCGTGCTGGCCACCGGCTCGCACGCCTGGGAGAACCGCTACCGCGACGGCAACTGGACCTACTCGCTGGACGACGTCTGGACCGGCGTGCAGGCCTCCTACGCGGCGCTCGTCGCCGATGTGCAGCGCCAGTACGGTGTCGCGATCGAGACCCTGGCCGCGGCGGGCGTGTCAGCGATGATGCACGGCTACCTCGCGTTCGACGCCGAGGGGGAGCTGCTCGTGCCCTTCCGCACGTGGCGGAACACCTCCACCGAGCGGGCCGCCGGCGTCCTGTCGGAGCTGCTGGGCACGAACATCCCGCTGCGGTGGTCGATCGCGCACCTGTACCAAGCGGTGCTCGACGAGGAAGACCACATCCCCGACGTGGCATCCTTCACCACGCTCGCCGGGTACGTCCACGAGAAGCTGACCGGCCGCCGGGTGCTCGGCATCGGCGACGCCTCCGGCATGTTCCCCATCGACGTCTCCACCCGCGACTACGACGCCGTCATGGCGGCCAAGTTCGACCGCCTCGTGGCCGAGCGGGCTCCGGGTCTCCGCCTCCGCTCGCTGCTGCCCGACGTGCTCGTTGCGGGCGAAGCCGCAGGCGACCTGACCGCCGAGGGCGCGGCTCTGCTCGATCCGACCGGCGCACTGCGTCCGGGCGTGCTCTTCTGCCCGCCCGAGGGCGACGCCGGCACCGGCATGGTCGCGACGAACTCGGTCGCGCCCCGTACCGGCAACGTCAGCGCCGGGACGAGCATCTTCGCCATGGTCGTCCTGGAGGGTCCTCTTCGACGGGCGCACGACGAGCTCGATCTGGTCACCACTCCCGCCGGCGACCTCGTCGCGATGGTGCACTGCAACAACGGCGCGAGCGAGCTCGCCGCCTGGGTGGGGCTGTTCGAGCGGTTCGCGGCGATCGCCGGCGGCACCCTCGACCCCGACGAGGTGTTCGAGGCGCTGTTCCTGGAGTCGCTGGACGGCGCACCCGACGCCGGTGGGCTGCTCGCCTACAACCACCTGGCGGGTGAGCCCATCGCGGGTCTGCCGGAGGGACGGCCGCTGTTCGTCCGCACGCCCGACAGTCGCTTGACGCTGGCGAACTTCATGCGCGCGCAGCTGTACGGCGTGTTCGGCACCCTCGCCCTCGGCATGCGCGTGCTCGCCGACGAGGGTGTGGAGCTCGACCGCATGTACGCGCACGGCGGTGTGTTCCGCACGGCGGGGATCGCGCAGCGCTTCCTCGCCGGGGCGTTGGACGCCCCCGTCGCCGTCGCTGCGACCGCCTCCGAGGGCGGGGCATGGGGGATCGCGGTGCTCGCCGCCTTCGCCGCGGACACCGCGGGCGACCCGATCGACACCTACCTCACCGACCGGGTCTTCGCGACGACGGGATTCGTCTCCATCGACCCCGACCCCGAGGACGTCCCCGGGTTCGCCGCCTATCTCACCCGATACCGCGCGGGGCTCGCCATCGAGCACGCCGCGATCGCGGCGACGTCCTGACACCGGCCGTCGCCACTCCCACCACAAAAAGGAATTCCCGCATGACCCGCACCACTCTCCGCAACGATCTCGACGGCTACGAGGTCTGGTTCGTCACCGGCAGCCAGAACCTCTACGGCGAGGAGACCCTCGAGCAGGTCGCCGAGCAGTCGCAGGCCGTCGTCGAGGGCCTGAACGGCCTGCCCGTCAAGGTCGTCTGGAAGCCCGTGCTCAAAGACTCGGACAGCATCCGCCGGATGGCGCTCGAGATCAACGGCCGTGACGACGTGATCGGCGTGATCGCGTGGATGCACACCTTCAGCCCCGCGAAGATGTGGATCTCGGGTCTCGACGCCCTGCAGAAGCCCCTGCTGCACCTGCACACGCAGGCCAACGTCGAGCTGCCGTGGAACGACATCGACTTCGATTTCATGAACCTGAACCAGGCCGCCCACGGTGACCGGGAGTTCGGCTACATCCAGACGCGTCTGGGCATCTCGCGCAAGACCGTCGTCGGCCACGTGTCGAACCCGGTCGTGCGCCAGCAGATCGAGGACTGGGAGCGTGCCGCCGCCGGCTGGACCGCCGCCCGTACCCTCAAGCTCGCCCGCTTCGGTGACAACATGCGCTTCGTCGCCGTCACCGAGGGCGACAAGACCGAGGCCGAGCTGCGCTTCGGTGTGCAGGTCAACACGTGGGGTGTCAACGAGCTCGTCGAGGCCGTCGAGAACGCCTCGGATGCCGACATCGACGCGCTCGTGCAGGAGTACGTCGACAGCTACGACGTCGTCGACGAGCTGCTCCCCGGTGGTGCGCGTCACCAGTCGCTGCGCGATGGCGCGGCGATCGAGCTGGGTCTGCGCTCCTTCCTCGAGGAGGGCGGCTTCGGCGCCTTCACCACCTCGTTCGAGGACCTGGGCGCACTGAAGCAGCTGCCCGGTCTCGCCGTGCAGCGCCTCATGGCGGAGGGCTACGGGTTCGGCGCCGAGGGCGACTGGAAGACCGCCATCCTCGTGCGCGTCGCGAATGTGATGGGCGCGGGCCTGCCCGGTGGTGCCTCGCTCATGGAGGACTACACCTACGACCTCGTACCCGGTGCCGAGCGCATCCTCGGTGCGCACATGCTCGAGGTCTCGCCGTCGCTCTCGTCGAAGAAGCCGCGTCTCGAGATCCACGCGCTGGGTATCGGCGGCAAGGAGGACCCGGTGCGCCTGGTCTTCACCGCCGACCCCGGCCCCGCCGTGGTCGTGGCCATGAGCGACATGCGCGACCGCTTCCGCCTGACGGCGAACGTCGTCGAGAACGTTGACGCCCCCGACCTGCCGAAGCTGCCCGTCGGCCGCGCGGTGTGGAAGCCCGCCCCCGATTTCGCGACCTCCGCCGCCTGCTGGCTCGCCGCGGGAGCCGCTCATCACACCGTCATGACGACGGCCGTGGGCATCGAGGTGTTCCGCGACTTCGCCGAGATCGCCAAGACCGAGCTCGTCGTCATCGATGAGGACACCACGGTCCGCGGTTTCCAGAGCGAGCTGCGCTGGAACCAGGCGTACTACCGCCTGGCCCAGGGCCTGTAAGACCCATCGTCCCGGGTGCCGCATCGCCCCGGGACGATGCGGCACTCGCGCGCCCCGTTCACCCGGGGCGCGTGCCGCGCGCCGGTCCACCCGGCGCACGGATCGTGCCCCGGACTCGAGGTGGCGGTGGGCCACTGCGGAGTCCGGGGCACATCTGCGTTCCGGGGCGCACGACAGCGGTGCGCGGGACGTGTCGCGCACACCGTCGGGGAAGCCGAGGACCGGCCGAGTCCGCCGCGGTCGTCAGGCCGACGCGTCGGCCGGCCGAGCGGGGGCTGCGGCGCTGCTCTCGCGCGTGATGAGGGTGGGTACGACGGCGGAGTCGGCAGGGCGGCTGCCCTGGACGAGCCACTCCTCGAGCAGTCCGAAGGTCCGGCGGCCGAGGTCCGTGAAGTCCTGGCGGACGGTGGTCAGGGCGGGCATCCACATGCGCGCGAAGGGCTGGTCGTCGAAGCCGACGATGCTGACATCGTCGGGCACCCGGCGCCCCCTCTCCTGGAAGGCGCGCGCGGCGCCGATCGCGAGTTCGTCGTTCCCGCACAGGAGCGCGGTGATCCGGGGGTCGTCCGTGAGCTTCTGCGCGGAGTCGTAGCCCGACGTGGGGGAGTAGCTCGCCTGCTCGACGGGAGGGATGGGAGCCCCCGCCTCTTCGAGCGCCTTCCGCCATCCCCACGCGCGCCCGCTGCGGGACCTCGTCGCCGGGATGGCGAGGTGATGAACGGTTCTGTGCCCCAGGGACAGCAGGTAGCGGGTGGCTTCGTACCCTCCGGTGTAGTCGTCGAGGAACGCGTGCGGTGTGTCGCCCGCGGGCCGTTGGGCGCCCGCCGCGGCGACGACGGGGAGCGTCGCGGGAAGAGCGGCGAGGGTCGCGACCCCCACCTTGTCGAACTCGATGACGATCGCGCCCGCGAGGGGTTGTGAGAGGGCGTTGTTCACGGCCCGGGCGATGTCGTCGGGGTCGCCGGACTCGACCACGGCGATGATGACGACGTACCCGGCGGCGCGTGCCGCTTCTTCGATGCCCTGCAACGTCGCCGCGTACCCGTAGCGGATGGTGTTGCGCGCGAAGACCGCGACGGTCGAGCGGCGGCCGCTGACCAGCGACTGGGCCGCAGCGTTGGGGCGGTAGCCGAGCTCCGCGACGGCGGCTTCGACCTGTGCCCGGAGCTTGTCGCTCACCCGGGTCCGGCCGGAGAGCACACGCGAGACCGTGGAGAGGCTCACTCCCGCCTTCGCCGCGACGTCGACGATCCCGGGGACGTGGTGACCGGATGACGACATCTCGCCAGCCTATGACCAACGTTGCTCTTTCGAGCCTGAAAGTTCTTGACCAACGTTTGCAGGCGTTCTATCCTCGACGTGGCTTGACCAACGTTTGCAGGCCCGATGACGGGCGATGGAAGGCGATGACGCTGTGACCACCCAAGTGATCCCCGAGATCCCCGAGGAGCTCGACGCGCCGTGGGCGCCCGTCGTGGCACTCCACGCCGCCGGCGTCTCCCTCGTGCTGGCGGTGCCCCGCGACGCCCTTCCTCACGTCGTGCACTGGGGAGCGGACGTGGGAGCGCTCGACGACGGAGCATTGCAGGAGCTCGCGGCCGACGCGCTGCCCCCGCTGGCCACCAACGGTGTGGACACGAGTGTCGTCGCATCCGTCCTTCCGGAGAACGCGAACGGATGGACGGGTACGACGGGACTGGCCGGCCACCGCGCGGGCCAGGCGTGGTCCCCCAAGTTCATCCCGGTCACCGTCGAAGTCGTCGAGCGCGGTATCCAGGGCGGTTCTGTTCTCGTCCACGCGACGGATGCCGACGCGGGACTGGCCCTGACCGTGTCGATCGAGATGCTGTCCAGCGGACTCGTGCGCCTCTCGGCGGAGCTCACCAACACGGGCGACGGCGACTACACCGTCGACGGGCTCCAACTCGCCCTGCCGGTGCCCACCCGCGCTGACGTCCTGTTCGACCTGGCCGGACGCTGGGGCAAAGAGAAGGTCCCGCAGTGGCGGGAGTTCACGGTCGGCACCCACCTTCGGGAGGGGCGACACGGTCGCACCGGCGCAGACGCGGCGACGGTACTCACCGCGGGCACCCCCGACCTCGACTTCGGTCACGGCGAAGCCTGGGGGATGCACGTCGCCTTCAGCGGCAACCACCGCACCCTCGCCGAGCGGACGTTCTCGGGAGATCGGCTCCTTCTGGGCGGTGAATTGCTGCTCCCCGGCGAAGTGACGCTGGCGGCGGGGGAGACGTACGCTTCCCCACGGGTCTTCGGAGCGTACGGCCTCGGCCTGGACGACGTCGCAGCCCGGTTCCACACGTACCTGCGCACCCGCGCCGGCCACCCGCGTCCCCCTCGCCCCGTGGTGATGAACGTGTGGGAGGCGGTCTACTTCGACCACGACCTCACCCGCATCCTCGAACTCGCCGACGCGGCCCAGGCGGTCGGGGTCGAGCGGTTCGTCCTGGACGACGGATGGTTCGGGTCCCGGCGCGACGACACCTCCGGTCTCGGCGACTGGGTGATCGCCGAGGACGTCTGGGGTGGCGGCAAGTTCCGCGCCCTCGTCGAAGGCGTGAAGCAGCGCGGTATGCAGTTCGGCCTCTGGTTCGAGCCCGAGATGGTGAACGTCGCCTCGGAGCTCGCGGCATCCCACCCGGAGTGGCTGCTCCAGGTCCCCGGTCGCCTGCCCATCGACTTCCGCCATCAGCAGGTGCTCGACCTCTCGCACCCGGGCGCGTTCGCCCACGTCGAGCAGCAGATCGTCTCCCTCGTGCGCGAGTACGGCATCGACTACATCAAGTGGGACCACAACCGCGACCTCATGGACGCCGGCTCCACCCGTACCGGTCGCGCCGGCGTCCACGAGCAGACCCTCGCCACTTATCGACTTCTCGACTCCATCCGCGCGGCCTGCCGCGGGCTCGAGATCGAATCGTGCTCGTCGGGCGGGGCCCGGGTCGATCTCGAGATCCTCGACCACACCGACCGGGTCTGGGCGTCCGATTGCATCGACGCTCGCGAGCGACAGCAGATCCAGCGGTGGACGTCGCAGCTGCTTCCCCCCGAGCTGGTGGGCAGCCACGTCGGGGCCGACCGCGCCCACACGACCCGTCGCCGTCTCGACCTCGACTTCCGGGCGGCGACCGCTCTGTTCGGGCATTTCGGCATCGAGTGGGACCTCACGACCGCCTCGGCGGAAGAGGTCGCGCGCCTCGCCGAGTGGGTCGCCTACTACAAGGACGTGCGGGGGCTCCTGCACACCGGCACGACCGTCCGCCGCACCCTCGAGGGCGGCGATCTGTGGCTGCACGGCCTCGTGAGTCCCGAGCGGAACCGTGCGCTGTACGCGCTCACCCTTCGCGAACGGCACGTCACCTGGCCCGCCGGTCGCGTGCAGCTGCCGGGACTCGACCGATCGACTCCGTACCGCGTCACGGTCGCCGGACCGAGCGCGGATGCCGAGTACGACCCTCGCATCCACCCGTCCTGGTACCGCACCGGCATCGTCCTCGCGGGAGCCGTTCTGGACCAGGTCGGCGTGAACATTCCGGCCCTGGATCCCGACACCACGGTCCTTCTCGATGTGGAGGCACTCGCATGAGCACCCGGACCGACTCGCTCGACACCAGAGCGATCATCGCCCCCGCGAGCAAGCGCCGCCGTCGCGGCGACGCGAAGGTCGCCCTGATCTTCATCGCGCCCGCGGCCGTCGGATTCCTCGCGTTCTACCTCGTTCCCTCGCTGCGCGGAATCTGGTTCAGCTTCACCGATCAGAACCTCATCGGTGCCGGGAGGTTCATCGGGGTCGACAACTACACGCGGATGTTCGCCGATCCGCTGTTCTGGAACTCCCTCGGGGTGACCCTCGAGTACGTCGTCATCAACATCGGTGTGCAGACGGTCCTCGCCGTCGGGATCGCCGTCCTCATGCACCGCTTGACCCGCTCCGTCGTCATCCGCGGGATCATCCTGCTTCCGTACCTCGTGGCGAATGTCGTGGTGGCGCTGGTGTGGTTCTGGATGATGGATTACTCCACCGGCATCATCAACGTCTTCCTCGACGCGGTCGGCGGAGACCGCATGGCGTTCTTCGGCAACGAAGCCCTTGCCATCCCCACGATCGCCCTGATCAACGTCTGGCGGTACGTCGGTTACACGGCGCTGCTCGTCTTCGCCGGCCTGCAGACCATCCCCACGCAGCTGTACGAAGCTGCCGCTCTCGACGGCGCGTCGGAAGTGCGCATGTTCCGCTCCATCACCCTGCCGCTGCTGCGTCCCGTGCTCGCCCTGGTCCTCGTGATCACCGTGGTCGGGTCGTTCCAGATCTTCGACACCGTCGCCGTGACCACCGAGGGCGGACCGATCAATTCGACCCGCGTCATCTACTACTACATCTATCAACAGGCCTTCGAACGCTTCGACCTCGGCTACGCCTCGGCGATGTCCGTCTTCCTCCTGGTCGTGCTCGCCGTCGTGGCGTACTTCCAGCTGAAGATCATGCGCTCCAACTCGTCCGATCTGGCCTAGGAGATTCCGATGACCGCCATCGCCACCCCGCTGCAGACGCCGACCCGGTCGCAGGCACCGTCGCGTCGCGACGACCCGTCGCCGGCCCGTCGCCCGCGGCGGATGAACCTGGGCCGCGTCCTCGCCTGGGCCGCGCTCGTCGTGCTCCTCGTCGTCACCCTGTTCCCGTTCTATTGGATGCTGCGGACCGCCCTGTCCACGAACACGGCGTTGTACACCCACGCGGGCAGCCTCCTGCCGGTCGAGTTCAGCTGGGGGGATTCGCACGCGTGCTGGGCCTGTCCACTCCCGAGCAGGCGGCGGCGGAGGGCGGCACCACCGGCTCGATCAACTTCTGGCTCTACCTGCGCAACACCGTCATCGTCGCGACCGTGATCACGATCGGCCAGGTGCTGTTCTCGTCGATGGCGGCGTACGCCTTCGCGCGGCTGCACTGGAAGGGGCGCGACGCCGTGTTCTTCCTCTTCCTCACCGCGTTGATGATCCCGCCCATCTTCGTGCAGCTTCCCAACTTCATCCTGATCCGCGATCTGGGGCTGTTGAACTCCCTGGCCGGCATCATCCTGCCGTTCTTCTTCATGACCCCGTTCGCCATCTTCTTCATGCGGCAGTTCTTCCTCGGCATCAGCCGTGAGGTCGAGGAGTCCGCCAAGATCGACGGCGCCGGTCACCTGCGCATCTTCTTCCGCATCGTTCTGCCGATGTCATCGACGCCGGTCTTCACCCTCGCGCTGCTGACCTACATCACCGCCTGGGGCGAGTACTTCTGGCCCCTCCTCGTCGGTCGCGCCGACGAGTCCCGAGTGCTCACCGTCGCCCTCGGCATCTTCCGGTCGCAGACCCCGCAGACCGGACCCGACTGGGCGGGGCTCATGGCCGGCACCCTCATCGCGGCCCTCCCGATCTTCGTCCTGTTCGTCCTCTTCGGCCGCAAGCTCGTCGACAATCTCGGCTACTCCGGCATCAAGTAGGCCCCCCGGCCCGCATCTCCCGCCCGGTGGCCCGAACCACCCGGCGGGACGTTCCACCGCATTCACATCACGAAAGGCACCTCTATGCGCACCACCTCACGCGCGCGCCGCACCGTCGCGGTCGCCGTCATCGCAGCAGCCGTCCCGGTCGTCCTCGCCGGCTGCGCCGCCCCCGGCAACACCGACTCCGCGAACGGCAAGACGATCACCTACTGGCTGTGGGACAGCAACCAGCAGCCGGCCTACCAGCAGTGCGCCGACGCCTTCCAGGCGTCCTCCGGGATCACCGTCGACATCGAGCAGTACGGATGGGCCGACTACTGGCAGGGCCTCACCACCGGCTTCGCCTCGGGGACCGCCCCGGATGTCTTCGCCGACCACCTGTCGTACTATCCCCAGTTCGTCTCCCAGGGTCAGCTCCTCGACATCTCCGACCGCGTCGAGAAGGACGGCATCGACCTCGGCATCTACCAGGACGGCCTCGCAGAGCTGTGGACGAACCAGGACGGCGGTCGTTACGGTCTCCCGAAGGACTTCGACACCGTCGCCACCTTCTACAACGAGAAGATGATCGCCGACGCCGGTTACACCGCCGACCAGCTCGCCGACCTCGCCTGGAACACCACCGACGGCGGCACGTTCGAGAAGCTCGTCGCCCACCTCACCGTCGACCAGAACGGCGTCCGCGGAGATGAGGCCGGCTTCGACAAGACCAAGGTCGCCGTCTACGGCCTCGCCCTCAGCGGCAACGGTCTCAACGCCAGCGGTCAGCAGACCTGGTCGCCCTACGCGCTGAGCGACGACTGGTACTACGGCGACAAGACGCCCTGGACCAGCTCGTGGAACTTCGGCGACGAGTCCTTCGGCAGCACCCTCGCCTGGTACAAGGGACTGATCGACAAGGGCTACATGCCGAGCGTCGACATCGCTCTGTCCGAGCAGGATCCGCTGAACGGATACCTCGCCGGCCGCTACGCGCTCGTCACCGACGGCAGCTGGATGAACAGCTCCTACCTCGGCCAGGATGCCGTTCCCACCAAGGTCGCCCCCACCCCGGTCGGCCCCAGCGGTCAGCGCGCCAGCCTGTTCAACGGGCTCTCCGACGGCATCTGGTCCGGCAGCAAGAACCAGGATGCCGCGTGGCAATGGGTCACGTACCTCGCCTCGGCCCAGTGCCAGGACGTCGTCGGCGAAGCCGCGGTCGTGTTCCCCGCGGTGAAGACGTCCACGGAGAAGGCCGAAGCGGCTTTCGCCGAGAAGGGCTGGGACGTGTCCGGATTCACGGTGCAGGTGACCGACGGCACCACCAAGCTGCTGCCCATCGCCGACCAGTGGTCCGAGGTCAACGACACCATGAAGGCCGCCATCGAGTCCTACCTGAAGGGCGCCTCGGACGAGAGCGCGTTGCAGACCGCCAACGACCAGGTCAACGCGCTCTTCAAGTAACCCGACTCCGGGGCGTCCGGCTGCCCCCGACCGACCGGACGCCCCGGGTACCCCCCCGTCCCCGTTCTCGTCTCCCGCTTCTGCCGTCGCTTCTCGATGGCCCGCCTCCCACACCACCCATGTACGAAGGAGTACTCGTGATCACCCCTCATTCCCGCTCGCGCATCGCGCGCGCGACGGCCTGCACGGCGCTCGGCGCGCTGGTGCTGTCCGGCCTCGCCGTCGGCGTCGCCGCCCCGGCCCACGCGGCCACGGTCGACGTCATCGGCGTCGATTTCAGCAAGACCGACGGAGGCGTCCAGGGCGGCGCCTCCGGCATGCTCTACGGTCTGTCCGACGACGGTGTCCCCACCGACGCCATCATCGCGGGAGCACGCCCCACGAACCTCACCCAGAAGGCCCCCCACGGCGCCCAGCACCCCAACGGCGACCCGCTCGAGGTGGAGCGCGCGTTCTTCGAGAACGGGGGCGAATACATGATGACCAACATCCAGGACTACTACCCCGACTGGGCGTACAACGGCGGGAAGCGGCCGTCCGACTTCACCACCTACCTCGACATCGTCCGCACGGTCGTCAAGAGCGTCGTGGACGAGTCCGACCACCCCGAGAAATACATCTTCACGCCGTTCAACGAGCCGGACGGGGGGAACTGGTACGGCGACTGGAACTCGATGAAGGACACCTACCTGCAGGACTGGAAAGCGGTGTACCAGGTCATCAAGGACGTCTACCCCGACGCCAAGATCGCCGGCAACGGCGACACGCGCTGGCAGCCCGGCCGCACCCGCGACTTCCTCGCGTACGCGAAGGCCAACAACGTCCTTCCGGACATGTTCACCTGGCATGAGCTGGGTCGCAGCAGCCTGCAGTACTTCCGTCAGCACCTCGCTGAGTACCGGCAGATCGAGAACGACCTCGGCATCACGGCGCGCCCTGTCAACATCACCGAGTACGCCATGCGGCGCGACATGTCGGTGCCGGGCAACCTCGTGCAGTGGTTGGCGATGTTCGAGGACGAGAAGGTCGACGCGCAGACCGCGTACTGGACCTACGCGGGCAATCTGAACGACAACATGGCCAAGAACAACAGCGCCAACGGCGCCTGGTGGCTGCTGAAGTGGTACGGCGACCTGTCCGGTCAGACCGTCGCCGTGACCCCGCCGTCTCTGAACGCACCCGACACCCTCCAGGGGCTCGGATCGATCGATGCGGCCAAGAAGCAGGCGACCGTTCTGTTCGGCGGTACGAACAACGCCACCCGCCTCGACCTCTCCGGTCTCGACCCGGCCGTCTTCGGCAGTACCGTCGACATCCAGATCCGCGAAGCGGAGTGGTCCGGACAGGAGGGCGAGGCGCAGGCCCCGCCGGTCGTCGTCGCCAAGCGCGTCGCCGTCGGGGGCACGATCCAGGTGGACGTTCCGAGCAGCAACCGGCTCGACGCCTACCAGGCGGTCATCACCCCTGCCCTGCCCGCACAGCCCGCGGCGGACGCGACGTGGTCGACCAGCATCGAGGCGGAGAACACCGTCCTGCGCGACGTGACGGCCTACACCCAGGACCCTGCGGCCGACTGGACGTTCTCGGCCTCCGGCGGCCGCGACGTGGGATCGACCAACCGGGTCACCTCGGCGCTCACGTGGACCGTGGAGGTGCCGACCACCGGGACCTACCGATTCGGCGCCATCGCCGGGGTGAACGGGTCGAGGATCGGACCCGGAAAGCACGCCCTCTTCGTCGACGGCCAGAATGCGTCGACCATCGAGTACGAAGCGGGCTTCGACTGGAGTTACCGCGGGCGCGGGGAGACACTCGTCCAGCTCACGCAGGGACGCCACGAGCTCTCCGTCCGCATGAGCGCCGACGGCTCCACGCTCCTTCCCGGATCCGACATCTCCCTCGACCGATTCGACCTCACCCGCATCGACGGACCCGAGACGACCACCTACCCGGCCGTCCTCGCCCGCACCGACGCCCCGCTCGATTACACCAAGGGCGCGGTCAGCCTGACGGGTGACCAGACGGCGACGTTCTTCCCCTCCGCGCGGGAGACCGGGTACTACGACGTCGCCATCCGTTACGCCACCACCGGCGCCGCCGGCCTGGGGGTCCAGGTGAACGAGCGCGGCATCACCGGTCTGGGCGCCGACAAGGGCGGGGTGTGGACCTCGACGGCACGCGTCCACCTCGCCGAGGGCATCACGGACCTCCGCATCAGCTCCGCACAGGGCGCTGCCGTGCAGTCCGTCACGCTCACCCGTGCGACGGACGGCGACGCCGCCACGGTCCGTGTCGAAGGCGAGGACGGCTCGAAGATCACGCGCAACGGGGCGGCACGTCTGGAGACGCCGGGCCAGCCGACCAACGTCTCCGGCCAGCAGCTCAGCTACTTGGGCGGTGGCGCGAACAACTACGCCACCCTCGCTCGGCCGGCGGGTCTCGGCGCCGGCGCCTACGACCTGACCGTGCGGTACTCGAACGCGGAGAAGAACACCGGTCACGCGTACAACACCGACGTCATCACCCGGTTTCTCGACATCACCGAGGACAGCGGGACGACCACCCGCGGTGCGTTCCGGAACAACTACTCGTGGAAGGGGTTCTGGACGCACACCGTGCCGCTGGATCTGTCGACGACGGGCGGCTCGCTGCGCCTGGGAAACACCACCGGCAACGCCCCGAACATCGATTGGCTCGCGCTGTCGCCGTTGGTGGTGAAGGCCACCAACACGGCCGATGTCCTGCTCACGGCGGAGGCGGCCGCGTCCACGCGGAAGATCGCCGGCAAGGCCTATGTGGCTGTGGAGGTGACGAACACGTCGTCGGTGCCGGTCGATGTGGCGATCGCCACCGGCTACGGAACCAAGAGTTTCACAGCCGTGCAGCCCGGGAAGAGGGTCAGTGCCGCGATCAACTCGACGAAGAGCTCCATCCCCGCCGGAGAAGCGATCGTCACGCTGAAGGGCACGGTCAACGGGTCGCCCGCGACCCAGCAGATCACGGCGGCGTACTCCGCCCAGAACTAGGGGCCGGTGGGGGGTGGGACTCCGCCCCCCACCGCACCACTCATCGAGGGACACGACACCCATGAAGACCCGTCGAACCGGGGGCACGGCCCCGGTGGCGGCGACCCCGCCTCCCTCGGCGGGGGCCCACCGACTGGTGTGGGTGAAACGGGGGGCCGTCGTGGCGCGCGACGCGGGGACGATCTACCTCGTTCCTCAGGGGCACGGCCTCTGGGCCCCCGCGGGCAGCACCATCTCGACACACGTCGCGCCCGGCTCCGACGTGGGAAGCACATCGCTGCACATCGCTCTGCTGCCCATGCGATTCGCGACAGTCGCCGGCTTCGAGATCGCGGCTCCCGCGCGCCGCGAGTCATGGCCCGGGACAGCGGACGGTCGCGAACGCGACACCTGGCATGCCGTCTCCGACGTCCTGACGCCGGCGCACCCCGCGATGACGCTCGTTCTTCCGTCCGACCCGACGCTGCGAGAGATCGCGGAGAAGATCCTCGGGGCCCCGTCCGGGTCTCACGTCACAGAGCGCTACGCGGCCGCGACGGGCATGCAAGCGGCGACGCTCAGCTCGCGCTTCCGGCGCCAGACCGGCCTGTCGCTGTCGCAGTGGCACTCTCGCGTGAGGCTGTACGCAGCCGTCTTCCTCCTCGGTCAGGGCATCTCGGCCGGTGAGGTGGCCCATTCGATCGGCTACGCGGGGCCCAGCGGTCTCAGCGCCGCTCACAAACGTCTCTTCGGGGTGACCCCGATGGCGTTCAAGAGGCGGGGGCGTCGTTCGAGCCTCGACGGCGCCGTGGGGTTCGAGGTCGATCTCCCGTGCCCGATCGCCGACACGCCGGAGCCCACACCACCCCACCAACCCTGAGGAGTCACCGGCCGAACGGCGCGCGGTACGCAGCCGTTCCTGGCGTGGTCGACAGGGAGCTCTGACCTCAGGCCTTCCGCCGAGAGCAGAGGCGGTCGCGAACGGGTGAGGCCGCGTCCGTGTCAGGCGGACGGATTCCCGGTCCCCGAGGTGACGGACGCACGCCCCGTACGTCGGAAGCCGGCCAAGTCAGTCGTGATCTGGTGTGTTGCTCACGAGCCCATGCCGAGGTGCGCTCCTCCTGCGACGTCGAGGGACACGCCGGTGATGTACCTGTTCTCCGGCGCCGTGAGGAACTCGACGGCGCGGGCGACCTCGACGGACTCGGCGAAGCGCTTCATCGGGAGCTGCGCGGCGCGGGCGACGCGAGCAGCGTGAGCCGCGCCCGACTGGTCGGCCAACTGCGACCACATCGGTGTATTCACCGGTCCGGGGTTGACGGCATTGACGGAGATGCCCGCGGGTCCGAGGATCTTCGCCATCGACCACATGATGTGCAGGACGGCGATCTTGCTCGCGTTATAGGGCAGGTAGTCGACGCGCGCCTCCTTCGCCGCTACGGACGACAGCAGAAGGATCGTGCCCGTGGTGCCCGCGTCACGCATGAGGGTGGCGGTCTCGCGTGTGATCGTGAACGTCCCCGTCGCGTTCACCCGCATGATGCGCTCGAACTCCTCGGTGGTGGTGACGAGGGGGTCTGCGGTCCCGCCGAGGACGCCCGCGCAATGGATCAACGCCTCGACGCGACCGTGGCGTTCCACGATGAGCCGGAGCACGTCTTTCGTCTGTCGCTCATCGGTGACGTCGAGCTCGAAGAAGTCGTCGATCTGCTGCCCGTCGAGCGGGGCGCGGTCAGCGCCGACGACGATGTCACCACGAGAGCGGAGGACGTCCACGACGGCGGCGCCGATCCCCCCGCTGGATCCGGTGACCAACGTGACCTGCTGCGTGACACGGCTCACTTGACTGCTTTGCTCGCCCATTGCCGTCCCTCCTGTTCGTGGGTCGGAAGACCCGAGACCGTGAGAATCCGGTCGAGCAACTGCTGCGTCTTCACGGCTTCCCACCCCGAGGTCAGGGGCTGCTGGCGGTCGCGGACACGATCGAGGAAATGACGGACGGCGCCGGCGAAGCCGAAGGTTTCCGTCGCCGTGGCCCAGCCGAACGCTTCCGGGCTCATGGACCGGACGGTGCGAATGCCGTCCACGGTGACGGCGACGAAGTCGGGAGCGATGACCTCGGCCGACCGCATCTGCCCGTAAGCGTCGAGCTTCTCGCTCCACGCGCCGGCGGTTCGCGCCGCCATCAGAACACCGGTGTTGCCGGTGGAGAAGCGGATGAGGGCGGCCGTGCCGTCTTCCTCCCACGGGTCGGTACCGGCGGCCGAGGCGCTGACATCGACCACATCCCCGCTGCAGAACCACCGCAGAAGATCGACCATGTGGATGGCGTTCTCGAACGTCGCCCGATACTCCGAGCCGGGGCGGTTCTTCTGGGCGACGCAGAACGTGGCGCCGCTCTCACCGAAGGCTTCGCGGGCGGCGACGTAGACGGGCGCGAAGCGTCGGTTGAGCCCGACCATCAGGATGCGCTGATGCGCGTCGGCGAGTTCGGCGAGCCGGACCGCATCCGCCGTCGAGGTGGCGAGCGGCTTCTCGCAGAACACGTCCACCCCGGCGCGCAGGGCGCTCTCCACGCCGGCGACGTGCTCGGAACGCGGCGTGAGCACGAAGACGGCGTCGAGGTCTTCGTGGGCGAGCATCTCGTCCGCCGTGCGGTAGACCGTGTCGAATCCCCAGCGGCGTTGCACCTGCGTCGGATCATCGCGCCGGGACACCAGGGCGCGCAGATCGACGTCGTCCCGCTGGACGAGGGTGGGCAGTTGGGCGATGCTCGCGATGTTCCCGGCCCCGACGACGCCGACGCGGATGGCCGTCACGACAGCACCTCGGCGTCGCGGTCGGCGGAACGGCGGGAGATCTCGGCGAGGAGACTCCGGATGTGATCGGCTCCGCGGCGGAACCCGATCTCGGGCTCATCGAGGTCCTGCGGATGCCACCGGTACTCGTACTCGAGCGTGAGGGCGTCGTCGTACCCGATTCCGCGCAGCCGCTGGAGGATTCGGGGCCAGTCGAGGGAGCCGTCCCCGACGACCCGTGAGATGACGGCTCGTTCGTCCGCGTGCACGCGCGCCGTCTCGGAGGCGACGAAGGGGGCGTTCGGGTCTTTGAACACGAGGTCTTTCACGTGGACGTGTGCGATGAGGTCCCCCTGCAAGGCGAACGCGTCATCGACGCCTTCGTCGTGCGTGAAGGTGAGGTTCGCCTGGTCGTAGAGCACGCGCACCGCGGGCGAGTCGACCGCCCGGACCAGCGCGGCGGTATCGCGAGCGGTCTGCGTCATCGTGCCGAAGTGGTTCTCGGCACACAGGACGACGCCTGCGGCCGCCGCGGGGGCAGAGAGCTCCTTCAGCGAATGGACGAGGCGCTCCCAGTGGGCGGCGTGTTCATCGCGATCGGGTTGCCACGACCCCGAGTAGATGCGGATCCGCGTCGCACCCAGGACGTGGGCGGTGTCGATCGCGCCGCGCAGCTCGTCGACGGCCGCGACGCGCTCGAGCTCATTCAGGGAGTTGAACGCCGTCGTATAGGGGGTGAGGCCGATGACGGGGATCCCCTCCCCGTCGGCGACGCGGGCAGCCTCGGCCGCGGCTGAGGTGTCGCCCACGCGCAGACCGCTGCGGTAACCGTCCTGATAGATGACCTCCGCGGCATCCAGGCCCGCTCGGGCGAAGAGCCGGAGGGCTTCCGGGACGGAGTGGTCGGGAGTGCCGAGGGTGTGGCCGGCGATGATCATGCGGGGTTCTCCGAAGTGTGCGTGGTCGGGTGGTTCTGCCAGTCGGCGGGACCGACGAGACGAGGAGGATCGACGACGCGCGAGCGGTCGACGAACTCGAGGATCAGGCCCCAGGAGGTGCGCGCGTAGACCCAGCGATTGCCGGCGACGGTGGGGCTGTCGGCGGCGACCTCCTTGCGGAAGCCCAGCACCTCGACCCCCGTCAATCCGTTGATCGCGTCGACGACGTCGTCGACGTCGTCGACGACGAAGCAGAGGTGGTGCCCGCCGGCGTCGCTCGCACGGGGGAAGGCGGGAGCGCGATCCGCGCTCCACCACTGGAAGAGCTCGACGTTCAGGTTGGGAGGGAGGCGCATCATGCGCAGTTCCAGACGCGCGTCGGCGGGAACACCGAAATGTTCCGGCATGACGTCGGCGTCGGGGCCGCGGGAGGAGCGGTAGAGCTCTTCGGCGCCGAGGAGAACCGTGAACATCGTGGCCGCCTCGTCGAGGTCGGGAACGGTGAACGCGACGTGGTCGACGTGTTGCAGGCCGGGAAGGCGGCTGGTGCTCATGAAGCAATCCTCGGGGTCAGGGGCGGGGCGATGCGTGGGACGACGACGCCGACGCGGGCGGCGACGAAGGGCCCGCGCTGCCGTCGGCCCGCTCCTGCGGTCGTTCGCCCGCGGCGGGGAAGGGGATCGCGGGCGTCGCAGACCACGTTCCCGGGCACGGGCGGACGGACGTGGTCATCCATGCGCAGCTCCTTCGCCTCGTGCGGCGATCCCGCAAATGAGAACGGTTGCTGAGATCGATTGCAAAAAGAGTGTCACAGGGTTCGCGATGCTGTCAACGTCGCTGTGGCCGAGCTCGCGGAGCGGCGCGAATTCGTGTATCCATCAGTGTCATGTTCCAAAAACTCGAAGTCCTGGAGACGGTCCGCCAATCCGGAAACGTCCTCATCGTCCGCTTACCGACCGCCGAGGAGGCATACGACGTCGCGACGGCTGCCGTTGACGGAGGCATCCGTGCCCTCGAAATCACCCTGTCCATCCCCGGCGCCCTCGGCGTGATCGAGCGTCTCGCCGAACGCTTCGCCGATCGCGACGTGATCTTCGGCGCGGGCACCGTTCTCGACGGGCACGCCGCATGGGCGAGCATCCAGGCGGGCGCGCGGTTCCTCGTGAGCCCGAACCTGAACCCCGACATGATCCGCGTCGCCAACCGGTATCAGGTCGTCACCATGAGCGGTGCGTACACGCCCACCGAGATCCTAGACACCGCGGAAGCCGGTGCCGACATCGTCAAGCTCTTCCCCACCGAGGCGGGCGGCATCCCGTACACGAAGGCGGTGCTCGCCCCCCTCGCCCACGTCCCGTTGCTCCCGGCCGGCGGGGTCACCACGGCGAACGTCGGGGAGTGGTTCGCCGCTGGCGTCGCCGCAGTCGGTGTCGGCAGTGCCATCACGAAAGCCGGTGGACCCTCTCGCGACCTGCGCAAGGTCACCGAGGCCGCGGAGGGCTTCGTCGCCGCGATCGACCGGGTGAAGCGGTGACAGCGGATGCCGACAGGCTCCCCCTCGCGTACATCACCCTCGGTGGGGCGGGGTCGGGCAAGTCGACCCTCTCGCAGCGGCTGAGTGCCGAGACGGGGGCGGTGTACCTCGATAAAGACACGATCGCCGGCCCCCTCGTGCGAGTCGCCCTCGACGCCCTGGGGCAGGACCCGTCCGACCGAGAATCCAACGACGTCTACGTCACGGCGATCATGCCCGCCGAGTACGAGACGCTGTTCGCCGCCGCGGGGAGCAATCTCGCGCTCGGTCACGCCGTCGTGCTGGACGCGCCATTCGTCGCGTACCTCGACGACCCCGGATTCCTGCGGCGCTCCGTCGCGCAGGCGGGGTGGCCCCCCGCTCGAATCCGGGTGATCCGGGTGCGCGCGTCACCGGAGGTCGTGCGGCGGCGCCTCATCGAGCGAGGCAGCGAGCGCGACCGCGCGAAGCTCGCCGACTGGGATGGGTACTGGGACCGGTTCGGCGCGCTCCTGTGTCGCTGGGAAGGAATCGAGATCGTCGACTTCTGGAACGAGGATGCCGATGCCCTCGACCGACTCGACGAAGTGACGGCACCGAGCGACGACGCAGATCCGACCGTCGCGGGACATTCCGGCCCGCCCGCTTGACAAGCGCGACCGACGCGTGTGAGCCTGCTGTAACAGCGTTACAAGACGCGACGGATCCACGAAGATGAGGAGGTGTCGTCATGGCTCTCGCTGATGATGTCGCCAACACCATGCGTGTTCTCGAGTTACTGTCGTCTCGCCCGGAGGGGCGGCGCGTTAGCGAGATCGCGGAGCGCCTCGAGATCAACAAGGCGATCGCCCATCGCCTGCTCACGGCTCTCGTCGGCGTCGGATACGTCATGCAGGATGCGCGCAGCTCGAGCTACGTAGCGACGCACAGCCTCGGGGCCCTGGGTCTTCGACAGCTGTCGTCGTCCGGCGTCGGCACCTGGGCGCAGCACACGCTGGAGACGCTTGCCGGAGCGTGCGAGGAGCTTGTCCGTCTCGCGGTCGCGACCAACGACTCCCTTCAGTGGATCGCCAAAGCTCAGGGGTCCAACTCGTCCCTTCGCCTTGATCCCGTCATGGGCCAAGACGTGGTGCCGCACGCGACGGCCTCCGGAAAGGCGTGGCTTTCGACGCTCTCCCGAGAGCGCGTCGAAGCCGTCCTCGATGGCGAGAGTCGCCTGAGCGTCGCGGCACGCTCGGCGCTTCATCGCGACGACCTGCTGGTCGAGCTGGACGAAGTACGTCACCGGGGCTACGCGACCACCTTCGAGGAGATGGACCTCGGCATCCACGCCGTGGCCGCTCCCATCTACGGCGCCGGACCCGACGGCGAAGCAACGGGAACCATCAGCATCGCGGGACCGTCCGTGCGCATGACCCGCGCGCGGATGGCCGAGCTGTCGCCTTCGCTCATCGCAGCCGCGGCGGAGATATCGAAGAGCTGGCCCAGCTACGCCTATCTCGTCGCCGACGCCGCACTGACCGCCTGACCCACCCGGCCGGCAGAAGTCGGTCATCCTTCTCGGCTCACACAGCCACCCGTCGACCGGGGCGACGTTCGTCGTGCCCGCCACTCATTGGAGAGTCCATGTCCACTCCGCACTCCGTCCCCGGTCGGGCGGCAGATCATCCGCCGGCACTCGCGCCGAAAGGCCGAGCTCGAAACCTCCTCGCCGGGACGGTCGGACACTTCGTCGAGTGGTACGACTGGTACGTCTATGGACTCCTCGCCGCGGTGTTCTCATCGCAGATCTTCCCCTCCGACTCCCCGTTCGCGTCGCTCATCGCCGCCTTCCTGACGTACGCGATCGGCTTCGTGGTGCGCCCGCTCAGCGGCATCATCATCTCGCCCCTCGCCGACCGGTACGGCCGGCGACGGATCCTCGCCCTGGCGGTCTCCGGCATGGCGCTCGGCGCTCTCATCATCGGACTCACTCCTCCGTTCGCCACCGTCGGCTACCTCGCCCCGATCATGTTCGTCGTCGCGCGCATCCTGCAGGGCATCTCGGCCGGAACGGAGGGGCAGAGCGCGATCGCGTTCATGGTCGAGCACGCCCCCGCCGATCGTCGCGGCCTGTTCGGATCGTTCACCAACATGGCCAGCGGTCTGGCCACCCTGGCAGCGACCGCCGCCGCGGCCATCGTCACATCGGTGTTCGCCAGCGACGCATTGCAGTCCTACGGGTGGCGGATTCCCTTCATCCTCGGCGGTGTCTTCGGCATCGTCGGTCTGCTGCTGCGCGCCCGTTCCGACGAATCGCCGGAGTTCGAAGCCAGCGCGGTCGTGGAGCAGAAGTCGGCTCCTGCTCGACTGCTCGAACTGCTGCGCTCCCACCCCAAGGCGCTCCTGCAGACGGCAGCGCTGTCGGCGCCCGCCGTGGCCTACTACACCTGGGCGACGTTCCTGCCGACGTACGCGAACCTCACGTCCGGCCGGGACCTGTCGTCGACCCTGGCGGGCAGCGTCATCGGGCTCGCCCTCCTGGTCATCGTGGTTCCGGTCACCGGGTATCTGTCCGACCGCCTCGGACGCCGCAAGATCTTCCCCATCATCGGCGCGAGCGGAATGATCGTGCTCTTCTACCCGCTCCTCCTGCTCCTGCAGACGCCCGGCTTCTGGGTGTACGTCGTCGTCGCGGCATCCGGATGGGTCGTCCTCGGCATCTGGCAGGCGGTGTATCCGACCATCCAGGCCGAGCTGTTCCCCGCATCCGTCCGCGTGTCGGGCATCGGCTTCGCTCACCAGATCGTCATCGCGGTCTTCGGCGGAACGGCCCCCCTGATCGCCGCCGCCTTCGTCGGCGCCGGACAGCCGATGCTCGTCGCGGTCTACATGATCGTCGTCGTCGGACTCTGCCTCGCCGTGTACTTCACATTGCCCGAGACCGGCAGCCGCGCGCCGGGTGCGACGGTATCCGCGACGGACAGCATTGCCACCATCTTGACGGCAGACGCCGCCGCCGAGGCTCCCTCGAGCCGCGGCCGCAGCGCGCGCCCCTAGTCCACCGTCGCCTCTGCCGGAAAGGCATTTCGCATGATCATCAACACCTTCTCCTACCTCTGGTCGATGTCGGCACTCGATGCCATCGCCGAGCTGGTCGAGGAGGGATACTCGACCTTCGAGATCCCGATCAGCTCACCGCACTGCTGGCCCGCCGACATGACGGCGCAGGAGCGCGCCGGCGGCGCGGCCAGGCTGCGCGAGATCGGCGCGTCGGTTCGCTCCCTCAACGCCGGCGGCTACGACATCAACCTCGCCAGCCCCGGCGCCAGCATGCGTCGAAAGAGCATCGAGCACATCTCCTCGGTGATCGACCTCGCGGGGGAGTGGGGTGCCACTGACATCGTCATCTCGCCTGGCACGCGGCGCCCGATGATCTCGCCCTCTCTCGACCGGGTGCACGGATGGCTCCTGGAGAGCATGCAGGAGTTGGTGCCGCTGGCTCGCGCTGCCGGTCGGCGACTGCTGTTCGAGAACACCCCGTACTGCTTCACTCCCACGATCGATGAGCTCGCCGCTGTCGTGACCACCATCGACGACGACGCGGTGGGGATCGTCTACGACGTCGCCAACGCCGCGTACATCGAGGAGGACCCGGTGGCAGCTCTGCGCGCGCATCACGAGCTCATTCCCCTCGTGCACGTCTCGGATACCGGGACCGATGTGTGGGGGCACGACCCGATCGGCACCGGAGTGATCGACTGGCGCGGTCTCGCTGAGGTGGTCGATTCGACGCTGGGCGTCGACAACGTCGTGCTCGAGATCATCCGCGAACAGGACACCCTGCGCGAGTTCGCGACGGGCGTCGATGCTCTCCGCGAGCGGGGCTGGACCATCTCGGCATGATCTGCTGCGGCGCAGGACGCGAGGGGTGCGGCGTCGAATGCGCCCGAACCGGACGACGGAAGGAAGAACGCGAATGAGAGCTCTGGTCAGCGGAGGAAGCAGCGGAATCGGTGCCGCGGCGAGCGTGAGGATCGCAGAAGCGGCGATCGCGCGCGGGGAGGAAGCGATGATCGCGGTCTGCGGACACACCGCGGGCGCCCGCCATGACGAGGTCGTCGAGCAGATCCGGTCCATCGGGGGTCACGCCATCGGTCTCGTCGGCGACCTGGGCGACCCCGATGTGCCGGCGCAGCTCGTCGCCGCCGCCGTCGAGGAGTTCGGTGGGCTGGACGCCCTCGTGGCGAACGCGGGGGTGGCGAAGCCCGGGCCGCTGAAGGACGTCACTCTGGAGGACTGGGAGTCGATGTTCTCGGTCAACCTGCGGGGGTCGTGGTTGCTGGCGAAGGCCGGTCATCCCCATCTCGCGGCCAGTCGCGGTGCCGCCTGCTTCACGTCATCCATGTCGGGACAGCAGCCGCACGCCGGGTCGGGGGCCTACAGCCCCACGAAGGCGGCGTTGACGATCATGGCGCAGACCTTCGCGCTCGAGTGGGCGCCCGAGGGCGTCCGTGTCAACGTGGTGTCACCGGGGATGACCCGGACCGGGATGACGGAGAAGATGTACCTCGATCCCGACATCAAGAAGGCGCGGGAGGGCATCATCCCGTTGGGACGCATCGGCGACCCCATCGACATCGCGAACGTCATCGAGTTCCTCGTGGGCCCGCTCTCGGCGTACGTGACCGGTCAGGACATCGGCGTCGACGGCGGCTTCTCGAAGTCGATCCTGAGCCATATTCCGGGGCGCCCCAGTTCGTCGTAGAACCCGGGGCTCCAGCGCGCGGTGACGGTCCGATCCGTCGCCGCGTTGCTGTGTGCAGCCCCTGTCGACCGCCGCGGAGAAAAGCGTTGACAGGGACACGTAACGGCGTTACATTCACTGCAACCGATCTCAGCAATCGATCTCATTGGAGAGATACATGACCAGCAAGCGATGGGGCTTGGCGCTCGTCGGAGCGACCACCGTGGGCCTCCTGCTCTCGGGCTGCTCCGGCACCGCGGCCACGGAAGACCCGAACGCTCCCGTGACGCTCACGTACTGGGACTTCCTGGACCCGAGCCAGGACAACCCCCGCTCGAACGCCCTGAAGGAGAACATCGCGAACTTCGAGGCGGCGAACCCGAACATCACCATCGACCTGTCGGTGGTCTCGCTCGCGGACATGCTCAACCGCCTCCCGCAGGCGGCGGCAGCCGGACAGGCCCCCGACGTGTTCAAGATGTTCACCCCCCAGGTGGGTCAGATGGCGGCGGCCGGCGTCTACTCGCCCCTGCCGGACGCCGCCGCCGGAGTCACCGACTGGCTGCGCCCCACCGACAACCTCGTCGACCGTGACGGAAAGCAGATCGCGGTGCCGTACGAGTACCGCACCTGCGCGCTGTACTACAACCAGAAGATCCTCGACGAGGTCGGCGCCACCGTGCCGACGACCTACGACGAGGTCGTCGACGTGGCGGCCAAGACCGCCGCGGCCGGCTATACGGGCTTCGGGATCGGCTTCTCCGACACCGACAACTCCGCCATCGTCAGCACCCCCTTCGACTGCTTCATGAGCCAGGTCGGGCAGGACATCTGGGATGGGGACGGAAACCCCGACTTCGCGACAGGCAAGGGAGAAGAGTTCGGCTCCTTCCTCGCCGACCTGCGCGACGCGGGCGGGCTGAACCCCAGCGTGGTCTCCGACAGCTACTCCACCGTCACCGACGGACTGACCAACGGCACCGTCGCCATGGCCGTCCTCGGCACGGAGCGTGCCATCACGTTCAGCAAGACGAACCCCGACTTGAAGTGGACGGCGCTTCCCGCCGCCTCGACGGGAGACACCACGGGGTCGACCTTCGGCTGGACGCTGGGTATCGGCAACGGTTCGAAGCACGCCGACGCCGCCTGGAAGTTCATCGAATACATGACCGGCCCCGAGGCCGGTGCCGTGATGGCGACGGGCGGAGAGGTGCCGACCCGTCAAGCGGCGTACGACGAGCCCTTCTTCTCCACACCGGATGCCGAGAACGTCAACAAGATCGCCGCGTACGTGCAGGAGAACAGCGAACCCCACCTGTACTCCGACGACTGGGTGACGGTGGCCACCGCGCTGTCGAACGCGGGACAGCAGCTCTACCTCAATGGTCTCTCCGGCAGCGAGTTCATCCAGACCGCGCAAGAGACGGCTAGCAAGTAAGTCGATGACGACTCCGGGGGGTTCGCCGAGCGAACCCCCCGGGAAAGAAGGACACGATGACCGTCACCACCGCCCTCATCGCCGAGGCGCCCCCCACCCGCTCCGCAGAGCAACCGCGAACCCGACGTCCTGACCGCCGCGTGTGGCTGTACGTGCTGCCGGTCGTCGCCGTCTTCCTCTTCGTCTTCGTCGGACCGCTGTTCTACACCGCGTGGACCGCGCTGCACGAGACGAACTACTACCAGATCGGTGAGTTCTCCGGGCTGAACTCCCTGGTCGACCTCTTCTCCGATCCCAGCCTGCCCGCGCAGATCGGCACGACCCTCACCTTCTCCCTCGGTGCACTCGTCATCGCGCTCCCGGCCGGGTTGCTGTCGGCCATCGTCCTGAACAACCTGCACAGCTTCAAGCGCACGGTCCGCAGTCTCTTCCTCCTGCCATGGCTCATGTCGCAGGCCACGGCCGGCACGGTGTGGCTCTGGTTCCTCAACCCGAACTTCGGCCCGGCATCGGCCATCACCACGTCCCTGGGATGGGGGCCGACCGACGTCTTCTCCACTCCCGGCGCGGCGCTCGTCGCGGTGACGCTCATCACGGCGTGGTGGTCCTACCCCCAGGCCATGCTGCTCTTCCTCGGAGCCCTGCAGACGATCCCGGAGGAGCTGCGGGAGAGCCTCCGCATGGACGGCGGGGGCGCGTGGCGCGGGTTCATCAGCATCACCCTCCCCTACCTGCGCAACACCATCGTCTCCGTCGTCGTCGTGCTGCTGATGCTCTACGTCCAGATGGTCACCATCATCCTGGTCACGACCCGCGGCGGTCCCCTCGCCGCGACGGAGACGCTCTCCATGCGCGTCTACAACCAGACCTTCAACGACTTCGACCTCTCCGGCGCCTCGGCCACAGCCCTGCTGCTGTTCGCCGTCAACACCGTCCTGACCCTGGTCGCCATCCGATTCCGACGGAAGGAAGCACTGTGAGCACGACCATTCAGAGGCGTCGTCGTCGTACGGCGGATGTCCTGCGATCGATCCCGGCCTGGTTCTACATCCTGCTCTCGGCCGCCATCGTCCTTCCGCCCGTGGTGTGGACACTGTCCACCGCTCTCAAGCCCGAGGAAGACACGATCGCCTTCCCGCCGTCGTGGATCCCCGACCCGGTGACCTTCAACGCCTTCACGGGCCTTCTCACCTCCACCAACATGCGCTTCTTCGCGAACTCGCTGATCTACGCGGTCGGGTCCATCGTCCTCGCGCTCGTCATCTGCATCCCCGCCGCCTACGTCGCCACGCGTTACAAGAGCCGGCGCATGGAATTCGTGATGACTGGCATCCTCATCCTGTCGATGGTCCCGGCGATCGTCGTGTTCATCGCGCTGTACTCGATGTTCGTCAAGACCGCTCTGATCAACACGTACCCGATGCTCATCGTCGTCTACACCGCGATCATCTGCGGACAGACGATCCTGTTCCTCCGGAACTTCATCGAGAACATCCCCGTCGAGATCGAGGAGGCGGCGGCCATCGACGGATGCAACAGGTTCCAGATCCTCTGGCGCATCGTCCTGCCGCTCATCCGACCGGGGATTGCCGCGATCGCGATCTTCATCTTCGTCTTCGTCTGGAACGATTTCCTCGTGGGCACGGTTCTGGCGACCACCGAAGACATGAAGACGGTGCAGAACGGCATCGTGCGCTACGTCACCACGGGATTCGGCAACTTCTGGGCCCTGTTCTCCGCGTTCGTCATCGTGGCCTTCCTCCCGGTTCTCGGGGTGTTCGTCGCCTTCCAGCGGTGGTTCATCGCGGGAATGACGTCGGGCGGTGTCAAGGGATGACATCCGTCCCGGACGTTCGGGTCGCGGTCGTCGGTGCGGCCGGCTGGGCGGGGCGCCGTCATGTCGACGCTTTCGCTGCTGCCGGAGCACGGGTGGCGGTCGTCATCGATCCTTCGCCGCACGCGGCGACCATAGCCTCCTCGGTGGGTGCGCAGGTGGGCGCATCCACCGAGGACCTCATCCGGTCGGAGATCGACCTCGTCGTGGTGGCACTCCCCAGCAGTGCCCAGCCCGCCGTCGTGGCTGATCTCCTCCGCCGCGGATTCCGTGTCCTCAGCGAGAAGCCCATCGGCTCATCCGCGCGCAACGCCGAACCGTTGCGCGACGTCGAGGAGATCGACGATCGTTTGATGGTGGGCTACACCTTGCATCACCATCCGGCGGCCCGGAAGCTCAGCGCGTGGGTACGCGCGGCTTCCGTCATCAGCGTCAGCGTCCGCTCCGCCGCCCACAAAGTCTCGCTGGATTCGTGGAGGACCGCCCCGGAAGAGGGTGGGGTCGCCGTGGTCAACGGCATCCATGCTCTCGAATTCGTCGGGTCGCTGTTCCCCGGCCGCGCCGTCGTGAGCGAGAGCTTCGCCTCGAGCGGGCTGCATCACACCGGTGCGACGGACTTCGCCGCAGCCACCGTCCATTTCGTAGGCGGCCCCGTCTTCCGCCTGGAGACGTATTGGAACCCGTGGAACCACACCTCGGGCCTGAATGGCGGGGACTGGTCGCTGGAGATCGACGTGATCGCCCATGAGGGACGTCGCCTCTGGTCGAACTGGCAGATCAACGCCTGGGATCGCCACGGCTCCGAGACCGTCGAGTTCTTTCCGCCGACGGATCTGTTCCGGCAGCAGGCGGTCGCGGCCCTCGAGTTCGCGCGCGGAGGTGCGCCGGTGGTCGATTATCGTCACGCGTTGCGCGCGACGGCACTCGCGGACGAGATCGTCTGGAAGGGGAATGCGGAGCGATGAATCGGTTCACGGCTCTGATCCTCGGACCGTCGCACTGGCACCTTCCGCTCTACGCGGACCGGATCGCGGCACGTTTCGACGTCATCGGCGTCAGTGACGCCAACGTCGACTCGGCGACGCCCTTCGCGGCGAAGTGGAATGCTCCGCTCTTCACGGATTGGCGCGAGCTGTTGTCCCGGCATCCGGTCGCGGACGTGGCGTTCGTCCTCACCCCGCACGACGAGATGCGGGACGCCGCCCTCGCGTTGATCGATCGCGGCATCCCCCTCGTGCTCGAGAAGCCCGGGGGGATCTCCGCCGCGCAGGTCGCCGAGGTCCGGCGCGCGGCGACCGAGGCGGGTGTCCCCGTGACTGTGCCTCTGGTGCAGCGCAACGGGCCCGTGGACGTATGGCTCGCTCGCGCGGGCGACGCGCTGTACGAGTCGACCCAGTTCATCGCCGGACCGCCGGAGCGCTACCTCGCCAATGGGAGCCCGTGGATGGTCGAGTCCGCGCGAGCCGGCGGCGGGTGCATGATCAACCTGGCCCCCCATTTCGTCGACCTCTTCCTCCAGTCCAGCGGAGCATCGACGGCGAGAGTGCATGCCGCGGTCTCTTCGGCACTGCACGGGCGTGAGATCGAGGACTTCGCCTCCCTGACGTTGCGGACGGCGGACGGCCGGGTCGCCACGATCGAGTCCGGGTACGCCTTCCCCTCCTCCGCGTTGAAGCGCTTCTGCGCCTATCGACGGATCGGCACGCGCGGCACGGCGACGATCGGCTCGGACGGCCGTGCCAGCTTCACCGACAACGACGGCATGACGGTGGAGGCGGTCCTGGATGTCGACAGCGACCCGCTCTATCCGGTCTTCGCCGACGCCGTCGCCGACGGCTTGACCGGCGGTTTCGCGGGAATGCCCGGGCTCCTCGATCTCGAGAGGGCGATGTCACTTATCTGGGACGCTTATGACTATGCCTCTCGAAGGGAAGCCGGTGTCCTCACCCAGCATTGACGAAGTCGCCGCGGCGGCCGGTGTGCACAAGTCCACCGTCTCGCGCGCCTTCTCGCGGCCCGACGCCGTGAAGCGGCAGACCCGTGAGCACGTGCTGGCGGTGGCCTCGAAGATGGGGTACTCGATGAGTCCCCTGGCCCAGGCGTTGCGCACGAAGTCCAGCACGCTGGTCCCCCTCATCGTCCCCGACATCACCAATCCGTTCTTCGGGGAGCTCGCCACCGCGATGACGGCTGCCGCGGAGGCGTTCGGATACCACCTGGTCCTCTGCGTCACCGGTGACGACGGTCGCGCGACGGCTGACTACCTGCAGGCGATGCAGGCGATGTACGCCCCTTTCGCGATCATCGCGCCCTTCGGTCGCCTCGACCCCGCCGACCTCCAGCAGTTCGGTTTCGGCAAGAGACTCGTCGTCATCGACCGGATCGAGTCGGCTCACGAGATCTCGACGGTGACGGTCGACAGCAACCGCGGCATCCGTCTCGCCTTCGACCACCTCGTCGGCCTCGGACACACCTCCATCGCGTACGTGTCCGGCATCGCGGGCACGCACACGGCGAGCGACCGGCGCGAGGCCTACTCCGCGTTGATCGACGAGCACGCGATGACGCCTGTCATGTTCGAGAGGGGAATGGGGGCGGGAGCGGGGGAGCGCGCCGCCGAGGAGATCCTACGGAGTGCCGCCCGTCCCACCGCGGTCATCGCGGCCAATGATCTCGTCGCCTTCGGGCTGATCAGCGCTCTGGGGGCGGGGGGTGTCCGGGTGCCGCAAGACATCTCGGTCGTGGGATTTGACGGGCTGGAACTCGGTGCCCGGAGCAATCCGCCGCTGACCTCGGTGCAGCAGCCCATCGCCGAGATGGGTCGAATCGCCATCGACCTGGCGCGTCGGGTGCTCGAGAGCGGAGAGATCGACCACGTCGTCTTGGAGCCGTCCTTGCTCATCCGGTCCTCGACCGGGCCGACGCGTTGACGACGCGCGCCGCCCGTCCTTGTCGCCGCCGAGGCGATATGAAAGCGGTCGACGCGAGTCTCAGGCCGCCCGCCCGCCTGCCATCTCCGGAAACCGACTGATGGAGTGGTTGGGCCTGGCGGTGCTGCTGGCCGTTGCCGTGGGGGCAGCCACGCAGGTCATTGCGGGCACCGGTTTCGCGCTCGTGTGCGCTCCTTTCCTGCTGCTGCTCCTCGGGCACGAGCTCGGCGTACGCGCTGTTCTGCTGCTGTCCGTTGCGTTGAACATCGTCGTGCTGGCGCTGACCTTTCGCCACACGCGCTTGCGAGACGCGCTGCTCCTCCTCCTGCCCGCCGCGGCCGTCGTCGTTCCGGCGGTGGCCGTCGTCGACGCGATCCGCGGGCCGGCGCTCACCATCGCTGCGGGGATCGTCATCATCGGTGCCACGGTGCTGGTGGTACGCGGGCGGGGCCTCTCGGCGATCGCCGGCGCGCGGGGGGTCGTCCTGGTGGGCGCTGTCAGCGGAGTGTTCACGGTCGTCGCGGCCGTGAGTGGGCCGCCCGTCTCCCTCCTGGCCATCGAGCGACGATGGCCGCCGGAGGTGACACGGGCGACGATGCAGGCGTTTCACCTTCCGCTGAACGTCCTCGCCCTCGTCGTTTTGGGCCCTGTCTCGGTGAACGCCGGCGAGTTGTGGTGGGCCGTCGGGGGATGCGTTCTGGGCGCGGTGGCCGGGGCGCTCTCGGTGCGGCGGGTGTCCGCGCGGATGGTGCGTACGGCGATGCTGCTCCTCGCGGCCGCGGGAGGGGCATGGCTCGTCGCGAGCGGGATCTGGCAGATGATCACCACGGCGATCGGCCCGCGGTGAGCATGCGCCGACTGCTCGGCCCACGCTTCTGGCCTGGCGACGGCGCCCGATCCATGTGTGAATGCGGATGTCGCCGTCGCACCCCATTGCGAGGCGCCCGCGCGTCGGCGGGACCGAGAGGTCCCGGACAACGACACAGGCCCCGGTGGAGGGGGAATCCACCGGGGCCTTCACCGTCACCCGAGGGGGACGGTGCGGGGGGTCAGCTGCAGGATCTCGCGGCGTAGGCGGCCGTGACCGTCCCCGTCGCCGATCCCTGGGTCACGCTCACCTTCGCCTCGCCGGCGGCGACCGACGCCGAACGGGTGGCGAACACGGCTGACGTGGTGGCGCCCGCGGCGACCGTCGCGTTCTTCGAGCCGTAGCTCGACGACATGGCGAGCGTGGCCGCCGTGTCACCGGTGTTCACGGCCTTGAGCACGAGCTGCACCTTGCCGGCGACGCAGCGCGCCTCGGCCGAGAACTGCACCTTCACGAGGGAGCGGACGGTGACGGTGGCTTCGACCGGCATGCGCGAGTCGTCCTGTGCGACGCCCGACACCGTGAAAGTGCCCGCGGCGGCGTACTTCGCGGCATCCACCGCGTCCCACTTCACATCGACCGTCTGCACCGAACCGTCGGCCTTGGTCAGGCGCGCCTGGGGCAGCACGGGCGCCGTGCCGGCGTCGGTGGTGACGTCGATGGCATCCACGGTCTTCACCGCGATGTTCGGCGCGTACGCCTCGAGCACCTTCTGGTACTCGGCGCGGGTGACGGGGATGACGGTGCCGTGACGCGGCTTGCCGCCGTCGGCGTTCTGCGGCAGGCCCTGGCGGAGCTTGCTGCCGAGCGGCTGCCAGCTGCCGGCCTGGTCGAGGTTGTTCGTCCCGAACGGCACGTAGTGGTTGGGGCCGCCGTGGTAGTTCGGCTGGTCGATGAAGAGGAACCAGTCGAGGCCGTTCACGTCGCCCTCGTTGGCCGCGAAGATGTTCGGGCCCTCACCGCTGGAGTAGGTGCCGTTCGGCTCGCCGTTGGGCAGGCCGCTGGCGACGCGCTCCTCGACCAGGGTCCACTGGTTCGCCGGTCCCGTCGTGCCCGGGAGCGTCCCCGAGATGGTCGCGAGCAGGTCGGTGGACTTCTCGTGGCGGAGGGTCATGCTCGCCTCGTCCTTCGTGAAGCGGTGGTAGACGCCGTCCTTCTCGGCCACGGTGGAGTCGATCAGACCGAGGCCGTTGCCGCGGCGCACGTCGCTCCAGACCTTCGCGTCGGAGAACGTGACGAAGTCGTCGGTCGTGGCGTACATCATGCGGTTGTAGGTCACGCCCGTGCGGTCGGCCGCGTTCGTGGTGGGGTACAGGTTGGACGCCCAGTAGACGACGAAGGTGTCGAGCTCGTCGTCCCAGTACGCCTCGGGGGCCCAGGTGTTGCCGGCGAAGTCCGACGACACCTTCACGTGACGCTGTGCCGACCAGGTGACCAGGTCGTCGGACTCCCAGACCTCGATGTACTTCGAGCCGGAGATCTGCGCCGTGGCGAAACCGCCCGCGAGGCCGTCGATCTTGAGGTCGGTGGCGATCATGTAGAACTTGTCGCCGTGGGGAGCGCGGATGATGAACGGGTCGCGCAGACCCTGGGTGCCGACGGTCGAGGTGAAGATCGGCTTGCCCTGGTTGAGGGTGTTCCAGCTCAGCGCGTCGTTGCCCTTCGAGGCGGCGATGCTGACGCGCTCGGCGCCGTCGCCCTCACCGGTGAAGTAGGTCCAGAAGTACGCCTCGGTCTTGTCCGTCGCGCCCGGCATCGGCTGGATGCGAGCGGTGAAGGTGCGGCTCGAGGTCGCGCCGCCGTTGGTGGCGGTGGCGGTGAGCTGCACGTCGACCGCGGGGGAGCCGGCGGCCGGACGCTTCACCTCGACGGTTCGCGAGTCGGCGCGCACGCCGTCGCGCAGCTCGGCGTTGGCCGCACCGGCGGGGGCGACCGACCAGACGATGGTCGAGCCCTCGGCGCCGGCGGTGGACACCGAGAAGTTGCCGCGGATGTTGTCGAGGTTCTGGATCGAGAGCGCGGCGAGGTCGCGCGACACCTTCTCGGCATCGGAGAGCTGCTGCGGGACCGTCACGGCGTAGGTCTGCGTGCGGGTCTCGGAGCCGACGGTGAACGTGGCGGTCAGCGTCACGGACGCGTCTCCCGCTCCGGCTGCCGGACGCGTGACCTTCGCCGCGCCACCGGTGATGGCGATGGCGGCGTTGTCGGACGCCCAGCTGACGGTCGCGCCCGCGCTGGTGGTGGGGACCGTGAAGTCGGTCAGCGCGGTGGTCTGCACGCTCACGCCCGCGACGGCGCGGTCGAGCGCCTGCGCACCGTAGAGCGCCTTGACGTCGCTCTCGCTGAGGGCCGAGGAGTAGACGGCGTAGTCGTCGACGAGGCCGCTCCAGCCCGCGTCGGGATACGTCGAACGGCCCAGGTACGAGACGAGGGACGACCCGAAGGAGGAGACGTCGCGCGAGATGGTGTTCTGGGCGATGCGCGTGCCGTTGATGTAGACGCTCAACTGGCCGGTGGTGCCGCTGATCACGGTCGTGTACAGGCTGAGCCCGGCGGGGGTGCGGGCGCCGGTGGATGCCGCGTTGGTCGCGCCGGGGCCGACCTCGGTGCCCCACGGGGCGCCGGCGTTCACCGTGTTTGTGACGACCGACTTGACGTAACCGCTGGGGTTGGCGGGGTTCAGGAGCCAGTACCCCGACGAGAACGACGCGCCGGAGGCGACGGGGGCGCCGATGAAGGCGGCGGCGACGTTGCCGTTGCCGGAACGCGGCGAGAGCCACGTCGAGATGGTGAGGTCCTTCTTGCCGACGAGGCCCGCGGTGGGGATGTCGAGGTAGGCCGCGGTGCCGGCCGAACCGCCGGGGAGCGACAGGGCGCCGCCCGTGACGGAGCCCCCGTTCTGACGGAGGGTCGCGTTGTAGTTGTTCCCGCTGCTGTCGGCGATCGTGGCGCCGTCGGCGCCGTCGAAGGAGTAGTGGATGAGTGGCTGCGGTCCGGTGGCGGCCTGGGCGGCCGTTGCGGTCGCGCCCAATCCGGTCAGGGAGACGGCCATCGCGGCCGAGACGGCCAGGCCCTTCCTCCACAGGGGTGATCGTGTGCGCGTGCGCATGGGCGGGCGTCCTTGCTCTTCGGGCGACGCGACGCGCATCCGGGCCCGGGACGGCGACGTCGGGGGCGCCGGGACACGCGTCTTCGCGGTCTTCGGGTGACCGCGGAGCGGTCGAGGGGCTGTGTTGTTACCGGAAACACCCGGTGGTCTCACGGTAGGACTCGGCGCAAGGGGGTGTCAAGCACGGTTTGCGCGACCCGGCCCGAACGAAGCAGGGCGCGTGGGGCGGGCGGGGTGCGCGGGCGGAGGACCTCTTGCTCTGCGCGCGAAGTGAGCGGTAACATGCGAATGTTCGCGCTCGGAAGAGCCCGATCATCCTGGCAAAGGAGCTGGAATGACGAACGCCCACCCGACCGCCCCCACCGCATCTGCGCGAGTCCCGGCCCGTCCCCGGAGGAGCGCGATCCTCAGCCTCGCCACCGGGTTCGCCCTCCTCGTCGGGGGCGTCGTCCCCCTGGCGGCGGCTCCCGCCGCGGCCGAGACCGCTATCCCCTCGTCGGGCCTGCGTGCGGAGTACGTCTTCGACGAGACCGCCGGCGCCAGCGTGCCCAACAGTGCACCGACGACGCTGGGGGCGGCGACCGTGATGAACGGCACCGACGCCCTGTGGACCGGATCGTCGCTCGTCTTCACCGGGGGTGCGAAGACCAGCCCGACCGCCAGCTGGGTCCGGCTGCCGAACGACGTCCTCACTGGTGCGCGCTCTGCGACGGTGACCATCGAGACCAAGCTCGACGCGTCGATGAAGAACAACTGGAATTTCCTCTGGAACATCGGCAGCGACTCCCCGACGCGGTCGTACTTCGCGTCGGTGCGCGACAACCCCCGCACCGTCCTCACCACGAACGGTGGTGGCGGCGAGGTCAACGCGCGATCCGGCTCCGCGCTGTCGGCCGACCGCTGGTACAGCCTCACGTCCGTCATCGACGGGGCCACCGGTCGCCTCACCTTCTTCGTCGACGGCGTGCAGGTGGCATCCACCGCCACCACTCTTTCTCCCGCCGACATCACCGATCAGACCCTCAATGCGATCGGCCGCGCGCCCTACCCCGACCCCATGTACAAGGGCGAGGTGTCGACGTTCCGCGTGTACGACCGGGCGCTCTCGGCCGACGAGGTCGCGCAGGTCTCGACGGCGGATGCCGCGATCCATGCCGATGCCCACCGCCAGGCCGCGCAGGCCGTGGTGGACACCGTGTCGCCGGTGACCGTCGACGAGAGCACGACCACCCTCCCGACCTACGGCGGCCGCGTGACCTGGGCCGCGACCGACTCCGGCGTCACGGTCGCCGCCGACGGCAGGACCCTGACGACGGCGCTTCCCGCCGTGGGCTCCCCGGCGCGCACCACCACGCTGACGGCGACCGCGACGGTCCGCGGGGTGACCGCCTCTCGTGCCGTGACCGCGACGATCCAGCCCGCTCGGGCCGCCGACGACGCGTTCGGATACGCGATGGTGCACTTCATCGAGGATGCCGACGGCTACGCCGAGAAGATCTACCTCGACGTCTCGCGCGGCGACGATCCCGAGGCCTGGGACCCCCTGAACGGCGGCAAGCCGATCCTCGCGTCGCAGTTGGGCACCACCGGCGTGCGCGACCCCTACCTGACCTACAACCCCGAGACGAAGACCTACTACATCATCGCCACCGATCTGCGGGTATTCGGCGGCGACCGCGGCGCGGCCGGCTGCACCGACTGGTGCTACTGGACGACGCAGGGCAGCACCAAGCTCAACGTCTGGGAGTCGAAGGACCTCGTCAGCTGGAGCGACCTGCGCCAGTTCGACGTCGCGACCTCGGCCGCCGGTGCCAAGGTCGCCGAGCTCGGCATGGCCTGGGCCCCGGAGGCGACCTGGGTCCCGGGGTACAACGCCGACGGCAGCGGCGCCTTCGTCCTCTACTGGTCATCGACCGTCTACTCCGACGCCGCCCACACCGGGTCGTCGTACTCGCGTGTCCTGTGGGGTGCGACCACCGACTTCACGCAGCAGACCTACCGCTACGGCGGAACGATGATCGACACCGGTCGCGACGCCATCGACACGACCGTCATCCAGAACGACGGCAAGACATACCGCGTCACGAAGGACAACGGCTTCGGCCGGGGCATCTACATGGAGTCGACGACGGCCGCCGACTGGTGGAAACCGTCGACGCCGTGGACCACTGTGCAGGAGCGCATCGGCGCGAACTACTCCGGCGGCAACCCGGGCGGCGTCGAAGGTCCCGCGGTCTTCCAGCGCCACGGCGAGGACGAGTGGTACCTCTACGTCGACGTCATCCCCTCGACCGGATACCGGCCGATGCAGACGACGAACCTCGACGCCGGCTGGACGCCCTTGGTGTCCGACACCTTCTCGATGGCGCCCAGCACCAAGCACGGCGGCATCGTGCCGCTGACCTTCGGTCAGTACGACGGGATCCGGAAGGCGGATGCCACGGCCGTCGTCACCACGGACCTCGGCGACGCCACCGTCACGCAAGGTGCCACCGCCCCGACCATCACGGCCGCTCTGCCCCGCGACGCGCAGGTGACGCTCGCCTACGGTCGCGGCACCGCCTCGCAGCCCGTGACGTGGAACCTCGCCGGTGTCGACGCCACGACGCCCGGGACCTACCCGGTCACCGGGACGGTGCGGACCATCGGCGCGAACCTGAACCAGTGGGCCGGGACCAACGGATCGACCGCCTACAACGCCGCCGACCGACGTCTGTTCAGCTCGACCGCGCTCACGGTCACCGCGGACGTCGTCGTGACCGCCCCCGCCCTGGCCGTCACGGCCACCGCCGAGACGCGGTGCGCCGCCGGCAAGGCGATCGTCATCACCCGCATCGCCAACGGCGGCGCGGCACCGGTCGCCCTGCGGGTGGACTCGGAGCACGGCTCGAAGACGATCGCCTCCCTCGGCGCCGGCAAGAGCACGATCGTGTCCTTCACCGCACGGATCACCCCCCTGGCCGCGGGCGAGGTCACCGTCGCCGCCAGCGCAGGCGGCGCCGCCTCGTCGGTGACGGCGCCGTTCCCGGCGACCACCTGCCGCTGACCCCTGCACCGCGCCCCGGCACCGNGGGGCCGGTGCCGCCGCGGGTCGTGCGGAGCCGCTGACCGCGGTGCGACGGCCGCGAGCGTCCCGATAGGACCACCCCATGCCCACCCCGCGCAGCTCTCCTACCGCTCCCGCGCGCGCGCGGCCGGAGCCCGCACCTCCGGCGCACGACGCCGGCGCGCGCCGGGTGCTCCTGGTCGCCGCCGCGCTGATCGCCGCCGCGATCGTCGTCCGATGGTCGACCATCGACGGCGACGGGTCCCTCCCCAGCGCCCTCTCGGACGGCATCACCCTCGCCGCGTCCGTGGTCATCGAGTCCCTGCCGTTCGTCTTCCTCGGCATCACGATCTCGATCGCGGTGCAGCTGTGGGTTCCGTCGCGTGTGCTGGATGCCGTCATCCCGCGCGCCGGCATCCTCCGACGCGCCGTGCTGTCACTGCTGGGGGTCGTGCTGCCGGTGTGCGAGTGCGGCAACGTGCCCCTGGCTCGCGGGCTGATGATGCGCGGCTTCTCCGTCGCCGACTCGGTGACGTTCCTGCTCGCGGCGCCCATCCTCAACCCGGTGACCCTCATCACGACGTACCAGGCGTTCGGGTGGAGCGACGGCATCCTGCTCTCCCGCATGGTGGGCGGTTTCGTGCTCGCCAACCTCGTGGGCTGGCTGGTCAGCCTGCACCCGTCGCCCGAGCGACTCCTGACCCCGCAGTGGGCCGCGGCGTGCGCCACCGCGGCGACATCGACGCGGGAACCTGCGACCCTCCGTCGCGCGGCGGTGATGTTCCGCGACGAGGTCTCCGCCATGCTGCCGGCGCTGTTCCTGGGCGCGGCCGTCGCCGGTGTCATCCAAGTGGCGGTGTCGCGCGACACGTTGACGGGGATCGGCGGGCATCCCGTTCTCGGCATCCTGGCCCTGATGGTGCTGGCCTTCGTGATCGCGATCTGCTCCAACGTCGACGCGTTCTTCGCGCTGTCGCTCGCGTCGTCGTTCTCGCCCGGCGCGCTGGTGGCGTTCCTCGTGCTCGGTCCGATGATCGACGTGAAGATGCTCGTGATGCTCTCCACGACGTTCCGCGTGCGCACGCTCGCCGGGATCACCCTCGTCGTGGCCCTCGGCGCCCTCACCCTCGGTCTGGTGGTGAACCTGCTTGTCTGACATCGTGTCCCGCTGGGCGGGTCTCGCCCTCTGCGGCATCGGTCTCGTCGCCACCCTCGCGCTCGCCGCCGCGGGCGACCTCACGCTGTACATCCACCCCCGGTACGTCGTCTTCACCGTGCTGCTCAGCGTGGTGGGGGCGGGTCTGTTCGCGGCGGCGGTCTGGGTGACCGCGACCGGTCGCGGCGCGGACCACGACCACGACCACGACCACTCCGCCCCGCGGCGCCCGCGCCGCATGCTGTCGGCGGCGGTGACGGGCATTCTCGTCGTCGTCGCCGCGGTCGCGCTGCTGGTCGCGCCCCCCACGACCCTGAGCGCCGAACGTGCCCTGTCGACTGTCAGCGCCGCCGACGCGGGCGGCGATGTGGCCCGTCCCTCCCTCCTCGGCAGCGATCCGACCCGCTTCTCGGTGCGCGACTGGGCGAGCATCCTCGGCAGCGGGGCCTCCGCCGCCGACCTCGTCGGGCAGCAGGCCGACGTGACCGGGTTCCTGTTGATCGACGACACCGGCTCCGTCCGCGTCGGACGCTACGCCGTCACATGCTGCACGGTCGACGCGCAGTTGTTCGCCGTGCCCGTGATCGCCGCCGATCTGCCGAGCGAGCTCCGCTCGGGCGACTGGGTGCACCTCACCGGAACCTTCACCGACGACGCGGGCGCAACCCGGCTGAGTCCCGAGACCGTCGACGCGGTGGAGGAGCCCGATGATCCGTACCTCTCCTGAGACGGATGCCGTCCGCCCCCGGTCGTCGCGGCGTTGGATCGTGGCGGGGGTCGCCGTCGTCACCGGTCTGGCCGCGGTGAGCACTGTTCTCGCCGCGGGGGCGCTCGAGCGCGGGCCGCGCATCCGCGCCGTCGACGGCGACCCCTCCCTCACGGTGCTCCAGTCGGGAGTGACCCTGGTGTTCCGCGCCGATCAGCCTCTGGACCCCCGTTCGGGCGAGGGAGTGGCGGTCGAACCCGCCGCGCCCTTCCAGGTCGAGGTGACCGGGTCGACGCTGCGTCTGCGCTTCACCGATACCGTCGACCACGCGCGCGAGTACCGGGTGAGTATCCCGGCTCTGCGCGGCCGGGCGACCGGAGCGACCGCGCCGGCCGCGTTCGACTTCCTCACCCCGCCGTTGACGGTGACCACCCTCGAGCGCGGCGGTGGCTTCGACCGCGCGGGCGGTGCCGACGATCGGATCGTCCGGCACGACCTCTCGTCCGACACGGAGGAGGTGCTCTTCTCGGCCCCGCGCATCCAGGAGTACGCCGACGACGGTTCCGGTGTGGTCGCCGCGGTGCTCGACGAGGACGGGCGCACCACCCTGGTCCGCGCCGGCCGCGAGACCGATCCCGAGCCGTTGCCCCTCCCCGGTGAAGGCACCGTCGGCCTGCTCCGGGCCTCCGCCGACGCCGGTCGCACCGGCTTCGTCTTCACGAGCACAGGAGGCGGCGACCAGTCGTACATCAGCACGCTGTTCCTCGTCGACGCAGCCGATCCCGGCGCCGGGCCGCAGGCGGTGCTCGGCATCGATGGCCTGCCCCTGCAGGCCGATTCGTGGTTCTTCATCCCCGGCAGCTCGTACCTGGTCGCGCAGACCCCCACGGGAACCCTCGTCCTTCTGGATGCCACCGGCTCGGCGCCGCCGCGCCTGCTCGGCGAGGTGGGATCCCTGCGGGAGGTGCTCCCCGCCTCCACCTCGCTCGTGGTCGACGGGACGAGCGGGCCGGCGGTGCTGGACCTGACGAACGGGTCGTTGACCGACATCGTCGGCGCAGTCGTCGACGACGTGTCGACGGGCACCGTCTTCCTCTCCGCTTCCGCCTCCGTGCAGTGGACGGCCACCGACGTCGTGCGCCGGGTCGCGTCGGAACCGGATGCCGCGGTGTTCCGCGCCGGCGCCGGCGGGCGCATCGAGGAGGTGTGCGTCTCGCCGAGCGGTCGATACGCCGCGGTCGGCGTCGTGCGCGCCGACGCCGGGATCGACGAGTACCCGACCCGTGCCGAGTGGCTGGGCCGCACGTCGACGGTGGTCGAGGTGGCTTCGGGCGACGTGCTCGCCGAGGTGCCGGGCACGCGCCCGGACTGGTGCGCCTGACGCGAACGCCATCGAAGCGTCCGGAGGGCCGGTGCGGGGTCCTGCACGACGAAACGCCCCGGGCTGACCTGTGACGGTCGCCCCGGGGCGTTCCCGGTGGATGTCCCGGGCGGCTGAGCATCGCGCGTCAGCCGCCCGGTGACGGTTCAGCCGCAGCTGCGGGTGTCGTACCCCGCCTTCTGCGTCGCGGTCGCCGTCTTGCCGTCGACCTGGCCCGTCGCGGTGATCGAGACCTCTCCGGCCGCGAGCTGCGTCTGACGGGTCGAGATCGCCTGGCTGACGCTCTTGCCCGGTGCGAGGTTCGCGATGCTCTTCTTGCCGAACGCGGTGGTCAGCTCGATCGAGACCGGCACGGCGCTCGTGTTCTTCATGGTGGCGGTGAGGGTCACCCGGCCGGAGATGCACCGCGTGGCGGCCGAGAGCTCGGTCGTGATCGCGGGGGCGGCGGCGGCCCGGACGACCTGGACACGGTACGTCTTGGTCGTCGTGTGGTCCTGCGCCAGCGAGCGCAGGGTCACGATCGTCGGCGCACCATCCGCGGCGAGGGGGATCGTCCGCTTCTGCGTGTCATCGATCAGGATGTCGCCGAGGTAGACCAGGCCACTGGGGGTGGCCGGGTCGGCGTCGAACGTCGCCGTCGTGGCATCCCGGGGGACCGTCACGGTGTAGTCGTACGTGCCGTCCGCCAGCTTCGGGCTGAGGGTCCCTCCGTCGAAGGTCAGCGCGTTCAGGTCGGCGTCGGTCGCGTAGGTCGTCGTCGTAGTCGTGTAGACCCCGAACACACCGCCGACGTAGCTGGTGCCGTTGCCCTGGAAGCGCACGGTGATGATGGGGATCTTGTTCCCCTTCTCATCGAGCACGTACGCGCCGGACTGATCGCGCTTGTACCGGTCCTTCGCGGCGATGTCGGCCATCGCCGAGGCGGGGATCTCGTCGTATTGGATGTAGAAGGAGTCCCCGTTCGCATTGGTGACGCGCTCGGACTTGAACTTCACGTCGTCGATGTAGACGTCGAACGTGCGCCCGTTGTCGCCGCCGAAGTACCGCACGCCGAGGTAGTTCTTCGGCGCGGACGGGTCGACGGCCATGTCGTACTGGAAGAACGCCTCGGTCGACCGCTCGCCGTCGCGGTACTGCTGCCCGAGGTGGGCACCCACCGACGAGCGGTTGAACTTGTAGTTCTTGCCAGCTTCGCTGTTGTTGTTGTCGAACGAGGTGAGGGCGTCTGTGGTCATCTCATCGATGCGGAGCTTCTCCTTCTCGCTCTTGATCAGCGCCTGCGCCGCCGCCGAGTCGGGCTGGATGAGGTTCATGTACAGCGCATAGCGGGCGTTGTACATGCTGTAGTACGGCTCGAAGGTCAAGGCGGCGGATGCGGCATCGACGTTCTGCAGCCGGAACTTCATGACGGTGCGCCCGTTGTTGTCGGCGCCGTTGGACTGACGGACGAGGTTCTTCTCGATCTCCTTCTTGAAGGTCTCGACGTCGGCGACGCGGACGCTGTTGGTGACCGACTTGTCGGCGACGCTGGTGCGCACCAGGATGCCGGCGGGCGAGGTCGCCTCGACGTTGGTGCGGTTGAGCTCGGCCGAGAGCACGACCGGGCCGTAGCGGAACGCGACCCAGTTGGGGTCTTCCGTGCCGGCCTCGACCTGCACCGTGGCGGGCAGCGTGTAGGAGAGCTTGTCGCCGACGGCGACGGGGATCACGACGTACCCGTTCTGGGTGGATGCCGCGACGTCGCGGGCCTGGCCGTTGACCGTCAGCGACGGGTTCGGCGACCAGCTCGGAACGCGCAGACGCAGCGTGGTGTCGGCGGGGAGGGCCCCTCCGTCGAGCGACGAGACCTCGAACGAGGCGACGTCACTGTTGGGGATGTCCGCCGTCTGCTTCAGCTTGAGGTTCTGCGGCTCCGACGAGAACTCCGTCGAGCGGAACATGTTCACGTAGACCGACGACCCCTTGCGGAAGTAGATCGAGTCACCGAGCTTGGTGAAGCTCTCGGTGGCCGTGCCGTGGTCGCACCAGAACTCGTCCTCCTTGCGTCCGAAGACCTTGGCGTACCCGGCGGTCTGCGGCTGGAAGTACGTCATCATGCCGGTCTCGGGGTTCTGTGACGCCAGGATCGTGTTGATGTAGGTGTTCTCGTAGTAGTCCGCGTACTTCACGTCGGGGCTCACTCGGAACAGACCATGGGTGAGCTTGAGCATGTTGTACTCGTTGCAGCCCTCGACCGTGGACTGCTCGCCGTACCCGGTGGTGATGCCGTTGGTGGCGAACTCGTGCAGGGTGCCCGGCTGCTGGAAGTGCTCCGAGTAGCTGTTGCCGCCGCCGATGTACGAGTGGTCGTTCACGACCATCTGCCAGAAGTTCTCGGCGGCACGACGGTACATGTCGAGGTCGGACTTCTCCGTCGCGCTCAGGCGCGCGTACAGGGTGGGGTTGTCCGTGAACACCGTGTAGCGCTTGAGGGCTCCGACGAGCTTGGGGATCGTGGTGTTGGCGTGCTTGCCGGCCAGGACGTCCTGGTTGGCGGCGAGCTGACGGAAGAGCGAGACCTCGTCGAAGAGCTCGGCGGCCTTCTTGTGCTGGTCGTTCTCGGTGATGCTGTACAGCTCGTACAGGGCCTCGTTCATGCCGCCGTACTCGGTGCTGAGCAGCGAGCTGGGGTTGGCCTGACGCGAGCCCCAGACGTTCAACCACGAACCGAAGCCGCTCGCGACCGTGAGCGCCTTGTCGGCGACCTCCTTCGGGGCGTACTGATGGGCGTCGATGAGACCGGCGAGCACCTTGTGCAGGTTGTAGAACGGCACGATGAGACCGTCGGCGCCGTGCGGCAGGTACGACACCGGGAACGGTGCGACGTAGCCGGCGTTGGACGGGTCCTTCTGGGCGTAGGCGGCTTGCGCGGCGGCGAGGCCGTCGACCGCCGTGGTCAGTTTGGCCAGCAGCTGGGCCTTGCGGCCCTCATCGGTCTCGGTCGAGTAGGCCTGCGAGAGCGCCGACACGAAGTGGCCGAAGAAGTGGCCCTGGAAGCGCGCGCCGGTCGTGCGCTCCCATCCGCCGTAGGGCTGTGCGGTGGTGGGGATGCCGGCGAGCTGGTCGAAGGAGTACAAGAACCTCTTCGGGTCGAGCGTGAGCAGCCAGTCCACCATCTTGGCGTTGCTGTTCTGCAGGTAGGGATCGGTGACCAGCACTTCGTTGAGGTCGGTGTCGTCGACGTAGATCGAGGTCGACACGCCCTCCTTCGCCACCTCGACCGCGAAGGTCCTGGTGCGCGGGGCGCTGTCGGCATAGGTCGCCGTCGCGGTGAGGGTGACCGTGGCGTTGGCGTCCTTCGGACGCGTCACGGTCGCCTGGCCGCCGTTGACGGCGATGACCCCGGGCGCGGACGAGGTCCACGTGAAGGCCGTGCCGTTGGAGGCGGAGGTGGTCAGCCCGAAGCTGGCCGACGCGCTCCCGGGCACCGACAGCTGCTCGAGGGCGCGCCCGGCCACGTCGGCCGGGTCGAAGGCCGGGTTGTTCGCCTTCGTGAGCCCGACGACGTCGGATGCCGAAGCGACGGCGTTGTAGAGCGTGTAATCGTCGAGGGCGCCGCGGACATAGGCGCCGTTGTACTGCGGGCCGTTGAAGCCGATGGACTTCGTCGTGGTGCTCTCGGAGGTGAGGGCGCCGGTGGCGGCGCCGCCCATGGCGCTCGCGACCGAGGAGACCTGCTGCTCGCCGTTGCGGTAGAACGTGACGGCCTTGGTGTCCTTGTCGTAGGTGACGGCGACGTGCGTCCACTGGCCCGCGGGGAAGAACGTGTCTCGCGAACCGTTCACGGTCACCTTGTAGGGCTGGCCCCCTCCGGGGCCGATCGACAGAGCGAGCGGGGTGTTCGCGTTCTCGGCGGTGAGGTACCACCCCGCGGAGTTGTAGACGCCCTTGTTCCAGGTGAACACCTGCTCGCCGGTGCCCATGGCGCCGTCGGGCTTGAACCAGAACGAGAGGGTCAGGTTCTCGGGCTGCAGAGCGGCGCTGGTGCCGAGGCTGACCGCGTCGGAGCCGCGCAGGCTCAGCGCACGGCCGTGGATGCCCTCGACGTAGGCGGCCGACCCGCGCAGCATGGACGTGGCGATCTTGTTGGGGCCTGCGTCGGCGAGGGAGTCGTCGAAGCCGAGGTCGAGGACCTTGGCCGAGTCGAGGGCGGTCGCTGCGGTGGCTGCGGTGGGGGCGATCACCGCCAATCCGCTGGCGATCAACATCGCGGTCGCGCTGAGCGCCACCGTCTTTCGGATTCGGGACATCGATGTTCCTCTCTGCGGCTCTGCAGAAATCGGTGATGCGGTTCGAGTGCCGTCGGACCGTAGCGACGTCGCGTGCGTCCGGGGCTTGCGCCCGAAGGGGGCGGCGAGGGTCATGTTAGTGCTAACAAGAGCGGAACACCACCGCCGATGTCCTCAACGCTGGAGCGGCCATCGATTCGTGCGCAGCGCTCGAGATGTCGCAAGTCAGGGTCGTCGCGATCGCGTCGGGGGCGGGTGGCGGTGCCCCCGGTCGCGGTGCCCCCGAGGAGGCATTCGTCGTGAATCGGCCATCGCCCGTCCGATCGCGGGCTTCCGCCTGCGCGCGACGCCGGCCCCGGGCGTGCGGTATCCACCCCGACTGCGCATTCGGCGGACGCTTGCGCTTATACGTATTCATGAAACACGATTGTTACCCATAGATCGTGGCACTTAGGCTTCCCTAAACGCTGTGCATACGTATACGGTTTGGCCATGTCATCCACTAGAAAGCGCGCTATCGCCTTCGTCGCCACGGCGACCTTGGGTGCACTCGCCCTCTCGGGATGCGGCGCGGGTAGCCGCACGGGAAACGAGAATGCCACCGAGGTCGCCTGCGACTACACCGCACCCGAATCCGCGACCACGGTCAACGTGCTCGCCTACAACTCCTCCGCCATCGACCCGTTCACCGACACGATGGTCTCCAGCTGCACCAAGGACGATGTCACGGTCAAGCACGACCCGATCGATTTCGGGGGGCAGGTCACCAAGACGACGGCGACGCTCGCGGGCGAGACCGGCAGCTACGACATCGTCGAGACGTACGGCTTCGTCATCCCGAGCCTGGCCGTCGACGACAAGCTCGTGCCGATCGACGACCTGTTCGCCGAGTACGCCGACAAGTACGACCTCAACGCCATCAGCGAGTCGATGCGTCAGGGCATGTCGTACGACGGCAAGCTCTACGCCCTGCCGATGCAGGCGCAGATGTTCGTCATGGCCTACCGCACCGACGTGTTCGACGAGCTGGGACTCGAGGTGCCGCAGACGTTCGACGACATGATCGCCGCCGCTGAGGCGATCAAGGCATCGGGCAAGATGCAGTACCCGATCGCGCTGCCCTGGCTCGCCACCGCCGATGTCACCACGAGCTTCCAGGCCGTCATGAACTCCCTCGGAAGCGACTTCGTCGACGCGAGCGGCAACGTCACACTCGACACCTCCGAGGCGAAGGAGGCACTGCAGGCCATGCAGAGCCTTCAGCCCTACATGGACCCGCAGGTGACCACCTTCGACCAGCCGAAGGTGCAGCAGCAGATGTACAACGACACAGCGGCGATGTCGATCATGTTCTCGGGTCGCATGAGCGACCTCACCAAGGCCGAGAACAGCAAGCTGTCCGAGAACTTCGGCTTCGCGGCACCGCCGAAGGTCTCGTCGTCGGCGCCATACCTGTACGACCGGTTGTCCATCGACGGGTGGTCGATCCCGTTCAACACCAAGCTCGACCACAAGATGCTCTTCGAGATGATGGCGTCGGCCGTCAGCGAGGACGCATCGACGGCGTCGGTGCCGGCAGCGTACCCCGCTCGCGAGGGAATGGTCACCGCCGACAACTCGCCCTACGGTCAGGCCGCCAACGACTCCATCGCGGGCGTCATGCCGCCGGTGGTCTCGCCCATCCTGGCCCCGATCAGCAACGAGATCACGCCGATCGTGGCGCAGTTCCTCGCCGGCGGCCTGTCGGCCGACGAGGCGACGGCGCAGATGCAGGCGGCGGGCGAGCAGATCGCGGGCTGACGCCCGGGATCGCCTGTATCCACCAGTGAAGGGGGCCCGGNGACCGGGCCGGGCCCGCCCGAGAGGAGTCGTCCCGTGAAAGCACGAGAATTCTGGGTGCTGTTCGCCCCCAGCCTGGCCATCATGAGCGCCCTTCTGGTGTTCCCCCTTCTGCGCACCGTGCAGTGGAGCCTCGAGAACGTGCGGTACGGCGTTCCGGGCACCTTCGTCGGTCTGGCGAACTTCACCGATGCCCTGGGCGACCCCCGCTTCCATCGGGCGGTGGTCTTCACCGTGGTCGTGACGCTCGTCACCACGGTCATCCTGCTCGTCTTCGGCTACCTGATCGCCATCGCGGTCAACACCCTGCGGCTCTCCCGGCCTCTTGTGCTCGGCATCATGCTGGTGTCATACGTGCTCCCCAACCTGGTCGGGGCGGTCGCGTTCTCGTGGCTGTTCGATGACAACTTCGGCGGGGTGGTCAACAGGCTCATCGGGTTGTTCGGCGGGACGCAGGTGCTGTGGTTCACCGATCAGGTGCCCAATGCCGTGCTCGTCATCCTCAACACCGTCTGGCAGATGCTGCCCTTCGCGATGCTCATCATCCTCGCCGGGCTCCAGGGGGTTCCCGTCGAATTGCGCGAAGCCGCCCGTATCGACGGCGCCAACGCCTTCCAGACGCATCTGAGCGTCATCATCCCCACCATCCGCGGTGTGCTGGGCTTCGTCTGCCTCATCACGATCATGGACGTGCTGCGCATCTTCGACGCCCTCATCCCCCTGTCGCCACAAGCGGAGACGATCGGCAACGAGTCGATCATGTTGTACGTCTACGCCGTCGCCTTCGCCAACGGCGCGCAGGAACTCGGTCTCGGCAGCGCCATCAACGTCCTGACCATCCTGCTCATCCTGGTCATGCTCATCCCCTTCATCCGGGGCATCTTCAAGGAAGCGAAGGCCGCCCGATGACCCTCAGCAGCGAGACGCTCTCGACCCGCGCCATCACCACCGGCGACATCGAAGGCAAGGGCCGCCGCCCCCGGCCGAGGCGCCGCATCGTGGGCGTCACAGGCCTGCTCCTCGGCATCCTGTGCTTCCTCATGCTGAGTCCGTTCGTCTGGATGATGCTGTCGGTGACGAAGCCGACGGACGTCGCCTTCGCCAACCCGCCCGTGCTCGCCGGATACGAACCGACGCTCAAGGCCTTCGTCGACCTGTGGGAGACGACGTATTTCGCCGACTACCTGGTCAACACGCTGGCCGTCGCGGTCATCTCCACGTTGCTCGCTCTCATCATCGGCATCCCCGCCGCCTACGCGCTCTCGCGCTTTCCGAGCTACATCTCGGCGCTCCTGCTCGTGCTCGCCCTGATCTTCCGCGCGCTGCCGCGATTCGCGGTGGTGCTTCCCATGTACGACATCAGCCGCGCGCTCGGCATCTACGACACGCAGTTCGCCCTGGCGATCGCGCTCGTGGCGATCAACCAACCGTTCACGATCTGGCTGCTGCGCAACTTCTTCGCGGAGATCCCGCGCGAGCTCGACGAGGCCGCGATGATCGACGGCTGCACGCGCATCGGCATGCTGAGGCGCGTGATGATCCCGCTCATGGGTCCCGGCATCCTCACCGCCGGCATCTTCGTCTTCCTCTTCGCGTTCCAGGAGTACCTCACCGCACTCGTGCTCACCGACACGTCGTCGAAGACCGTGCCGGTGTTCATCGCGACGCAGCTCGGCCAGACGCTGCCGATGCTCCAGCAGGCGGGCGCCGCTTCGATGCTCCTCACGATCCCGGTCGTCGTCATCGCCTTCATCGCGCAGAAGTACCTCGTCGCGGGACTCAGCGACGGAGCCGTCAAGGGGTGACCGTGCCCGCGGTGCCGCTGGTCCTGTTGGCGGGGATGAACTGCACCCCCGAGCTGTGGACGGGATGCGGGCTCGACGAGGCGCTCACCCCCGCGGTCGACGCCGACGACATGAACACTCAGGTCGACCGCCTGCTGGAGCAGCTCCCCGACGCCTTCGTGATCGGGGGGCTGTCGCTCGGCGCGATCGTGGCGATGGCGGTGACCGTGCGCGCACCGGAGCGGGTGCTCGGGCTCTGCGTCACGGCGACGAATGCGAAGGCCCCGACGCCGGCGCAGCGCGCGGGATGGGCGCGATGGCGTGATCGTCTGTCGGCGGGCGAGACACCGGCGGACCTCCAGGCCGAGATCCTGCCCGTGCTCCTCTCGGAACGGGTCCGGGCGACGCGGCCCGATCTGGTGAAGCGCACGCTGCGCATGGCGGAGCAGACGCGGGATGCCGTGCTGGCGGCGCAGCTGCGCCTGCAGGCGACGCGCGTCGACCTGTTGCCCGGGCTCGACGCGGTGCGCGTGCCGTCGCTCGTGATCGCCGGCCGGGACGACGCGCTGTGTCCGCCGGGATTCCACGACGAGATCGCCGACGCACTCGCGGGGTCCCGGCGCGAGCAGTTGGACGCGGGGCACCTCGTGCCGCTCGAGCGGCCCGCCGAGTTCGGCGCCCTCGTGCGCGACTGGTGCGCCGGTGTGGGTGCCGCGACGCTCGGCCGGCGGTCGCGCGCGGACGGCACCGGTGCGTGGTGAGCGGACGACGTTCCGCCTGACGCCGCAGCCCCGTCGGAGCCGCGCGCCGGCGCGTCGCGGGGGCGATGCGGCGAGCGTGACCGTCGACGTTCTCCACGGCGTCGTCGCCCCGCGCGGCGGATGGATGCGTCATCCGCTCGGTTGCCGCAGATGGTCGACCGCCCGGGGACGTGGGGGCGATGCAAGGCGAAGCGCTGAGCGGGGCGGGGTCGGTCGGCGCGGATGGTCGGGGTTGAGAGGGCCGGCTGCCGGCGGCGCGCGGTGGCGTCGCGGCAGGCTCAGTCGCGGGCCGCGCGCAGGTCCCGCAGGTGCCCCATGAGCGAGGATGCGAGGTTGTAGACCACCAGGCGGGCGCCGTCGTCGAAGGCGGCGGTCGCGGCCGCGGGGGTGCCGACGATGTCGAGGCGCAGGCCGCCGGCAGCCGCCACCGCGCGGTGGACGATCGACGTCGCCGCGCTCACGGGCAGGTCGTCGGGACCAGAGGATGCCGCCAGGTCGGCGGGACCGACCATGATGCCGTCCACGCCGGGGGTGCGCGCGATGGCATCGGCGGCGGCGACTCCCGCCGGCGACTCGATCATCGCGAGGACGAGGGTGTTCTCGAGATACCAGTCGCGGTGCTGCGCGGGGGGCGTCTCGCCGAAGAACCCGGCGCGGCTGTAGGTGGCGAAGCCGCGGGTGCCGCGGGGAGGATAGTGCGCGGCGGCGGCGACCGCGGCGGCCGCCGCGGCATCGTCGATGTGCGGCACGAGAACGCCCTGAGCGCCCTGGTCGAGGGCGCGGAGGACCATGCCGGGATCGTCCTCCCCGACGCGGACGATCACCGGGACGCCGTGCAGGCCGGCCACGGCGATGTGCTGGCGCAGGGCGATCACGTCGGCGGGGCCGTGCTCGGCGTCGATCAGCACGAAGTCGAAGCCCGAGACGGCGAGCATCTCGACCAGCTCCTCGCTCGGCATGCGCACAAGCGCACCGATGAGTCGGTCGCCCGCCCGGGCGCGGCTGCGCAGTGAGGCGGGGCGCTCGGCGGATGCGGACATGCTCATGCGATCATCCCCGCCGAGAGGTCGACGTCGGCTCCGCACATCCCGGGCATCGACAGCATCGCCACCACGGCGGCGCCGACCTCGTCCTCGGTGATCATGCGTCCCAGTGCCGCGCGCGAGACGAACGCGCTCTCGGCCTCGTCGACGCTCGTGCCCGAGCGCTCGGCCTCGAGCCGGAAGTTGCGTGCCATGCGTTCCCCCTCGACCGGACCCGGAGACAGCGTGTTGACACTCACCCCGGCGGGACCCACCTCGAACGCCAGGGTCGAGGTCAGGCCCAGGACCGCCATCTTCGACGCGGTGTAGGGGGTGCGATGCGCCAGGGGGCGTTTGCCCGAGACGGAGGCGACGTTGATCACGTCGCCGCTGCCGCGCGCCACCATCGGGGGCAGGAACGCCCGGCACAGCAGGAAGGTACCGCGCACGTTCACGGCGAAGACCTCGTCCCAATCGGCGACGCCGATGTCCGTGAGGGCGGCGACGGGTCCGGCGATGCCGGCGTTGTTGACCAGGATCGACACCTCGGTGTCGGCGAGGGCGTCACGCAGGCGCGACACCGAGACCTCATCGGCGACGTCGCAGACCTCCGCGTGGGCGGGCCCCGGCAGCGCCGTGGCGACCGCATCGAGTTTGCGCGCGTCGCGACCGACGATGACCAGCTCGGCCCCGGCGTGCGAGAGCGCTCGCGCGATCGCCGCGCCCAGCCCGCTCCCGCCTCCGGTGACCAGCGCCGTCCGCCCCCGGAGATCCGTCATCGCGTGCCCGCCCGGCTCTCTTCGATCCACGGGAACGTCGCGCCGCCGTGACGCCATGCCCGGGCGTCGCCGGATCGGGCGTGCCCTTCGAACAGCTCCACGCGCGCGGCCCGACCGCAGACCTCTCCGAGCATCGCGGAGGATGCCGGGTCGGTGATCTCCTGGTACGTCACGGTGCGCAGGTACTTGCCCACCCACAGTCCCCCGGTGTACCGCGCGGCGCCGAGGGTCGGCAGCACGTGGTTGGTGCCGATGACCTTGTCGCCGTAGGAGACGCAGGTGTTCTCGCCGAGGAAGAGGGCGCCGTAGTCGTGCATCTTCTCGAGCGCGGCGCGCGGCTCGTTCGTGAAGATCTGCACGTGCTCGAAGGCGAAGGAGTCGGCCAGGGCATAAGCCTCGTCGAGGTCGTCGACCACGATGACCTGACCCCAGTCGCGCCACGCCGGTTCGGCGTAGTCGCGGGTCGACATGCCGGGCAGGATCTCCTCGACCAGTTCGAGGACCCGCTCGCCGAGCGCGCGGGAGGTCGTGATGAGGACAGCGGGCGATTCCGGCCCGTGCTCCGCCTGCGACAGCAGGTCGACCGCGGTGAGGAACGGGTCGGCGTCGTCGTCGGCGACGATCAGGATCTCGGTGGGGCCGGCGAAGAGGTCGATGCCCACCTCGCCGAACAACTGCCTCTTCGCCTCGGCGACGTAGGCGTTGCCGGGGCCGGCGATCATGTTGACGGGGGCGATGGTCTCCGTGCCGACGGCCATCGCGGTCACGGCCTGCACGCCGCCGAGGATGTAGATCTCGTCGGCCCCGGCGAGCTTCATCGCCGCCACGGTCGCTGCGGGGATCTCGCCGCGGATCGGCGGGGTGCACGCGACCACGCGGGGGACGCCGGCGACCTTCGCCGTGATGATCGTCATGTGCGCCGACGCTGTGAGCGGGTACTTCCCGCCGGGGATGTAGGCGCCTGCGGCGCGGACGGGCACGTGCTTCTGGCCCAGGTGCACGCCCGGGAGGGTTTCGACCTCGATGTCCACCAGGGAGTCCCGCTGCGCCTGGGCGAATCGCCGCACCTGGTCCTGCACGAAACGGATGTCGTCGATGACCTGCGGTTCGAGGGTCGCCATGATGCGATCGACGTCGGAGTCGTCGAGCCGGAACGGCTCCTCCCACCGATCGAAGGTCGCGGCGTGCCGACGCACGGCGTCGTCGCCATGGGTTCGGATGTCGGCGATGATCGAGCCGACCGTTGCCGCGACGTCGCTCTGTGCGGTGTCGGTGAACGACTTCGTGGGCGCCTTCTTCAGGTACAGGGGCATCGTCGCGTCCTCTCTCTGCATACGTATGTTGTCATCATGACTGCGTATGCACGCGAGGTCAACCGTTCGCTAGACTTCGACCCTCAGCACCCGATCGCCAGGGGGGTCCATGGCCGTCACGAGCAGAGACGTCGCTCGACTGGCCGGCGTCTCCCAGCCCACCGTGTCGCGCGCCCTTCGCGACGATTCCCGCGTGTCGGAGGAGACCAAGAAGCGGGTCCGCGACGCGGCCGTCCTGCTCGGTTACGTCCCGAGCGAAGCGGGCAGGGCGCTGTCGTCGGGTCGCACCCGACGCATCGGCCTGCTCGTGACGGATCTCGAGAACCAGTTCTACGCGCACATCATCGCGCCCCTGCACCGCGAGCTGGAGAGCTGCGGGTACCAGCTGGTCCTGCACACAGAGACCGCCGATGAGTCCGTCGCCGAACGGCTCATCGCCAACGGTCTCGACGGCGTGATCCTGGCCACCACGACGGTGGAGTCGGTGGTGCCCCTGCGCCTCCGCGACCGAGGGCTGCCGTTCGTCTACTTCAACCGCACGGCGGCGCTGGTCGACGCCGACGCCACGGTGGTCGCCCCGGCCGCCGGGTTCGAGGTCGCGGTCGACCGTGCGCTGGCGCTCGGACACCGACGGATCGGAGCCGTGCTCGGTCCGCAGAACACCAGCACCGGACGCTCGCGCGAATTGGCGCTGCGGGCGGCCTTGGCTGCGAGGGGTGCTGCGCTCGATCCCGGGGCGGTGCGCCACGGTCCGTTCGATACGGCTGCCGGAGACACCGCGACCGCGGAGCTGCTGGCACTGCCCGATGCTCCGACGCTCATCTTCTGCGGCAACGACGTCATGGCCTATGGGGCGTTGAACGCCGCGCGCCGGGTCGGCGCGTCGGTTCCCGCCGACATCTCGATCATCGGCTTCGACGACCTGCCTCCCGCGTCGTGGCCGCTCATCGAGCTGTCCACGATCGCGTACGACTACGTGCAGATGGCCCGCGAGGCGGGCCGACTGATGGTGGAGCGCATCGAAGAGCGACCCGAGGAGTTCGCGCACGTCGAGTTCTCCACGACCTTCGTCGAACGGCTCACGCTCGGCGCGGCGCGCTCGCACTGACGGCGGCGCCGTCCCGCGCCACCGAGCCGACGGGGTTCGCGGTCCGGCCCGTCGGATGCGACTGCACTCGCCGCGACCGGGTTCGGGTCTCGAACCACGGAGCGCACCGCGACCGGGTTGAGACCCGGGCCGCGGAGCGTACCGAGACCGGGTTCGGGTCTCGAGCCACGGAGCGCACCGAGGCCGGGTTGAGGCTCGCGCCACGGAGCGTACCGCGACCGGGGTCGAGGCCCGGGCCGTCGCGCGCCGGGCGCTTGCATCCGAGTTGTGCATACGCATACACTGCCGACATCGCCCCCGCGCGTCGTCGCGACGCCCAACCCGAAGGAGCCCCCGAGTGCCTCTCGACCCGGTCGCCTACCAGCCGTACGCGGATCCCGACGACTTCATCCGCGAGGTGACGGATCTCATCTGGGTCGATCGGTCGATCAGCTTCATCCGGGACAACTACGAGCCCGACTCGATCGTCCACGGCGCGTACGGCACGTCGACGACACGCGACGAGGTCATCGAGGGCACGCTCATGCGCATCTCCGCGACCCCCGATCGCACCGGTCAGGCCGAGGACGTCATCTGGGAAGCCCGGGGAGACGACGCCTTCCTGAGCTCGCACCTCGTCCTGTCGGGACACCTGCAGACGTCGGAGTACAGCCGCACCATCGCCAACTGCCTCTACCGGCGCGGCCGCATGGTCGAGGAGTGGGTCGTCCGCGACACCCTCGCCGGCGCACTCGTGCTGCGCAGCGATCTCGACGAGCTCGCCCGCGCCCAGGCGTTCCGCGGCTACACCGGCACCTGGACCGAACCGGCCCCGGCCGACCCCATCGCCGTCGGCGACTCCGGCCCCCGGCCCGACGAGTACCGCCCCGAGGTCGAGCGCGTCGTCGAGATGATCGAGACGGTGTGGAACGACCGCGACCTTCAGAAGGTCGAGCGGTTCTTCCACCGCGACCTCGTGCTGCTCACCGTCGGCAACCGCCTCGTCATCCGTCCCGAAGGGTACCGACGTGCGCTCCTGGGCTTCCTGGAATCGTTCCCGTCGGGGCGCTTCCAGGTTCGTGACATCCAGACCAACTACGACGTGCGCTACGCCGGTCTCCGGGTCGCCGTCACCTGGAAGTTCGTCGGCGACTACAACGGCGTCGCCAACTACGGTCCCCTCACCGGCCGCCCCGTCGACGTCCTGGGCATCTCCCAGTTCACGTTCCACCAGGGCGCCCTGGTGAAGGAGGTGCGGTTGTGGGACGACATCGCCTTGCGCGCGCAGATCGCGGGAATGCGAGGCGACGAGCCCGTCGTCCTCGGAAACATCTACTGACCCAACGAAGGAAGAGAACAATGAGCACGGATCACCTGAGCCACGACACCGTCGTCGACGGGGCGGAGATCGAGCGGCGGACCATCCGCAAGAGCGACTGGGCTCCGCACAACGCCGCTTTCATCGACTGCCGCACCCCCGGCTCGGACCGCAAGCAGAACTACGCCTTCATCGGCGGGGGCGTCTCCCAGAACGCCGGCCAGGTGATCAACCTGACCGAACTGCACGGGTTCAACACGGGTGCCGCGGGCATGCCCAACGGCATCTCGAACAACCTGCACCTGCACTTCACCGCCGAGGTCTTCGTCAACCTCGGGGGCGAGTTCCGACTGCGGTGGGGGATCGATGGCAAGCAGGGCGAGTACGTCAGCACAGACGGCGACGTCATCTCGATCCCCACGTGGATCTTCCGCGGCTTCACGAACGAGGGGCCCGACGACGGCATCCTGTGGACCGTCCTCGGACGTGACGTGACGGGCGGCATCATCTGGGGCCCTTCGGTGCTCAAGGAAGCGGAGTCGTACGGTCTGCACCTGACCGCCGACAACCAGCTCATCGACACCGTCGCCGGCGACGAGCTGCCGACCGACGTCCCCCTCATCAAGCCGATCCAGCAGCGCTACATCGACGAGCTCACACCGTTCACCGTCGAGCAGATGCGCGGGCGAGTCGTGCAGCCGGGTGACCGCGTCTACAGCGCGAACGCGCTGCTGTGCGCCGCACTGCCCGGCGGCGCGGCCGAGCTCAGCCTCGCGATCGGCTATGGGATGACGGAGGACCGCCGTCAGGTGCCCCGCATCCACGAGCCGCACTCCTTCAACATGGCGTGGGTGCGAGCCGCCGCCGACGAGGGCATCCTCCGCCACCGGCACGACAAGAACCAGGCGCTGCTGGTCAAGAGCGGACGTTGGGCGGTCACGCTCAACGGCGATCCCGCCACGACCGTCGAGCTCGAACCGTCGGATTCCTTCTCGGTGCCGGCGGGCGCCTGGCGCGCCTTCCGCTGCATCGACGGCGGCGACGCCGGAGCCGGTGAGCTTCTGGTCGTGAACTCGGGAGACGACCGCGTCTACCTGGAATGGGCCCCCGAGGTCGTCGACGCCGCTCGCGACGCCGACTGGATGCTCGACCCCAACGGCTACCTCGCGCCGGTCGGTGTGATGGTGACGGCGACGGAGGACGACTGATCGCCGAGCGCGCGCTCGCGGTCGCCGCGACCTCCCCCCGCATCGACGTGGGCGAGGTCGCGGCGAACATCGACACACTGCGCGAAGCGTTGGCCGAGGCCGTCGCAGCGGGGGCGCGACTGGTGGTCGCCCCCGAGCTGTGCCTCAGCGGGTACGTGTTCGCCGACGAGCGCGAGGCGCGTGCCGCCGCGGTGCGTCGCGACGATCCGCGTTGGGGGCGGATCCGCGCCGCACTGCCGGCCGGTGTGGTCGCCGTCGTCGGCTACGCCGAGGATGCCGGCGACCACCTCTTCAACACCGCGGCGATCTTGACCCGCTCGCACCGGATCGGCGATTACCGCAAGTCGCACCTGTGGGGGAGCGAGACGCGCTTCTTCACCCGGGGCGACGCGGCCGGGGAGATCTTCGACACGCCCGTCGGGCGCCTGGGCGTAGCGGTCTGCTACGACAACGAGTTCCCCGAGGTGCCGCGCCGGCTCGCTCTCGCCGGCGCCGAGATCCTCGCCCTCCCCGTGAATTGGCCGCTGGTGGACCGCCCGGTGGGGGAGCATGCGCCCGAGACGATCCAGGCCATGGCGGCGGCGCGCACGTCGCGCCTCGCGACGGTCATCGCCGACCGCCACGGAGAGGAGCGCGGCGTCCCGTGGACCGGGGGGACGGCGATCATCGACGACGACGGATGGATCACGGCCGAGGCTCCCGACGGGGCGGGGCTCGCCCTCACCACGCTGCGGCTGCGGCATCCGTCCGACAAATCCCTGCCCCCGCACAACGATCTCTTCGGCGACCGCCGGCCCGATCTCTACGGCTGAGGCGTCTTCGACGCGTAGTTCATCGGGGGGCCACGCGTCCCGGATGTCGTGTCATCCGCGCCCGCAGCATCTGCTGCGCCATGTCGGCCAGGCGTCGTGCCGCGGGGGACAGGTCGGCGCCCTCTCGACGGGCGAGGGCGACGGTGTCGTACAGGGGCTCGGCGAACGGCACGACGCGGATCTGCGCCGGGAAGGTCGTCGCCTCGGCTATGGAGCGCGACACGATGGTGTCGGCGGTACCGGATGCCACCAAGCCCAGTGCCGTCTCGACGTTCTCCACCTCGATCGCCGGCTCGATCGAGTGCCCCTCGGCGCTCGCCCTTTCCCGAAGCTGTCGACGCGTGGGGTCGTCCCACCCGGCGTACGCGTCGTAGAGCACGAGCTTGGAGGCGGCGACGTCGGCGAGGCTGACGGGCCCCGTCGGCGCGTCGGCGCGCGCGGAGGCGAAGACCACCTCGTCGCGGAAGAGCGGCGTGATCGACAGGCCGGTCTCGTCGACGGGGAGGACGAGGAGTCCGGCCTCGACCTCGCCGGCGGCGATCGATCGGGCGACGAGGGCGGAATTGATGCCGACGAGACGCACGCGCACGCCGGGGTGCCGTTCGTGGAAGCGCTGCAAGAGCTCCGACAGGTCGTAGTAGGCGGCGTTGCGCAGGACCCCGAAGGTGCAGGTGCCCGACTCCAGCGCGGTGAGCGCACGGATGGTCTCGACGCCGTTGTCGATGGCGCTCACCGCCCGCTCGGCGTGCGCGCGCAGCGCGAGGGCCGAGTCGGTCGCCACGAGGCGGCGTCCCCCGCGTCGGAAGAGCGCGACGTCGAGCTCGCGCTCCAGGCGCGCGACCAGCTCCGAGACGGAGGCCTGCGTCGTGTCGAGGTCGGTGGCGGCTGCGGTGAACGATCCGTTCTGGAGCGCGGACAGGAACGCGCGGAGCTGCGTGATCGTCACGTGCCAATGGTAAACCTTGTGGTTCGTATCGTCTTCATCGTTCTTGTGGGGGGAATCGAGAGCTTCTACCGTTCGGGTATGCGATTCACGCCCGCGCTCCTCGAGCGACTCGACGGTTCCTTCCACCACCTCAAGACACCCCTGATCGACGCCCCCGCCGCGCAACGCGATCCGGCCGTCATCGACACCGTCTCGTCGATGCTCGGCGACATCCGGCGTCGCGGTCTCGATGCGGTCCTCGATCACGCCCGCACGCTCGACCGGTACGAGGGCGGCGACATCGAACTGACGGCCGCGCAGATAGCCTCGAGCGGTGACCGGCTCGCCCCCGACCTGCGCGCCGCGATCGAACTCGGTTCGCAGCGCACCAAGGCCTTCGCCGCGGAGCAGCGCGACCGCCTGCACGACTTCGAGACGGAGCTCGTCCCCGGGCTCTTCACCGGGGTGCGGTACGTGCCGGTCTCGCGTGTGGGCGCCTACCTCCCCGCGGGGCGCTTCCCCCTCACCGCCAGCGCGTTCATGACGGTCGGGGTGGCCAAGGCAGCGGGCGTGCCCACGGTGATCGCCTGCACGCCTCCCCAGCCCGACGGGGGCGCGAACGACGCCGTCGTCTACGCCGCGCACCTGTCCGGGGTCGACCGCGTCTTCGTCCTCGGCGGGGTGCAGGCACTCGCCGCCATGGCCTACGGACTGCTGGGCGACCTGCCGGTCGACATGCTGGTGGGCGCCGGCAACGCGTTCGTGGCCGAAGCGAAGCGCCAGCTCTTCGGCACCGTCGCCATCGACCTTCTGGCGGGACCGTCCGAGGTCGCCGTGCTCTCGGATGACAGCGCCGATCCCGAGATCGTGGCGGCCGACCTCCTCGGTCAGGCCGAGCACGGCCCGAACTCGCCCGCCGCTCTCATCACCACGTCTCACGAGCACGGTGCGGCCGTGATCGCAGCCGTCGAACGCCAGTTGCTGACGCTGGCCACGGAGCCGATCGCCGGGCCGGCGTGGCGCGACTACGGAACGGTGACCGTCGCGGCCGACCGCGATACCGCGGTGGCCTTGATGGACGACCTCGCGCCCGAGCACCTCGAGGTGATCACCGACGACGACGAGTGGTACCACGACAATCTCCGCAATTACGGGTCCCTCTTCCTGGGGCCGTGGAGCACCGTCGCCTACTCGGACAAGGGGATGGCGGGCACCAACCACGTGCTCCCCACCGCCGGGGGCGCGAAGCACAGCGCGGGCCTGTCGGTGTCGCGGTTCGTCAAGCCGCTGACCTACCAGCGCATCAGCCGGGAGGCGACGCCGGCCCTCGCCGAGGCCGTGCAGACGATCTCCGATTCCGAGGGGATGGCGGCCCACAGCGCCACCGCGACGATGCGCCTGGCAACCTACGCACAGGATTGAGCGCCGGCGCGGACCCACGGCATCCTGCATCGCGATGATCGCGGGGCGGGATGCCGTGGACCCGGTCGTCCGAGCCGCGGGTGTGCCTGGAGCCGCGTCAGCCGAGGAACTCCCGAGCGGCCACGACGAGGTTCTCGACCCCGCGGTCGATCGTCGGCTGCATGACGGGCGCGAAGAAGGGGGAGTGGTTCGTCGGGATGTCGCGCTCCATCGTGCCTCCGGCCATGGCATCCGCGAACGCCTGCGGGTCGACGCCGCCCCAGAACCAGAACACCAGCGGAGCGCCCGACTCGCGGGCGAACCACGACACGTCCTCGCTGCCGGTGAACATGCCGGGGTCGACCACCGCGGCCTCGCCGAACGAGCGCCGGAAGGCCGAGGTCAGGCGGGCCGTGGCATCCGGGTCGTTGATCGTCGGCGGCAGGGTGTGATCGGTGCTGATGGTGGGTTCCTGCTCGGCTCCGGATGCCGCAGCCTCCGCGCGGACGATGCGCTCGACCTTCGACATCACGCGCTCGCGGGCGACGTCGTCGGGGTAGCGCAGGCTCAGCTCGAGCTTCGCCTCGGCGGGGATGATGTTGTTCTTCAACCCCGCGTGCATCGAGCCGACGGTGACGACGGCGACGTCGCGCGGGTCGACCTCGCGTGACACGACCGTCTGCAGGCGCATGACGGTGGCCGCCGCCATGACGACCGGGTCGATCGTCGAGTGCGGGCGCGAGCCGTGACCGCCGCGGCCGTGCAGCACGACGGTGAGCCCGTCGGAGGCCGCCATCTGCGTGCCCGGGCGCACGCCGATGACCCCGGCGGGCAGGGGGGTGACGTGTTGGCCGAGCACGATGTCGGGGGTCGGGTAGCGCTCGAGCACGCCGTCGGCGATCATCGCCTGCGATCCCGCGCCGTACTCCTCGGCGGGCTGGAAGACCGCCACGATCGTCCCCGACCACTCGTCGCGGGTCGCGACGAGCCGCTCGAGGGCGCCGATGAGGGCGGTGACGTGCATGTCGTGGCCGCACGCGTGCATGACCGGTACCGCGTTGCCGGCGGGATCGGTGCCGCGCGCGGTGCTGGCGTAGGCAAGGCCGGTCTGCTCCTCGACGGGGAGGGCGTCCATATCGGCGCGCAGCCACACCACGGGACCCTCGCCGTTGTCGATGCGGGTGACCACGCCCGTGCGTCCCACACCCTCTTCGACCTCGAGTCCCAGCTCGCCGAGGTGCCGCGCGATGACGCCGGCCGTACGCGTCTCCTGGAACGACAGCTCCGGGTGGGTGTGCAGGTCGGTGTACAGGCTTTCGAGGTCGACGCTCATGGGTCGAGCCTAGTTCGCGCCCCCGACACCGGCACGGTGTCCCATCCGGGCCGGGCGCCGCGTCCGGGCGCCGGCCGGCGCGACGCCATGACGCAGGAGAAACACGCCGTGCGCCCACCCGGACCCCGAGAAGGCGGGCAGCGCCTTTCGCAACTCCTGCGTCGTGTTCTCCAGCACCGCTGCCCCGGCTCGCTACCGGACGCCGCCGACTCCCGCAAGCCGTCCGATCCGGCCGGGTGCGAGGGTGAGGCTGGCCGCATGACGACGACACACTTCGACTACCTCATCGTCGGCGGCGGGATGGTCGCCGACTCCGCAGCCCGCGGCATCCGCGAGATCGACGCCGACGGGACCATCGGCATCCTGAGCGACGACGTCGACGAGCCCTACACGCGGCCCGCCCTCAGCAAGAAGCTGTGGACCGACGACGACTTCACCTGGGAGAAGGTGCCGCTCGGCACGGCCGACGACACGCGCGCCGACATCCGGCTGCGCACCCGCGCGACCGCCATCCGCCCCGATGCGCACGAAGCGGATGCCGAGGGCGAGACGTTCTCGTACGGCAAGCTCCTGATCGCCACCGGAGGCGCGCCCGTCGCCCTCCCCCTCGACGACCGCTCCCACGGCGAGCGCGCCCTGACCTTCCGCACCGCCGAGGACTACCGGCGCCTGCGCGCCCTCGCCGACGACGTCGATCGCATCGCGGTGGTCGGCGGTGGGTACATCGGCTCCGAGCTCGCCGCCGCACTCGTGCAGAACGGCGTCGACACGGTGCTCGTCCACACCGGGTCCGTCCTGGGCGACGCCGTCTTCCCCGCCGCCCTCGCGGAGCGCTTCGAGAAGCTCTTCCGCGAGGCGGGCGTCGAGATCGTCGCCGGCTCCAAGGTCTCGGGGGGAGAAGTGGATGCCGATGGCGCCCGCCTCGAGCTCGAGAACGGCGACGAGGTGCGCGCGGATGCCGTCGTGAGCGGTCTCGGGATCAAGGTGGCCACCGAGCTGGCGGAGGACGCCGGACTCCGTGTCGACGACGGCGTGCACGTCGACGCGCAGCTGCGGACCTCCGCCGACGACGTCTACGCCGCGGGGGATGTCGCCAGCTACCCCGACCGCCTGCTCGGGCGCCGCCGCGTGGAACACGTCGACAACGCCAACGAGCAGGGGACGGCCGCGGGCCGCAACCTCGCGGGGGCCGCCGAACCGTACACGCACACGCCGTACTACTACTCGGCGGTCTTCGGCATCCGGTACGAAGCGGTGGGAACCCTCGACTCGTCGCTCGAGACCGTCGAGGACTGGATCGACGGCGAGCACGGCGTCGTGTACTACCTCGACGAGGGACGCGTGGTGGGCGTGCTGCTGTGGAACGTCGAAGACGCTCGGGATGCCGCTCGCGAGGTGCTCGCCGCGGCCGACACCCTCACGCGCGACGACCTGGTCGGCCGAATCCGCTGAGCCCCAGGGTGTCGCCGCGACACGCGGGCTAACCTGGATCGACGCTGCGAGCCCGCGGCGGATGAGCGAACGTCGCGATCCCGCGGCGAATGATCTCGGGAGCACCCCCATGCCGGCCGCCGAACTGCGACTCTCCCTTCCCGCGGATCCGGCGCGCGATGCCGTCGCCGCGGCTCTCACTGACCAGGGCTTCGACGTTGCCGCCTCCTCCGACGCGCTGGTCGCGTCGCGCACGGCGACGGACGACGGCGACGTCGTGCCCGACCGGTTCGACGTGCGCCTGTCGGAGGTGCCGGAGGGGACGCTCGCGGTCTTCGCTGCGGCGGACGACGGCGTCGATCTCGCTGCGCCCACCGGGGGTGCGGCGGCGAGTGAGGCCGCGCGGCTCGTCGGCGCGCGCTTGGCGCAGCAGGGGGTGCTCGCCATCGCCGCACCCGCGGCCGCGCCCATTCCGGCCGCTCCGCTGTCGACGGGGGCTCTCGGCGTGGTGGGATATCCCGGCGGCCCGGCCGCCGTCGCATCCTCGGGTCCCGGCGAGCCCGGGGCGAGCCGCACGAACGTCGTCGCCATCGTCGCCCTCGTGCTGGGCTTCGTGGTCCCGGTGGCCGGGATCGTGACCGGTGCCGTCGCGCTGGCGCAGATCAGACGCACCGGTGAGAAGGGTCGCGGCCTCGCCCTCGGCGGCATCGTGGCGGGAGGCGTACTGACCCTCTTCCTCTCGACCCTCGTCATCGGCACGCTGGTGTTCTCCGCCGTGACGGCCGCGGGTGGCTCCGTCGACCCGTATGCGCCCCCGGAGGAGGGCGGCGTGACCGTCGCCCCCGACGAGCAGGCGCCGTTCGATCCGTCGGCGCTCGTGGTCGGTTCGTGCCTCGACGATCTCCCCGGCGGGTTCGTCGCGGCCGACAACGTGGTGGACTGCGCGCAGCCGCACTCCTACGAGGCCTTCGGTGGATTCGACGTGACCGACGGCACCTACCCCGGCGACGCGGCCATCGAGACGGCGGCTCTGCAGGGGTGCGAGGAGGCGTACACCGGGTACGTGGGGGTGTCGTACCAGGACTCCCGGCTCGACTACTACTTCGTGGGGCCGACGGAGCAGACCTGGGCGGTGGGGGACCGTGAGATCTTCTGCCTGCTCTTCGACCCGAACGCGGAGCAGACGGTGGGATCCCTGGCCGGCTCGGGCCTCTGACACTTTCACTGCCGAGCGGTGGTCGCTCAGCCGGTCGTCCCCGCGCTCGGGGTGAACAGCTCGTCGCACGATGCGTCGATCGCGACGGTCGTGGGTGAGGTGAGGGGGCTGTGACGCAGGTCGAGCGGTCCCAGGATGCCGTCGGGAAGACGGATCGTCGACGAGACCGTCCGCGACTCGCCCTGAGGGATCACGACGAGCCGGCTCAGAGCACTGTTCCCGCTCTGGCTGCCCGTCCTGTCGAACTCGCCGACGTCGCCCACGGCCGGGTCGGTCGAGACGATCCGGGCTCCGGGAGGGGCGAAGAAGAGGACGTCGATCATCATGGAGGTGCGCGGGTACCCGAACCGCGCGTTGCGCGCTCCGAGCGTGTACGGACTCTGGATGCTCGACGGGATCTCGTTCGCCAGCGTGGTGGTGGTCGTGATGGTGCGCGCCGCGGCGTCGCACGAGGCGGCGATCGTTTGACGCAGGTGGTACTCGAGTTTGCCGACGGAGTAGTCGTTCAGGTACGTGCCGAGCTGCGTCGAGGCGGCGGTGTCCGTCCGTAGGGAGCCGTCGAGGCCGAACTCCTCGGCGAGGGCTTGCGCCCCCTCGTCGCGGAAGTTCATCAGGAGTCTCTGCTCCGTCGCGGACAGCTCCAGCGCGGCGAGCATCTGGGTGGGGTCCCACCGGGACGTCGTGAGGTACTGGAAGAACCCTTGCGAGATCGCCGTGAAGAACGCATCGGACTCCTCGCCGGTGGGGAATCGCTCGTATGCGTCGCTGAGCAGCACCTGGACGGCGTTGTCCGCGGTGAGTTCGAAGTCGTCGTAACGGACGGGGCCGGTCACGGTGAGCATGTGCGACAGCACGACCGGATCGATCGAGATGACCCCGTCGAACTCCTCGCCGCTGGTCTGGCGCCAGAGGTCTTGGAACAGCCCGACCGTGGTCGGGAAATCCGGGGTCATGGTGAAGTCCTGCGAGTACAGGGCGAACGTCGACGGGTACAGTCCCAGCGTTTCGGGCGGGAGATCGCCGAACCGTCGTCCCGCGTCGCCGGCCGGGTCGAACGTGAGCGAGCTCGCGCGCTCGAGGATCTCGACCCGACCCTGGTTGGCGCGGACGATGAGGCTGGCGGCCGGATTGCCGCCGGTGGCGCGCACCTCCGCATTGTTCTGGATGAGCACCAGATACGTCTTGGGCGATTCACCGCCCGCGACGTCGAGAAGCGTCGGCAGGTACTTCTGCGCGACGTCGAGAAGGTCCGTCGCGTCGTCCATGAACGCGCGCACCTCGGAGATGGAGTCGGCGACGGGTGGCAGCAGGTCGGAGACGTCGATGGTGTCGATCTGCCCGCGCGCGTCGGCGAACGCCGCCGCCACGAGGGGAAGGGAGTCCTGCGAGTCCCGGAACGGCTGCAGATCGACGCCGCCGTCGGCGAGCGCGATCTTGTCGACACTGAGTTCCGACAGGATGAGCGATCCCGGGGGGAGGGCGTCGGTCGCGAGGGTCTGCACCGCAGCGGTCAGATCGGTGATGGCCGTCAGGTTGGTTCCGACGGCCGGAATGATCGAACCGGCCTCCCACAGGGGCCCCCGCACGGTCTCGCTCGCCCTCGACACGCGCTCCGACGCCTCGGCGGCCGCGGATCGCAGCGCGTCGGCATCCCCGGTCACCATGGACGACTGCAGGGAGGCGATCAGCTCGTGAGCCGAGCGCAGGTCGTCGCGGACGCTCGCGGCCTGCACGGTGAGCGTCACCGCCAGCACGACCACGACGGCGGCCACCGCCCCCGCGATCAGCGCGGCGATGCGCGTCGGTCTGCGATACCACGGGCGTCGCGCGTTCTTCGCACTTTCCGCCTCGGCCCGGCTGCGCAGCGCGCGACGTGAATGCTCCCCCGCCGGGGGGCGGGGTGGCGGTTCATTCCTGCGCGCGCGGCGGGCCATGCCGACGATTCTAAGGTCGACGCGTCCGGCCCCTTTGTCGTCATGAATGCAAGGAATGCGGGGGCGCCCGATGAATCTCACCGCCGAGGATGCGCTCGCGATCCCCGGCGTGCGCTCGTCCGCCGGATCGCCCTCCGCGAGCGGCGATGCGCCCGCCGACGCGGTCCCGGCGAGGGCGACGACGCGGAATGCCCGCGTGCTCCGATGCGGGATGGAATCGCGCAGGTCCCTCGCCCGCATCTTCGGGTGTTCCTCGGACGCGCCGCCGCCCGCGATTGAGGTCGATCGGCAGGCGAACCGGCGGGTGAAAAGAGACGGAAGGCCATTCCAAGACACCGGAGAAAAGAGCAGAGTACGAACCGGTTAGTCGTCGGAAAATGTGAGACGAGACAAAGAATGGTAACGCAAACATTGGCCGCCGTGTTGGCCTTCGGAATCGCTTGAAAGCGCCCTTTCCAGCCAATACTTTGTGCCGTACACGGGGTATCGGGTGTGGCGAACGGAGTGGGAAATGAGGCAGCAGCCGTGGCGCAACAGCATGCGCGGAGTCTCTCTGCGCGGCGCAGCACAAGGGCGGGATCGGGAGGGCGACGGCCATCGCGAGGCGGCCCGTCGCGCCCCGGCGGTCCTCGCACGCGTGGCCGGAGCTCCATCGGTGTCGACGGCGCTCGTCGCACTGATGGTCCTCACCGGCGCGGTCAGCGTCCCGACGGCCGCCGCCGCGGCCGAGACGGACGTGTCGGTCGACGCCTTCGATGACGCCACTCCACGCGTCTCGACGATCACGGGGTCGGCCACCCCGTCTCGATCGACCGACGCCACCGAGGGCGCGGCGGCACTCGCGGTCGCCTACGACGTCACCGACGGCCTGAGCGAGGTGGCCTACCCGGCGGCCTCCGCGCCGGCCATCCCCGCGTCCACGACCGCCCTCACCCTCGACATGAAGGGTGACGGCACCTACAACACGGTGTACCTGCGTGTGCGCGACGCGAGCGGAGAGACCTTCGTCCACCGCGTGGACGCGATGCGCGACTCGGTGTTCCACACCTACACGGTCGACCTCACCGGCACCCCCGTCGCGCGGGAGGGTGGCAACGCCGACGGCGTGCTCGACGCGCCGCTGACGGTGGCCGGGATGCTCGTGGTGCGAAACGGGGCTCAGCCCCCGACCGGGACGTTCGTGCTCGACGACCTGCGCGCCGTCACGACCGGGTGGGGCCTGCCCACAGCATCCCCCTCGTTCTTCGACCCGCGCGAGGGTGCCGACGCCGAGGTGTCCTTCGATGCGGCCGGGCCCGGAGAGTGGGAGCTGCGGCTCATCGACGAGGGCGGGCTGACGCGGACCCTCGCCGGGAGCACGGACGGTGCCGGTACGGTGCGGACGGCGTGGGACGGGCGCGACGACGCCGGCCAGGCGATGACCGGTCAGGTGCGCGGAGTCTTCCGCCACACGGCCGCCCCCGGCGGAGTGCCGGGCCCCGCGCTCACGGTGGGCGTCGCGACGCTGCTGACCGTGGCCGAGGCCGACGACGGTGCGACCTCTCTCATCGAGGGCTTCGAGTCCGGCGCGGACGGCTGGAGCGTGACGACCGGCTCCGCGAGCATCGGCAGGGCCGCGGCGGCATCCGGCGACGTGCGCCGGACGCAGGGAGACGATGCGCTGAGCATCGACTACGACCTCGGCCAGGGCATGGTGAGCGTCGTGCGCAGCGCCCCGCTCGAGGTGTCGGACTCCCCGGTGCTGGCACTGAAGGTCGACATGCGCGGCGACAGCACGTTCAACACCGTCTACGTGCGGGTCGCCGACGCCACCGGGGAGGCCTTCACCTACCGCGTCGACGCCATGCGCGATGCGGTCTGGCGGACGGTGGCGGTGGATCTGACCCAGGAACCGGCGCTGGTCGAGGGGGGCAACGGCGACCGGGTTCCCGACATGCCCCTCACCCTCTCCGGATTCTTCGTCGTGCGAAACGGCGAGCAGCCGACGACCGGCTCGCTGCTGTTGGACAACCTCCGCGTGGTCCGCAGCGGCTGGAGCATGCCGCGATCGGACGTCGACTTCCTCTCACCCGAGGCCGGACAGACGGCCACCCTCGACTTCGACGCCGCGTCGGCCGGCAACTGGCTCATCGACCTGCGCGACCAGGCGGGCCGTGAGCGGCGCATCTCCGGCCGGGCGGACGGCGCCGGCGACGTCGAGGTGGAGTGGGACGGCAAGGCCGGCGACGGCGTCGAGATGGAGGGCCCGATCCGCAGCACCCTGCAACACGACTCCTCCGCGGATGCGGAATGGTCGGCGACGCCCGCGCGAGCGGGCACGCCCACCCTGCTGACCGTCGCCGCGGCCCCGACCGCGACGGCGCAGACCTCCGAGGACTTCGAGGCCGCCGCGTCGACCTGGCGGGTCGCCATGGGGACGGCATCCGTCACACGGGTGAGCTCGCCCAAGACCCAGGGCGCCTTCGCCCAGCGGATCGACTACGACGTGTCGTCCGGCCTGGTCGAGACCGTGCGCACGTCCACGGCGACCGTCGTCGCCCAGCCCGCGACGGGCCTGCGGGTCGACATGCGCGGAGACGGCTCCTACAACACCGTCTACGTGCGGGTCAGGGACGCCGCGGACGAGGTGTTCACCTACCGCCTCGACGCCATGCGGACGACCGCGTGGACCACCATCGACGTCGACCTCACCGCCCCGGCGGCGCTGATCGAGGGCGGCAACGGCGACAAGGTGCTCGATCTGCCGGTGCAGATGTCGGGGTTCATCGTCGTGCGCAACGGCAATCAGCCGGCGACCGGCTCGGTCGTGCTCGACAACCTGCGGACGCTGGCGACCGGGTGGACCCTGCCGCAGGCGGCGACGTCGTTCTACACCCCGACCTCGCCCGCGACCTCGCTGTCGTTCTCGGCCGCGGGCCGAGGCAACTGGAGCATCCTGCTGACCGACCAGGAGGGTCGCACGAAGACCCTCGCGGGCTCCGCGCAGGCCGCCGGCCCCGTCTCGGTGGCCTGGAACGGAACCGACGACGCCGGCACCCCCATGCGCGGCGACGTGCGGGCCACGTTCGCGCACGACGACGCCGCACCGGCGTCGACGGTGGCGTCCACGGCGTCGCGCAGCGGCATCCCCCTGCTGCTCACCCTGGCTCACACCGACACCGACGCCACCCTCGCCGACGGGTTCGAAACCGCCGGTGACACGTGGATCTCGGCCTCCGGCACCGTCACCCCGAGCACCTCGACGCAGGCGACGCAGGGCTCGGGCGCCCTCGGGATCGCCTACGACGTGTCGTCGATGGATGCCGAGATCGAGACCGCGACCACGCCGACGGCGTTGCTGAGCTCGCCCGCCTCGGCGGTGAAGGTCGATCTGCGGGGGGATGGCAGCTGGAACACCGTGTACCTGAAGCTGCGGGATGCCACCGGGGAGATGTTCTTCTACCGCGTCGCGGCGATGGGCCTCTCGCGGTGGACGACCGCCACGATCGATCTCGGCGCACCGGCAGCGACGACCCATCTCGGCAACGACGACGGCGTCCTGGACTACCCGGTGGCTCTGGTGCGGGTCGTCGTGGTGCGCAACGGTCCGACCGCCCCGGCCACGGGAACGGCGGTGCTGGACAATCTGCGGGTCGTCGATCAGAACTGGACCCTGCCCACCTCGAGCGCGGCGCGCTTCTCTCGCGCCAACGCCGGAAGCACGACCGTCTCGTTCACCGCGGGCGCTCCCGGCGACTACGCCCTCACGCTCCGCGACAACAGCGGGCGCACCCGCACCGTCGCGGGCACCGCGGCGGCGGCGGGGGCGGTGAATGTGCCGTGGGACGGCACCGACGACGCCGGCGTCGGCATGACGGGAAGCGTCTCCGCCCGCCTCGCGTGGGACACCACCCCCGACGGGACGCTCACGTCCGCGGCGCAGGCGGCCCAGCCCTACCTCACGGGGATCTCCGCCCGACCGACCGTCGCCTCCCCGTCGTCGATCAGCGGCATCAACAGCTTCCTCACCGAGCAGGACGCCCCGGCCGAGGCCGATCGTCAGGCGGCGCTGCTCGAGGATGCCTCGGTGCGCTGGGCGCGGGAGGAGTTCGAGTGGAAGCGGGTGGAGCCGCGGAAGGGGTACTTCGACTGGGCGAAGTTCGACCAGGCGGTGGCGATCAGCCGGGCGCGCAACGTCGACATGATCGGCAAGCTCGTGTACTCTGCGCCCTGGGCGTCTTCGGCGCCGGCGGGAACCCCGGCAGCGGAGGCGCAGTACTACCCGCCCGCCGACAACGCCGACTTCGCCGCGTACGCGGCGGCGACGGTGGCCCGGTACAAGGACCGCGTGCGCGTCTGGGAGGTGTGGAACGAGCCGAACACCGAGTACTACTGGCGTGGCGGCGCCACCGCGCAGCAGTACGGCGCTCTGCTGAAAGCGACCTACGACGCGATCAAGGCGGTCGACCCGACCGCGACCGTGCTCGTGGGCGGGCTCGATCAGTTCAACGACCCCTTCATGCAGGGCGTCCACGCCGCCGGCGCGGGCAACTCCTACGACGCCCTCGCGATCCACGTGTACACCGTCGACGGGGCGCCCGAGACGGGCGCGATCCCGACCTACCTCGACGCGGCGCAGGCGTTCCTCAACCGCAACGCACCCGGCCGCGGCCTGTGGATCACCGAGGTGAGCTGGTCGACGTGCACCCAATGCGCCGGGGCGACGAGCGAGGCGGATCAGGCGGCGTACCTGAAGCGGATCTATCTGGATGCCGCTGCCCGCGGCATCCGGGGGATCGCCTGGTACAACCTCGTCGGCGGGGACGACCCCGAGTCCTTCCTCGATACCTACGCGGTCACCGAGAGGTCGGGTCGGCTGAAGCCGTCGTACACCGCGCTGAAGGAGGTCGGTGCCGTGCTGGCCGACGGTGCGGCGGTCGGTCGCGCGGGGGTCAGCGCGACGAGCGCTCCCACCCGCGTGGACGACATGGCATCCGCCAGCGGGTATGCCGCATCGGCGATCAACGGGGGGACGGCCACGCTGCGCACCACCTCGACGGTCTACGCCGGCAGTGGTGCCCTGCAACTGTCGTACACCTTCTCGGGGTCGTCGCAGGGGGCCCAGATCCAGACCGACAAGACGCTCTCGGGCCAGCCGACCGCCGTCTCGGTGTGGGTGAGCGGCGACAACAGCGCCAGCCCGATCTACGTGAAGATCAAGGATGCCACCGGCGAGACCTTCCAAGGACTCGTGGGCAATGCGGTGGGCCCCGCCTGGACGAAGATGACCCTCTTCTCCGACGGGCTGAACGCCAACTACACCCGCTCGGGAGGCGACGGTGACGGCGTCTGGGACTACCCCATCAAGGTCACCGACATCTTCGTCTACAAGAGCACGTCGGGGGTGTCGACCGGGAACATCTCGTTCGACGACCTCACCGCGGATTCGGGTGTCAACCTCCACGGAACGGTGCTCCAGACCTCGGCGGGCACCGTGCAGGCGCTCTACACGGCCAAGGCCTCGTCGGTGGCGGTGCCCGTCTCGGGCGGGTCGGCGGCGGTCTGGACGCAGAACGGCCTGGCGCCGGTGGCCGTGGCGAACGGACGCGCGTCGGTGTCGCTCACCTCGACGCCGACCTTCCTGACCTCTTCGCCCGGGGTGACGCCCACCACCACGACCCGCGGGAGCACGGTGACGGTGGACTGGATCTCGGGGGAGGCGAGCGTGGCGACGGTCAGCGTTGTGAACTCCTCGGGTGCCGTGGTGCGGACGCTGGCCTCGGGCAAGCGGTTCGGCGCGGGGGCGCAGACACTGCAATGGAACGGACGGACCTCCAGCAACGCCGTCGCCCCCGCCGGCGCGTACACGGTGCGCTTGAGCTTCACCACGGCCGACGGGCGCGCGAGGATCGTGAACCTGCCCCTCACCCTCACCTGAGCGGGGTGCCGGAGGCGTCGCGCACGCTCACAGCGACCGGGAGAACGGTTCCCGCTCGCGCGTGAGCGGTGCGCGGCGCAGCGCCGACGCGTAGATGCCGAAGCGGCGGATCTGCGCGGCGGCGGCCTCCGGGTCGTGACGGCGGCGAGCGGCCGCGCGGAACCACCACAGCCGGCCGTGCATCCCGGCGAGAACGATCGCGCGCCACAGCTGCTGCTGCAGCCCCGTGCGCGCCATCCGCCACCCGTACAGGTCGAAGAGGTTGACGATCCACGCCGTGTTGACCGACCCCTCGACGCCGCTGGACGACCCGCCCAGCGCGTGGTGGGCGCGTTCGCCGGCGTCGACGATCACGCGGAGCCCCGCGGCGCGCAGGCGCAGGCAGAACTCGACGTCCTCGGCGTACATGAACCAGCGGTCGGTCAGGCCCCCGGCGCGGCGCCACACGTCGCGGGGGACCATGAGGCATCCGCCGCTCACCCAGTCGACGTCGCGCACGCCCTCGCGCACGTCGGCGGCGAAGAGGTAGTGGCCCTCGAGTGCGCTCCAACGGCGGCCCAGGCGCGAGAGCCCCGACTGGTGCAGGAACATCCGGGTCACGGTGGGCGCGTGGCCGGCGGCGAGGATGACGACCTCTTCGCCCTCGTTCTCGAGCACGGGCGAGGCGGCGCCGATCGACGGATCCGAATCCAGCAACCGTGACAGGCGCGCGACACCCTCCGCCGAGATGCGCGCATCGGGGTTGAGCAGCAGCAGGTGGCGGCCCGCGGCGTGGTCCGCACCGAGGTTGACCGCGCGCGAGAACCCCGCGTTGGAGTCGTTCTCGATCACGCGGACCCACGGGTGGCCCTCGCGAAGCACGGCGACGGTGTCGTCGGTCGAGAGATTGTCGACCACGATCACCTCGGTGTCGGCCGGGGGTTCGCCGTCGCGGGTGAGCGCATCGAGGCACGAGCCGATCACGCCGAGGCTGTTGTAGGTGACGACGATGATCGACACGGCGGGTCGGGCGCTCATCGTGCGCCCTCCACGATCGCCGTGCGCATGCGGTGCACCGCGTTCTCCCACGTGTAGTGCTCGAGCACCGCGGTGGCGTCGGCGGGCGGTCGGGGCGCCGCCATCAGAGCCGCGATGGATGCCGCCACCGCGGCGACATCGCGCGGATCGACGAAGGTGGCGCGATCGCCGAGGATCTCGCGGAACACCGGGATGTCGCTGACCAGCAGCGGGGCGCCGGTGGCCAGCGCCTCGAGGGTCGGCATCCCGAATCCCTCGTCGAGGGTGAGGAAGAGGAAGAGGGCGGCGTTCTCGTAGAGCCAGCGCAGCTCCTCGACGTCGATGCGCCCCATCAGGCGGACGGAGCCGTCGGCGAGGGCGGCCTCGACCGAGTCGGGGAGGGACGCGCCCAGGCCCGACTTCTCACCCACCACCAGCAACGGGAACGTCGGCGTGGCCGCGCCCGACTCCCGCGCCGCGCGGATGGTCGTGGCGAGGTTCTTCCGGGCGTTCAATCTGCCGACGGTCAGGAGGAACCCCTCGACCTCTCCCAGGGCTGCGGGCCGGCGGGGCGTCGCGTTCTCGAACGAGCGGTTGAGCCCCAGCCCCACCGCGGTCGCCTTCGTCGCAGCCGAGGTCCGCGTGATGCGCCGGGCCTCCGATGCGGTGCTGGTGAGCACGACGTCGGCGCGACGGATCGTGGCGGGCATCAACGAGAAGTACGCCCGTTCGGCGCGGGTGAACCACTGCGGATCGGTGCGGAACAGGAAATCGTGCACGAACACCGCGGAACGCCCGTACAGCGGCGTGAAGTTGTGGGTGAGGGTGACATCGGGCCGCAGGCGCGCCGCCCGGAGCGCCAGCTCGAGGATGACGCCGACCCCGTGCGGTCGTATCCGGGTGCCGATCACCCGCGCGGTACGACCCACTTCTCGCTGGACCGTCGCGACATCGGCGATAGGCGCGCAGATGATCGCCGAGTCATCGGGGAATTCTCGCATCCAGGCGAGAATGAATTCACGCTGGACTTCGCGATTCGCCAAAGGGCCGTCAACCCACCAACTACCATCGAAGAGCACCCTGAGGCTGCGCCCCGGCACTTTGTCGTCGGGCATAGAACCCCTGTCTCGAAGGCGATCTCGGTTTGTCAGACAGACTGTACCGAACACAGAAGAACGCAATCGTCCGCCGCAGGACTCACGTCACCCGTCGTCAGGAGAATCTTTGGCATCCCATCAGGTCGTCGCATTCTCGCGTTGGGTGATCGCCGCAACGGGCGCGGTGACCGTGGGCATCGCCATCCACACCGCGCAGACCGCGTCGGGTTTCGAAGCCACCGCGGACTTCCTGAGTTCGGTCACGGCCCAGACGAACATCCTCTCGATCGTCGCCTTCGCGATCGCCGGAGCCCACGCCTGGCGCGGCGGCCGGCGGGCCGTCGGTCGAGCCGGGGGACGGGGCCAGGGCGCCCACGCTCGTCGCGCCGCGCGGATCGCGCTGATGCGCGGCGTGAACGTCGCGACGCTCGTGAGCATGTCGTTGCTGTTCCTCGGCATCTACGGCCCCGTCGTGATCACCGATCCGGCGCAACTCAACCCGACCTCGGTGCTGCTGCACGTGGTGATCCCCGCTCTGGCGGTGGTCGAGTGGATTGTCTTTTCGCCGGAGCGCCGAGCCCCCGTCGGGGGCGCCCTTCTGGTGTTGGTTTTCCCTGTCCTGTGGTTCGTATTCACGAATGTCCGCGGTGCGTTTACCGGGCAGTATGTCTACGAATTCCTCGATCCGGTCGGTCCGGCGGGTCCCGCGCGAGCGGTGGCGATGACCGTCCTCATCATCTCTTGCTTCTTCCTTGTGGGTGTGGCGGTGTTCTTTACACAACGTTCGCACGAACGCCGATTGCGGGCGATAGATTGAGCGTCGCCGCCGCAACAGGACGGGGCGGTCGTATCCGCAAACCGGTCTGGTTTATTTCGCTTCCCGGCCGATGCTCGACGTATGGGACATTCCTGTCGCAGGCTAGAGGCCAGCGGTGCGCATTCATCGGGGGGGACAAGAGGCTTGAGCAGGTCTGTCGCGATCATCGGAACACGGGGATACCCGAGCTACTACGGAGGATTCGAGACGGCTGTGCGCCGCCTGGCGCCCTACCTCGCGGAACAAGGGTGGGACGTCACGGTCTACGGTCGGCGGGGAACGACCGTCGACGATGACCCGGACCTCGACCCGCGGGTGATCCGTCGCATCACCGGCGGGGTGGAGACGAAGTCGCTCAGCACGCTGTCGTACGGGTTCACGGCGAGCCTGGACGCGGCGCGGAGGAAGCCCGATGTGGCTCTCGTGCTCAATTGCGCCAACGGCTTCTGGCTGCCCTCCCTCAGGCAGCGCGGCATCCCCACCGTCGTCAACGTCGACGGGATCGAGTGGGACAGGGCCAAGTGGGGTCGTGCCGCGAAGAAGGTCTTCCACCAGGGGGCGGTCTGGACCGCGCGCTACGCCGACCGCATCATCTACGACGCGAGCTCGATCGAGACCCGCTGGCGCGAGGAGTTCGGTCGCGACGGCGACGTCATCCCGTACGGAGGGGACGTTCCGCCCGACTACCCGGTCGAGCCCGGTCTCACCCACCGCGGCTACGCGCTGCTGGTGGCCCGGTTCGTGCCCGAGAACACGGTGCCGGAGTTCATCGAGGCCGCACGCAACATCGCGCGGACGCGCGACGTCGTGATCGTCGGTTCGTCGGGCTACGGCGGTCCGATCGACGAGGCCGTCGTCGCCCTCACCCGCTCCAACGCTCGCGTGCGCTGGTTCGGCCACGTCAGCGACGATCGTCGTCTGCACTCGCTGTGGCAGCACGCCGGCGCGTACTTCCACGGGCACAGCGTGGGCGGCACCAACCCCGCTCTCGTGCAGGCCATGGCGTGCGGCGCCCCGATCGTGGCCCGCGACACCGTGTTCAACCGGGAAGTGCTCGACGGCGCCGGAGTGCTGGTCACCCCCGATCCGCATGACATCGCCGCGACCGTGCTGGCGTTGATGGACGACCCCGACCGCCAGCAGTCCCTCTCCGACTGGGCGCAGCGGCGCGCGGAGGCGGCCTACTCGTGGGAGTCCGTCCACGCCGCGTACGAGCGGTCTCTGCTCACCGCCATCTCCGAACGGCGGTCCGTGTTCGCCGGCGTGGGACGCGCATGACCGGGCTGCGCAACCTCGGCTACGACGACCTCACGATCTGCTACATCCTCGGCCCCCTCTCCGGTCTGACCCCCGAGCGGGCGCTCACCGCGCTGAAGGACGTGCTGCGCTCCCCGCGCGGCGCGACGTTGCTGCGCCTGCGCACCCGCGGCCGAAGGTGGAGGCGCGTCGACCGGCCCACGGCTCTCGCGGCGAGCGCCCATGCTCTGGAGACGGTGGGGACGGTCCTCGACCGCGCGGCTCTGGCCGCGCGCGTCCTCGAGACGGAGTTCGTGCCCGGCGAGCTTCCGGTGCGCCTCTTCGTCAACGACGGGATGCTGGCGCTGGCGCTTCCGCACAGCCTGTTCGACGGCACCGGGGCCACCGCCGTCGTGAGTCTGGTCGTGGAGAAGATCGGCGTTCCGGGAGCGGACGAGATTCCGGCCGTGCCGTGGGCGAAGGCGCCCCTGCGCGCGGCGATGAAGCGGTTCGGACTGCGGGGCGTGGCCGGCATCCGGTCGGCGCGGGACACCTTCCGCTCGCGGACGGCGGAGACCGACACCGGCTATCAGCTCTCCGAGACGCTCACCATCGCGGACTCCCTCGCGCGTACCCGCACGGTGTCGATGGTGCTGACGCCCGAGTCGGTGCGCACGATCGCGCTGACGCCGGAGAAGGCGATCGACGGACGCCGACCGGCGCGCCCGCCCCTGTCGGTGAAGACGGCCAGCCTCGTCCTTCGCTGCCTGCGCGAGAGCGAGCGCGAGCCCATGGACTTCCGCGTGGTCGTCCCCGTCGACGCCCGTCGCTGGGTGGCGAAGGGCTTCGACGCCGAGGGCAACTTCTCCCCGTCCGTGCCGATGGGGCGCCTGCTCGCCGACGACTGGAGCGCGACGGCCATGGCCGAGCGCATCTCCGCGGCGAACAAGTCGGGCGTTCCGATCGCGTGGCTGCTCGCGACCACCCTGATCGCGCTGAAGAGCGCCGTGCGACACCCCCTCGCGACGCGACGCTCGAGCCCGATCGCGCCGCGGATCCCCTTCGAGATCCACGTCTCACTGCCCACGACCGAGGTCGCCGTCTCCGAGGCGCTGATGCCGCGAGTGGAGGCCGATACCTTCGTGGGTGGTATGCCGGCGCATCGGCACCTGCCGCTGGGCGTGTGGATCGAGGTGGCGCCCCTCCGTGACCACCTGCACGTGATCGTCCGCGATGAGACCGGCGTGTTCGACCTCGACGGATTCGACCGACGTCTGCACGACATGATCGCTACGACCGCAGAGGCGGGGAGACGTCCGTGAGCGCCGTGACACGGGTGTTCAACTCGCCGATGACGATGCTCGGCTCGCGGCTGTCGGTCGCGGCGCTCGGCCTGATCAGTGCGCCGCTGATCGCGCACGCGCTCGGCCCGAGCGGCCGCGGCGAGACGGCTTCGGCGCTCGCCGCCATGTATCTCGTGCCGATCGTGCTGGCCTTCGGGATGCCGTTCGAGGTGCGCCGCCGCGTGCTGGCCGACGGGGGGATGGGCGCGGTGCGCACGGCTCGTCGGCTGGCGCTGCTGACGGTGGTTCCGGCGGGACTGCTGGCGTGGCTGGCCGTGTCCACCCTGTTCTCGGGCTTCGACACGGGCGCCGCCGTCGCGGTCGTCGTGGCGTTGGCCTGCACACCGCTGATGGTCTGCTGGATGATCGACATCGGCGTGGTGGGTGCCCAACGGCGCTTCGGAGCGGTCGCGCTCCTGCAGGCGACGCAGCCGATCGTGTACGTCGGCGGCATCCTGGTGCTGGCGCTGATGGATGCCATGAGCGTCGCCGGAGTCATCTGGGCGAACGTCATCGGATCCGCGGCCACCGCCCTCCTCGGCGCGATGCTCAATCGCACCCACCGGGCGAAGCCGGTTCCGTGGAAGCCGCTGCTGCGCGGCAGCTCGACCTTCTACGGGGCGCAGGCCTCGGATGCCGCGTACCAGCGGCTCGACCAGGTGCTGATGCTGCCCCTGATCGGCTCGCACGAGGCGGGGCTGTACTCCGTCGCGGTGACCATCGGAACCCTTCCCGTCTTCCTGGCCCACGCGGTCGCCGCCCCCGTCTTCTCCGACATCTCCCACTCGAGCGGCCGCGGTCGTGTCCGCGCCACGGGCGAGGCGATCCGTTCGGCCTTCGTGGTCGGGCTGGCCTCGGCGATCTTCCTCGCGGTCGTCTCCCCCTGGGGCGTTCCGCTGCTGTTCGGCGCGGCGTTCACCGACGCCCTGCCGGCGGTGATGTTCGCCATCCTCGGCTCGCTGTTCGTCGTCGTGGCCGTCAGCGCCGGTGAAGTCCTCTCGGCGCAGAACCTGGGTGTGCGTCTGACCATCGCGCAGGCCTCCGGACTCGTCACGTGCCTGGTCCTGCTGTTCAGCTTCGGCCCGATCTTCGGCGCCATCGCCGCGGCGATCGCCAACGCGAGCGGTGTCGTCATAGCGTTGACCGTGATGCTGCTCTCCATCCGCCCCCCGGTGCGCACGATCGTGCCGCGTCCTTCCGACGCGATGCTCGTCGTGCGCCGCCTCACCGGTCGAGGCGGCACGATGTGACCGCAGCCACGACAGCCGTGCAGACGGGCCGGGCGCCGCTCGGCTCCCGCATCGTGTCGGCGATCGCGCCGCACGGCTGGTCGGGGCTGGGGGTGCTGTGGCTCGGCATCCTGCTGTTGGCGTTCGTGCTGCCGGCCAACGGGGTGACCTCGGCGTTCCTCAAGGGGTCGGCGGCCACCGCGTTCGGCGCGATCAAGGACGCCCTCCTGCTGGGCCTGTTCATCCTGGTGATCGTGACGGGGCGGATCCGGCGCGTGCCCGTGCCCATCGTCGTGATCGTGCTCATGATCGTCTCGCTGGGGCTGGTCTCCGGGGCGTGGACCTCGAGCCTCACTCAGGCGGCCTACGGGTGGCGCAACGACTTCCTGCCGTTCCTGGCGCTCATCGTCACGCCGGCCGTGCTCGATCGCCGGCACGTGCCGATCCTGGCGACCGTCTTCGTCGTGGTCGCGCAGATCGCCGCGATCACCACGATCGTGACGTGGAGCCAGGGGCTCAAGTGGCTGTTCACCCTCGGGGTCTTCCCGGTGCCCGAGGGGGAGCCCTTCCCCTCCTCGCTCTTCGTCGCCGGCAGCATCGTGCCGCGCGGATTCAGTCCCTACACCGCCCCCAACGAGAGCGCCGCGGTGGCGACGATGATGCTCGCCGTGCTGTGGACGCGCCCGCGCTGGCCCCTGTGGCTGAAGGCCGGTCTGACCGTGCTTCCGCTCGTGGCCATCTATCTCACGCAGTCGCGCAGCGGTTACATCGGCCTCGCCCTGCTCGCGGCGGCCCTGGTGTCGTGGGCGATCTTCCGTTCGCGTCCCGAGATGACGTGGGCTTTCCTGACGATCGTGGCCGCCGCCGGTGTCGCGGGGATCACGCTGTACCTGTTCATCGACAAGGTCGTCTCGCATATCGCCGACCCTTCGCTGATCGGGCATAGCGACAGCCTTCTCGAGAACATCCCGTTCCTCGTCACGCACCCGTTCGGATATGGATTGGGAATGGTCGGGCCACGGGCCCTGAATTACTCGAGCGACGCAATTCTGGTGGAAAGCTTCTTTCTGCTCCTCGCCATCGAATCCGGCATTCTCGTGATGCTGCTGTTCGGCGTGCTGCTGGTCTACCTCTTCCAGGGCGGCGTGCGTGCGCGCACCCTCGACGGCTTCCTCCCCGCGGCGGTCATCGCGGCCTCGATCGTCAGTTTCACCGTGCTTCCGACGCTCCAGGAAGGCCCGGTGGCCTACACCCTGTGGATCCTGTGCGGCATGGGCGTGGTCGCCGCGCGCGCCGGAGGGCCCTCTCGTCCGGTGGCACGCCGTGCGCTCTCGCGGGCCGGCGGCCTCTCGACGGCGACGGCGGCGGTGCCGACCGCGGCGCCGACAGACGCCGCCGAGACGGGCGGAGCGACGCTCGACAGCGCCCCTCCGAGCCGACGACGCCGGGAGCTCGCCGGCGCGTCAGGAGAAGGGCACGACGGGCGCCGGGGGAGCCGGCGAGGCCTTCGGGGCCCGGGAGACGACAGCGCCTAGGACGTCGCTGCGGACGGTGCGCAGCCGGTCGGTCGCCGTGGAGATGTCGGCCGCACCGGACACGCCGACGCCGGCGACCAGCAGCGTGGCGTCGGCCAGCTTGCTGAGCAGTACCGCGTCGGTGGCCGCCAGCACGGCGGGCGAGTCGATGAGAACGTGATCGAAGCGACGGGCCAGCTGGGACAGCACACGTTCCATGGCGGCGGTGCCGATGAGGTTGCTCGGGTTCGCCGCGGTGCGGCCGGCCGGAAGGACGCTGACGCCGTCGGCGGTGCGTGCCAGCGCCGCGGAATCGGGGAGCGCCGCGCTGTTCAGCAGCTGCACGAGGGTGGGCGCGCCGCGGGGCGTCGAGAAGACGTCGACCATCACGGGGGAGCGCAGGTTCCCGTCGATGACCAACACCGAACGGCCGACCTGGGCCAGTGCGGCGGCGAGGTTCGCGACCACGACGCTCTTGCCGTCGCCCTCGCGAGCCGAGGTCACCAACAGAACGCGCGACACCGACGGCGTGCCGTAGAGCAGGGTCGTGCGCAGCATCCGGAACGACTCGGCTGCGGGGCCGTCCTCGTCGACGACGGCGGGTCCCTTGCGCAGACCGGCGTCGAACGGCACGGATTCGATGACCGCGAGGTCGGTGTGCGTGGTCACGTCGGCGGCGGAGTGGATGCGCCCGTCGCGGAGGTGACGCAGTGCGATGATGCCCACACCGAGGATGAGTCCGGTCGCGCCGCCGATGAGCAGGTACACCGGGAGGTCGGGCGTGAGGGGGGCGTTCGGCACCGGGGTGGACTCCAGCAGGCGCAGGTTGACGCGGCTGGGGCCGCCGTCGGAGGTGCCCTCGAGCTCTTCGACGTACTGGGTGAGACTGGCGGCCACCGTGTCGGCGATCTGCGCCGCACGTTCCCCGTCGGCGTCGACGACGTCGATGGTCATGATCGCCGTGTTCGGCATGGGCGCGGCGGTGATCTCGGCCGCGAGCTCGCTCACGGTCATGTCGAGATCGAGTTGAGAGATCACGGGCTCGAGCACGGAGGCCGAGGTGGTGAGGGCGACGTAGGAGGGGACGCGCGCGGCAGCGCTGGTGAACGAGGCTCCCACGTCGGTGCTCGACTGGCTCGAGACGGTGCTAAGCGACACCAGTACGGTGGTCTGCGCCCGATACTCCGGGACGGCCGTGACCGTGACCGCCGCCGCCGCCGCCAACCCCACGGCGACGAAGATCGAAATGGTCAGCCAGCCCTTACGAATCAGTCGTCCGTATTCGCGTATCCCCACGTGTGCGACTCCTGTCGATTCGATGATTCGTATACGCATCGAATGACACGCAGTCGGATCTGGCAGAACGGGTCGGAACTTCCCACAATTATGTCGTACGCCCCATGACGAGACCGTTTCATTGAAGGCAATTCGAAAGAATACGACGCGCAATGGACACGGCGGTGCGCGCGGGCACCGTCACCGTCACCGTGCGCGGCGCGGTGAGGCGGGCGGATCAGCGCGTCGGGGGCGCGGTCGACCCGCGGTCCACGAGCTCGAACGGAAGAGTGCCCAGGCCCCGGGCCGGTTCGGCGCCGTCGAGGGCGCGCAGCACCACCTCTGCGGCGCGCTCGCCCTGGCCGCGCGCGAACTGATCGATGCTCGTCAGGCCGAACCAGCGCCCGAGCTCGTGCCCGTCGACGCCGATGATCGAGACGTCGTCGGGTACGCGCAGACCGAGCTCCCGCGCGGCCAGGATCGCTCCGATCGCCATCTCGTCGGATGCCGCGAACAGAGCCGTGGGCGCATCGTCGGACGAGAGCAGGCGCGTCGCCGCGCGCGATCCGCCGTCGATGGTGAAGTCGGCCGGTTCGATGCCGTGGGCGTCGATGTCGGCGTCGGCGAGCGTCTGTTCGAAGCCGCGGCGGCGGAGGGCCGGCACCGTCGAGGCGGCCGATGCCACGGCATCCGCTCCGATGTGGGCGAGGCGGCGGTGGCCGAGCCCCAGCAGGTGCGCCGTGGCCAGACGCCCCACGGCCAGATCGTCGACGGTGAGCGTGGTCAGCAGCGGGTGGGGCCCGGCGATCGCGACGATCGGCACGTCGAGTCCGCGCAGCGACGCCGACTCCTCGGCATCCAGTTCGAGGGCGACGGTGATGACCGCGTCGATGCGGCGTCGGCGCAGGTGGTCGTCGAAGACGCGGTGCCGCTCGGCCGGATCGGCGCTCACGCTGTAGAGGGTGATGTCGTAGCCGCGGCGCACGAGCGCGTCGGAGATGCCCGCGAGGACGGTGCTGAAGAACCACCGGTCGAGGAACGGCACGACGACGCCGACGGCGCGCGCGCGGCCGGTCGCGAGGGTCGATGCGGCAGCCGACACCACGTATCCCAGTCGCCCGGCGGCGGCCAGCACGCGCTCGCGCGTCGCGCGGGAGACCGCACCGCGCCCGCTCAGCGCCCGCGAGACCGTGGCCGTCGATACTCCCGCCGCACGGGCGACGTCGTCGATTCCTGCCACGGTCTCACGTCCTCCGGTGGAGCGTTCCCGGATGCCGCGGCTCAGGCCCCGGCGATCCAGACGGTGGTGTCGGTCGGCAACCGGTCGCCGTCGAGGGGGCCGCTCGCGATGAGCACCTCACCGGCGGGCACCTCGACGGCCTGGTCGCCGAGGTTGGCCACCACCAAAAGCGAGCCGTTGCGGAAGGCCACCACGTCGTCGCTGTACTCGTCGAGCCAGTCGATGTGGCCGGCGCCGAGATCGCGGACGCGGCGCTCGGCGAGGAGCGACCGGTAAAGAGTCAGCGTCGAGGCGGGGTCGTCGACCTGCACGTCGTGCGCGAGCTCGGCCCACTCGGCGGGCTGCGGCAGCCACGACTCGCCGGTGGAGTTGAAGCCGTGTGCGGGGCCGTCGGCGGTCCAGGGGATCGGGACGCGGCAGCCGTCGCGGCCGTAGCGCTCACCGTTCGTACGGAACCACGTCGGGTCCTGACGGGCGTCGTCGGGCAGGTCGATGACCTCGGGGAGGCCCAGCTCCTCGCCCTGGTAGAGGTACGACGAGCCGGGGAGGGCCAGCATGAGCGAGGTCGCGGCGCGGGCGCGGCGCAGACCCTTCACCGGGTCGGGCTTGCCGGGCGACTTCGGACCGATACCGGCACCCTGCGGGTTCTCGGCGGTCAGCGCGAGGCGCGAGGCGTGGCGGACGACGTCGTGGTTCGACAGCACCCAGGTGCTCGGGGCGCCGACGGCACCGTACTCGTCGAGCGAATCCGTGATCACGGCGCGCAGGGCCGCGGCATCCCAGTCGGTCTCGAGGTAGTGGAAGTTGAACGCCTGGTGCATCTCGTCGGGCCGCACCCACAGCGCCGTCTGCGCGACGGTGGGCAGCCATGCCTCGGCGCACAGCGCGCGGTCGCCGTCGTACGCGGCGAGCACCTCGTGCCACTCGCGCCAGACGTCGTGCACCCCGGGCTGACCCCAGTAGGGGACCTCCTCGGCGTCGCCGCCCATCGATCCGCCGTCGGGGTCGGGCGTGAAGTCGGGCAGGCCCTCGGCCTTGATGAGGCCGTGCGCCACGTCGACGCGGAACCCGTCGACCCCGCGGTCGAGCCAGAAGCGCAGGATGTCGCGGAACTCGGCGCGCACCTCGTTATTGGTCCAGTCGAAGTCGGGCTGGGTCTCGTCGAAGATGTGCAGATACCACTGGCCGGGCGTGCCGTCGGCCTCGGTGACGCGCTTCCACATGCCGCCGCCGAACACGCTCTCCCAGTTGTTCGGGGGGAGCTCGCCGTTCTCGCCCTTGCCGTCGCGGAAGATGTATCGCGCCCGCTCGGGGCTGCCGGGCGCGGCTTTCAGCGCCTCCTGGAACCAGACGTGCTGATCGCTGGAGTGGTTGGGCACGAGGTCGACGATGACCCGGATGCCGCGCTCGTGCGCGCCCGAGAGCATCTCGTCGAAGTCGGCCAGGGTGCCGAAGATCGGGTCGACGTCGCGGTAGTCGGCGACGTCGTAGCCCGCGTCCTTCTGCGGTGACCGCTGGAAGGGGCTCAGCCAGATGGCATCCACCCCGAGGTCCTTCAAGTCGTCGAGGTGCGCGGTGACGCCGGGCAGGTCGCCCAGGCCGTCACCCGACGCGTCGGCGAACGAGCGGGGGTAGATCTGGTAGATGACGGCGGTACGCCACCACTCCGAGCCGGGTGCCGAGGCGAGGTCGGCGCGCGCGTCTTCCTGCGTGAAAGTCATGCGGACAACGTTACTGCAAGCGCTTGCAGTCGGTGCGCGCGGGTGCGGGTGCGGGGTGCGGGGTGCGGGTGTGGGTGTGGGGTGCGGGTGCGGGGTTGGTGGCGCGGGGTGGCGGCGCGGGCGGGGTGGCGGGGCGCGGCCGAACCATGTCCCATTTCTGGTTGGTTGGCGGCGCTCCAGGCCGCACAAGGTGGGACGAGGTCTGCGCAAAGTGGGACATGGGTTCGCCCAAAAGGGGACGAGGTCGGCGGGGAACCCGCGGATGCCGCCACGATTAGGCTGGGTGCGTGCCCGACGCCTCCGCCCTCGCCCGCGCTGAATCGCTCATCACGAGCATCCCCGACTACCCCCAGCCGGGCATCATGTTCCGCGACATCACGCCGCTGCTGACGGATGCCGCCGCCTTGCGCACCGTCGTCGAGGCGCTCGTGGAGCCGTTCGCCGGCCGCATCGACGCCGTCGCGGGCGTGGAGGCCCGCGGGTTCCTGTTGGCGGGAGCCGCGGCCATCGTCGCGAACGTGGGGCTGATGCCGATCCGCAAGGCCGGCAAGCTGCCGCGCCCGGCGGCGTCGATGTCATACGACCTCGAGTACGGTTCCGCGAGCATCGAGATGCACGACGACAACGCCGCGGGCGCCCGCGTGCTGCTGCTCGACGACGTGCTCGCGACGGGCGGAACCCTCGCCGCCGGCCGCGACCTGCTGCAGGCGGTGGGCAGCGAGGTCGTCGGCATCGCGACGCTGCTCGAGATCGACGGCCTCGGCGGCCGCGAGGCTCTCGGCGGCGACGTGCACGCGGTCTTCCACGTCTGAGGCCCGCCGGGCCGATCGGACACGGCGCCCGATCACACCGGCGTGCGCACGGCGGCGAACTGATCCCGCCGCCGCACCCCGAACCCGAGCCGCTCGTACGCCGCGATCGCGTTGACATTCGTCGCCGCCGCGTGCAGCAGGGCGCGGTCGCCGCGCTGCTGAATATGGAAGGCGGCGTCGAGCACGAGGCGCGAGGCGAGACCCTGGCGTCGGTGGTCGGCATCCACGGCGACAGCGCTGATCTCGGTCCAGCCGGCGGGGTGCAGGCGCTCGCCCGCCATGGCGACGAGACGCCCCTCGCGACGGATGCCGATGTAGCGGCCGAGTTCGTAGGTGAGGGGCCGGAAGGGCCCGGGCTGATTGCGCTCGACGATCGCGATCATGTCGGCCGCGTCGTCGGCATCCAGTTCGATCGCTTCCTCGTCGGGACGCGTCTGCAGCGCGTCGGTCTCGACGAGCTGCACGCCATCGCCGCCCCCGAGGTACTCCCACCCCTCGGGGATCCCGCCCTCGCAGCCCGACAGGCCGACCTCGGCGCCCGGTCCGACGAGGTCGCGCAGGGCGTCCCACACGCCGGGCTCGTCCCACGTGCGCACGGCGACGAAGGGCGCGATGTCGGCCGGATACCGGCGCACGAGGTCGCCGCCGATCGCGAACGACGCGTGGGGGCCGGCGGGCGAGTGCCAGGCCGCATTGTCGAGGACCGTCGCGTCGGCGTGCGAAGCGGCGAGCGGCGAGGCGGGGGTCACCGGGACACTTCACTCCGGTCGCGGCACGCGGACACGTGCGCGGCCATCGCGCGCGGCGGAGCGGGTCGCGTGGCCGGTTCTCGACGGGCGGTCGTCTCAGGGCGGAGCGGCGCGCCGCTCTCGGACGCGCTCACAGGTCGTAGCCGAACGCCCGAAGATCGAGCAGGCGCCCGGGCTCGACTTCGACCGGGTGCTCCCGCTCAGTGAGCCGGCGGAAGCCGAGCTTCAGGTACAGAGCGTGCGCGCCGAGCATCTCGGGGCCGCTGTTCATCACGACGCGGTGCGCACCGCGGCTGCGGGCCAGCGCGATCACGTGCTGCGTCAGCGCCGCGCCGATGCCGCGTCCTCGGGCGGCCGGCGCCACGGCCAGCTGGCGGAAGTCGACCTCGTCCTCGGCCGCGAGCGGAGACAGTCGCTCGCCCGGGCGGGGCGTCCAGACGGTTCCCACCATTTCGTCGCCGTCGAGCGCCACCCAGACTTCGCCCTGCGCCACCCGGGCCTCGACGTCGGCGAGCGAGTCGAGGTACTCCTCGGAGAGGTCCCCGTAGCTCCGGCGGTAGGCCTCGGCCGTGAGGCGCCCGGCATCCGCGTACTCCACCGGTGTGACGAGCCGGATGGTGAGCGACGAGGTCGATGAGGTGGTCATGGCATCCATTCTGCGAAGCGGGTGCGTGACCTGATGCGGCCCTCGGGCTCCCGCCCCATCTGCAACGCCCCGGCGTGCCCGGCATTCCGCTCCGTGCGATTGCGATGCCGTTCCCCACGGCCGTCACGGAGGCGACGGCGCACGGCGCGCCCCCGCGGTGTGGACGCTCACGGCCGTCACCGACGACGCTTCAATCCCCGGGCCCGCGCCGAACGCCGTGACGCCGCCGACGTCGACGACACGGCCGCGCCGTCGCTGCTGCCGAGTCGCTCGCGCGTCAGCGTCAGCGCATGACGCTCGCGCCGAGTTCGACCGGGCTGCCCTCGATGTTGCCGACGATGCCCCGGATCACTCCGGTGCCGTCCTCGCGGCGGAGGCCGTCATACCAGGCCTGAGTCGCGGCGAGGTCGAAGGCGTGGGTCTCGTGCGCGCGCTTGCGGGCGCGCAGCACCAGGTCGCCTGCTCGCTCGGTGCGGATGCGCTCGTAGCGCCTCAGAGAATCCTCGACGCCGAGGGTCGAGGTCGCGAAGACGATGCCGAGGGCGAAGCTGTCCTCCAGGGCCGAGCACGCCCCCTGGCCGATGTCCGGGGCGGTGTTGTGGGCGGCGTCGCCGAGGATCGCCACGCGCCCGCGCACCCAGGTGTCGAAGGGGTCGATGTCCCAGATCTCCACGCGGTTCAGCGATTCGTCGGGGTCGATGCCGTCGAGCAGCGCCCGCACGCCGGGTGCGCCCCACGACCCGAATGCGGCCTCGAGCGCGGCCACCCGATCCTCCACCACGCCGGAGGGGCCCGGCACGTCGACGAAGAAGTAGAAGCGGTCGCCCGCGACGGGCATCACGGCGCAGCGCTTGCCGTCGCCGACGTAGGTGGTCCACTGGTCCAGCGGTCCGATGCGTTCGTCGGCCGGCACCAGACCGTTGTAGTTGACGTAGCCCGAGTACGAACGTTCGGGACGGATGCCGGTGGGCTCGGTGACGTAGTCGCGCACGAGCGAGCGGGCCCCGTCGGCTCCGATGAGCAGGTCGGCGGTGTCGGTGGAGCCGTCGGCGAAGGTGGCTGTCACCGTCCGCCCGTCGTCGGCGACGGCGACGAGCTGCATCCCGAGGCGGATGTTCGCCGGGCCCACGGCATCCATCATCAGCTGCTGCAGGTCGGCGCGGGCGACGGGGTAGGGCCGCTGGCCGGTCTGTTCGGTGACGGGGGCGAGGCTGAAGCGGCAGAGCTCGTCGCCGGTGTGCCCGTCGTAGTACGCCATATCGTCCATGCGACCGCCAAGGGCGGCGACCTGCGGGCCGAGACCCAGCCAATTCAGCACTTTGACGCCGTTGGACCACAGCGACAGGGCGGCGCCGACCGGTCGATTCTCGCGCATGCGGTCGTACACGACGACCTCGTGGCCGAGCTTCTGCAGCGCGATCGCGGCGGAGGTGCCGCCGACGCCGGCTCCGATGACGATGACCTTCATGGCTCCTCCTCAGCTGCCGCGGTAGGTCGAGTAGGCGAACGGGCTCAACAGCAGCGGCACGTGCAGGTGCGCGTCGCTCGAGACGGAGAACGCGACCGTGACCACCGGGTGGAATGACGCGACGCCTCTCGCGCGGAAATAGGCGCCGGTCGCGAACGTGAGCGAGTAATCGCCGTCGTCGAGTCGCTCGGGCCCGAGGCTGAGGCGACCGTCGGCGTCGGTGGCGGCAGCGTCGATCGTCGCGCCGTCGAGGTGGCCGAGGGTCACGGTGACGCCGGACGCGGGGGTGCCCGTCGTGGCATCCAGGATGTGGGTGGTGAGGTGCGTCATGCGGTGCCCTCCGGGGCGTCGGCGGTGCGCCGGGTCATTCTGCGGCCTCCGGTTCTGCGGGGGCGTCGTCGGCGAAGGTCGTGCGCAGGCGGAGCAGGGCAATCTCGGCGAGTTGTCGGGTGGCCTCGATGGTCTCGGTGGCGGGGTTGTTGCCGAGGCGGCGCTCGAGCTCGGCGCGCATCTCGCTCGGCGCACGTCCGGCGGCGCGGATGAGGAAGACGCGACCGAAACGCTCCTCGTACGCGGCGTTGCCTGCGGCGATCGCGGCGATGTCGTCGTCGTCCGCGGACGCCATCGAGCCCTGTTCGACACGGGATGCCGCGGCCTCGGCGCCGTCACCCGCGACCTTCCCTCCGATGCGGGGGTGGGCGTGCAGGGCCGCCTCGAGGTCCTCCGGCGACCACGTCGAGGCGAGGTCGCCGGCGTAGGCCGCGAGGGCGTCGACGCTGGCGTACGGCCGGCCGGCGACGACGGCATCCATCCAGCCGGGGACGTCGGCCCAGACACGGACCACCGCCGCGGCCTCCGCATCGTCGAGGGCGTGGAACTCCTGCAGGTGCATGCCGGTCAGGCTAGGCGTGCCGCGTTACGGGGCTGTGGCGGGATGTGTCGGCGATGTTGCTGTGGGGAACATTTCGGGGTGCGCGCGCACGATGGCTTCGCGCGCCGCCGCCTGAATCCGGGGCGTGGTTCGTGCAGTGGGGCGTACGGCGGTCGCGCCGGTGCACATCTCGCGCCCCGGACGGCGGGATCCGCCCCGGGCTGCGGAGGGTCTCGGGACGGATGCCGAGGTGGGGCGCCGGTCAGGCGTGCACGATCAGCCAGTGCGCCACGGCATCCGTGTCGCCGGTGTTGTGCAGGCGGTGGGGGACCGAGCAGGGGTAGCTGATGGCATCGCCGGCGCGGAGAATCACGCGCTCGGCCTCGAAGTCGATCGTGAGCTCGCCCGCGACGACCGTGCCGACCTCGTATCCCTCGTGGTGGAAGAGGCCGTCGGCGCCGTGGGCGGCGGCTCCGGGCGGATAGATCGACTCGAAGTAGTCGATGCCCGGCGAGGAACCGGGCGTGAGGCGGCGGAACGACACCCCGCTGTCGAGCACGATGTCGGGCGTCTGCCCGGCTCGCTGCAGGGTGAATCCTGACGGGCCGACGGGTTCGACGGGGCGGTCGGATGCCGGGTCGAAGGCCGCGACGAGGGGCACGCCGAGAGCGTCGGTGATGGCGATGAGCCGCGAGACGCTCGGCTGCATGACTCCCCGCTCGATCTGCGAGACGGCGCTGGGGGAGATGCCGAGCGTCTTCGCCAGCGCTCGCGCGGAGATGCCGCGGGACTGGCGCAGGTCGCGGATTCGTCCGCCGACGGATGCCGAGGCCTCGGTCGAGGCGCCGGTGTCGGCCTCGACGTTCGCCGCGGACCCCGCACCGCCCCCGACGATCGCGAGGGAGTCCGACTCGACGGCGACGGTTTCGGCGGCGGGCGGCTGCGGCATGCCCCGAGTCTAGGGACGCGTCACGTGTGAAGGACCGACTTCACACGCCTGTTACATGAGCGAAACCAATTACGTGATGTGAACCCATAACTTCACATCAGAGCTCCACTCCGGCCGCGGACTCCACGTCGTGGCATCCATCGTCCTGAGAGGAATGACATGACTTCGAGCCCGCTCACCGGCCCCCGCGATCTGGTGGAGGCCGCCGGCCACCCCCACGGGGGCGGCAACATGAAGCCCCACTACGACGAGCGACTCGCCAACGAGGACCTCGCGCCGCTGCGGAAGCAGAAGTGGTCGAGCTACAACATCTTCGCGTTCTGGATGAGCGACGTGCACTCCGTCGGCGGCTACGTCACCGCCGGCTCGCTCTTCGCCCTCGGCCTGCAGTCGTGGCAGGTGTTCGTCGCCCTCATCGCCGGCATCGTCATCGTGCAGGTCTTCGCGAACATGGTCGCCAAGCCCAGCCAGAAGACGGGTGTGCCCTACCCCGTGATCAACCGCGCGGTCTTCGGCATCCGGGGCGCGAACATCCCCGCGATCATCCGCGGCCTGATCGCGATCGCCTGGTACGGCGTGCAGACGTTCCTCGCGGCGGAGTCGCTGAACATCATCTTCCTGAAATTCATCCCCGGATCCGCCGCCCTGCTCGACGTGTCGTTCGCCGGTCTTTCGGCACTGGGCTGGATCTCGTACGCGATCCTCTGGGTCGCGCAGTTCCTGCTGTTCTGGAACGGCATGGAGGTCATCCGCCGCTTCATCGACTGGGCCGGACCCGCCGTCTACGTCGTCATGATCATCCTGGCGGTCTACCTGGTGTCGCAGGCCGGCGTCCAGAACATCTCGTTCACCCTGTCGACGACGCAGCTCGACTTCTGGGCGTCGATCCCGGTCATGTTCGCCGCGATCGCGCTGGTGGTGTCGTACTTCTCGGGCCCGATGCTGAACTTCGGCGACTTCGCCCGCTACGGCAAGAGCTTCGCCGCGGTGAAGAAGGGCAACTTCTGGGGCCTGCCGATCAACTTCATGTTCTTCTCGTTGCTGACCGTCATCACGGCATCCGCCACCGTGCCGGTGTTCGGCTCGCTGATCACCGACCCGATCAAGACGGTCGAGCAGATCGACACGCCCTTCGCGATCCTGCTCGGCGGCCTGACGTTCGTCACGGCCACGGTGGGCATCAACATCGTCGCCAACTTCATCTCGCCCGCGTTCGACTTCTCCAACGTCGCTCCGAAGAAGATCTCGTGGCGCGCGGGCGGCATGATCGCCGCCGTCGGCTCGACGTTCCTGATGCCGTGGAACTGGTACTCCAACGCCGACGCCATCCACTACTCGCTCGGCGTGCTGGGCGCGCTGATCGGCCCGCTGTTCGGCATCCTGATCGCCGGGTACTACATCGCCGCCCGCCAGCGCGTGAAGGTCGACGCGATGTTCACGATGGACACCGCCGGGCCCTACTGGTACCGCAACGGCTTCAACCCCAACGCTGTCAAGGCCGTCATCGCCGCGGGTGTCCCGACGGTCGCGATCGCGATCTTCCCGAAGCTGTTCGCCGACCTGGGGCTGTTCAATGTGGCCGCGATCAGCGACTACAGCTGGTTCATCGGCTGCGGCCTGGGCTACGTGCTGTTCCTGCTCTTCGAGTGGCTCGACCCCCGAATCCCGACGTTCGAGGGCGAGACCGAGGGCATCTCCGACGGCACGGTCGAGACGGTCGGGGCGCCCGAAGAGCGTGACGTCCCGGTGCTCGCGCCGTCGACTCCGGATACCACGGCCGCGGCGCCCGTATCGGGTGCGGTGCTGGCGCAGTCGGCTCCGGATGCCGCGTCGTCGGTCCCGGGTGCGCGGCCCGCTACGAGCGCCGGAACCCCTCGCGAGGCACTCGCGTGAGGATCCTGCTGATCAACCCCAACACCTCCTGGGCGATGACCGAGAAGATCGCCGAAGCCGCCCGGGAGGTGGCGGGACCGGATGTCCTGATCGAGGCGGCGTGCCCCGTCGACGGCGCCGCCGCGATCGAGAGCCACACCGACGAGATCGCCGCGGCCGCCGCCGTGGTCGAGCTGATCACCGCCGACCGCGCCGGGTCCGACCCCGCCGACGCCTACGTGATCGCGTGCTTCGGCGATCCGGGCCTCGATGCGGCGCGGGAGTTGGTCGAGGTCCCGGTGCTCGGCATCGCCGAGGCGGCGATGCACATGGCATCCGTGTCGGGCCGCCATTTCGGTGTCGTGACCACGCTCAGCCGCACGTTGGGGCGCGCCCATGACCTGGTGTCGCGGTACGGCATGGAGCGCGCGTGCGTGTCGCTCGCGGCCACCGGCATCCCCGTGCTCGACCTCGAGGACACGGGGTCTCCCGCCGTGGAGACCATCGCGCGCTTCAGCGCCGAGGCGGCCGCCGCTGGCGCCGACGTCGTCGTGCTCGGCTGCGCCGGCATGGCGGACCTCTGCACCGAGCTGACGGCACGCGTCGGAGTGCCGGTCGTCGACGGGGTCGCGGCGGCGGTGGGGATGGCATCCGGAATGGTGCGCATGGGCCTCGGGACCAGCAAGCGCGACGAGTACGCGCTGCCGCCGCGGGTGCCGGTCGCGGACGCGGGTTCGGCTTCGGGTGCCTGGGGTGCTTCGGGTGCGGGAGCGATGCGGCTGGCGGGCTCCGCTGCGAACGGTGAGACGCCCGCGGCTCCTCCCCAGGCGGGCGATCTCGCGGTTTTCGCATGAATGTTGATGACGGTTACATTCAGGAAATGCGAGACGCATAGCGTGAACGACATGAGCACACGGATCGCCGCCCGACGGGTCTACCTCGACGGCGCCTTCAGCCCCGCCACCGTCGTGATCGACGACGGCGTCATCTCCGCAGTAGAGCCCTTCGACGCGACCGCCGGCACCGTCTTGCCCGGCGACGCGGTGCTGCTGCCCGGGCTCGTCGACTCGCACGTGCACCTCGACGAGCCGGGCCGCACCGAGTGGGAGGGGTTCGCGACGGGCACCGCCGCCGCGGCGGCCGGCGGGGTCACGACCGTGGTCGACATGCCGCTGAACAGCGTGCCCGTCACCACCACCCCCGACGCTCTGGATGCCAAGCGCCAGGCCGCGGCGGGAAAGCTCGCCGTCGACGTGGCGTACTGGGGCGGCGCGGTCCCCGAGAACCTCGGGTCGTTGCGCGCGCTGTCCGATGCCGGGGTCGTGGGGTTCAAGTGCTTCCTGTCGCCCAGCGGCATCGACGAGTTCGGCCACCTCGACACCGACCAGCTCGAACGCTGCCTCGCCGAACTCGCCGAGTTCGACGGCCTGCTCATCGTGCACGCCGAAGACCCCGCGCACCTGCACGCCGACGGCGCGCTCGGACCCCGCTACAGCGACTTCGAGGCCAGCCGCCCGCCGCTCAGCGAACGTGCCGCGATCCGCCGGGTGATCGACGCCGCGCGTCGCACGGGTGCCCGCGCGCACATCGTGCACGTCTCCGACGGCGGCGCACTCGACGACGTGCGGGCGGCGAAGGCCGAGGGCGTGCGCCTCACGATCGAGACGTGCCCGCACTATCTGACCCTCGAGGCCGAGGACGTGCCCGACGGCGCGGGGGCCTTCAAGTGCTGCCCGCCGATCCGCGGCGGCGTCAACCGCGACCTGCTGTGGGCGGGAGTCGTCGACGGCACCGTCGACGCGATCGTCAGCGACCACTCGCCGGCCACGGTCGAGCTGAAGGGCGAGCCCGACTTCGGTCTCGCGTGGGGCGGCATCGCGGGCCTGCAGACGGGGCTCTCGGCCGTGCACACCACGGCGCGCGAGCGGGGTCTGGCATTCGAGAGCATCCTGCCGCTGCTCACCACGGGCCCCGCGCGCATCGCGGGCCTCGAGGGGCTCGGCGTGATCGCACCGGGCGCACCGGCCCACCTCGTCGCCTTCGCGCCCGACGAGACGTTCGTGGTGGATGCCGCGACGCTCGAGTATCGCAACCCGGTGACGCCGTGGCACGGCAAGACCCTCACGGGCGTCGTGCGCGAGACCTGGCTGCGCGGTGAGTCGGTGTACCGCCGTGGCGCCGCCGTCACCGAGCGAGAGGGCCGGGAGATCCTCCCGGCACCCGCGGGGGTGAAGGCGTGAGTGCCGCGGCTTCCGGCGCCGCCGCCTTGGCCTCGACCGGACACCGCGACTCGGACGAGACGCGGCCTCGCCTCGCGACGGAGGCCGGCTCCGACGAACTCAACCGCCGTGGTTCTGCCGCGACGGGGGTCCCTGAGCCCGTCGACGGGACCGGGCCCCGCGCCGCGACGCCGGTGCCGATCCTCCAGCCCGGCGTCGGCCCCGTCCCCGGCGACCACTACCTCCGCGCCACCCCCGACACCGTGCTCTGGGGGCGCCTGCCGTGCGCGGGCGACGCCGCCGTCCTCGAGATCGCGTCGGGTGCGAGCGTCACGTTCGACACCGTCAGCCACGAGGGCATCCTCGACGACCAGGGCAAGGACCCGGCGGCCTACTTCGCGGCGCACGGAGTTGCGCGGGAGCAGGTGCTCGACGACGCCGTCGAGATCGCGGCATCCGTCTCGCGCGATGTGATGGCCGACGGACCCCACGTCGTCGTCGGCCCCGTGCACGTGCGCGATGCGCACCCCGGCGACCTCCTCAAGATCACCGTCGAGACGCTCGTTCCGAGGGTGCCCTACGGCGTCATCTCGAACCGTCACGGCAAGGGCGCACTCGTCGGTGAGCTGCCGCGCGGCGAGCACAACGTCAGCGTGTTCGCCGCCGTCGCCGAACGGGACGGCGTCCTGCACGGCACGCTCCCCGTGGTCGAGGGAGGCGATCCGATCGTGGCGTTTCCGCTTGCGCCGTTCCTCGGCACGATGGGAGTCGCCGTCGCGGGCGCGGAACGACCGCACTCGGTGCCGCCGGGCGCGCACGGCGGCAACATCGACATCAACCTCCTCGTCGAGGGGACGACCCTCTACCTGCCCGTCCAGGTCGAGGGGGCGCTCGCGTACGTCGGCGACCCCCACTTCGCGCAGGGCGACGGCGAGGTCGCGCTCACCGCTCTCGAGGCATCCCTGCGCGCCACGCTGCGCTTCGAGGTGATTCCCGCCGAATCCGCCCGCGCGGCCTTCGGCGACGTCAGCGGCCCGCTCGTGCGCACGCCCGACTACATCGTGCCGACCGGGATGGACCCCGACCTCGATGCGGCCATGCGCGCCTGCGTGCGCTCCTCGCTCGCGCTCCTGCGCGGACGCTGGGGCATGGACGAGCACCTGGGCTACGCCTACCTCAGCGCGGCGACCGACTTCGACATCTCGCAGGTCGTCGACATCGTCTCGGGAGTGCACGCGCGCATCCGCGAGGCCGACTTCGCGGGAGTGCCGTCGGTGGAGCCGGAGGTGCGGGGATCCGCCGACCGCTCGGCCGCCGCCGCTACCTCTGCCGCGCCCGCCGCCGCCTCGTCCGAAAGAGACCCCGAGTGAGCCCCTCCCTCTCCGCCGCGCTGGCCCGCGCCGAGCCCTTCCTCCCCGGCGCCGAGCCCTCCTTCGACACCCCGACTCCGGGTCGACCGACCACGACGCGCCGCAGTGCGCGGGTCGTCACCGGCGTGTCGTGGACACTCGACCGCCTGCGCCGAACAGATGGAGACGCGCGATGACGGATGCCACCATCCCCGCCGACCTGCGCGAGGCCTTCGACGCGTACGAGCGCGCCATCGTCGCGAACGACCTCGACGCCCTCGACGCGTTCTTCGCGCCCGGACCGGACACTCTCCGCGGCGACACGGCGGGGCTGCTCGTCGGCCACGACGCGATCAGCGGATTCCGGTCGCTGCGCGGTGGTGTGCCCCCGCGCGATATCGCCGAGGTCCACTACCGCCCGCTCGCCACGGCCACCACCGATACGAGCACCGACGGCGACGTCGCCCTGCTCATGTCGGTGTCGCAGTTCCACGGTGGCGGGAGGGGGCTGCAGACACAGGTGTGGCAACGGCTCGACGGTCGGTGGCTCATCACCGCCGCTCACGTGACCCCGCGCACGCCCCCGCTCGACCGCACGATCTGGCGCAGCGTCGGCGATCCCTTCCAGCAGGGGGCGTGGGAGGGGCCGCTCGAAGGACTCACCGTCGCGGTGAAGGATCTGTTCGCGATCGCCGGCTTCCGTATCGGCGCAGGCAACCCGACGTTCCTCGAAGAAGCGCGGCCCGAGAAGGCCACCGCCCCGGCCGTCGCCGATCTGCTGCGCGCCGGAGCATCCCTCCGCGGGATCGCCCGCACCGACGAGTTCGCCTACTCGATCGCCGGAGACAACGCCCACTACGGCACACCGCCCAACGGGGCGGTGGTCGGCGCCCTGCCCGGAGGTTCGTCGAGCGGACCGGCGTCCGCGGTCGCCCTCGGCCACGCCGACATCGCCCTCGCCACCGACACCGCCGGTTCCATCCGCGTGCCCGCGTCGTACCAGGGTCTCTGGGGCCTGCGCACGACCCACGACCTCGTTCCCCGACAGGGCATGCTGCCGCTCGCGCAGTCGTTCGACACGATCGGCTGGCTCACCCGCGACGGCGACACCCTGCAGAGGGTGGCCGACTGGTGCCTCAGCTACGACGGTTCCGCCTCCACGGAGAACGTCTACGGCGCCGCGGGCACCGACCTGCCCTGGCGGTTCGTGATCCCCGAAGAGGTGCTCGACTGCGCCGACGCGGCCACCCGCGAGGAGTTCTCGCGCTTCCTCGCCGGCCTCGCGGCATCCGATGACCCGCCCTCGTTCCGCGCGGTGCACACGGGAGACCTGGATGCCGGCTTCGCGGCGTTCCGCACCGTGCAGGGCGCGGAGGCGTGGCGCAACGACGGCGAGTGGCTGCGCGCGCACCCCGGGGCCGTGGGGCCGGCAGTGGCCGAGCGTTTCCGTCTCGCATCGCAGATCACCGCCGACGACGAACGCGTGGCGCGGAACGATCTCGAACCGATCGCCGCCCACCTCGCCGAGCTCGTCGACGGTGCCGTCATGATCTTCCCCACCGTGCCGGGTCCCGCGCCTCAGCGCACGGCCGACGTCGACGCGGTGCGCGCGGCCACTCTGCGCATGACGGCCCCCGCCGCCATCGCCGGTCTTCCATCGATCTCGGTGCCGCTGCTCACGGTCGACGGCGCCCCCGTCGGCGTCTGCCTCGTCTCGCGCGCCGGCACCGACATCGCACTCGTGCGTCTCGCCCGCCGCCTCGCCACGCTCGGAGGTCGGTCGTGAAGCGCGCCGATCTCCGGAGAAGCCGCACTCGCGGGGCCGTTCCGGCCGCCCGGATCCGTTGCGGCGGCATCTGCGGAGTTCGGCCCGCCTCTCGGCGCGCGTTGCAGCACACGTCCGGCCCGGCGCCGCGGATCCACACCCCGCACAATGCGCCGCACCCGTCCGTACCGGTGGGACGAACACGCCCTACCCACTCGTTCCGCCCCCGCACCATGGAGACCCCGTGAACAGCCACCTCCCCGGCCCCATCGACCCGCCCGCCCGTCTGCTCATGGGCCCCGGGCCCATCTCGGCGTACCCGAGCGTGCTGCGCGCGATGGGGGCACCGCTGGTCGGCCAGTACGACCCGTTCATGACCGCCACGATGAACGAGACGCAAGACCTGTACCGCCAGGTCTGGGGTACCGACAACGACGCGACGCTGCTCATCGACGGCACGAGTCGCGCCGGCATCGAGGCGGCCATGCTGTCGCTCATCCGCCCCGGTGATCGCGTGCTCGTGCCGGTCTTCGGGCGGTTCGGCCACCTGCTCGCCGAGATCGCCGAACGCGCGCTCGCCGAGGTGCACACGATCGAGGTGCCGTGGGGCCGGGTCTTCCCCGTGTCGACCATCCGCGAGGCGGTCGAACGGGTGAAGCCGCACCTCGTGGCCTGCGTACAGGGCGACACCTCGACCACGATGCTCCAGCCGCTGGACGAGATCGGCGAGATCTGCCGCGTCCACGGGGCCCTCTTCTACACCGATGCCACGGCCTCCCTCGGCGGCAACCCGTTCGAGATGGATGCCTGGGGACTGGATGCCGCCACCGCGGGCCTGCAGAAGTGCCTCGGCGGGCCGTCGGGGTCGGCGCCGATCAGTCTCTCGGAGCGGGCCGTCGAGGTGGTGCGCTCGCGCGCCCGCGTCGAGGCCGGGATCCGCGAGGAGGGCGATGCCGTAGCATCCGACTTCATCCGCTCCAATTACTTCGATCTGGCGATGATCCTCGACTACTGGGGACCGCGGCGCCTGAACCACCACACCGAGGCGACGACGATGCTCTACGGCGCGCGGGAATGCGCCCGCGTGCTGCTCCTGGAGGGACGGGATGCCGTGATCGACCGGCACCGCCTGCACGGCGACGCGATGCTCGCCGGCGTCGAGGGCCTCGGCCTCACGGTCTTCGGCGACGTCGCGCACAAGATGACGAACGTCGTCGCCGTGGAGATCCCCGAGGGCGTGGTCGGAGACGCCGTGCGGTCGGAGCTGTTGAGCGACTTCGGCATCGAGATCGGCACCTCCTTCGGTCCCTTGCACGGCCGTGTCTGGCGCATCGGCACCATGGGGTACAACGCCCGCACCGACGCCGTGCTCACCACCCTCGCCGCGCTCGAGGCGGTGCTCCGACGCCACGGCGCGACGGTCGCGCCGGGCGGCGGCGTCGAGGCCGCGCAGGGTGTGTACGCGACGGCGCGCGCATGACGCGCCGCACTCCCGCCTCAGCGCCCATCGCGGACTCCGGGCGAACGCGCGCCGGACGCACCTTCCCGATGAGCCACCGGGTCGCAGGCCGCGGAGCCCGACCATGAGCACCACGACGCGCCTGCAGGTCGCGCCCGAGCGCATCGCCTCGGCGGCGCGGCGGATCATGGGGCGGTGCGAGGAGCTGGCCCGGGTCACGGCGACGCCCGGCAGCATCACGCGCGTGTACCTGTCGCCCGAGCACGCCCGGGTCAACCGCCTGTCGGCCGAGTGGATGCGCGAGCTCGGCATGTCGACGAGACAGGATGCCGCGGGCAATCAGGTCGGTCGCCTCGCACCGGCCGGAGCCCCCGACGCCCCGGCGCTGCTGATGGGCTCGCACCTCGACACCGTCCCCGACGCGGGGCGCTTCGACGGCATCGTCGGGGTGCTGATGGCCCTCGAGGTCGTGCGGCTCGTGCGCCGGGTGGACGACGAGGGCACGGCATCCAGTCCCTTCCCCTTCGCGCTCGAGGTCATCGCCTTCAGCGACGAGGAGGGCACGCGTTTCGGCAAGGCCCTGCTCGGTTCCTCGGCCGTCGCGGGACAGTGGGACGAGTCGTGGTGGGACCTCACCGATGACGACGGGTACACGCTGCGCCAGGCCTTCCGCGAGTTCGGTCTCGACCCGGGCCGCATCGGCGAGGCCGCCCGGCGCCCCGACGAACTCGTCGCCTACCTCGAAGCGCACATCGAGCAGGGGCCGGAACTGCATCGCAGCGGCCGGGCCCTCGCGGCTGTCTCGTCCATCGCGTCGGCCAGGCGCTTCCAGCTCGTCGTCGAGGGCGAGGCGCGTCACGCCGGCGGTACCCCCTACGACATGCGCCGCGACGCCCTGCTCGGAGCGAGCGAAGCGGCCCTCGCGGTGGAGCGCATCTGCCGCGGCGAGCACCACATCATCGGCACCGTCGGCCAGCTCGAGGCGTTCCCCGGGGCGGTGAACGTCGTGCCCGGCGAGGCGCACTTCTCGCTCGACCTGCGCGGCGAGTTCGACGCCACCCGCGATCACACCTGGGACGAGATCTCGCACGAACTGGATGCGATCATGGGCCGCCGCGGGCTGCGCTGGCGGGCGCGCGAGGTGCACAGCGCACCGGCCGTCTTCTGCGCCCCTCTGCTGCAGGACGTGGTGCGCGCCGGCATCGGCGGCGAGGCGCCGACCCTGTTCAGCCGCGCCGGCCACGATGCGATGGCGATCGGCGCGATCACCGAGGTGGGGATGCTGTTCCTGCGTAATCCCGACGGCATCAGCCACCATCCCGACGAGGCGGTGACCGGTGCCGATGTCGCCGCGGGGGTGCGCGCACTCGCCGAGGCGGTGCTGCACCTGGGGGCCGAGCCGCGCTGAGCCCGGGACTGCTCACGAGCCACTGATCGCTGATCGGCCCCCACCGCTCGTCACCGCGACCGCGAGAATGGTGAGATGACCGACGCTCCCGGTATCCTGCAGCTGCTCGCCTTCGCCGCCGAACCAGGCGGGGGCAATCCGGCGGGGGTCGTGCTGGATGCCGCTGGCCTCGACGACGCGCATATGCAGCGCATCGCGGCCGACCTCGGCCACCCCGAGACGGCGTTCGTGACAGCCCGCGAAGGGCGGCGCGTGCAGGTGCGGTACTTCTCGCCCGACGACGAGGTCCCGTTTTGCGGCCACGCCACCATCGCGACCGCCGTCGCGCTCGCCGAGGCCGCTGCACCGGGGGCGTTCGTCTTCGACACCGCCGCGGGGCGGGTCGACGTCACCACGGAGCGTGACGCGAACGGTCGTATCGTCGCCGGGTTCACCAGCGTCGAGCCCCACGTCGTCGATTTCGAGCCCGAGGTCGCCGAGCGCCTTCTCGATCTGCTGGGCCTCATCCCCGACGACCTCGACGACCGGATGCCGCTGGCGCAGTCGTTCGCCGGCAACCTGCATCCTGTCGTCGCCGTGCGTGAGCGGGACACCTTCGATGCCTTCCGCTTCGACCCCGTGCCGATGCGCGCCCTGCTCGACGAGCGCGGGTGGAAGGGCACGGTCATCGTGGTGCATCTGGGCGGTGAGATCGTCGACGGGCTCGTCATCGAGGCGCGAAACATCTTCCCCGTGGGCGACATCACCGAGGACCCGGCGACCGGATCCGCCGCCGCCTCGCTCGGCGCGTACCTGCGCGACCGCCTCGGCATGACCGCGCCGTTCCGTTTCACCGTCCGCCAGGGTCGGCACGTCGGCCGGCCGAGCGTGCTCGAGGTCGAGGTTCCGCCGGTCGGCGGCATCCACGTCCGAGGAGGCGCGACGCCGCTCTGACCTCATCTGCCCGGACGTCCCGCGATGACGGAGCCCGGTGAGGCGTTCGACGCGGTTGCCACGCGACTCGCGGTCTGGCTACCCTTGACGAGTGCATTTGTACTTCATCTGACGGCTGAGTGAGGCCCACCGCGCTCGTTGAGCAATCCGAGCACGCGGAGGCCGCTCTTTCTCGACCCGATCGGGTCGCCGTCTTTTTGCGTGTTCGCACGGCTCTCGTGGCTCGCTCACGCGTCATTTCGAAGGATGCGGATGCCCTCCCTCAACAGCCCTCTTCCCGCGCGCCATCGCGCACAGCTCATCGCCGCCGACGTGTCCGTTCTCCGAGGCGCGACACCCGTTCTTCAGCACGTCGATCTCGCCGCGACGACCTCCTCGCGAATAGCGGTCGTCGGTGAGAACGGTCGCGGCAAGTCGACAATGCTGCACGTTCTCGCCGGCGCGATCGCTCCTGACGACGGCCATGTGCAGCGCATCGGCACTCTCGGCATCGCCGAGCAGGAGATGCCCGCCGGCGACGGCAGAACTGTGGGCCAGGCGGTCGCCGACGCGATCGCCGCACCCTTGATGGCGCTCTCGGCACTCGACGAAGCCGCCATCGCGCTCACCTCTGGAGGCGCCGAAGCCGCTGCTCGTTATGCTGTGGCGCTCGAACAGGCTGAAGCGCTCGACGCATGGGACGCAGAACGCCGCGTAGGAATCGCTTTGCAGGCTCTGGATGCCGAGACCGACTCGGAACGGCGACTGGACGACCTCTCCGTCGGCCAGCGGTACCGGGTGCGTCTTGCCTGCCTCCTCGGTGGCGACCATGACTTCCTGTTGCTCGACGAACCCACCAATCATCTCGATCGGAGCAGCCTCGATTTTCTGACCTCGCAGCTGCGCTCCCGCGATGGCGGGGTGATCGTGGTCACCCACGACCGCGCGTTGCTCTCCGATGTCGCACAGACCGTCGTCGACCTCGATCCGACCTCGGACGGTCGGCCGCGCGTCTACGGCGATGGGTACGAGGGGTACCGCTCGGGCCGTGCCGCAGAACGCGAACGATGGGAACAGGACTACGACCAGCAGCAGGCGGAGCGCGCTCGGCTGCACGACAGTCTGAGTGCGGCTCAGAACCGCCTCGTGTCGGGATGGCGCCCTGATAAGGGGACGAACAAGCATGGCCGCGCGACCCGAGCCGGCGGTCTCGTCCAAAGCGTTCACCGACGCCAGGAGCAGCTGGACGCCCATCTCGTCACCGTCCCCGAACCCCCGCAGGTGTTCCGGTTTCCGGAACTGCCCACGCGGACGGGAGCCCCGCTGCTGAGCGTCGACGAGGTACAACTCGCTGGGCGCTTACCAAGGCCCGTGACGTTCTCGGTCGCGCATCGCGAGCGCCTCGTCATCACCGGGCCGAACGGTGCAGGGAAGTCGACCCTCCTGAGCATTGCGGCGGGTGATGTGCGTCCGGACGCCGGCACGGTCCGCCACCCGCAGCACGTACGTGTCGGCTACCTCCGCCAAGAGAGTGCGCTGCCCCTCGACGGGCGCGCGAGCTCCGTCCACGCCGAGCATGTCGAGGCCCTCGTCGCCGCCGAAACGATCACCTCGAGCGAGGCCGTCGGTCTGTCGCAGCTCGGGCTTCTTCGGGCGCGGGAATCGAGCAAGCGCATGGGCGAGCTGTCGATGGGACAGCGACGTCGACTGGACCTGGCACTGGTCCTCGCGACGAAACCCCACGTTCTTCTGCTCGACGAACCGACCAACCACCTCTCCGTCGCTCTCGTCGACGACCTCACCGACGCGTTGGGCGCGACACACGCGGCCGTGATCCTGTCCACGCACGACAGGCAACTCCTCCGGGACGTCGACGCATGGGAATGGCTCCCGCTCGACAGGCCGGCCGAGAGTGAGCTGCGCGCGTGAGCCGTCACGCTTCCGACCCAACGAGAGCCTCGCGCCGGCGATGGCGCTCCGGGTGCCGCGCCCCTGCCACGGGGTCCGTCATCGGCTCGCCCGCGGAATCGTTCCGGCGCGTGCGCGGCGGTCACTCCCCGCCGGCCAACCTCCACACCCGGTCGCGTGAGAACGGCAGTTCGTACCCTCGGCGTCCGAGAGCCCGCGAGACGGCGTTGCCGATCGCCGCTCCCACGGGGTTGTACGGCGATTCGCTCATCGACTTCGCGCCGAACGGGCCGAGGGTGTCGTCGGTCTCGGCGAAGTACACCTCGGTGTCGGGGACGTCGGCGAACTGGGGCACACGGTACGTGCGGAACACCGGGTTCTGCACCACCCCGTCCTCGACGTACACCTCTTCGTACAGCGCCCCGCCGAGGCCCTGGGCAGCTCCCCCCTCGACCTGCCCGCGGCACTGCGCCGGATTGATGACGACGCCGGCGTCGGCGGACTGGATCGATTGGAGCACCTTGACCGTGCCCGTCTCGGGGTCGACGGCCACGCGCGCCGCGTGCACGTTGAACGCGAGGGAGCGGAAGTCACCGAACTCCGCGCCGTCGGCGGTCAACCCGTCGGAGGTCAGATACCCGGCGGGGGCCGCGGCGATGATCCGCTCCCACGAGACGACCTCGCCCCCCGCCCGGATTCCGGATGCCACGACCTCGGCGTCCGCGGCATCCGTCTGCGTGAGATCGGTCGCGATCTCCACCATCCGTCGCCGCAACGCCGTGCACGCGCCGAAGAGCGCCTTGCCGGCCACGACCGTCCCCGCGGATGCGAAGGCGCCGGTGTCGTGCCGCACAGCGTCGGTGTCGGCGGCCCACAGCTCGAGACGGTCGAGGGGGGCGTTCAGCACGGTCGCGGCGATCTGCCGGTGCACGGTCGAGGTGCCGTTTCCGAACTCGGCCGTACCGACTCGCAGCAGGTACGTTCCGTCGGGACGCAGGGTCGCGGTGGTGTGTGCGATGTGTCCCCGGGGTGCCATCGTCGCGATCATCGACGCCGCCATCCCCTCGCCGACGAGCCAGCCGTCGGGGGCGTCGACACCGTTGCCGCGACGCAGGGCGCCCTCGGCGAGGTCGAGGCACTGGTCGAGGCCGTAACTGCCCCAGATCAGGTCTTCCTCGTACTTGTCGTCGTCGGGGTGCAGCGGGTCGCCCTCGCGCACGGCGTTGATACGGCGCAGGTCGAACGGGTCGATGTCCAGTTCCACGGCGAGGGCGTCGAGGGCCGACTCGACCGCGAACACGACTTGCCCGAGCCCGTATCCGCGGAACGCCCCCGACGGCGGGTTGTTCGTGTAGACCGCTTCGGCGTCGATCCACTTCACCGGCACCCGGTACAGCGTGGTCGACTCGGCGCACGAGTGGAACAGCACCCCGATGGCGTGGTTGCCGTACGCGCCGGTGTCGCTGAGCACGTCGATCTTCATCGCGGTGAGGGTGCCCCCGGCATCCGATCCGAGGGTCACGCGCACGCGCATCGGATGCCGCAGCGACGCCCGCACGAACTGGTCGGTGCGCGAGAACTCGTACGCCACCGGACGTCCGAGCTTCAGCACGGCCAGCGCCGTGAGGTCTTCGGTGAACAGCTCCTGCTTGCCGCCGAAGCCCCCGCCCACCCGCGTGGCGAACACGCGGACGCGATCGCGCTCGAGACCGAAGATGTGGGCGAGCTCGTTCCGCGCGAGGAAGGGCACCTGCGTGGACGAGCGGATGACGAGGCGTCCCTCGTCGTCGAGCCACCCGACGGCGCCGTGCGTCTCGAGCGCCGCGTGCGTCACGCGTGAGGACCGCCACTCGCCGGTGACGGTGGTGTGGCTCCTCTCGAGCGCGGCGTCGATGTCGCCGCCGTGACCGGTGTGGAACCCGGCGACGACGTTGCGCTCGGCCGCCATGACCCGTTCCGCGGGGGTGCGGTCGGGGTGCAGCAGCGGGGCGCCCGGGCGACGGGCCTCCTCGGGGTCGAACACGGCGGGCAGCACGTCGTAGTCCACGACGATCGCGCGGCATCCGGCATCCGCCGCCTCCGCCGTCTCGCCGACCACCGCGACCACGCGCTGACCGACGTGGCGGACGACGTCGTCGAGCATGCGCGTGTCGTCGGGGTCGTCGGTGCGGTGCTCGTGGCGGCCCGTCGAGTACCGCAGGTCGGGCACGTCGCGGTGGGTGAAGACCGCGACGACGCCCGGGACCGCGAGGGCGGCGGTGGTGTCGATGGAGCGGACGCGGGCGTGTGCGTGCGGGGAGACCACGACCCGCAGCACGAGCGGCGGGCCGCCGGGCACGGGCTCGTCGAAGGTGAACGGCTCGCGGCCCTGCACGATGCGCCGGGCGGCCTCGGGCACGGCCGAGCTGCCGACCCGTCCATCGCCGTCCGGTCCGCTGACGGACGATCCGGATGCCGTGGTGCTGCCGCATCCCGTGCCGCACCCGTCGGCCGCGGGGCTCGCCTCACCGGAGGGGCATGCCGCGCCCGTCTCGCGCACCGGACCCAGGACCGACGCGCGGATCGCCTCGCGGATCGGGCGGTACCCCGTGCACCGGCAGAGGTTGCCCTTCATGCGCCGGTCGAGGTCGTCGAGGTCGGCGGGGTTCAGCGTCGACGCGGTCACGCTCATCCCCGGCGAGCAGAAGCCGCACTGGAATCCGAAACCGCCCGCGAGTGCCTCCTGCACGGGATGCAGCTCGTCGCCCGGGGCGAGTCCCGCCGCGGTGATGATCGTGCGTCCGTCCAGGCGCATGGCCGGGATGATGCACGAGTGGGTCGGTGCACCGTCGAGCAGCACCGCGCACGCGCCGCAGTCGCCCGCGTCGCATCCCTTCTTCACCTCGACGTGGCCCGTCTCGCGCAGAAGCGTGCGCGCGCTCTGGCCGGGCCTCGGCTCCGCGTCGACGGGGATGCCGTTGACCTCGAATCTCACGCCACGTCCTCCCGGCCGTCGTTCCGGCGCCGGGCGTACCGTACTCCGGTGAAGCGTGCGGATGCGGAAGCCGCGAGGCGGATGACACCGGGCGCGCGGACGATTTCTCCGGAGTTCGTAACGGCACGGATGCCGGCAGGCCCGACCTTCACGCGGCGCCCCACGGTACGGATGCCGATGGACCCGGCGTTCACGCGGCGCCCTCCTGCAGCTCTCGCGCGAAGCTCCGGCGCACCCGTTCCGCGAGCACCATGCTCACGCCGCGACGCCAGTCGGCGCTGCCGAGCGGGTCGGTGTAGAAGTCGGTGGCGCTGGCCACGGCATCCCGCAGCTCACCCGCCCCGGGGATGCGCCCGAACCGCAGCACGCGGGGCCGGCGCACCGCCGCGGTCACCACGAACACGGCGGACCCGTCGGGATCAACCCGGGCGGTGACGACCGCGCCGGATCGGCCGAGCTCGGCCAGGGCGATCTTCTGCAGGCCGACACGGGAGCGCAGGGCATGGGCCGGGACGTCGAGAGCGCGCACCACCTCGCCCGGGGCGAGCGAGGTCGCGGCGTTGTCGATGACGAGATCGGCGACCGCGATCCGGCGCTCGCCGCCGTCGGGTGTCCAGATCAGCGCTGTCGCATCCAGGGTCGAGAGCATCGCGATCATCGCGCCCGCGGCGAAGGCCTGGCAGACGTTGCCGCCGACGGTGGCGGTGTTCCAGATCTTGAAAGACGCCAGCAGCGCGTCGGCGGAGGGGCGGGCGAGCGAGAGCGAGGTCCAGCCGGCGGGTGCGTCGCGTTCGACCCACGCGAGCAGGCGCGCGATGGTGCAGGTCGCACCGATGCGCAGGCCCTCGTCGGTGACCTCGATGTCGGGCCAGCCGAGGGTCGTGAGATCGACGAACCCGGTCGTGCCGGGCTGCGGCTCGCTCATGAGCCAGGTGCCCCCGGCGATGACGACTTCACCGGGCCCGAGGGCGAGGTCGTCGCGCGAGCGGGCGGGGCGGAACGAGGTGACGGTGGTGATGTCCATGCGTCAGCCCGCCAGGATCCGGCCCGACCAGCGGCCGTCGGTGAGCGTGTACTGCTGTCGGACGCTCTGGCCGAGCAGATCCCCGCGCCAGAACGACAGCGTCAGGGGGCGCACTCGGAACCCGGTCCAGCGCTCCGGGGGATCGAGCGTGGGGTGCGCCTCGTCGAACTCGGCCCACAGGTGCCGGCGGTCGTACGCCGGCAGACGGGCGTTGTCGTTCGTGTTCAGCCAGGCCAGGAGCTGCAGGTACCGCGACCGCCGGCGGTAGACCTCGGCGGCGGAGGCGTTGCTGACGCGCTCGACGATGCCTCGCACCACCAGCTGCCGACCCACCTCGGGCCAGGCCACCGACAGGGCGGCGACGGGGTTCGCGGCGATCTCGGCGACCTTCTGGCTGGCGGAGTCGGTGTGGAAGTACAGCCCGGTGGCATCCTGATCGCTCACGAGGACGTGCCGGATCGAGGGGATGCCGTCGCGCCCGATGGTCGAGAGCGCCGCGAGCGGACGCAGTTCGCTGTCGGGGGTGGGGAGCCAGCGCAGCAGGAGCGCAAGAGGGTCGTCGACGAGCGCGTCGATGTCGTCGACGTCGGAACCGAAAGACGTGCCGGCTGTGATCATGGTGACCTCCGAGAGGCTGCGGGTAGTGCCGAGCGTATGGAGTGCGCGTTTCCGCGATGTTGCCGCCATGAACATCGGTGGAAACACGTTCTCCCTACACTCCCGACATGACCCTGCTGCCCCTCATCGACGCGTGCCCCAAACGCATGGAGTACGGCCCGTGCGGCGGGGTCGGCTTCGACGGCTCGTGCGAGATCGACGCTCAGCATCGCTGCACGTTCCTTCCGCGGCGGACCGTGCCGTGGACGGGGATCGATCGGACGACTCCCGTGGACCCGGGGCGCCGGACCGCCGCCGCCGCGGAGACCCTCGCCTCCCTCGGCACGCGCCCGTGGGTCGTCGCCGACCTTCCCGCGCGGGCGCTGAGTGTGGCATCCATCGACGCGTGCGCCGCGGTGCTGTCGGGGGAGGTGGATGCCGTCCTCGCCGGCGACGCGGGAAGCGCCCGGGTGCAGTTCCCACCCGCCTACCGCGCGCACCTGCTGCAGCGGCGGGGACTGCGCGTCTGGAGCGGAGTCAACATGCGCGACCGCAACCGCGTCGCGATCGAGGGCGAGCTGGCGGCCCTCGCCGTCGAAGGGGTCACCGGGGTGCACTGCGTGACCGGCGATCACACCCGCACGGGACACCGGCCCGACGCCGCTCCCGTCTTCGACCTCGACTCCACGGAGGCCACGGCGCTGGCGCGCGCGGCGGGCCACGTCGTCTCGGTCGCCGCGTCGCCCGCGGCACCCCCTCTCGATCGACGGGCCGCGCGCCTGCGCGAGAAGCAGCGGGCCGGCGCCGACGTCTGCTTCGTCAACCACGCCGGCGGGGCGGCGCCCGTCCGCCGGTTCATCGACGAGGTGGGCGACGGCATCCGGTTCATCCCGTGCGTCCCCGTCGTCGTCGACGAGGCGTCGGCCGACCTGCTCGAGTCGTTCACCACGCTCGTGCTGCCCGACGGGTTCCTCGGTCGCATCCGTGGGGCCCGCGACACGCGCGCGGAGGGGATCGCCCTCGCCGTGGCGCTCGCCGAAGAGATGCTCGCACTCCCCGGCGTCGTCGGCGTCAACCTGTCGGGCGGTCGCGAGGGCGCCGAGGAGTCGTTCGCCGAGGCCCTCGCGGAGGTCGCGCGGCGGCTGCGCTGACCCGGCGGCGGCGGGCGCGCCGCGGCGGGAGGGGATCGGGCGCACCGCGTACCGAACTCCGGAGATCCGGCCTCTGCGGGGGCGTTTTCACGTTCGGGGCGATCGGCGCCGCCGTTCCTCCGGAGTTGCGCACGGCCGATTCGGACGCCCGGCCCCGAACCGGGCCGGGGAGGGCGGGGTCAGCGGGTGATGGCGGCACCGAGGTCGGCGGCGACCGCCACGAGATGGCCGCCCTTGCGCTCGGCGCGCTCGACCGCGCCCGGGTCGACGGCGTCGCGCTCGAGCAGCCGCCAGGGATGGGCGTCGATGTCGGCGCCGCCGGTGGCGCACGCCNCGAGCGGCTCGAGCGCGCGCCACCGGCCGTACGGGCGCTGCATGTCGACGATCCCGGCGCGGCCGCCCCGGCGCACGGCGGCGCAGACGCGCCGCCACGCTTCCTCGCGCGCGGGCATGATGCTGAGCGCATACGTCGAGAACACGGCATCCGCGCCTCGCCCGCCGGTGAGCGCGACCACGTCACCGGGATCGAGGGTCGCGGCGTCGGCCTGCACCAGCCGCACGCAGTCGTGCCACCCCATCGCCTCGACGCGGCGGCGGGCCACGGCCAGCATGTCGGGACTGCGATCGATGCCGATCACGCGCCCCTCGGACCCGACCGCGGCGAGCAGACCGGAGAAGTTCAGCCCCGTACCGCACCCGAGGTCGACGACGGTGTCGCCGCGTCGGGGGCGCAGCAGACGAATGCCGGCCTCTCGGCCCGCGCGATAGACCCACTTCTCACCCGAGAGCACGTCGTACCACCGTGCGCCCGCGCCGTACCTGCGCATCAGCGTCGCCATCGTGCCACCCCCTCTGCGACCACCTTAGGCTTCGGGAATGACCACTCCGCCGGGGCGTCGCGCCCGCACGCTCACCCCCACCGAGGCCGGTCGCCTCACCTGGGATCTCGTCGTCATCGGGGCCGGAAGCGCGGGTCTGGTCGGTGCGCGTACCGCGGCCGCGCTGGGGGCGCGGGTGCTGCTCGTCGAGGCGAGGGGCTTCGGCGGCGAGTGCCTCTTCACCGGCTGCGTCCCGTCGAAGGCGCTGATCGCGGCCGCCGACGCGGCCGAGGACGCGCGCGGCGCCCGCCGTCTCGGCATCCACGCGGGACCGGTACGTGTCGATTTCCCCGCGGTCATGGCGCACGTCAGACGCGCGATCGCCGAGATCGAGCCGGTCGACTCGCCCGACACCCTCGCGGCGAGCGGCGTCTACACGCTGCGGGGCCGGGCGCGCTTCGACTCTGCGCGATCGGTCGTCGTCGAGGGGGTCGGCATCCCCTTCCGCGACGCTCTGATCGCCACGGGGAGCTCGCCCGTGCTCCCGGCGGGGGCCGACGCCGGTGCCGTACTCACGAACGAGACGCTGTGGGACCTCGACGAACTCCCCGCGCGCCTGCTGGTGCTGGGTGGCGGGGCGATCGGGTGCGAGATGGCGCAGGCGTTCGCGCGGCTGGGCAGCGAGGTCACTCTCGTGCATCGCGGCGACCGCCTGCTGCCCAAGGAGGACCCCGATGCGAGCGCTCTGATTCTCGACGCCCTTCGCGCCGACGGTGTCGACGTGCGGCTGCGCACCACCCTCGAGAGCGCCCCACCGCGGGATGCGGCGACGCTCGCGCGCCTGAGCGACGGCACGACCGTGACGGCAGACCGCGTGTTGGCTGCGCTCGGTCGCCGTGTCGACACGACGGGGCTGGGACTGGATGCCGCGGGCGTGGGCACCGAGTCCTCCGGGGCGGTCGCCGTCGATCGGACCCTCGCCACGAGCAACCCGCGGATCCGGGCTGCGGGAGATGCGACGCCCCTTCCCCGGTTCACTCACACGGCCGGAATGTTCGGCAGCGTCGCGGCGACCAACGCCGTGCTCGGGTTGTCGCGGCGCGTCCGCCTCGACGACGTGCCGCGGGTGACCTTCACCTCTCCCGAGGTCGCGGCGGTGGGCGCCTCGTCGGCGGATGCCGCCGCCTCGGGCCTGCGCGTGGTCGAGACGGCGCACTCTCACCTCGACCGCGCGATCGCCGAGGACCGGACCGCAGGATTCACCCGACTCGTCGTCGACCGGAAGGGAAGGGTCGTCGGGGCGACGATCGTCGGGCCGCGCGCGGGGGAGTCGCTCGGCGAGATGTCGACCGCGGTGTCGCGGGGTCTGACGGTGAGCGGCCTCGCGGGAGTGATCCACGCGTATCCGACATACTCGGACGCCGCGTGGAACGCCGCGGTGCGCGACGCGCAGAGCGCGCTGCACCGGGGCGTGATCGCCGCGGCGATCCGGCTGCTGCGCCGACTGCGCCGTCGTCGGCGCTGACGAGGGACGGGGCTCGCGCGGATCACGCGCCGTCGACCGCCGAAAGCGCCCGGCTCAGCGCAACAGGCGATACCCCGCGACCACGCGCTGCACCGCGCTCACGCCCACGAAAACGGCCCACACGAGGGCGATCTGCCAGGCCCAGAACGGCAGGATCAACCAGAGCGCGTGCACGGCGATCGTCTCGGTACCCTCGGCGATGCGTCCGAGGAACGACAGCGAGCGCCCGTCATCGATGCGGCGCCCGGTGCGCTCGGCGATCGACGAGAACGCCAAGAAGGCAGTGCCGTTGACGTAGTAGGCCACCAGCACGAGGAGGAACGGCCACCAGGGGGCGTCGTAGGCCGCGCTCGCGCCCCACGCCACGCCGAAGACACCGGTGCCGTACGCGATGAAGTCCGCCGCGATGTCGAGGAACCCGCCGGCCTCGCTCTCGTCGCCCCGGCCTCTCGCCCGTCGTCGCCGTGCCAGCGTGCCGTCGAGTCCGTCGGCGATACGCGAAACGAGCCAGAGTGCGACCGCGACGGCCCACCACTGGGCTGCGGCCGCACCGGCCGCCCCCAGGGCGAGGACGAGTCCCGCGACGGTGAGACGGTCGGGCGTGATCCCCGGGCGGTCGAGGGCCGCCGCGGCGCGGTCGAGCGGGCGCGCGAGGGCTGCGCGCATCGCGCGGTCAATCACCGGAGATCCCGGCGCGGGCGCTCGTCACCGGCATCCCCGTGTCGCGATCAGGCACGGGGCGCCTCCGCGTCCCGCCGACGGCGGACGACCGCCCCCGCGATCAGCCCACCCACCAGCAGTACACCGACCGCGGCCACCGCGATCCAGAAGCCCGCGCCGAGCTCCCATCCGAACGCTCCGAGGGCGACGTAGGCGGCCGATCCGGGGACGATTCCGACGGCGGTTCCGATGGCGTAGTCGCGCCGGCGCACCGCCGTCAGCCCCGCGCCGTAGTTGATGAGGGTGAAGGGGATCACGGGGATCAGCCGCACCCCCAGCACGGCGACGAGCCCGCGGCGCCCGATCGCGGCATCCAACCGGGCCACCCGTGCGCCGGTGTAGTGCTCGACCGCCTCGCGTCCGAGCGCCCGGCCGATGACGAACGATGCCGCCGCCCCCAGCAGCGCGCCGACGTAGACCATCGCGAATGCCACCGGGAAACCCCAGACCACACCGGCGGCCACGCCGAGGACGTTCTTCGGGGCCGGGCTCAGGGTGAGCGCCGCGTACAGCAGCGTGAACAGCACGGCGCCGCCGAGTCCGGCCGCGCTCGACCAGGCGCGGATCTGCTCGACGTCGTGCGGCACGAAGACGAAGCCAACCGTTGCGACGACGGCGACGAAGAGACCGAGAAGCATCAATCGGAGAAGGGGACGGCGATTCGCACCGCGCACGGGCGCGGCGTTGTCGTTCGGCTCCATCGATTCCCCTCCGCTTCCCCATACCCTAAGTCCGCACGCGATCTCCGGTCGCCGGTCCCGACGAGGAGCCCCATGTCCCCCCTTCGACGCCGACGTCGTCTCACCGCCCTGACGGTTGTCGCGACCTCCTCCCTTTTCGCCCTCGCGGGGTGCGCGGCCCCCGCGACACCCGACGCGGGGGAGTTCGCCGACTGGGATGCCGTGCTCGCGGCGGCCGATGGACAGACGGTGCAGCTGTGGATGTACGGCGGAGACGACCAGGGGAACGCGTACGTCGACGACATCCTCGCCCCCGCGGTCGCCGCGTACGGCGTGACGTTGGAGCGCGTGCCGGTGACCGACACGCGCGACGCGCTCAACCGCGTGTTCACCGAGCTGCAGGCGGGCCGCGACGACGGCAGCGTCGACCTCGTGTGGGTCAACGGCGACAATTTCCGTACGGGCAAGGAGGCCGGTGCCTGGCGCTGCGGCTGGACGAGCCTGCTGCCGTCGATGACGAGCACCTCCGCCGACGATCCGCTGCTGCAGTCCGATTTCGGCACTCCCGTCGACGGGTGCGAGGCGCCGTGGCACAAGGCGCAGTTCACCCTCGCCTACAACGCCGCGGCGATCGCCGATCCGCCGACGACCTTGGCCGGCGTGCTCGACTGGGCCGAAGCGAACCCGGGACGCTTCACCTACCCGGCGCCGCCCGACTTCACCGGGTCGGTGTTCGTGCGCGAGGCGCTGGCGAGCGTATCGGGCGGCTCCGATGAGGTGCCGACGGCGTTCTCGCAGGAGGCGTACGACGAGCTCGCGCCCGCCCTGTGGGAGCGCCTCGACGCCCTCGCGCCGAGCTTGTGGCGCGCAGGCGACACCTACCCGGCGAACGAGACCGAGCTCGGCCAGCTGTTCGCCGACCGCCAGGTCGACATGACCATGACGTACGGTCCCGCCACGCTGACCGGCCTGGTCGCCGACGGGACCTATCCGGCCGAGACCCGCGTGCTCACGCTCGACGACGGCACGGTCGGCAACGCCAGTTTCCTCGGGCTGCCGGTCAATTCCGATGCCGCGGCGGGCGCGATGGTCGTGGCGAACGTCGCCCTCTCGGTCGAGCAGCAGGCGAAGAAGGCGGAGCCCGGTGTGTGGGGTCAGTTCCCCGTGCTCGACCTCGCCGCCCTCCCGCCCGAGGACCGCGCGCTGTTCGATGCCCTGCCGGACTCTCCGGTGGTGCCGCCCTATGACGAGCTCTCGCGCAACGCGCACGGCGAGCTCGCCGCCGAGTGGGTTCCCGCGCTCGACGACGGGTGGCGGCAGAACGTCCTGTCGCGGTGACCTGGTCGCCCGTCGCCCGCCGCTCCGGCTCCACCCGCGAGCGGCTGCGCGGAGCTCTGCTGGTGCTGCCGGCCGTCGCGCTCGCTCTCGTGGTGTTGGGTGGCGGCGTGGGCGCGACGGTGCTGCAGGCGTTCGGGTTGCTGCCGGTGGTCGGCCCCGTGCGGCCCGGGGTCGGGGCCTTCACTGCTCGCCCGGGCGAGGTGGGGGCCGCGGTCGCGGTGTCGCTGGGCGTCGCCGCTGCGGCCACGGCCGTCGCGGTGGTCGTCGGTACGATCGCGGCGGTGGTCATCGTCTCGCGCACGCGCAGCGCGCGCGTCGTCGCGATGCTCGGCACCGTCACCGTCACGATCCCGCACCTGATCGCCGCCGCGACCGTGGGGCTCCTGCTCTCGGACGCCGGTGTGCTGCCGCGTCTTCTCGGCATCGCGTCCGAGGCGTGGGCGCCGTGGGTCGGCGGGCCCCTGTGGGGCGCGGCGATCGTCGAGCTGGCATGGAAGGAATCGGCGTTCATCGCGCTCATCGTCACCGGGACCCTCGCCACTCGCATCCAGACCTACGACGAGACCGCGGCATTGCTCGGCGCGGGCCGGGCGCATCGGTTCCGCCACGTGCTGCTGCCGCTGACGGCGCCCACGATCCTGATCGGTGCGGCGATCAGCTTCGTCTACGCCCTCGGCTCGTACGAGGTGCTGTGGCTGCTCGGCCGCACGTCCCCCGAGCCTCTGCCCGTGCTCGCGGTGCGCCTGTTCCAGGGTGTCTCGCTCGACTCCCGGCCGGAGGCGGCTGCGGTGGCGCTGGTCACGTGCGTGATCGCCCTCGCGGTCGTGGCCGCGACCTTCGCCGCCCTTCGACGGACGGCGTCGTGGCGATGAGTGCCCCGCAGAGCACCCTCACGCGGTCCCACGGCGCCGGGCGCGTGGTGCGCCGTGTCGTCGCGGTGGTGCTGATGGTGTGGTTCGCCCTTCCGCTTCTTCCCCTCGTGCTGTGGTCGTTCGCCGAGAGCTGGACCTTTCCCGACCCGCTCCCCGCCGCGTTCGGCGGCCGCTCGGTCGAGGCGGCCATCGCTTTCGGCGCCCTCCCGGCGCTGGGGCGTTCCCTCGTACTCGGGCTCGTCGTCGCCGTCGCCGCGACCGTCATCGGAGCGCTCGCGGCTCGCGCGCTGACGTTCGGTGCGGTCCCTGGCGCTCGCCTCGTCTCGGTGCTGTTGCTGGCCCCCGTGGCGCTGCCGCCGTTCGCCGCGGTGCTCGGGGTCAACGTCGTGTTGTTGCGCGCACACGTGCCACCCACCGTGGGGGTGGCGATGGTGCTCACGGTGATGGCGCTGCCGTACACGGCGTTCGTCATGCGTACCGCCTATGGCGCCTACGACCGGTCGTACGAAGAAGAGGCGCGCCTGCTGGGTGCCGGGCGTCTGCAGGTGCTCCGCCGCGTGCAGCTGCCCCTCATCGCGCCGGCGCTCGCGCGCGCCGCCTTCCTGGCGTTCCTCGTCGCCTGGAGCGACTACATCGTCACCCTGATCGTGGGCGGCGGAGAGATCGTGACCCTGCCGCTCGTGGTCGCCTCCGCCGCGGCCGGTCTGGGCAACGACGCCGCGGTCGCGCTCATGTCGCTCTCGGCGATCGCCCCGCCCGTGATACTGCTGGCCGCCGTCCTCGCCCTCGGTCGTCGTGGCCGCGCCGGCGCGCGCGGCATCCCCGAGAAAGAGGTGGTCGCGTGAGCGCCGACCTGGCCCTCTCCGGCCTGTCCAAGACCTTCGCCGCGTCGGCGGCTCCCGCCCTCGACGACCTGTCGTTGACGGTCGCGGCGGGCACGTGCACGGCGGTGCTCGGCCCGAGCGGGTCGGGCAAGTCCACGCTCCTGCGCGTCATCGCAGGACTGGAGACGCCCGACCGCGGGTCGGTCTCGATCGGAGGGCGTGACGTCGCCGCGATCGCGGCCGAACGACGGGGGGTGGGAATGGTCTTCCAGCGCTCCCTGCTCTTCCCGCACCTCTCCGTGCTCGACAACGTCGCGTTCTCGGACCGGGTGTCGGGGATGCCGAAGACCCGCGCCCGCGATCGCGCGGAACGCTATCTCGACACCGTCCGCCTCGCCGGCTACGGCTCCCGGCGGGTGGGGGAGCTGTCGGGCGGCCAGGAGCAGCGCGTCGCGATCGCGCGGGCCCTCGCCGCGGAGCCCGCCGTGCTGCTGCTCGACGAGCCGTTCAGCGCGCTGGACCCGGCGCTGCGCGCCGATATGCACGATCTGCTCGAGTCCGTGCGCGCCGACGTGTCGCCGACGATCCTCCTCGTCACGCACGACCGCGACGAGGCCGCGCGCGTGGCTGACCGCATCGCGCTCGTCGAGAACGGTCGTCTGCTGCACGAGGGAACCGTCGCCGACGCTTATCGGAAGCCTGGGAGCCTGCGCGCGGCCGAGCTCATGGGGGGGCGCAACGCCGTCGTGGGCGAGGTACGCGACGGCATCCACCGCAGCGCGCTCGGCGCGGCCGCGGCACCCGGCGTCGCCGACGGACCCGCGACGCTGGTGTTCCGACACGAAGACGTGCGGGTCGGCGAGGTGACGGATGCCGACCCGCTCCGCGCGGTCGGCACGGTGCAGGCGCGGCGGCCGGTGGGCGCGCGCAGCGAGGTGGTGATCCGCGCGGGTGCGCTCACGCTGCACGCCGAGATCCCCTCGGTGTCGCCCATGAGCCCCGGCGACGAGGTGGCCGTGGCGGTGCCAGAGGCTCTCGCGCACGTCGTCGCGGGCTGACGGTCCCGCACCGGCGCAGGCGAGCCGGGCGGTGGACGAGGGCATCCGGAATGCACTGGTGCATCGGGGAGAACGATGACGTGCCGATGACGTGGGCCGACTTCGACAACGGCGAGCTCGCGGTGGGGCGGCTCGTCGCCGTCGACCGCGCCGGCGCGGTGGCATCCCGCTCAGACGATCGTGCGCGTCCCCGTTTCGCGCACCGGGGTCAGACCCGACGGGCGTGCGGTCACGGTGGCGCCGGGGCGCACGGTCGGCAGCGGCAGGATGCGGCGCAGCTCCTCGTTCTCCTTCGGGTCGAGTACCGAGTGCTGCACGCACGCGGGCACGAGGCGGCCGTCGTCGGGGTGGGCCATGGCGTACATGCAGGCGCCGAGGCGTTCCTGCGTCTCGCGCAGCAGGGGATCGTCGGCGACGACACCCTCCTCCATGAGCTTCCACGCGGGTGCCACCTGCTCGGCATCCATGAAGTTGTGGATGACGAACGTCTTGAACGACACTTTGCCGCGGCGTGCGGCCTTGACGACCTTGCGTGCGCCGCCCGCACGTCGGAGCACCCGACTCATCAGGCCGATGAGCGGGGGGATGTCGCCGGGGTGGGCGGCGAGGGCACGCACGACCTTGACCGCGAGCACGTGGCGGGGGATGCCGCCGAAGATCATGCCGCCGAAGTGCGAGAGGAACCGGTCGCGCGCGGCGATGTCCTTCGGGTCGTCGGGGTCGAGCACCGGTGCGAAGGTCTTCTCGACGCGGACGCCGACGGTGGAGCGGTTGCAGCGCGGGTCGCCGAACTGCGTCGCCTGCCAGGGGAGCTTCTGCCCGGCGCCGGCTTCGATGCGTTCCCACACCGCGTCGATCGTGACCTCGCCGAAGTCCTCACGCCAGCGGCGGTCGTCGCCGATGAAGGCGGCGGGCTGGAACGACATCATGTCGAACGGCATGTCGAGTACGTCGCGCGTGACCTGCTCGACCTCGGCGACGTTCGAGGGGGTGACGGTCATGTTGTGGGCGAGGTAGCTGTCGACGCCGTGGTCGCGCTTGAGGTCGACGAACATGCGCGCGAATCTCTCGCGGAACGGATTGAGCTCGGCCTCGTTACGCGGGCGCACCGCTCCGCGGCGTCCGCGCATGAGGGAGTCGAAGTGCGCCGCGAACGACACCTTGTCGAAGCGAGGCTTGCCATCGTCATCGAGGACGACGTCGAGGAGGTAGTCGTAGTCGAAGTCGCCGTGCGTCATCGACATGGGCTCCCGCCCGACCGCGCGCATCGCCAGCAGCGAGCGGGCGTGGTCCTCAGCGCTGAGGAGGCTCACCTCACCGCCGATCAGCTGCGCGTGCGCGCGGGGTCCGCGTACCGCACGCAGGTAGTCCATCTGGCGGGTGACGTTGTCGACGGTGTGCTCGCCGTCGATGCGAACCTTGTTGGCGTCGGCCGAGTGGTAGCAGGGCGAGCAGGTGAGGTTGCACTTGGGGAACACGCCGTGCGTCCCCTCGCAGCCCACGGCGCTGCGTCCGAGCAGCTGACCCGGTGTCTTGGCGTGCTCGGGGAGCTCCTGCCACCGCCGATCGAGCGCCCGGCGCGTCTCGGGATGGATGGGGCGGGTATCGAGCTCGAAGCGTCGAAGGGTCGTGAGTCGCATGTCGTCCTTTCGTGGCGTCTTCGCACTACGAAGAGTGTTCGCCGCGCAGCCGTCAACGGATTGCGCTCGCGTTCATCCTGCTCTTCCGGACGAGCTGTGGCGATTGCCGCCCGCGCCTCAGGCCGGAGTGCGCACCGCTGCGAACCGGTTGACCCGACGCACGGTGAAGCCGAGGCGCTCGTACGCCGCGATGGCACCGAGGTTCGATGACGCCGCGTGCATGACGGCGCGGTCGCCGCGCTGCTGGATGTGGAAGGCGATGTCGAGCACGAGGCGCGAGGCGAGCCCACGTCGTCGATGGTCGACGTCCACCGCGACCGCGCTGATCTCGGTCCAGCCCGCGGGGTGCAGCCGTTCTCCGCCCATGGCGACCAGACGACCCTCGTGACGGATGCCGATGTACCGGCCGAGCTCGTGTGTCCGCGCCCGGAAGGGCCCGGGCTGATTGCGCGCGACGATCGCGAGCATGTCGGTCACGTCGTCGCCGCCGAGCTCGATCGCCTCGTCGAAGGGGCGCGGCTGCAGGAGATCGGTCTCGACCAGCTGAACGCCCTCGCCGCCGCCGAGGAACTCCCACCCCTCGGGAAGATCGCCTTCGTACCCCGACAGCCCGACCTCCGCGTCGGGGCCGACGAGTTCACGCAACGCGTCCCACGCGTCCGGGTCGTCCCACGTGCGGACGGCGACGAAGGGGGCGACGTCCTCGGGATACCGGCGGACGAGGTCGTTGCCGATCGAGAACGACGCGTGCGGGCCGGCGAGGGAGTGCCAGGCGGCGTTGTCGAGGACGGACGGGTCGGCGAGGGGAGGTGCGGAAGTCATGGCGAGGGGTCGAACGATCCCGGGCCCGACCGCATTCCCCCTTGGCGTGCCCCGCCGACCCGGTTCCTCAGGGACGGGGGGAGTCGGGACGATCCCGAAGTTCCTCCGCGGCGTGGGCCACAGAATCGGCGACCTCGGACAGGGCGTCGGCGACGGCGTCCTGGGTGTCGGCGACGTCATCCTGGGTGTCGTCTCGATCGGGCGAGGTCTGCGATCCGGCGACGGGCGAGGCCGGCCGGTCGCCGCGGCTCACGTCGTCTCGCGTGTCGTCAGTCGCTGCCGAGTCGGTTCGTTCTCCGCCGCGCGAGCCGTCGCGCGTGCCGGTGTCGGGTGCGGTGTCGTCACCGTCCGCCTCCGTTCCGGCGTCGTCCAGAACCCGCTCGGTCTCGGCGACCGGGTCGGTGTCGAAGGGACCCCACACGCCGGTCACCGTGACGTCGACGTCGACGCGGCCCGAGCCGAGTCCGTCGAGGGCGTGTCGTGCCGCGGCGCGCACCGCGTCGGTGACCTCGTGCAGCTTGTGCGGGTAGTCGACGATGATCGACACCGCGCTGGTGACCCGCCCGTCCCGGCCCCGGTCGACCGTGACGCCGGCGACGCCGGCCGCGAGCCCGACGCGCTGACGCACCGCGTCGGAGGCGCGCTCGACCAGGCTGCCGAGCGCGTGAACGCCCTCGACGTGCGCGACGGCGTCTGCGACCGCCCGGGCGAGATCTGCCGGCACGGGCTGCGCCGCAGCGGAGGGGGACGAGATCGAATCGTTCGTCATGTCGTGTCCTGTCAGTTCACGCGGGTGTTGTCGCGTGCGAGTTTGGCGCGCAGCCCGGTGTGGATGGAGATGTAGGCGCGGACGTTTTGTCCGGTGAGCGCGGCGAGGTTGGTGACGAGGGTGTCGACGTGCTCGGCGACCTGGCGGGGTGAGGTGTTCTGCCGTGGGGTGACTGCGACGTGCAGGACGGATTCCCGGTTGATCTCTCCGGCGGTGACGCGGGAGGAGAGGATTTCGTCGCGTTCGGCGAGGGCGTTCTTCAGCGCTTCGGAGGCGAAGCCGTCGGTGACGGTGATGCGGCCTTCGGCGTTCGCGCTGCCGGTGGACTGCAGGGGCGCGTGGCGGCGTCCGCGGACGGCGGAGGAGGCGATGACGATGAGGATGATCCCCAGGACCACGAAGGCTGCGACCGCGCCCCATCCGGCGGAGTCACGACCCAGGGATTCGAGCCAGCCTTGGAAGCCGCCCATGACGGTGGTCCAGGTGTCGGTCCCGCCGGGCACCAGGCCCACGGCGAGGGCGAGGGCGCCCGCGGCCAGCAGCACGACGGCGACGAGGAAGAGGATGAAGCGGTTCAGACCGCGACGTGTCGCATTCATCGGGACTCCTTGGTGTCGGGACGCTGCACGCGCAGGTGGGTGCGGACGGCGGGGGTGAGCTTGTAGGCGGCGATCTCTTCGTCGACGATGTGGCGCAGCTGCGCTTCGTCGACGGGGATGCCGACCGGGGGACGCACGGTGACATCGAGGGAGCGGTGGGCGACGCCGACGACGATGTCGTCGCGGGCGATGCCGGATTCGTTGCTGAGGTGTTGGGCGATGGCGGATGCCACGACGCCGTTGTCGACGACCACGGCGCGCTCTCCCCATTGCATCTCGTGCTTGGACAGCCGGCCCGGCTTGAGGGCGAGGATCAGCACGACAAGCCCCAGGAGGGCCAGCACGACACCGCCGACGATGAACGCGACCGGCATCAACGCGGTGGGGGCGGCGACGACGGCGTTGAGGGCCTCGCCGGGGGCGACGAGCAGCGGCTGCGCGCCGACGAGGTTCAGGATGATCTCGACCGCGGCGTAGGCGAGGACGAGCAGCAGCAGCAGGACCACGACGAGCATGGCCACGGTGCGGGGCGAGTGGGTCTCGCGGCGCACGACGGTGCGCAGCACGGTGTCAGTCATCACAGCACTCGCTTTCGCTGGGGGGCGGTGGCGCCCGAGATGGTCAGATCCACACGCGAGATCTCACGGCCGAACAGCCG